>JBBRAY010000039.1:0-39374 GCA_038206355.1 Bacteroidia bacterium
AAAATGGAAGATAACCACCTGACCATTTATTACCGCATTGGTCAACTTCAATGTTACGGAAATAGTCGCCACCAAAACCGGTATTGGTTGGTCTGATGTATTTCCAGTTTGGGTCTTGTATTTGTGCAAATACTGATATAGAAATAAAAGTAATGAGTGACAAAATTTGTAATGTCTTTTTCATTGTGTTTAATTTTTAATGAGTTTTATTGATTGAATATTTTTCATTGAATATATTTTACAGAAGTAAATCCCCGTATTCAATTCTGATAAATCAATGGTGATTTTATTTTTTCCTGATGGAAGATATTTCACAGAAATTGTCTTTACAATTCTTCCCATCACATCTGCAATTAAGATTGAAGTGCCCTTCGTTTCGGATAAATTAAATTCCAAAGTTGTTGATGTAACAAATGGATTGGGAGAAACAGAAAAACTATTTACTGAATTGACAATTGCTGATTGTATTCCTGTTGTTACACCCATTTGCAATGTCTTATCCATACACTCCCAACCTTGCACATCGTTGGGGTTAAAAATAACTGCTCCTTCGGATGCACTTGTAATCCAAAGGTTGCCGAGTTTATCTAATTCAACTTGTCCTAATTGGTAATGTGGTAATGGAGAACTTCCGTAAGCGTAAGATTGCCATGTGCTCACTCCATCAAATGTGTTTATACCTCCATAATAAGGAGCCGTAGAAATATTACTCGAAGAGATATAAAGCACATCATTCGAATCAATAGTTAACGAGTTTATATGATTTGCAATGAGTGGCGAATTTGCTTCATTAAAAAGTGTCCATGTTGCACCAGTTAATTTTAATAAACCACTGTCTGATGCCACCCATGCGTTGTTTTGCGAATCGAAAGCCACATCATAATACTGACCCTGAAAAGGCAAGCCGCCATTTGATTGTGATTTGATGGTCCATGTTACAGAATCATAAATTGCTATACCAGCTTGCGTGCAAAACCAAACCTCGTTGTTATTTGGGTTTTGATTAATTGCATACATGTAGTTATTGCTTCCGCAAGGCAAACCCATATTGTATAAGTTATACTGAATCCAATTGCCGGTGAGATGGTCGTACCGAATTGCCAGTCCGCAACCACCTTCAGCCCACACATCACCGCTACTATCGGCAGCAATAATCTGGCAGGTTGCATTCGGCACAACTCCTGCCTGCCACGCCACCCATGCACCGGAGTTGTGTACATCGCCATTTGGAATTTTCACAATTCCACCGGCATAATAACTCATCCAGATGTTTCCAAAAATATCTTCGGTTGCAGACGAGCCATTGTTACCAAGCGTGAGTGGCATGGGCCACAATCCACTATTGTATAAACCATAATCTTCCCACACCGGGCAGTCAAACATGCTCATTCCTGCATTGTCATTTGTACCAAACCATTTTCTGTTTTTAGAATCAATAAAGAGTCGGTCTAAAAAATAAGTAGTAAGACCTGTATTGTATCGTGTATATCTTGTCCATGAAGTGCCATCGTATTTCTCAACAAAACCAATTCCGCAAATCCAAAAATTTCCATCAAGGTCAATCCGTGAATCATAAGTATGGTCGCTTTCGGGATGTGTAATCCATGTGGTGCCATCATAAATATAAGTGAGATAACTGCCACCAACAGTTGTAACAATTACACTGTCGTTTCGTGCATCTACTGACCAAATACCAGACGATGAAAGCGGAGAATTGCTGCTGTTAAAATGTGTCCAGTTAGTTCCGTCATAAATATCAACTGCTGCTCCTGTTGCTGCATAAATTTTATTGGTACTTGCATCGTATTCAACATCCGTAACATTGTTATTGCTGATTCCTGAATTAGAAGTATTGAATAGGATCCAGTTTAATCCATCAAATTTTATCAACCCTAAATTGCAGCCAATCCAAATGTTGTTTTGTGCATCCACATCTATTTTATCTACTACACCTGATTGTAAATTAGAATTACCGGGTGTGTATATAGTCCAAGTTGTACCATTAAATTTAGAAACACCACCTTGTCCTGTTGAAACATTATAAAAAGTAGCCCATACATTGTTGTTATGGTCAACACAAATTCCACGCATATCGTCACCCGGCAATGGTGAGTTTGCTGTTGTGTAACTTGTCCATGTTGTTCCATCGTAATGTGAGATGCCGCCATGAGCTACTCCATTTCCAACACCGTTTGTTGCTACCCATAAACCATCGTTGTTATCAAATGCTAAATCATATATTCTATCGGCAGGCATATACCCTTCAAAGTTGCTCCAGTTAGTCCACACAGTATCATTAAATCGTGCAACACTTCCCTCGCTCCAGAAAGGCATGTAGCCACCCGTCCATTTATTTCCGAAACGGTCTATTTCAATAGTCTGCACAAAATCACCTCCAATGCCGGTGTTTGAACTGCGAAGGAATTTCCAGTTGGGGGACATTTGCGAGTGTGCAGTTGCAAATAAAACTTCAAGTATTAATATCAATATTATCTTTTTCATCTAAATATTATTTAAGTGTTTTTATTCCTTTTAAAACCATGTGTAAACTGTATTACAAAGAAAATTAACTTGCTATTTTATATTTTGATTAACTGTTTTAAATTTAGTGCGCAAAGTTAGCCATATTGCCAGCAGCAGTTAATTAATGTTACCGAACAGGGATAAAAGCATGATGAAGCGGTGAAATACCCGATGAAAAGGATAAGGACTAGAAAAGCATTTTCTAAGAAGCCATTATACGTCGGTGCAAAATAAAATCATTCAATTCCCCTTCCCGCCATTGCGGTTTGCCAGTGATTCAAAAACGGAACTTACCAATGAAAGCAGCAAACTAAAAATCAAAGCAACCCAGAATCCATCCACATGAAATCCATCCACAATTTTTGCAGTGAGTAAAATGATGAATGCATTGATGACGACCAAAAATATTCCCAGTGTAAAAACAGTAATGGGAATGGTTAGAATTACAAGTACCGGCTTTACGATGGCATTCAGAAAAGCAAGCACTGCTGCCACGATTACTGCAGTAAGGCCATTTTCAATGTGAACACCGGGGAGAATCTTTGAAGTAACGATAGCGGCCAATGCGCTGATGATGAGTTGAAGAATAAATTTCATCCTTGATATTTTCCGCAAAGATAAAAGAGTTTAATGGAATAAGTTCCACAGATCAGCAGATCAAATAGTACCGGTTCAAAACTACCCGGCACGAAAAACAAACTTAGTATTCCGCTCTCTTCAGTTTGGTTTCGACCAGGCCCGAAATATAATTTCGTAAATCTACGAGTGAAATATTGTTTAAAATGTCATTTGCAAAAGCCAGATTCAAAAGTGCTTTAGCATCGCTCTCATTAATACCTCTCGATCGTAAATAGAAAAGTGATTCGTCATCCATTTGTCCTGTCGTGGCGCCATGGGTGCATTTCACGTCATCAGCAAAAATTTCGAGCTGTGGTTTTGCATTCACAACGGCATCGTTGCTCAATAAAATATTTTTGTTGCTTTGGTAAGCATTCGTTTTCTGAGCGTCTTTCTCTACAAATATTTTTCCGTTGAATACGCCATGTGCTTTTCCACCGATGATTCCTTTGTACAATTCATTGCTGTTGCAATGTGGTTTGGAATGATATACTGCTGTGTGGTTGTCGATGAGCTGTGTTCCGCCGGCTACATATAAACCATGCATGTGGGATTCGCAATTCAGTCCGTCAAGTTTGATGTGTAGTTTATTCTTTAGAATACTACCGCCCAAAGCAACGGTGTTGATTGAAAATTTAGAGTTGGCGGATTGGTAAACGTGTGTGCCGCAAATATGAAATGATTTTTCATTTTCATTCTGCAACAGATCATATTCAATAGCAGCATTCTCACCTGTAAAAATCTCGATTATGGCGTTTGAAAAAGTTTCCGTGGATTCCGTTTTTGAAACTGTGATGTGAGAAATCTTAACAGAAGAACTTTTTTCTGCCACAACCAGAATTCTGTGGTGAGCAATCACGGCTTTATCACTCGACGAAGAAACGTGAATGAGATAAACAGGTTTTTCAATTACCGCATTCTTGCTGACCAAGAGGACCAAGCCGTCATTTGCAAATGCCGTGTTCAGTGCTGAAAAAGCATCATCCTTTACATCTGCATATTGATTGTAATGCGCCAATACTTCAGGAATATTCTTTGACTTGCTGAGTGTTTTGATTTCCAATCCGGCGGGAACACTATTTAATGATGAAGCTCCATCATTGATGATCCCGTTTTCAAGTACAACTAACAAAGCATCATTTACGAAAGGGAATTGTTTTAATATTTCTTCCCTGGTAATTTTGTTTTCCGGAAGAGAATAAGAATAATCCCTGGAGATGATCGGCGCAATGCTGGTGTATTTCCACTCTTCATTTTTTGAAGTCGGAAATCCCATCCGCGAAAAATGCTCCATGGCTTTATCCTGCAGCAAAGGAAATTCCCGTTGCTGAATTGCCTTGTACTTCTCTAAATATGTTTCTGCCGTTGATGTCATTCCCTGTGTTATGCTATTACTTCGTCCTTGATCCAGTCATATCCCTTTTCTTCGAGTTCCAGAGCCAATTCTTTCGGACCGCTCTTTACAATTCTACCGTTGTATAATACATGTACAAAATCAGGAACAATATAATCGAGTAAGCGCTGGTAGTGGGTAATGACTATAAATGAACGCTCTTTGTTACGCAAGGCATTCACGCCATTGGAAACAATTTTGAGTGCGTCAATGTCCAGACCTGAATCTGTTTCATCCAGCACGCACAACTTTGGCTCGAGCATAGCCATTTGAAAAATTTCATTTCTTTTTTTCTCTCCTCCGCTGAATCCTTCATTCACGCTGCGCTGCGTCATCGTCTTGTCCATTTCAACGAGCGCCATTTTTTCCTTCATCAGTTTCAAAAAATCTTTGGAGTCCATCTTTTCCTTTCCATTTGCCAGTCGAATCGAATTCACAGCCTGTTTCAGAAAAGTTGCATTGCTGACACCGGCAATTTCAACAGGATATTGAAAGGCAAGAAACATCCCTGCCTGTGCGCGTTCTTCCGGGGAAAGCTCAAAAAGATCTTTTCCGTTATAAATGACTTCGCCACTCACTTCATAATCTTCTCTTCCTGCAAGTACAGAAGCAAGCGTACTTTTTCCGGAGCCATTGGGCCCCATGATGGCATGTACTTCTCCGTTTCCTATTTCAAGATTGAGTCCGTTCAGGATTTGTTTTCCTTCAACGGATGCGACCAGGTTTTTAATTTTTAACATTAATATTATAAGTTCAAGAGTTTAATGGTTCAGAAGTTCAATAGTTCAGCTCAACCGTTCATGAGTTTAGAAGTTCAAGAGTTATTTGGAGTACTTAATTCCCTTCAGGTCTGAGTTTCTTAGATAATCCGCTAAGCCATTTATGATTCGTTGAGTTTCCTCAGTTATTTCGAATATTTTTTTAAATAGTTCTTCAGAAATATATTCAACATCCAGTGAAATAAACAGATGTGATTGTAATTCACATAACGACCCTTCTGCAATTGAAATAAATTGCAAAAATTCTTTATTGCCTTTTCTTCCAAAACCTTCAGCAAGGTTCGCCATAATAGAAACACTTGCTCGCCTAACCTGATCAACAAGAACAAAGTCTTTTTTAAAATTCCCCGCCCTTGTCATTTTATATATTTCTAAATTCAGTTTTCTTGCTTTCTTCCAAGCCTCCAGGTCATAAAATCTCTTTATGGTTGCCATTTCAAATTATTACTGAACTATTGAACTCTTAAACCTTTGAACTATTTCTCATCCAACACTTCCTTCCAGCGAAATCGCCAGCAATTTTTGCGCTTCCACTGCAAACTCCATCGGCAATTCATTAAACACTTCTTTACAGAAACCATTTACGATAAGTCCCACTGCGTCTTCTGAAGAAATTCCTCTCTGGTTGCAATAGAAAATCTGATCCTCGCCTACCTTGCTCGTAGTCGCCTCATGTTCAACTTTGGCAGATTTATTATGTACTTCTAAATAAGGAAACGTATGTGCGCCACACTGATCTCCCAGCAACAATGAATCGCATTGGGAATAGTTGCGCGAGTTTTCCGCATTCTTTGTAATCTTTACCAGTCCACGATAACTGTTATTGCTTTTTCCGCCGCTGATTCCTTTAGATACAATTGTACTCTTCGTATTTTTTCCGATGTGAATCATTTTTGTTCCCGTATCGGCCTGCTGCATATTATTGGTTACAGCTACAGAATAAAATTCGCCGGTGGAATTATCTCCTTTCAATATTACACTCGGGTATTTCCAGGTGATGGCACTTCCTGTCTCAACCTGCGTCCAACTGATCTTTGAATTCTCACCCGCACATATTCCTCGCTTGGTAACGAAGTTGTAGATTCCGCCTTTACCATTTTTATCTCCGGGATACCAGTTCTGTACCGTAGAATATTTTACCTGCGCATCTTTATGCGAATAGATTTCTACCACTGCAGCGTGCAACTGATTTTCATCACGCATGGGAGCAGTGCAACCTTCGAGGTAACTTACATAAGCGCCTTCTTCGGCAATGATGAGTGTTCTTTCAAACTGTCCTGTTCCTGCTGAATTAATTCTGAAGTAAGTTGACAATTCCATCGGACAACGTACCCCATTCGGGATATAACAAAATGACCCGTCGCTGAAAACGGCGCTGTTGAGTGCGGCATAAAAATTATCCGTCATCGGAACGACAGATCCTAAATATTTTTTGATCAGTTCAGGATGTTCCTGCACTGCTTCACTGAAAGAACAAAAGATAATTCCGAGTTTTTTTAATTCATCACGGAAGGTAGTTTTTACACTAACGCTGTCAATCACCGCATCAACGGCAACTCCGCTCAAACGTTTTTGTTCTTCAAGTGATATTCCGAGTTTATCAAATGTTGCTTTAATTTCCGGATCAAGTTCATCCAAAGAATTCAACTGCGGTTTTGCTTTGGGAGCAGAATAATAAATGATGTTCTGAAAATCAATTTTCGGGTAATGAACATTGGGCCATGTGGGCTCTTCCATAGTCAGCCAGTGACGAAATGCTTTCAATCTCCAGTCAAGCATCCATTGCGGTTCATTTTTCTTGTTCGAAATGAAACGAATGGTGTCTTCGCTAAGACCAATAGCAGCATTATCGCTTTCGATATTGCTGACGAATCCCCATTTGTATTCGCCTTGCGTTACTTCATCAAGTATTTTTAAATCCTCTGACATCCTTATTTAGAATTCTTCTAAAGTTATTGTTTGGGCAAAAAAAAATCACACAGAAAAACTCTCTCCGCAGCCACAAGTCCGTGATGCATTTGGATTATTGAATTGAAAGCCTTTGCCATTGAGGCCGTCAGTAAAATCGAGTTCCGTGCCTATCAGGTATAGAAAACTTTTTTTGTCGCAGACGATCTTCATTCCTCTGTCTTCAAAGATCTTATCATCGGGCTTCATCTGGTTGTCGAATTCCAGTTTGTAGGTAAGGCCTGAACATCCTCCGCCTTCGACCCCAACCCGGATGAATGCGTCCTCCGGTTTTTGGCCTTCTTGCATGAGATTCAATGCTTTAACTTTCGCTCTTTCTGTTACAGTGATCATTTTTCTAACTCCTTGATAATTATGGTGCAAAGATAAGGTTTGAGTGGGGGTTTGGCAAATAAAATGCTGTTTTTCCAGTCATGTCAACAGTTTTCAGCATTAATAGTTTGGAAAACTAAGGTTCAAAAACCAACTATTTACATCAAGCGATTTTTAAAAAGTTTAAGTAATGACATTTTTCAACCTATAGTTTTTCCTTTGAAAAAAATCATGCAGGTTTGCAGTCCAAAATAAATGACATGTTTGAAGATAAAAATAACAGAACTGAACTGAGTGACCTTGGAGAATTCGGGCTCATAGAACAAATTTCAAAATCGGTTCATCTTGAGAATGAAGAAAGTATAAAAGGAATTGGTGATGACGCAGCAGTAATTGATTTCACTGATTACCAGACCGTCGTCTCCACCGATATGCTCATTGAAGGAGTTCATTTTGACCTTGCATTTCATCCTTTGATGCACCTTGGATACAAAGCCGTAGTGGTTAACCTATCCGATATTTATGCAATGAATGCCATTCCGAAACAAATTCTTGTGGCGTTAGGGATTTCTAATCGCTTTTCCATGGAGGCCATTGATGAACTTTATGCAGGGATGTTACTGGCATGTAAAAAATATGGTGTTGATCTGGTTGGTGGCGACACAACATCTTCCAAATCGGGGCTGGTGATTTCTATTACTTCTATCGGAAAAGCAAAAAAAGAAAATATAGTTTACCGAAGCGGGGCAAAGCTCCATGATCTTGTTTGTGTGAGCGGAGACCTGGGTGGCGCATATCTCGGTTTACAGATACTGGAAAGGGAGAAGAAGATTTTCATGGAGAACCCGACCATTCAACCTGATCTTTCCGGGAATGATTACATACTCGAACGGCAGTTGAAACCTGAAGCACAAAAAGAGGTCATCGAAAAACTTGCCGAGTTGAAAGTGATACCTACTTCAATGATTGATATTTCTGACGGACTGAGTTCTGAGATTCTGCACATCTGCAAAAACTCTGAATGTGGTTGTGATATCTATGAAGACAAAATTCCGATTGATCCGCAAACGTATGACAGAGCAAGGGAATTCGGACTTGATCCTACGGTTTGCGCACTTAGTGGTGGCGAGGACTATGAATTACTTTTTACCATTTCACAGGGCGATTACGAAAAACTGAGGGAGCATGTTGACATCTCCATTATCGGTCACATCACAGATAAAAATGCAGGTGTGAACCTCATTGATAAATCCGGAAATGTGGTGAAGATGATGGCGCAGGGCTGGGACGCGTTGTTGAGAAGTAAGGAGTAGGGAGCAGGAAGGAGAAACGGAGCGGAAGTTGGCAAGGGGCAGTTGGAAAATGATTACGCTGGAAACAATAGGAAATTAATTTCCATTTAAAATTCTGACGTCAGTGATGCGTAAAGGCGAATGAATAAACCATCCGCCGCTTGGTTATTTTAAAAGGTATGTGACTGGAGAAAAAGCGCATGACCATGATAATTAACAATGTTATATCTGAGAAAGGCGAAATACTGCGACAAGCTTTTTACTGGAAGGACAATGAAAATTTAACCGATAATCAAATCGTTGCTAGGTTAAAAACCATGGGACTAATTTTAACCGCAAAGCAGCTCACCAGAATTTTTCGTAATTTATTTTATTGCGGTTATATAACACACTCGCTTCTGGATGAAGGAGAAATCATTAAAGGAAAGCATGAGGCACTGATAGACTTGTCTACCTTTTATATGATTAACGGTGTACTAGATAAGCGACCGCACGGATGGAAGAAAACCAATCACGATGCGGAAACACCGCTAAAGTTCACCGTAAGATGTGGTATATGCGATTTGCCATTGACTGCTTATGTAAAAAAGATTTATGTCTATTATAAATGTCGCAACAAAGGGTGCTGCGTTAATCTGGCCGGTAAAAAACTGCATAAGTTATTTGGAGACTTGCTCTCACAATTTGCCGTGGCAAGTGAATTGATGCCGGCTATAAAGAGCCAACTAGTGTCAACCTATCGGATGCTCCATCAAAGCGAATCTACACGAGAAAAGCCAATGAAGGATGAATTAACCCGTTTAAAGAATGAACTGGAAGCGATGGAACTAAACCACGCCACCGGCAAGCTATCATTGGAACTTTTTGAAAAGCATTCTGAGGCGCACAAGCAAAAGACACTTGCAATTGCGGCAGAGTTGGAACTCCTGGGCCGGGACACTTCGAACTTGGGTTTATATATAGATAGTGCGGTGCAATATGCTGGAAATTTGCCTGAAATGTGGCAAAAGCTTGATTTATCAGGTAAGGTTCGACTTCAAAAACTGGTGTATCCTTCTGGATTACAGTACATGCCGGAAAACGGTACACTTCGAACTGTGGGAGTGAATCCAATATTCTCAGCAATTACATCAATTTCCAACAATTTGATAGCAAATTCATCTGACGAAACAGCGTTTAATGTCGATAAAATCCACCAAGTATACTTGGGGTTCCCCAGTTCGAACTTTTTGTGGGAAAATTTGGAGAAAATAGCAATTGAATTGGATGAAGCTCTTGCTTATTCAAGCCGAGTCACTAATTCAATTGTTTCTGTAAGCGGTATTCCAACTAGCATGTATATTAGTTCATCAACCGCAAACAATCAGTTAAACAACGTTGAAAACTCAAGTGTTACTGGCTCAAAAAATTCATTCTTAGTTGCGAATGTTTTGCGCAAATAATTTCGTATTATTTTGTTAGAGCAAAATCCAGAACCGCACATCTCTCTATAAAATCAATTTCTTTAAAGTAAATTGAACGGATATTATTTATTGCAGGTGCTTGTATTTTTTGCCAATTGATACTCTAATTCTAAGAGAAGAATTGTTTTATTTTTTCCTTAGTCAAATGTGTATTATGATTACTAAGGAATTTATTTACATTTACTAAATTTTCACTCTATTGACTTCAAATAGTTTTTTTAATTCGAAAACATGAAGCTTTTTATTTGCATAATTATTTTTATTGTTTTGTCTCTCAGAACATTTTGCCAATGCTCTGTTAGTATAGAAGAAATAAGGCTGTCTCAGCCCCCAATAAGTTGAACATTTATTTCTGTTAAATTAGTGTAATTCTCCCCACTGACCTGATCGCCCATTAAGCGAAGGTAGGCCACAGAATTACTCCTATCATGGCTCAGGCCTATAGGTAAATCATCAAATATTATTTCAACTTTTCCCACCCCGCCTTTGGTCTTTTCATCTTCTAAAATTATGTTTGTATTTTCGTCGGCTTTTAAAATGTACCGATGAAATCACTTCCTCTTTTATTCCTTGTCCAACTGATTTTTATTTCCACTTCCATGGCGCAAGTCAATGGCGTGAGCAGAATAACCCCGGGAACAGAACGCATCTGGGATGGAAAAATATCAGGGAAGATCCTCGAAAATGAAACCCGGGAACCTGTTGAATTTGCAAATATCAGCCTGTATCATTCGGGAATTGAATTGCCGATGGACGGCACCGTTACCGATGGGCGCGGATCTTTCAAGTTTAAAAATCTGAAAACTGGCACGTACAAGATTGTTGTCAGCTTCCTCGGTTTTGAAGCTCAGACTGTCGATTCGCTGGAGATAACTGAAAAAAAATATTCGGTGGCTATTGGAAACGTATTCATGTCTCCGAAAAATAAAGTGTTGAAAGAAGCGACAGTGGAGGGCGAAAAATCACTGATCGAGACAAGAATTGACAAGCTTGTTTATAACGCCAGCAAAGACCTCACGTCAAAAGGTGGTAATGCAGGCGATGTATTGCGCAAGGTTCCGATGGTTACCGTTGACCTGGATGGAAAAGTGATGCTGCAGGGCACGCAAAATGTAAAGATTCTGATCAACAACAAGCCGTCATCCATCCTGGCCGGGTCCATTGATATTGCGATGAAATTAATTCCTGCCGATGAAATTGAAAGAGTGGAAGTCATCACAAGCCCCTCTGCAAAATATGATGCGGAAGGTACGGGTGGCATTATTAATATTATTACAAAACGGAAGAACATGGCGGGGACAAACGGTTCGGTCAATATTGGCGCAGGAACACGATCCAGCAACCTCTATGGAGATATCAATTATAAAAACGGCCGCTTTGGTTCGGGCCTCAGCATCGGGGGCTCCGGATACCATGGAAGGGGCAGCCTCACAAATACACGGATCACCACCGATTCCGCTACTACGCTCACCCTTCTTCAGGATGGCCCCAACAGTCTTACCGGTATGGGACCTTATATCAAATGGACAACAGATATTGACGTTACAAGTAAGAATACAATTAGCACGGCGCTTGAATATTATAGTTTTTATCAGCGCGTGAAATCAGAAAACTCAAATTACCTCAACGGGGAAAATCTTTTTGATGCATCAAGTAAAGTGAACACAGATAACATTGGCTATGATGCCCTGCTGGAATACCGCAGGTTTTTTGAAAATCAGGACAGGGACTGGACAATTACACTTCAACATTCCAACAATACAGATATTACTGATTATAACGTGGAAAGAAACAACCTGCAGCCCCCGACAGGGAATTCTTTTGAGTTGAGTAATAATGAAAACGTGAACAGGGAGACCACACTTCAAACAGATTTTACAAATCCATTCTCAAAAAAATTTACGCTGGAGACCGGTGCCAAAGCCCTTGTCCGCAATGTGACCAGCGATTCCAAGACAGCAATCTCTTTTCCGGCTTCAGGATTTCCTGAATCAAGTAACGTATCAGCTTTCAACTACGACCAGAATATTTATGCCGCTTATGCCGTTGGCGCACTGAGTCTGAAAAAATTCGGTTTCAAAGTTGGTGCGCGGTTTGAACAAACGGAACTGAAAGGTGATCAGGATTCGGATACTACCAGGTTTAATGGAAGCTACAACAATGTGATTCCAAGTGCAACATTTTCATTCAGGGAAGACAAATACCAGTTCAAGTTGAGCTATACACAACGCATACAGCGGCCGTCTATGGACCTGTTGAATCCGTACCGCAATACCAATGATCCGTTCAAAATAACATATGGGAATCCGCATCTGGATGCTGAAACCAGTCATGCGTTTGAACTGGGTTATTCTTTTTTTAAAAGTAAAGGTTCTGTCAACATCACGGCCTTCCATCGCTTTACAAAAAATGCCATCGAACAATACAGTATTCTTAACGGACAGGTATATGAAACTACGTATGATAATATCGGCGAAAATACTTCTGATGGCGTGAGTGTAGGAGCCAATATTCGTTACCGTGGTTTATCCGTTTCAATCAATACCAACGTATATTACTATGAAGTAAAAAGTAATCGTCCGGAATTACCTGCAAAAAACTCGGCGATAAATTACAACGTCAATCTCTTCAGCACCCTCAAGATCAATGACCGTTATACGCTGCAGGCTTTTGGTACATTTAATGGTCCGCGATATTCTGTGCAGGGATATACCACTTCGTTTTTTTATTATACTGTGGGCGGACGCCGCGAGTTTAAAAACAAGAAAGGCGGTTTCGGTTTCGGACTGGATAATTTTGCAACGCCTTACATTCATTTTAAAAGTAAATACGAGGGAGCAAACTTTTCAAATACCTCCGATAATAAAATATTCTTTCCCGGAGTACGTGTGAATTTTGATTATCGTTTTGGGCAAATGGATTTTGGGTCCAAGCGGAAGAAGAAAATCAAAAATGACGACCTCAAACAAGGTGAGAATAATGGCTTTGGCAATGGCCCCGGGGAAGGTGGGAAGTAGGAGGATTTTTTTTCAAGTCCTCAGGCAAAAGGTATATTAATATTTTGGATAGCAAAAAACTTCCGGCCGACCTTTAATGAAGTTGTGGAATATAGCAATGGCCATGATGATGGTCCTCACAAAAGATTATAAGCATGACATTGTCTGCATTGTTGCAGCGGAAATGGGAAAGTTATTCATGCTCGGGCGGAATAAATAAAATACGGATTTTTATCCGCAATAAATTTCAGGGTTTAAAAACTTTTCGGTGTAGTCTCATGTTGTAACTTTACCCCATTCCTTAATTCTTTTATATGAAAAGCCTGCGCACGCTGCTTGTAATTGTATTAATCATCGCCGTACTTCTTCTCATCAAATTTATTTTCATACCCTCCACTGCTATGAAATCTCCTTCAGCCGGTAGTAATGCCCCGTCCGTGCCTGTTTCAGGTTACATTGTGAGGGGTTCTGTGGTTATCGAGGATATTTATGCAACAGGGAGCATAATAGCAAATGAGGAAGTAGAACTGCATCCTGAAATGCCGGGAAAACTAATGCAGATATTATTTAAAGAAGGAAGTAAAGTGAATAAAGGTGAGTTGCTGATAAAAATTAATGATGCCGACATTCGTGCTCAGCTACTCAAAACAGATCTGGATATTAAACTCGCAGAAGACCGCATAAAACGAAATGAGAAATTGGTGGAGATGAAAGGGATCAGTGCGGAGGAATTTGAAGGGTTAAAAAATGTCGCCGATGCACGTAAAGCTGACCGCGATTTGCTCTCTGCACAACTTGCAAAAACTGAAATCCACGCTCCTTTCAGCGGACTTATCGGTTTGAAAACGGTGAGTGAAGGAAGTTATGTAACACCACAGACTTTGATCGCTTCATTGCAACAAATAGATCCTGTAAAAATTGATTTTTCCATTCCGGAGAAATATGCATCGCTGGTTAAGAAAGGAGACGAAATTTCTTTTGTTTCCGGGGATAACACAAGAGCATATAAAGGGACAATATATGCAACTGAACCCAAGGTGGATCCTGTAACCCGTACCGTTCATATCCGTGCTCTTTGTCCAAATGCCAATGGTGAAATATTACCGGGAGCATTTGCAAAAATTACTTTACACCTGGGTACCATAAATAAAGCGTTGATGATTCCATCAGAAGCAATCATTCCGATATTAAAAGGGAAGCAGGTTTTTGTTTATCAGGATGGAAAAGCAGCTGCTGTTAAAGTTGAAACGGGGATGAGAAACGATTCCACGATTCAGATAACAAATGGCCTCAATGAAAATGATACTGTGATAATTACGGGCATGATGTCTCTGAGACCCGGTGTTGCTGTTAAACTGACTTCTGTAAATTAAAATAAATTTTACAATTCATAAATTCATCTTTGAAAACATAAATTTGATGCAAAGTATACGTTGTTTTTTATCATTTTATTATTCAGCATCGTGCATTGTGAATTATGCATTGAGAATTTCTAAATGAATCTATCTTCAGTAAGCATAAACCGTCCCGTACTTGCCATCGTTATGTCGCTGGTAATTATTTTATTCGGAGGAATAGGATATACTTTTCTTGGCGTCCGGGAATTTCCATCTATTGATCCACCTGTAATCACCGTTCGCACCAATTATACCGGCGCCAACGCTGATGTCATTGAATCGCAGATTACAGAACCGCTCGAAAAAGCAATCAATGGTATTGCCGGTGTACGTACAATTTCCTCTGCAAGTAACCTGGGCTCAAGTTCCATCACAGTAGAATTTAACCTCGACGCCGACCTTGAAGCCGCTGCCAATGATGTACGTGATAAAGTTTCACAGGCAGTACGTCAGCTACCACAGGACATTGACGGCCTGCCCATCGTAACAAAAAGTGACGCCAACTCCGACGCCATTCTCTCTCTTACCCTGGAAAGCACAAGCAGAACTCAACTTGAAGTGAGTGACTATGCAGAGAATGTAATCTCCGAACGATTACAAACGATTCCGGGGGTAAGCACAATACAGATTTGGGGGCAAAAACGATTTGCCATGCGCATATGGCTCGATCCTGCTAAAATGGCCGCTTTCAAATTAACACCACTGGATGTTAAAAATGCGCTTGACCGTGAAAGTGTAGAGTTGCCCACAGGAAAAATCGAAGGCAATACCACCGAATTAATTGTGAAAACCAAGGGCCGGTTGATGAATGAAATTGAGTTCAATAATCTGATCCTTTCCAATTCCGGAGATAAAACCGTTCACTTGCGTGATGTAGGTTATGCTGTGCTTGGTCCTGAGGTGGAAGAAACGAACCTGAAAAATAACGGTGTGCCGATGGTGGGATGTGGCGTAGTTCCTCAGCCGGGCGCCAATTATATTGATATTGCCGATGAGTTTCACAAGCGGGTGGAACAGATTCAGAAGGAACTTCCTGCTGATTACAAACTGGGAATGGCGTTGGACAATACAAAGTTTGTGAAGAAATCCATCAGTGAAGTAAAGGAAACGCTACTCATCGCCATCATCCTCGTTATACTTATCATCTACCTTTTCTTCCGGGACTGGATCATAGCTTTGCGTCCGCTCATTGACATTCCCGTTTCTCTCATTGGTGCATTTTTCATCATGTACCTTTTCGGATTTTCTATTAATGTACTCACGTTGCTGGCCATCGTACTTGCCACCGGACTTGTAGTTGACGATGGTATTGTAGTAACAGAAAATATTTTCAAAAAAGTGGAGAAAGGGATGAATCCTTTTCAGGCTGCTCATGAAGGCACGAAGGAAATTTTCTTTGTTGTTGTTTCTACTTCCATTACCCTGGCAGCAGTTTTTATGCCTGTGATTTTCCTTCAGGGGTTTGTGGGAAGGTTGTTCAGGGAGTTTGGTGTTGTGCTTGCAGGGGCTGTACTGATATCAGCATTTGTTTCGCTCACGCTTACACCTATGCTGAATGCCCGCTTGCTGAGAACGAACAGGAAACACAGTAAGTTTTATGAAATGACTGAACCATTCTTTGAAAGGATGATGAGTGGTTACAGAAACTCACTGGGGAATTTCATGAAACGCAGATGGCTGGGCTGGGGAATTTTAGGAGCTTCAGTGATTTTAATATTCTGGATAGGTTCTTTATTGCAAAGCGAACTTTCACCACTGGAAGACAGAAGCTGGTTTCGGATTATTTCGACAGCACCTGAAGGAACATCGTATGAATCTATGGATCATTACATGGACAAGCTGAGCAAAATGGTTAATGATTCTGTTCCTGAGAAAAGGATTATACTAACCGTAACAGCACCGAGCTTCTCGGGTTCAGGAGCTGTGAACACAGGATTCGGTCGAGTCATGCTTACAGATCCGGGTGAACGCGAACGAACGCAGCAGCAAATCGTTGACAATGTTTCTGCTGCTGCACGTAAACTTCCTGAAGCGCGCACATTTTTTATTCAGGAACAATCAATTTCAGCCGGCGGCGGACCGCGTGGTACATTGCCTGTGCAGTTCGTTATTCAGGCACCGAATTTTGAAAAGCTGAAAGACGTATTGCCGAAATTCATGGCGGAAGTAAATAAGGATTCCGTTTTTCTTGGTTCCGATGTTAACCTTAAATTCAATCGCCCTGAATTGCAAATTACGATTGATCGTGACAGGGCCCGGGCGCTTGGAGTAAGTGTGATGGATATTGCGCAAACACTCCAGCTTTCATTGAGCGGACAGCGATTCGGTTATTTCCCGATGAACGGAAAACAGTATCAGGTAATCGGACAATTCGACCGTGCAAACCGGGATGAAACACTGGATTTGAAATCTATTTATGTCAGAAATAAAACCGGCGATCTCGTTCAACTGGATAATGTAGTGATGGTGGAAGAGGTGAGTAGTCCTCCGCAATTGTACCATTACAACAGGTATATGAGTGCAACTGTTTCAGCAGGGCTGGCTCCTGGAAGAACCATTGGTGATGGTATTGCGGAGATGGAAAAGATTTCTAAAAAACTACTCGATGATTCTTTTTCTACTGCACTCACCGGTTCGTCGAGGGATTTCGCTGAGAGTTCATCCAACATTCTTTTTGCATTTGTGCTTGCTTTGGTACTCATATATCTGGTGCTCGCGGCGCAATTCGAGAGTTTTATCGACCCCATCACCATTATGCTAACGGTACCACTTGCTTTGTCGGGGGCGTTATTCTCCTTATGGTATTTTAACCAGACGCTGAATATCTTTTCACAGATAGGAATGATTATGCTCATCGGGCTAGTAACAAAAAATGGAATCATGATGGTTGAATTTGCGAACCAGTTAAAGGAGAATGGCGTTCATAAACTCCAGGCCATACATGAAGCAGCTGTTATGCGGCTGCGTCCTATTTTGATGACGAGTATTGCCACCATGCTTGGTGCGTTGCCGATTGCGCTGGCATTAGGTGCTGGGTCACGCAGCCGTGTATCAATGGGAATTGTGGTGATTGGTGGATTATTGTTTTCACTCATCCTTACTTTATACGTTATCCCCGCAGTATATTCATTCCTGTCACGCGAAAAGAAAAAGAGCGACTAGAAATTAATGATGAAATCAAAGCTATCAATATCAGGCAGGCAAAATCCCGACATGTACAAGATGGAAATTCACATGAGAAGTGGGAATTTATTGTCCGGCACTCTTATTATATTCTTGATTTTTTGCTCTTCCGCTTTTTCACAGGAAAAACTTTCATTGCAGGATGCCATTTCTACTGCTTTAAAAAACAACTGTTCCATTCTCATTTCGAGAAATGATGCAGCAATAAACAGCAATGACAATACTGCCGGCAATGCGGGAATTTTACCGTCAGTAACTGCAAACGGAGGAGTGGTTCAGAATGAAAATAATCTCAAACAAAATTATACAGATGGAAGAGTAGTTGACAGAAATAATGTAGGTTCATCTGCAATAAATGCCGGCGCGTCATTGAACTGGACTTTATTTGATGGAATGAAAATGTTCATCACAAAAAATAAACTTGGTGAAATGGCCGCAAGGGGAGAGGCGGTATATAAAATTGAAATTGAGAATACTGTACAACAGGTTATTGCATCTTATTTTAGTATTGCACAGCAACAGAAACTGATTGCGTCTACAGATCTGATCATCGGTATTGACAGTGAGCGGGTGGCGCTTGCACAGGTACGGATGGATGTTGGTTCGGGTTCCCGTCTGGATTGGTTGCAGGCCAAAGTTGATTTAAATGAACAGCTTTCAGTGAGGATGAAACAAAAGGCAACGTTGGAAGAGAATAAAGACAAACTTAATTACCTGCTTTCCCGAAAACCCGGAACTGATTTTTCCGTCAGTGATTCAATTGTGATTAATTATCATCCGTTGCCTGAATCGTTACGCAATACTGTTCATCAAAATAATTTTTCAATTCTGAAGGCGCAGCGGGATGAGAAAATATCGTTACTGGAAATGAAAGAAGCGAAGACCTTGCGTTCACCGGTTATTGGATTTTCGGGCGGATATACTTATCTTAAAAATAAAAGCGATGCCGGCTTCCTATTACTCAACCAAAGTACAGGGTATAATTATGGTTTGTCGCTCCGTTGGAATTTATTTGACGGATTCAATGTCAACAGAAAAATAAGAAATGCAAAGCTGGATTATCAGAGTTCAGGCTATATGATGAAAGATATGGAGTTGCAAATATCCACACAACTGGAAAAGGCATTGCGTGATTTTAGCATCAACCTTGATATTCTTGCACTTGAAGAGGATAACATTTTGCTGGCAAAAGAAAATCTTGAGGTAGCATTTGAACGGTTCCGTACCGGATTATCCAATTCGCTTGATTTGAAAAATGCGCAACTCAGTTTTCAGAATTCAGAATTACGTTTGGTAAATGCCCAATATGCAGCGAAAATTTCCGAAACAGAATTGATGAGGCTGAACGGGGAACTGGTGAAATGAATAATTCTATGATTTTCTCAACCATAGAGTTCACCACTGCTTAATACGAACCACCTGCTTGCAATGCGTATTTAATTATTATTTTTTAGCCCCATCGGGGCGGCCTGTTTTTATAATTCAACGCAAACAATTAATCCGGTACAGCTCCGTAGGAGCCCCCTGTTTGTAGTGAGCAATAATGGAGAAATGTATTGAGCCCCATCGGGGCGGCCTGTTTTTATAATTCATCGCAAACAATTAATCCAGTAAAGCTCCGTAGGAGCCCCCTGTTTGTAGAGCAATAATGGAGAAATGTATTGAGCCCCATCGGGGCGGCCTGTTTGTAGCCCCGTAGGGGCGCCATATATTTTTATTTATTAATATGATTGATACCACAATTTCAATATAATATGAATGACATAAAATACCTGATTTATCGGATGTGTATTCACATGGCTTTTAAAACATTTGCGCCATGGCAAATACATATACTCAAATTTATATTCAAATCGTTTTCGCAGTAAGCGGTAGACGAAATCTCATCGCTAAAGAAAATAGGGAGGAGTTACACAAATACATAACAGGCATTGTTCAGGCCGAAAGACGCAACCAAAAAATGCTCTCGATTTTTTGCATGCCGGATCATTTGCATATGTTGGTGGGAATAAAAGCACCCGTGTCAATTTCGGATTTGGTACGGGATGTAAAGGCCGGTTCATCAAAATTCATTAATGATAGTCATTGGATGAAGGGGCAATTCAACTGGCAGGAAGGGTTTGGTGCTTTTTCATATTCAAAGAGTCAAATTGATAGTGTGGCGAAATATATTTTGAATCAGGAAGAGCATCATCAAAGAATAACTTTCAGAGAAGAATACATTGAGTTTTTGGATGAATATGAAATTGAATATGATGAGCGATATTTATTTGAATGGATTGAATAATATGGACGATCGGAATGTCGGGATCAAACAGGATAAAAAATTGTGGGATGAACAGGTCGCTCCTACAGAGCTAAAAACCTGACGCACCTGCGGTGCTACAAACAGGTCGCTCCTACGGAGCTGGAAGGGGGACATTGAATATGAAAAACAGGTCGCTCCTACAGAGCTAAAAACCTGACGCACCTGCGGTGCTACAAACAGGCCGCTCCTACGGAGCTTTGATCATAACATTTTCAATATTGTTGAACAGAACAAATATATTTGACGTCCGATTTTAACGGACAAATCATGCCTCATATTAAACATCTGTCAAAAGATAAAAATCTGAAAAAAGCAATCGTCAAATCCGGGCGACTTGAATTGAAGAAGCGAAAAAATATTTTTATTTACCTCGTGAAATCAATTACATCACAACAACTTTCTACAAAAGTTGCAGAGGTGATCTTTAACAGGTTTATCAATTTGTTCGGAGAAATAGAACCCAAGCCACAACAGGTTCTTGAATTGAAACATGAACAACTACGTGCTATCGGACTGAGCAATTCAAAAGTTACATACATTCAGAATGTGGCCCGCTTCGCAATTGAAAAAGGCCTCGATGTTAAAGTGCTGAATAAAATGGGAAATGAAGAACTGATCGAATACCTCACGGAAATAAAAGGCGTAGGGCGGTGGACGGCAGAAATGATCATGATGTTTGCTCTTGGAAGAGAAGATGTGTTTGCCGTTGATGACCTCGGAATTCAGATGGCAATGAAAAATCTTTTTAAGCTGAAACCACGTGATACGAAAGGATTAAAGAAAAAAATGCTGCTTATCTCTGAAAGCTGGTCGCCGTACAGGACATATGCATGCATGTATTTGTGGAGATGGAAAGATGGTAAATACTAATTGCGAATCCAATCGAATCTACCAATCGTTCTTGCTTAAATGTATGAAGTAGAAATTGAATCTATGTAAAAGAATGAAAAGATTTTGGGTTTCTCAATCCAGAAATCTTGATTTCAATTCCGGTGTCGGAATCATGCAAGAATCTTTTTTTCCGAAAAGCTTGTAACGGTATTTTGAAATGAGGTTGTAAACTGCATCACTTATAAAGGATGGAAATACATATAACAAAACAGATATTTTCCAAATCCCGTCAAGCTGCCGCGCAATCTTAAGTACAGCCCCGGAACGCAAATAAATTTTTGAATCTTCTACAAGAATAATTGTTTTTAAGCGGTCAATAGGAAAATTAAATGTCTTTAAAATTTTTTCTGCTGAAGACGATTGAAGGGAAGCAAATTTAAATTTTCCGCTTTTGTCATTCCTGATTACAAACTGAACAAAACCATTGCAGAGATTACAAACGCCATCAAAGATAATTATTGAGCCTTCCATTTAAATTGCAGATTATTCACAATTCAGAGTTTTTCATCCGGGGTAAAACGACGATGTGTAATTGCTTCCTTCAGGAGGAAAGCGCTTCTTCATTGAAAGCTTTTTTTTCTTCCGAAAAATATTTTGGATAAGCCTCTCTCAATGGACCTGAGATGATTTCATATACCTGATGCTTCAGTTTTTCTAAATCTTTATCCGTCATCCCTTTGGTTTCAATAGGCTCATGCACAACAATTCTTGCAATTCCCGGATGACCCACACGCCTGTGAAAATCATCGGGAATCAATCTCCAGTTATTGATGAATGTTACAGGTACTATAGGAATTTGTTTTTCAATTGCTAGTCTGAACGGCCCGTTTTTAAACCTGCCCATGCATGGTCCGTTATGGTGAATCGTTCCCTCAGGAAAAAGATTGATACTGATCCCTTTGTCAAGATCAGAAGATGCGCGTAAATAAGCACGGTGAGATTCTTTTATACTTTTTCTGTTCACCGGAATATTCATCCGCTCAAAAAATTTTCCGAACAAAGGAACTTTCCTTAATTCAATCTTTCCCATGCTGTGAAAATAAACAGGCATGGAAATATAAATAAGCATGATGTCTAGGTAGGAGGTATGGTTCGGACAAATTACGTAGGAGTGATTTCGTTCCGGTTTTTTTCTATAGTCGATTTTGTAAAATATTCCTGCAGGAAAAAGAATAAAATGTGCCCATACCTTTTTCAGTCGGAAAACTTTCGGGAACCATTTTTCGCGGCTTAACAAGATTAGAAAAACAGGGTAAAAAAGAAAAAATGTAATTACAGCATTGGTGAAAAATAAGCTTCGCCATAGCCATTGAAAGGGGAATAAAATGTATCGGATCATGCAGGAGTAAGGCTGCCAAAATACTAAAATGGAATGAGCCGAAGGACGAAATACAAGCGTAACGGGAATAAGTACATCCATTTTGAAACAAAAAATCAGGCTTTCCATGGATATAACCTGCTCAACATGCTTAAATCCAGTGATCTAAAAAGAATTCTTGTGGGTTTAAGATATTTTCTATTTTTGACTACCTAAAATTCAAAAAATGAACCTAAAAGATATTGAGGCACTGATCAAATTTGTACAAAAGACCGGTGTTAGTGAAGTTAGCATTGACCAGAAAGACTTAAAGATTACCATAAAAACTCATGCGGCTCCTCAACAGGTGATTCAGGCAAATATTCCGACTGCCAATTATACTCCGATGCCTGCTGCTCCACAAATTCCTGCAGTTGCTGCCTCTGCTCCTGTTTCTACAGAAGCGCCGAAACCGAAAGGCACTGATGAATCAAAATACATTACCGTTAAAAGTCCTATGATCGGAACTTTTTATCGTTCCTCAACTCCTGACAAACCCGTTTTTGTAAATGTCGGAGATGAAATAAAACAAGGTAAAGTACTTTGTATAATCGAAGCGATGAAGCTTTTTAATGAAATAGAAAGCGAAGTCACAGGAAAAATTGTCAAAGTATTGGCTGATAATTCTTCCCCGGTTGAATATGACCAACCATTATTTTTAGTCGATCCAAGTTAAACAGTTGTCCGTTATCAGTTATCCGTTGCCCGTTATTAGTTATACGAAATTAGTATTCAGGTTTCCGGAATAACAATTAACGTATAACCGATACCATTATTACCACTATGTTCAAAAAAATACTGATTGCAAACAGAGGTGAAATAGCGCTTAGAATCATCCGTACATGCAAGGAAATGAACATTAAAACGATTGCGGTTTATTCTACAGCCGACAAAGACAGTTTGCATGTTCGTTTTGCCGATGAAGCTGTTTGTATCGGACCTCCGCCCAGTCGTGATTCATACCTCAACATACCAAGAATTATTGCCGCCGCTGAAATCACCAATGCAGATGCCATTCATCCCGGTTATGGATTTCTTTCTGAGAATTCAAAATTCAGTTCTGTATGCGCCGAACATGGAATAAAATTTATCGGCGCTACCCCTGATCAGATTGATGGAATGGGCGACAAGAGTAATGCAAAGGCTACCATGAAGAAGGCCGGTGTTCCTACTATTCCGGGTTCAGAAGGGCTTTTGAAAGATGTTGATGATGCAATCAACAATGCAAAAAAAATCGGATATCCCGTCATCATGAAAGCTACTGCAGGTGGCGGTGGACGCGGGATGCGTATCGTATGGAATGATGAAGAAATTCCTGCTGCCTGGGAAAGTGCAAGGCAGGAAGCCGGTGCTGCTTTCGGAAACGATGGCATGTACATGGAAAAATATATTGAAGAACCACGCCATATTGAAATTCAGATTGCCGGTGACCAATATGGAAAGGCATGTCACCTGAGTGAACGCGATTGCAGCATTCAGCGCAGGCATCAGAAACTGATGGAAGAAACACCCTCACCATTCATGACGAAAGAACTTCGTGAGAAAATGGGTGAAGCAGCTATCAAAGCAGCGCTCGCCGTAAAATATGAAGGCGTTGGCACCGTTGAATTTCTCGTGGATAAACACAGAAATTTTTATTTCATGGAGATGAATACACGTATCCAGGTGGAACATCCGATTACTGAAGAGGTGATTAACTATGACCTCGTAAAAGAGCAGATTAAGCTTGCTGCAGGAGATCATATTTCAGGAAAAAATTATTTCCCGCAGATGCATGCCATCGAATGCCGCATCAATGCTGAAGATCCGTACAATAATTTTCGTCCGTCACCAGGACGCATTACCACGCTGCACGTTCCCGGTGGACATGGCGTTCGTGTAGACTCGCACATTTATGCCGGCTATGCCATTCCGTCTAACTACGACAGCATGATTGCAAAGCTGATTACGATTGCGCAAACAAGAGAAGAAGCCATCAATACCATGGAGCGCGCACTCAGTGAATTTGTTGTTGAAGGTGTTAAAACAACGGTTCCTTTTCATCAGCAACTGATGAAGCATCCTGATTTTCGTGCTGGAAATTATACCACCAAATTCATGGAAAGTTTTAAGATGGAGGCTGAATAACTTTAGTTTCCTGCACCCGGGTTAATCCTTTTTTTCGATTTCACTTATAAAGGAAATAATGCAGCTTACTTTCAATGAAAACTAATTTTCTTTTTTACTTTTTCTTCATTTTATTTCAGTGTTCCCATGCTGAATATTCAATTGCGGTAGCGGGCGGACTGGAAATATATTCTGCATTACAATCCAACGATACCTCCGTGATCCGTACTCAACTTGATGCTTTGGATAAATCTTCGTTGAAAGAAAAAGATGCTTACACCGGAGCATTGATGATGAAGATGTCAGGACTGTTGAAATCAGGCATGGAAAAACTCAGCGTTTTCAAAAAAGGAAGAGTGAAACTGGAGCAAAGCATTAAGATCGATTCTTTGAATGTGGAATACCGCTTTCTTCGATTGCTAATCCAGGAGAATGTTCCCGACTTTTTAAACTACCATTCAAAAAAAGTTGAAGACGCAGGAATGATAAAAGCATCGTTTTCAAAACTTAATCCTGATTTACAGGAGACAATTATTAATTACAGTAAGAATTCGAAATTGTTAAAACCGGAAGATCTTCACAAGTAAAATGGGAAAGAAAATACTTCTTGTTTATTATTCCCAGTCCGGGCAACTGAAACAGATTGCTGTAAATTTTTCTGCGCCTTTTATCGCTGCCGGGCATACCGTAGAACTTCTCAGGATTAAAATGAAAAATGAGTTTCCTTTTCCATGGAAATCAAAAAGTTTTTTCGACGCCTTCCCTGAAAGTGTTTTGGGAATTCCTGCTGAAATTATTTCGCCGGAGTTTAAAGAAGAAAAATATGATCTGATCGTTTTTGCATGGCAGCCATGGTATCTCTCTCCAAGTATTCCTGCCAATTCCTTTTTACAGCATCCTGAATTCAAAAAACGGATGAAGGATACACCCGTTGTCACCATTATCGGTTCAAGAAATATGTGGATCAATGCGCAGAAGCGGATAAAGAAAATGATCGCTGAAAATGGCGGAAAGCTGGTTGGGAATATTGTTTACGTTGACCGTCACAATAATTTTGTAAGCGCTGTCACCATTCAATACTGGATGTTTACAGGTAGAAAAGACAGGTGGATGGGAATTTTTCCACGTCCCGGAGTGTCTGAGAATGAGATCAATGACTCAGGCGTTTTTGGAAAAAAAGTTCTTGAAGCGCTTGAACAGAACAGTTTCAATGACTTACAAAAACATTTGGTGGAGATGAAAGCCGTGGAACCCCTTACCGTACTGATATTTATAGAAACAAGGGCGCCGAAAATATTCTCGCTCTGGGCCAACCTGATCATTAAGAAAAAGAACCGTAGTCTGTGGCTTCAAATCTTTAAATATTATTTGTTATTTGCTTTGTTTATTATTGCACCTATTATAGTGATCATTTATCTCTTGCTGATCGTTCCTTTTACAGGTAGGCAAATCCGCAAACACAAAAATTATTTTTCAGGAGTGAATTGAAATGCTGAATGAAGTTTATATAACAAAAGCCGCCATTTTTTTGCCGAATAGTCCCGTCAACAACGACGAGATGGAGGAATACCTCGGACTTATTCACAAGCAGCAAAGCAAGAGCAAAAGAATTGTGCTCCGCAACAACGGCATCAAACAACGTTTTTACGCCATTGATAAAAAAGGAAACGCCACGCACACAAATGCACAGATGGCTTCTTTGGCGATCAGGAATTTATTTGACAATAGCGCTGCTGCCATGTCTGACATTGACCTCTTATGCTGCGGCACTTCTTCTCCTGACCAGATCATGCCGGCACATGGCGTAATGGTTCATGGCTGGCTTCCTGAAACAAAAGATATAGAAGTGATTACTCCGGCAGGAAACTGCTGCTCAGGAATGCATGCTTTGAAATATGCCATGATGAGTGTGAAACTCGGTCAGGCTAAGAACGCTGTCGTTTCAGGATCAGAGCGCTTGTCCAGGATTCTTTATTCAGAGACGTACGAAGAAGAAGCAACGAAGCTCGATGCCATGAGTGAGAATCCTTACATCTCCTTCGACAAAGAATTTTTAAGGTGGATGCTCAGTGACGGCGCTGCTGCAGTTCAGCTCACCAATACCAAAAATGAAAACGGAATCAGTCTGCGCGTTGACTGGCTTGAAGGCGCTTCCTATGCAAATAAAATAGAACCCTGCATGTACCAGGGCAGCGATAAAATCAATGGCGTGCTGAAAGGATACATGGATTTTTCACAGCATGAAATGATGGAACATTCTGTGTTGAGTATTAAACAGGATGTGAAATTGCTGAGTGAAAATGTGGTCCGCTTTGGTATTGATAAACTGGCGGAAGCAATGAAGAAAAATAACATCAGGGCTGATGAAGTGGATTTTTTCCTTCCACACATGAGCAGTGAGTTTTTCAGGAAAAAGATTGCCGAGAAAATGGAAATGGATGGCATTCCCATTCCGCAGGAGAAGTGGTTCTCCAACCTGAGCACAACAGGAAATGTAGGTTCCGCTTCAATTTATTTTATGATTGAAGAACTGATGCGCACTAACAAGTTGAAAAAGGGGCAGAAGTTGCTGATGATTGTACCTGAGAGCGCGCGTTTCAGCTATGTGTACGGTCAACTTACCGTTTGCTGAATTTATTTTTAATCAACGGACGGAACGCTGATCTATTATGATGGTTATGATTTATGCTGATTTTTTTATCAGAACCGAATCTGCGGCCATATTTCTTTGTTTTATAATCGGTGAATCTTTTGTACTTCTCTGTGGCCCTCTTTTTCTCTGTGGTAAAAAAGGCTGTTTGATTTTAGACCCACATTACTTCCAGCGGTTTTTAAACAAGAGAGTATTCAAACAGCCGTTAATCACGGAACGCTGATCTAATATGATGGTTAAGATTTACGCTGATTTTTTTATCGCAACTGAATCTACGCATCTGCGACTCACTTTTGTTTTTTTTAGGTGAATCTGCGGGAATCTTTTTTTGTTTAATAATCTGTGAATCTGCGGCAATTTATATTTTTCGGTGTTTTTCATTTACTTTTGATGCCTTAATCAAAAAGCGTTTTGAAAAAATCAGAAATTCCACAAGACAAAAGTTTACTGCAGGGATTTACGCGCGAAGTGGATTATGCCGTGGATGAATCAGGCAAATACACGTCTGCACTCAGTACAGGATGGGAAGTAAAAACTTCTGCACTTGATCTGGCATGGGACGACATCAACAAAAGAGTGAAAGAAGCAGAAGAGAAAGTACGAGGCGGAGAAGCGAGTCCTGTTTTATTTTTCATGGAACTCAAACTGATGGATCCCGGAATATTATCTGCGTACACAGGATTCTGGCAATGGCAGGTGAAACGACACATGAAAGCAGACGTGTTCATTTCACTGTCAGAAAAAAAACTTCAGAAGTATGCCGACCTTTTCGAAATAAAGATGGATGAACTGAAAAATCCGTTTAAGAAATAGTTTTTTCATTTTAAGATTATCAAAATGATTACCCCTCCATGCAAATAAATTTCGAACATTCCCAGAGTGCGCATTGCGAAAACGGAGTGACCACAAACCTGCTTCGCCATTCGGGAATGAATAAAATTACGGAGCCGCTGGCATTCGGTATTGGTTCCGGACTTTTTTACATACAGATTCCTTTTCTGAAAGTAAACAATGCACCTGCATTCAGTTTCCGCACGATGCCGGGAATGATTTTCAAACGCACGTGTAACAGGCTCGGAATTCCAGTGGAACGAAAAAAATTTTCATCTCCTGAAAAAGCGGAACAGATTCTCAATGAATGCCTGCAATCCGGACAGCCCGTGGGTTGTCAGGTAGGCGTTTACTACCTCACTTATTTTCCGAAGGAATACCGCTTCCATTTTAATGCACACAATTTGGTTGTGTACGGAAGAGAAAACGGCTCCTACCTTATCAGCGATCCCGTAATGGAAACGGTAACGTCATTAACTTCTGCTGAATTGCAACGCGTACGTTTTGCAAAAGGAGCGTTGGCGCCACGCGGACAATTGTATTATCCTAAAGGGAAAATTGAAATATCAGACGATGCCATGCGGAAAGCTATCGTGAAAGGAATCAAAACAAATACGCGCGACATGCTTCACATTCCCGCATCTGTAACGGGCATCAGGGGCATTCGCTCTACTGCAAAAAAAATTATTAAGTGGCGTGAATCGCTTGGCGTAAAAACAGCAGGCAGTTACCTCGCACAACTCGTGCGCATGCAGGAAGAAATCGGAACGGGTGGGGGAGGTTTCCGTTTTATCTATGCCGCTTTTTTGCAACAGGCTTATGCATATATTCCAAAGGACGAACTTTTGAAAATCTCAGAACAATTTACCAAAGCAGGAGACGTATGGCGTTCATCAGCAGTACAAGCCGCAGGAATTTTTAAAGGAAGGATTACTTCTGAAAAAGATTTCAAAGACATGGCGGGATTTCTTTTCGAAGTGGCTGAAATAGAGAAAGCTGCATTTAAAGATTTAGAGAAAATAAAATGGTGACGATTAATATTGTCGGGCGTAGCAACATGCTAAGCCAAGCATTGGGAATTATGATTTGAATCAAATGAGAAGGAAAATTAAACTGTTTCCTCCCGGACTTAACTCTTTTCTTTCAGAGGTCAATATTTCGCTGCAAAATAGTGAAGGAAACAATTATTTGAACTTGAAATCGACCACGTATTCTATTCTTATTGTTTTAATTTCTTTAATAAGTCCTAATCTGAGTTTGTCTCAATCATATTTTAATAAGACTTATAATCTCTTGAATCCTGATTCAATGTCACGGACAGAAGGATTTGGTCCAATTATAGAAATCCCTTCGATAGGTTACCTGGGAGTGTATCAGTCATGGAATTTTAGCAACTGGGACACCAGATTGACTGTAAGTAAACTAAATTATGCCGGGGATGTTGTCGCTCAAAAAGTGTTTTATGATTCTTTGTGGTTTCCCACTCCGACTACATTATATGATTCGATGTAGTGATGAAGGATATTTATTAGCGGGGCAAACCAGTCCGGGATCCACTGGTACACAGGATGCTTGGTTGGTCAAATTGGATAGTCTTGGTTGTATATTTACTGGTTGCACCAATACAATTATTCAGGAAAATTGGCCTGTCAATTCAATTTCAGATTTCTCAGCTTTTCAAAATCAATTTGGTAATACCATTGAGGTGAGTTTTTATGCTTATGGAAATGAAAAAGGGAATATTCAATTAATTGATATCACAGGCCGCACGCTTATACAGAGATCAATTCAAACTCTTGTTGGTTTAAATAAGCATAAAGAATTTACCGGAGAACTTAGCCCCGGAATATATTTAATTCGAATACTTACCGGTACCGGTGCAATTACAAGAAAAATGATTTTGGAATAATTTATTGGTTTAAAAATGAATTGGTAGTTGTAGCACCTGGTTGTGCAAAGCAATTCAAGAAACAACAATATCGAATATCGAACAGTAAATAATGAACTTAGAAGTAACTGCTTCACTTCCTCATTCGGTGTTCCTTGTTCGTTATTCTTTATTCATCTTAATGATGAAATACCAAACAATTAAGCAGTAACCTTACTCTTCGCCATCAATTCCTCAATCTCCTCCGCTTCAATCGGAATTTTTGCCATCAGATCCACCGGTCCTTTTTCGGTGATGAGGATGTCATTCTCAATGCGGATGCCCAGTCCTTCTTCAGGAATATAAATTCCCGGTTCGCATGTAAAAACATTTCCGGCTTTCATCGGCTCGTAACGGTTGCCGATGTCATGTACATCCAGCCCGAGAAAGTGCGAAGTGCCATGCATGAAATACTTCTTATATAAAGGTTGTTTCGGATCCTGTTTTTTTACTTCGTCAGATTTTAATAATCCCAGCTTAATCAATTCCGCTTCCATAAGCTTTCCCACTTCCTCATGGTATTTTGGAATTACATTTCCTACCACAAGCATTTTTGTTGCGGCTTTCATCACGCGCAGAACAGCATCATACACTTCGCGCTGGCGTTTTGTAAATTTTCCGTTCACAGGAATGCTTCGCGTTAAGTCGGCAGCGTAGTTGGCATAGTCTGCGCCAAAATCAAGAAGCGCCACTTCACCGTCATTCATTGCTTTGTTGTTATCAGTGTAGTGAAGCACACATGCGCTTGCACCACTTGCTATGATTGGTGTGTAAGCGTGTCCGTTGGCGCGGTTGCGGATAAACTCATGTGTGATCTCAGCTTCCAATTCATATTCAGTAACACCCGGTTTTACAAAACCAAGTACCCTGCGAAAAGCGGTGTTGGTGATGTCGCATGCCGTTTGCAATGCTTCAACCTCCAGCGCATGTTTAACAGAACGCATGGAAGCCATGATGGGTCCGGTGCGTTCATAGGTATGGTTCGGATATTTATTTTTCAATGCATCGGCAAATCGTTGTTCGCGGTAAGGAACCTCTGTCACAAACCTGTCGTTTTCATTGAGGTTGATGTAAACGGTTTGCGAATGGTGCATCATCACAGGAAGCATCGTTTCAAATTCATCTACCCAGTACACATGCTGAATGCCTGATGCAGCGCGCGCCTCATCCTTTGTGTATTTATGTCCTTCCCATACAGCTATGTGTTCATTTGTTTTGCGGAGGAATAATACTTCGCGGTATTCAGTGAGCGGATGATTCGGACAAATCACCAGTATCGTTTGTTCCTGGTCAATGCCGCTCAGCCAAAGCATGTCAGAATTCTGACGAAAAGAAAAATTCTGATCGCCATTGCGAGGCATTTCATCATTGCTGTTAAAGAAGGCAATGGAATTGGGTTTCAGCGAAGCAGTGAAACGTTTTCTGTTGTCAATGTAAAGTTGCCGGGAGATAGGAATGTACTTCATTTGGTTTGGTTTGGTTTGATTTTATGCGATGTAAATATAGTTATTGGTTCATTACACCATTCATTAAAGCCTGTTGGCTATGCTAAAAATGCCATTAACCAAAATGGTGGTCAAATTTAATTAACACCGTTTGTATTTGGTACAGAGTTTATTACCTTAGACGCGTAAAACCCTGACACCATGAAGAAAACACAACTCACCATAATTTTTATTTTGTGTTATTTTTTGAATTCGTTGTATGTTTCTGCACAATCGACAGGAATAAATTATACTTATTCTAATCCGGCCGGTGGAGCTTTTATCGGAATAGCTACTCCTTTTACGATTATTGCCGGAGGTGCTGATGATGTTGTTGCGACGATTACTCCGACCGCTGCTCAGTGGAGTGGATTTAATTTTGGTGGCGTTTATTTTCCCGCAGGTCAGCCCATTTATGTTTCTTCAAATGGTTTTCTGTCTTTCATGAATCCCGGAGGAGCATTGCCGAATAATGACCTTGCAGGTACGAAAGCGATCATTGCTCCGTTATGGGATGATTTAAAAATAAATACTACCGGGCAGGTGAGATATGGTTTTGGGGGAGGATCTCCGAATCGTTCATTGACGATTGAGTGGGACTCTGTGCTTTGGGATCACAATGCAACAACTATTGCATTGTCTTTTCAGGTAAGGTTATATGAACGGACTGCAGTAGGTGTAAACGGAAGTGCGATTGAATTCAGATACTTGAATAATGGCGTTGGTGGTGCAGCTTATGTAAATAATGCCAGTGGTGGTGCATCCATTGGACTATCCGGTTATTGCGACGATGACGTTTTTGCTTTTTCAAGCGCTGCAGGTGCACCAAATAAAACATCGCCGGAAGCATTAATTCCTTCGAAACCAAATGCATCTGCTTTTTACAAATTTGTAGCTACAGCGCACCCGAATAATACCTGTGCCACCGCACAGAGCATTGCTTTCAATCCATCTTTAGCATTAATTAAAACTCCAGCAACTACACTTCATTCAACAGTTACCACAACCGGCGCCAGTTGTTTACCCGGAAATCCGAATGCAATTTCTGATGTCTGGTTTACTTTTACCAAGCCGGCGAACATTACCAACTTTGAAATTTTTATTGACAGTCTGGATTGCAGAGGGCCCAACTACAGAGCCGGAATGGAAGTTTACAATTCCTGCGGAGGTGCGTTGGTCGCCTGTGATTTGGGAACTGCAGGGCCGGGAACAACGGGCGCATCATCCTATCTGAATCTTACATCTCAACCTTGCGCAGCGACTACCTATTATGTGAGGGCAGCTACAGATGTGGCATACCTGGGTTATTTCCGTTTCAACATTCGTCCGCCGGGAAGGGATTGCACTTTTGCAAACAGGATCTGTGGTATCCCTTATGCCTCGCCATTAAATCTTTCTACCTGCGACTTCGGAAATGAATACGACAGTACCAATTCTACATGTCATACGCCAAGACAAGAAGGAGAAGATTATCTATTTGCTTATACACCTCCGGGAAATGTGTGCGTGAATATTTCACTGAACAATACACCGGCTAACTCATATCCGGGATTAACCATTTATCAGGGATGTCCTACATCAGGAAATTGCCTTACCAATGTTTCCGGTCCCGGAGTTGCGCCGATCACATTCAACAACATGTCACTCGTTGCAGGGATTACTTATTATTTTGCTGTTGATTACGACGCCAACGGAGGATTTATCGGTTGCATGAATAGTTTTGACCTGACCATTATCACTTCCGGTGCGCCAACGCCTGCCTATGATAATTGTGCAACGCCTGCAGGTCCGGTGCCTGTAACCATCGGTGCCAATTGCACCGGGTTGATAGACTATAACAATAACTGTGCATCTCCTTCTGCTGCATTGTCAGTTCCATTGCCGGGTTGCGGAAATTTTATTGATGGCATTACACCTGATGTATGGTTCTCTTTTACTTCTACCAGCAATCAACCGCATCAGATTGTGGTTTCTTCGGGTACTGCTCCGGCAGCACAGGATTTAGCCATGGCAATTTATACATCAGGCGGTGGTTCATGCGGACCATTTACTTTGGATGTTTGTGATGACAATTCAAATTTAGGAAACCCTTCTGCAACAGTTGTTCCTCCCGGTGCAGGAACTGTTTACTACATGCGGATATGGAGTAACAGCGGAACACAAACAGGTAACTTCAGGATTTGCGTTGTGGCAGGTTGTTCTCCTCCTAACGACCTTCCATGTGCTGCGCAGTTGCTGACAATCGGCACACCGGTAAATGGCGACAACACATGTTCTTCCGGAGCAGGAGAACCCGGAAGTGCAAGTTGCTGGGGTGCAGGCAATGCATTGAATACCGTATGGTATAGTTTCGTTGCGACTGCAACAACCATGAAAGTCCGCACACGACTTTTCTCTTTGTACGATTCTCAGATTGCTGTATACAGCGGAACATGCGGACCTGGCCTTGTTGAAATTGCAGGTGCATGTAACAATGATTACACTTACAACTGCGGAAGTGCGTTTGTTACCCGTGCTTCTGATCTTACCGTTTTGGGACTGACAATCGGTACTACGTATTTTGTAAGAGTAGATGGCAGAGGCGCCAATACCGGGACATTTGAAATAACAGTAGTGAGTGGCATAGGTACTTATCCGCCGGTGCCTGCACAGGATTGTGCACTGCCCGTAAATGTATGCAGTAATTCAACTTTTAATGTTGCTGATCCCGGCTATTCCGGTGCAGGAAATTTTTGTGACGTGGGTGGAGGCGGAACGTGTATGACTGCAGGAGAAGCAAGTTCTACATGGTATACACTTTCTATAACAGGACCCAATACTTTGCAATGGCTGCTCACAACTTCCATGTCCAATGACTATGACTGGATGGTATGGTGTATTGATACAGTCTGGAACAATAATCCCAACCATACTTTTGCAACCGTTCCCAATTATTGCAGCAACCTGAACAACCCCAATATATTTCCCTGGACAAGTTGCAACGTATCACATATTGACAATACCGGGATGAGTACTGTGATGGGTACAGATACTGTGGGTGGAGTGCTTGGTCAGCACCGCAACGTCGCCGGTGGATCAACACCTCCGTTAAGTCAGGCTGTATTTATTCCTACAGGTATGACAGCAACTTTTTTGATCAGCATCAATAACTGGTCGAATACAACAGTAGGATTTACATTTAACTGGCAGGGCAGCAATATAAACGGAACGCCGCCTTCCATGACCTGGCAAAATGCTGCGTCTAATAACTGGGCAACAAGAGCCAACTGGCTTCCTGCAGGATGCGGATTTACGCCCGACTGCGCAAATCAGATTGCTGCAACCATTGCCGGTGGCGGATTGCAGCCGGTAATTTCTGCAAATACTTCAGTGAAAGACATCACCATTTCTATCGGTGCATCACTCACTATACAGACGGGAGTAGTTTTATCAGTATGCGGTAACTTTACGAATAATGGCACACTGAATTGTCAGCCGGGAAGTACCGTTCGTTTTATCGGAGGAAACAATACCTCAATTAACGGCACTTTCGGTAACGTACTGAATAATTTTTATAACGTTGAATTTGCAAAAATCAGTGGCGCAACTGTAACGCTGAACACCAATATTTACATACAGGGGAATGACTCGATTTATGGTGGTATCGTTAATAACAACAATAAGCTGACCGAAGTCGGCGGTAATTTTTATAACTACAATGGTGCAACAAGTTTTATAGGTATTGGTGCAGGCGTGGGAGGAAGTACGCTCACATTTACAAGACGCAGCGGTGTAAACCAGAACTTCAGGAATGAAGTAAGTAGTCTCACACTGAATAATGTAATCATGAACCAGATTGCTGCAGGTGCGCTGAGTTTATACAATAATGCAACGAGCAATCTTATCGTAGGCACATCAGGAATTCTTACACTTACGCAGGGAAGAATTATTACAGGTACACGCGAAGTGAATGTAACGAACAGTGCAACAGGTGGATGTTCTGCGGGAACTGCAACAAGTTATGTAGAAGGAGATCTAAGGCGGGCGATAGCAATCGGTTTAATCAGCTATGATTTCCCGGTGGGGGACGGAACGTCTGTATTGGCTCCGGGTATTGTCGGCTATGAAAGAGCGAATATTACATTTACAACTGCACCAACCGGAACTTACGATCTCCTGGCACATTTTTACAGATGGACATTGGGTGGCGTGGCATTTCCGGGCAACGGACCTGCTGCCAGTGAATGTGTAACCGCAACATACAATGCACTTCCTACTTTTGACCACGGATACTGGAGAATCAATGCAAGCATAGGCGCACCCACAGGAACGTACAGGGCTACATTGTACAATCAATCTATGGGTAATAATTCCGGAAGCGGATGGACCGTGGTAAAAGCAGTTTCGGGAACCGGTGCATTTGGTTTGTCGGGCGCATGTTTTACCACCAGCACTGCAATACAAACAAGAAGAGATAACCTCACCGGTTTTTCTGACTTTACCACAGTGCAGTCTCAGAATCCATTACCAATAGAACTTATTTATTTCGATGCAGAATCAAAAGGCCTTGATGTTTTGAGTTCATGGACCACGTCTTCTGAAATAAACAACGACCACTTCGAACTGGAGCGCAGTATTGACGGAAATGAATTTTCAAAGATTGCCGAAGTGAAAGGTTTTGGCGCAGGCGTGTCAATGCAGAATCTGAATTACAATTATTACGACAAAGACGTTTGCGGAATGGTACTTTATTACCGTCTCAAACAGGTTGACATTGATGGCCGTCACAGCTACAGCAAAGTGGTGTCAGTGAATTGTTCGGATGCATTGTCTCGTCTTATGGTTTATCCTAATCCTGCCAATACAACGATCAATATCAACTGCAATGTAAAAAATGATGAAAGCAGCGTTGTACAAATCATTGATGTTGTGGGCAAGGTTGTAATGAATGAAAAAATAAACCTGTTGGCCGGATTTAACAATGCATCTTTTGAAATCAAAGATCTGCCGTCAGGTGTTTACTACCTCGTTGTAAAACACAATGATGATGCTGATTTGGGAAGCCAGGTAAAGTTTTTGAAGTACTGATGCATCGGGAAGTAAACCGGAGCGATTTTCCTGAATGTATTTCCCCGGTTTAATGTTTCATGGTATCTTTAATTGCCCTTCAGCGCATCCCAGTATTCCACCGCTCTCCTTGTATGTGGAATTACAATCGTGCCGCCAACAATATTGGCGACGGAAAAAATTTCAAATAATTCTTCCTCAGTGATTCCTTCTTCCTTGCACCTTTCCACGTGGTATTTAATGCAGTCGTCGCAGCGCAATACCATGCTTGCAACGAGTCCCAGCATCTCCTTTGTTTTTACAGGCAGCGCGCCTTCTGCATAGGTATTGGTATCCAGGTTATAAAGCCGCTTCATCACTTTGTTGTCAACGCTCAGTATGCGGTCGTTCATTTTAGAACGGTAGTCGTTAAACGCTTTTACTTTTGGATCCATGAGTGAAAGATTTATTGATCGTAAAAACTAATTGATGCTGACTTTATTCAGTTTTGTGTTTCGTTACATAAGCGCTAACAAAAATGCTGATCTCATAAAGGAACCACAATGGGATTGCTACAAGCATCAATGTTGTGGCGTCACTGGTAGGCGTTATGATGGCTGCAAGAATGAGGATGATAACGATGGCATGTCTTCTGTACTTTCGCATGTATGCCGGCGACATGATTCCGATCTTGGTAAGGAAATACATGACAATGGGCATTTCAAAAACAAGTCCGGTGATGAGGGTCAGCGTGGTAACGGTACCGATGAATGAGTCAAGTGTAATCGTATTCTTTACTTCTGCACTTACCTGATAAGTACCGAGAAAATTGACTGACATCGGTGTGATAACATAGTAACCGAACAATACGCCGATGGTAAAAAGCAGCGAAGTGAAAAACACAATTCCGCGTGCATATTTTCTTTCCTGATCTTTCAATGCCGGCTTGATGAATTTCCACAGTTCATAAACAAGGTATGGAAATCCGAGAATGAGGCCGCCCACAAATGCCGACCACATGTGCGTAGAAAACTGAGACGAAAGATCAGTGCTGATGAGTAGGAAGTCAATCTTTGTTACACATAGTTCGTCACCTAAATTAAAATATTCCGACAGGCGGCAGAGCGCGCGGTAGGTTGGGAAGTCGGGGTATTTCGGTGCGAGTAATACCGAGTCGAATAAAAATTCTTTGTAGAGAAATAAAACCAATGCGGCAGAAAAAATGACGGCAGCAGAACGTACAATGTGCCAGCGTAAAGCTTCAAGGTGATCGAGAAAAGACATCTCACCCGTATTGAGTTTTTTGTTCCGCGAAGAAAAAAGTGCCATGGGCGGCAAAGGTAATTGAATCAGCAGTGTATCGAAATTATTAAATGCCGGAAATAAAAAAAGCACCATTGCCGGTGCCTTTCTTTCATTACTCTTAAAATTTTCGAAGGGAATATTCTTTTAATTTTTCGCCAGTTGTCCGTAAACACCTTTTTGACGCAGGGTAATTTTGTATGCTATTTCAATGCTGAAAAAAGTATAAGCGTCTTTCAGGTTTGGATTTCCACGGGGGCTTGTCGCTACATTTATTTCTCCGCTTGATCCATATCCGGTTGGATCGGTGATATATTTACTGAGTTCATATTGATTCTGATCTGTGAAGTTTGCGGCAAGCTCATCATAAGTTGCATAGCGGTCACTTACATCGTCAAGGTAGTCGGTAATAAAATAGTAGTAATCAAGTTCCGCGGAAATGGTAATATTCTTATTCCATCCATAACGGATACCTATGCCGAGCGGGAATCCAATATTTAATGTGCCGTACTCTTTTTTCTTACTCGTTTCAGTTCCTTTACCCTGGCCTTCTGTGTGCCAGTCGCGGAGGTTGGTTTCATATTCTCCGTCTTTCTCGATGATATTCCCTTTCAATCCTGAACGTTCATCTACGTCATGGATAGTTCCGTCATTCCAGAAGTGATACCTGTTTTTCTGATCTATTGATCCCTTGAAAAGATCTGCTTTAGGCGTACCATAAAAAGCACCAACGCCTGCAAGGAGGAAGTAAGCAAACTTTTGTTTGTACAACGGACGGTAACGGTTTGCATAATAAGTATACGTTGCATTGGCACTGATTCCAAAAAGGTCATTACGGAAATTCAGTCCACGGTGGTAGTTGCGGAGATCGGTTCCTTCCTTCCCTCTTAAAGGAGATGTTTCATCGTATTGAAGCCTGTGCCAGCTAAAGCGTGCCTCGACTCCGAAAGGTCGATTTAGCACGTGAGATTTTTCAGGGTTGTTCAGAAAATCGCGGACGGTGATTTCCATACCGAGATTGGCTGAACTGAGTGTGAAATTTTTTTCATTGCCAAGGTCGCCGATATAGTTGACTACGCCGGAACCATATCCGACATTTGCAGTTTGCTGTGCATGAGCAGCGAAACCGGCTATTAGCAGAATGATGAGGGGAGAGATTCGTTTTTTCATGGGTTACCTCCTGTAAATTAGTTGTTGGACGAAAAGTACAGGAATATGTTTTATGAAATCCGGTTTTGTGACCAATGGATATAAACATGGGTGAATGGCATGTTTATCATGGTGATTGGCGAAAAATACCTTACAATATCAATCACTTTCATAATAGTTACAATAAATAATGGTAGCAAATCAGAATAATTTTAATAAATCTATCATTACTGTCCGACTAAATTTTATGAGATTCCTCGCTGCGCTCTGAATGACAGGGCTTTTGAAGAGTAGATATCAAGGAGGGGGGTTGGGGGGGGGGGGGGGGGGGGGGGGGGGGGCGGCACCGCCGCCCCGCACCCCACCCGGGGGAAAGGAAAGAAAAAGGGGGCAGCCGGAGAGGATAACATAGAATAT
>JBBRAY010000040.1:0-38401 GCA_038206355.1 Bacteroidia bacterium
AAACTTTATCCTCTCCCCGTGTGCCGCCTTTTCCTTCCCCTTATTTTTTATATCAAACCCCCGGGGGGGGGGTGGGGGGGCGCGCCCCCCCCCCCCCCCCCAACCCCCTCCTTGCAAACACCCGATAACATTGTCATTCAGAGCGCAGCGAGGAATCTCATTAAATTTAGTCGGACAGTAATGATAAATTAATCATTTTCTTTTGCTGTCTTTACGCCGTTGCGCGAAAAAACATACACTTTTACTTGTACTCCGGCTGTTCAATGACTAATGACTGAATGACTGCTGTTCTTCCTCTTTCTCACCCAACCATAATGGGGGCATACGCACAAACCGATACTTATAATTTTATTTGTGATTCAATGACTAATGGCCCAATGACCCAATGACGGCTGCTTATGCTGTTTCCGATCCAAACTCAAACTGCATCTCGTTCAGCTTTCTATACAGCCCGTTATGACTCATGAGCTCTGCATGTGTTCCGCTTTCACTTACAACTCCTTTGTCAATGAGAATAATTTTATCTGCATTGCGTATTGTAGATAGACGGTGGGCAATGACGAATGATGTTCGGCCCTTCATCAGGTTTTCCAATGCGTCTTGTACGAGTTGTTCACTTTCGCTGTCGAGAGAAGAAGTGGCTTCATCAAGAATTAAAATTGCAGGATCTTTTAATATAGCGCGTGCAATGGCAATGCGTTGTCTCTGTCCGCCACTCAGCTTGATGCCGCGTTCTCCAACGATGGTTTCATATTTTTCAGGGAAACGCGATACGAATTCATCGGCATGTGCTTTTTTTGCGGCAGATAAAATTTCTTCATCACTTGCTCCGGGTTTTCCGTATGCAATATTTTCTCTGATGCTTCCGCCGAATAAAAGCACATCCTGTGGAACATAGGCCATCTGCATCCTGAGTTGTGACAAGGGAAACTTATCTGATGGACGATCATCAAAAAAGATAGTTCCATTATCGGGTTCATAAAACCGAAGCAACATTGCGGCCATCGTACTTTTTCCGGCACCACTTGGACCAACGATTGCAATCTGTTCGCCGTTTAATGCGGTGAGAGAAATGTCTTTCAAAACCTGCACATCTTTACGACTTGGGTAGCTGAATGCCACATTTTCGAAGCGTACATTTCCTTTCATTTGAAATTGCGGTTGCACCACCGTCTGATTCAATTCCACTGCTTCTCCTTCACTGCGTAATATTTCACGGATACTTTGTGTGGCTCCTAACGTCTTTTGCAACTGTCCGAACATATCAGCAAAACCTGCAAAAGTCCCGCCCACAAACATGGAGAAAATTACAAACATGGTTAGGGATCCTATTGTGAGTTGTCCGCTCTGAATCATGCCCGCACCATACCACATCACAAATGCGATTGCTCCGAATACGCTGAATATCATAAATGATACAAACGCTCCTCTGTAACGTGCGTTGCTGATTGCGGTATTTACTACTGCATAAATACTTTTCACATACCTGCCGATTTCATAGAACTCGCTTGTAAATGCTTTCACCATAGATATTCCCTGAAAAGTTTCCTGTACAATCGTCCCGCTGTCGGCAAGCTGATCCTGTGCTTTGCGCGACATATTGCGGATACGCATTCCAAATACCACTGCCAATACGGCGATCACAGGTACTACTGAAAGCATGACCAGGGCAAGTTTTGTACTAATGACGAAAATAAAAGCAAGTCCGATAATCAGTGTAAAAATGCCGCGGAGAAATTCTGCCAGCGTAAATGAAATGGCGTCCTGAATTTGTGATAGGTCGGAAGAAATTCTGTTACTCAATTCTCCGACTCTTTTCTCTGTAAAGAAACTCATCGGCATGCTGAGCAGTTTACTGTACACATCTCTTCGCATATCTGCCAGCGATTTTTCTCCGACTTCCGTGAGCAGATACACGCGCATAAAGGAAAAAACTGTTTGAATACTAAGCTGTAAAAAAATCAGCAGCAATGTCGTATTCAGACTCCAGTGAATATTTTGCAATCCAAAACCCAGTTGTGATCCGATGTTCACAGCACCCGGCAAAGACGACCCCGGGGAAGCAGCGTCAATCATTTTACCGAGGAATAATGGAAAAAGGCTGGTGGTAAATGCTGAGAGTGCAATGAAAATTAAACTCAGAATAAATTTATTGCGATACGGTTTCAAATAAGTAAACAGAATCAATGCCTGCCGCAAACTCTCTTTCGAGATTTTTACTTTTGGTGTTTCGTCTTTTAGTTTTCCGTTACCGGATGAATTATTTCTGCCGCGCGCCATTTTTAAATGCTCTTCTTTTTTGGATTTGCAAGATTACGGGTTTCCTGTAGAATAATCAGGACCGGTATTAAGTGGATGACGTTAAATAAGGTATAATATTTTGATCCGGTTTAATATATATCCGTACCGGCCTGTGCTTTTATATATTGCGGGTAATAGCGGTCGGAAAATGGAAGTACCTCAGGAAATTTATTTTCACGGTCGCTGAACGATAAAACACATAATATATTGGTGGAAGTTCGGCTGCAACATCAATAGCGGCAGGGGTTGCAGGTTTGGAATGGTCGGTGAAAATAAGCTTAATGAGTGATCAGGAATTTACCATTATAAAAAAAACACTGCACAAGAATCAACCAGTACATCTACTCATGGTTGCGGAAATCCGAATGCAGGGGTCGCTTTTTTATCCGGAGTTTTTTCAATTAATTTTTAATCCCAACATCAGGTTGATTCCTCTTTACGGTTTTTTCCTCTCTGGTTCTTTTGATCAATATAGAACACAGCAAAAAAACTGACTGCACATGCAGTGATGATTATTAAATTGATTGTATTCATTGCTAATATTTTAAACAGAATCCTGTATTAACAATATTAACGATCAATTCTGTGGAAATTATGTGAGTCAAGCGGATCATGGAAAAACACGGCATTCCTGCGTCAATACAGGTGGTCAGCAGAAATAAGTGTAAGGTTTGAAATCTTTTTTACTTATTCAAAATGATTTTCATAGTTGAATACGAAACTTCATGAACTAAAATTTTTCCTTTTGAATTTTGTCGTGGTATGGTAAATACATGGGAAGTGCTGCAGAGCCATACCATTGAAATAATTCAGCAGCGAGCAGACCGGCGCTGATGGCAGGATCCGTTTCAAGTAAATTAGCTGCTTCTTCCTTTGTTTCAACATTCAGTATAAATATTCCTCTGTAGCCGTGAGCATTCTTTTTCATCGGCCCTGATACTACCAGCTTTCCTTCCCCGGCAATTCTCCCGATGTTTTTAAGATGTCCTGCAAACAAGCTGTCAGATATTTCCTTGCTGGTTGTTGTATTGCTACCCGTTTTGAGGATAACGAATACATAGCTCTTCATTCCGTAGCCATCGGCTCCCAGAGAATCTGCCAGAACTTTGTCGTAAACCATCTTGTCTGTCTGGCAAAAGGAGAGGTTGTTACATAGCATTGCCATTGCAAACAATATTATATTTTTCATTTCGGAAATTTATAAAATAAAAGAATGCTATGGCTTTTTGAAGGGGCCATCAGGGCAAATAAATCCATCCGGCTTTTTGCCGTTTCGTAATCATTCAGGAAAGGAGATAGATTCATTGGTGCAGTTGGTTTTTAAAACTGCGACACGTACTTGCTTGCGGGGTTCTATTTGGCTCCTTTATTTTCAGAGCTTTTGAAGCTGGTATAAAACACAACTATTAAACTGACGGCACAAATTGCAAGGATCAATACATTAACGATACTCATTGTAATAACTAATTAAAAATTTTAAATACTTTGACAAAGATACATAAATGAGAGAGACAGATCAAGCATTAACAATAAAATAACAATTTGACCATGAAAGCTGAAGCCTTTTATCCATGCGGGTTTCATTGTATTTATCAACAAAATTGTCATCGCTAAAAATGAATTGCACGAATCGCGTGGTGAACAAACAAAAATCAGTTGCGAAAATATTCAAAAAAAAATCAGTCATTGCTTGTTCATTCGAAAAACAAGAATTAAAATTTTTTTCTTCCCGGATTTCGAAAATATTTCACATGAGAATTCAGATGTTTTTTATGTGAAAAATTCCTGTATTTTTGGAATGATAAATTAAAACCGGCAAATCACATGATAGCTAACCCAGATGCACAGCGATTGAAAATAGTGATGTTTAATCAACGCAACTATAAGTTTTCAACCCAACAGCCGGGAAGAAAATCCACATTATATTTTGACGACGGAGTTGGGAATAAAGGGCGTATCAAAAGGTCAGATAGTAGTGGCGGATCTGCAGGAATATTCTACGGTTCTGATACCACCTGGCTTTTTATTTCACCGTCAGAAAAAGAAGAACTTGAAGATAATTTTGATACTGCACAGGAAATGTTCAAATTTCTTATTAAAGTACCGGGAAGATTGAAATGTGGTGAAAGCATTGATGGGTATTCTCTGAATTCAGCGCCGGGATGGACCGTATTTGAAATCTCTTCCCAGCGTGTTCATCCCTCGGCAGGGGCAATTTTTACCAATGATCCGGATGCCAGTGCGGAGAATATTGACAAGGCATTATTCGATTTGAAATTCAAAGTCAACTAAAGGAATTTACTGCAAATTATTTTTTTTCGGAGATCTGTTAAGTTCGGTTTATCAGGGCTGTTCTTTCCGGCAGATATTTTTTGCCTTTCTTAATCATGCTTTTCGTTTCTTTTTTTTTAACTATAGTTCTGCAAGAAAAATTCTGCCGACGAATGCAAATGCTTTCTATTCATCCAGCCTGAAAATGGATTCATATTTATAAAGGTATTTATCCTGAGCTGAATAATAGATTTAATTCAGTTGGCTAATGAGTAAACATTGAATCTGCAAGAACATATTAGCTATGAATAATGCAGTTATAGATTTTGGGGATTTGGGAAAAATCGAGAATTTTTAATAGTAAATATTTATCCGGAAAAAATTATTGGATGGTGAAAATCCCTGTGGCGTTAATACCTTTTTCATCTGTCAGTCTGACGAAATATATACCCGACGGTAATTCGCCAGCATCAATTATTTTTCTTTCAAAAAAATTCTCAGCGAAACGTTCTTCCTTAATATGTTTAACCACCCTTGAAAACTGATCATATATGGCGATCTCTGTTCGGCCTTCAGGCTTCAAATCACAATGCAATGTTACGCCCGATCCGGAAGGATTTGGAAATAATCTTAAACGATGATGCCGGAATAAAATTTCACCAACACCGATTACAGGAGCAAAAATGAATTCAGCATAAACAGGTAAATGATCAGCAGAACAAAACAATGCCTCTGCTACATTTTGGGAAACATTGGCATTGGGTGGACGATTGATAGAATCTTTATAATGCAAGCCATCGTTTCCAACAGGTGTGAGTGATCCGTTTTGATAAGTAATCCTTCCCTGTTCCATTATGGAAGAAGAAAAAAGCATCAGGTCGAAACGGTCATCGAGCCCTCCGGAGGCGCCGCCACCGAAAGCACGTTTTCGCGTCGACTGTGTGTGGTAAGCGCTGTAAACCGAATCATTCCATACCCCGGTCATTACAAGCGGATCAATAAAACTTCCATCAGATAAGGAATCATTTTGTAAAAGGCGCTGGTAGGCCGGCTCATAACTTCCGTAAAAATTAAAATCCCCGCAGATCATAAAATCAGTGCCGGGAAAAAATGCATTTGTAACTTTTCGCAGACTGTCAACTTCAGCATTCCTCAACGCTTCATTACCTGTGCCCGGAGATGCTTTCAGGTGGCAGGAAAATATTCTGATTGTATCTCCTGAGGATAAATGCACCAGCGTAAACATGCTGATGTCGCGAAGTGCAGTTGAAATCGGGACGTTGCTCAAAAACCGGAAACACGATGAGCGGTAAAATATTGCATTGTCTGTATCATAGCCATTGATAAAAGTTCCGGCACTGTAAAAATTGCCATTGGCATTCATCACTGAGTTCAGAAAAATTGAAACGCTGTTGTTCCCTGAATTTTCCTGTGTGACAAGAATATCCGGATTTACAAATTGAACAACAGTCCTGTAGCACGGTAGCCGGGTTGTCGTATCAGTTATAAGGTTGCTTTGTGATGGAAAATTGAGCAGGTTCCAACTCATGATACGCACTGTTGTATCTCCGCACAAAGAAGAAGAAAAGGAGCCCGTTGAGGAAATCAGTAATAATAAGAACAGGAAAATTTCTTTGCGTATCAGTTTCACCATCTGCGGCAAAGGTATAAAATAGGGCGGGGCAATCTTTCAATCCTGATCACGTTTTTCAAGCAGCGCCACATTCTCTATTTGATTTGTTTGTGGAAACATGTCCACGATCTGTGATTTGAGTAGCCTGTACCGGGGTGATAAATTTCTGATGTCGCGCGCCTGCGTTACCGGATTGCAACTGATATAAACGATACGTTTTGCTCCCGACTCCAGCAGTTTTTTGATACCATCCCTGTGCATTCCTGAACGGGGCGGATCTGTTATGATGACATCCGGTTTTCCATGCTGATCAAAAATTCCGGCTGACAATACATCTTTCAGGTCACCGGAAATAAATGATGCATTGCTGATATGATTAATGGCTGCATTGACTTTTGCATCTTCAATTGCCCGGATTGCATTGTCAACACCGATCACTTTTTTTGCAAATCGAGAAACAAATAATGCAATCGTACCTGTTCCTGTATAAAGATCATAAAGTATTTCTTCACCGGTAAGTTTTGCAAATGATCGTGCTGTTTTATAAAGTTCGATGGCTTGTAGCGTATTCGTCTGAAAGAAAGACGACGGACCGGTTCTGAATACAAGTTTTTCCATTTTGTATTCAATAAATTTATCGCCTGCAAAATGTGTGGGGTGCATTTCCGTTCGCAAACCATTTTTCCGTGGCATGATGATAAAATGAAATGAAGTAAACTCCGGGAAATTTTCAACGAGAAATTTCATTGTAGGTTCAATCTTCTCCTGATCATCTTTTCCAAATCCAACGATAGCCATAATTCCATTGTCTCCAAACCGGATTGTAAGCGAGCGTAAAAATCCGGTTTCATGTCGCACGTCATAAAATGAAAACTCCTTCGTCAATGCAAATTCTCGAAGCCCTTTCATCACTGTCATTGCAAAGTTTTCAGTGAGAAAGCACTCTTCGATGTTCATGATCCTGTCGTTGTTTCCTTTTACCAGAAATCCTGCTGCCGGACGCTTGTCAGTTGCCGGATCTTTTAATTCTTCGGGAGACATCCACCTCCTGTTTGAAAAAGTAAACGTAATGCGGTTGCGGAAATATTTTTCTTGTGGGGAAGCAAGAATAGGCAGCATTTCAAAATGGTGTGCATTAAATTGCGAAAACAATTGTTCAACTTGCTGATGCTTCAATTTCAACTGATCATCATAACTGATATTCTGCCACTGGCATCCGCCACAAAAATTAAAATGTTTGCAGAAAGGTTCAATCCTCTTTGATGAATTCTTTCTTAGCAAAATAATTTTCCCTGTAGCAATTGTTTTGTCCTTGGGAAATGACCTGATCATCTGAATATCTGCGACGTCACCGGGAACGCCTTTATCCACAAAAACCCTGATGCCCCGGTGCATTCCATAGGGCATGCCCTCAGAAGTAATGCCTGCTATTTCAAACTCAGGAATGAATGTTCCCAACATAATTTTATCCCGCTAAATGCCATTCTTTATCAGGCAAAGTAAGCAAGACAATTTTAACTTTTCCGGATAACTTTTTTTAGCCAAATTTGTTGGTCCTAAAAATCTTTTGATATGAAAAAAATCTACTTTACTTTTTTGCTGGTATCAACACTTCTCCCGGCTATTACTTCTGCTCAACAGATGCAATGGCTGCAGTCAACACCCATTAACTACAACCTGAATCCTGAAATGCCCCGACAACCCATTTGTATTTCAGGGGATCATATTTATGCCGCAAAAATGGTCAGCTTTGGGTTGAGTTATGGAATTGATATTTATGGAGGCATGTCAATCGACCAATATGATTCTTCCGGAGTTTTACTTTGGTCTTTTTCAATGAATTCAAAACTTGTCGTCAATGTGATAAAAGCCGATGTTTCAGGAAATGTTATTGTAAGCGGAAGTTTTATGGAAACACTTCAACTGAATGGCACCGATTCACTTTTGAATACGGGCAATGGATTTAATACCAATCTTTTTTTACTCTCGCTCGATGGCTCAGGAAACCTGCTCTGGAAAAGAAACGTAACCATTGATTATGGACCCGATGCACAACGCATTTCCTCATTTGCATTAGATCAGGGAAATAGCTTCTGGTATTCACTGGAATATTTTGACAGTGTATCAATAAAAAAACTGGACATCAATGGCAATGATTTGCAATCTTACATAGTTCATGGTACCAGAACACTTGGAGGAATGAGCTTTGATGCAAGTGGAAATCTTTTCCTTACAGGATCAACAGGATCTCAGTCTATTATTATGAATGGATTTTCTGTAGCTGTTTCAGAACCCTATATGATGTTTATCGCACGAATAAATGCCTCCGGAAATACTTCATGGATTCAACCGGTGCATGATGTTACTTTTCAGAGTCCGCGCATTGTCGCTACAGCTAGCGGTAATGCTTATGTAAGTGGTAACCTGATGGACAGCACATCTTTTGGTAGCGTGCATCTCGATGGACCGCAATGGGTATATGATATTTTTCTGGTAAAGGTTGATAGCTCCGGAAATTTCAGTTGGGGAGTAGAAGTACCTGAGACGCCTAACATAGCCGGCGATTTTCAAATCGGGAAAGATAATTTCGTTGACATTGATGCTTCCGAAAACGTGTACATCAACGGATCTATACGCGGAAGTGTGGACTGGGGAAACGGTGTAATCACTGATGCAGGGCAGATTCCATCCGCTGCATTTTCAATTGTAAGTTTTAACAGCAACGGGATAGCGCAATGGCAGATTACCGGTGGTGCGCCCGGATTTGCAACTCCATATTCTACCTGCATTGACGGAAATGGCAATTGTTATTTCTCTGCTTCTTCAGTAGGTACTTTTACAATGGATTCTCATGCAACTAATCAGGGAGGAAATAATTTTGCTTTTGTGATGGGAAAGACCGGAGCAACAGCGACTACCGGGATTGATATATTTGTTTCAAATGAGACTTTAAATGTTTATCCGAATCCGGCTGATAATAAGTTGGGAGTAAGCAGTAGGCAGTTTGCAATTTATCCAGTTTCCATCTATAATGTGATGGGAGAAAAAGTATTGACAAAATTTTCCGGTGAAAAGACTTATAGATACGATTATATTTTAACTGAAATTGATATCTCGGATTTTCCATCAGGAATTTATTTTCTTCAATCAGGAAATGCACGAACTAAGTTTATTATTCAGCATGATTGATTTGGGCTACTTCAATTCAGGTCAAAAATCAAAAGTTAGAAGTCCGGCGTTTCAAATTGGTGACTAATGACTGAATGACCAATGACTCAGTGACGGCTGTTCACTTCCCATCGCTCACCCCTGACTCCTAAAGGGGGCTTTCGCTCAGACTGATACTATAAATCTTAATTAGCGTTCAATGACTAATGACCCAATGACTTAGTGACGGCTGTCTGGCTGTTCCGGCTGCTCATTTCCACGCTTTCACTATCAACCCCGTTCCCGTAGCATGTTTCATATTCGTATCGAAATAATTCAGCACAAAAGAAATCGGATAGGCAATGAGGTAATAAAAAGGAAGGATGATAAAAAATAGTTTGGTAACACCGAGCATCTGAATGGGATATTTCATGGATAAGCGCCATGCAATTTTTCCGGGAGCACCATAAGAGTAACGTGCATCCACTTTTGAAAATCCGGCTCTGTGTAATTTATCTTCGATGTCTTTAATATTGTATCCATCCCGCACGTGTTCTTCGATAAATGATGTCTGATCGTCTCCATGTACATCGCTTCCACCCTGGTCGCTGGGAGTAGAGATGATGAGCATGGCGCCTTTTTTCATTGAAGTGTTGTAGTTTTGAAAAACCAGTTCATCTTCCAATATATGTTCCATCACATCCACACAAACCACAAGGTCATATATATCAGGGTTGGAAAATTTAGTGAGGTCACCCACTTCAAATTTCACATTTGTTGCACCGATACTCTGAAAAAATTTATTGCAATCAGCAACCTGTTCATCTTTTACGTCAACAGCAAGAATGTTGCACCCTTTAAACCGCTTCCACATCCAATATGAATACTGTCCGTATCCCGATCCGGCATCCAGAATCTGCAACGGTTGTTTCTCTCCGGACTCCCGTCTCCACTCTCCCAACTCTTTATGAATATGCCACGACCTGAGTAATAGCAAATCCAGCAGGTTGTAAAATAATTTACGCAAACCGGATGAGCGGTTGAATACATTGCCGAGGGAGCGTTTTATAGGATCGTATTGCATGAAATCAGATGTGGGATGTGAGACATGAGATGTGGGACAAAAGAATTGAGCGAAAAAAAATCAATTATCTTTTTGCGGTGGTTGGGCATCCTTGAGCAGTTTCTCAATCTTCTCTACGTAATCGAGCGAATCATCGAGAAAAAATTTGAGGGCAGGAATGATGCGGGCCTGATGCCGAATGCTGTCGCCGAGGCGCTTCCTGATCTCTTTATTGTGCGATTCAATTTCTTCCATCGTCTTTTTGCTGTCGGGAACACCGAATATGCTTACATAAACCTTGGCAATTCCGAGGTCTGGACTCACGCGTACATTGGTTACGGTAACGAATGCTTTGCCGTAATAATCACGTCCGTTGCGTTGAAAGATCACACCGATCTCTTTTTGTATCAGTTTTGAATATTTTTCCTGGCGGGTACTGTCCATTGCGCGAAGATAATAAAGGATTACAGATTAAGCCTTTAATGACTAAAAACGATATTCATACCCAATATCCTCAAAATCCATCCATCCATTCATTCATTCATTAAATAAATAAATATCGCACAACCGTTCCTCGTTTATATTTGCCGCGTGAAAAACTACTTCCGTCTCCTGGCCAACATCAAAAACTACAAAAGCAATGTGGCTCTTAACGTGCTGTTCAACATTCTCTCTGTAGTTTTTTCCCTTTTTTCCCTCACGATGATTGCACCTTTCCTGAATGTACTCTTCAGCCAGGAAGCAACATATACCCTGCAACCCTGGAGCATGTCGGTGAAAGTATTACTGAACAATTTCAACTATTTCCTTTCAGATTACATTGCCATACATGGAAAAGTAGAAGCACTGGCGCTGATTTCTGTGATGGTCGTCATCATGTTCTTTATGAAAAATTTATTCCGTTATCTCGGACAATTTTTCATATCACCTGTGCGAACCGGGATTGTGCGCGATCTCCGAAACAGAATGTATGATAAAGTATTGCAACTTCCATTGAGTTATTTCAGCAATGAACGCAAAGGCGACCTCATCTCACGCATGAGCAACGACGTATGGGAAATTGAATGGAGCATCTTTCAAAGTATTGAAGTCATGTTCCGCGAACCACTGACAGTGATTTTATTTCTCACCACGATGTTCATTATGAGTGCAAAGCTCACATTGTTTGTACTGATCCTTCTTCCCATTGCCGGATTTCTCATCGGCGCCATTGGCAGTGGATTGCGGAAATCATCTGCCAAAGCAAAACACCAGATGGGAATGCTCATCAGCACCATTGAAGAAACATTGGGCGGATTGCGGGTGATCAAGGCATTTGCGGCAGAAAATTTCTCGAAGAAAAAATTTGGAAAAATTAACGATGAGCACAAGCGGTTTGAAACGAAATCACTTCACAGAAAGGATCTTAGTTCACCGATGAGTGAATTTCTCGGTGCCGTTTCTATGTCGGTGGTACTTTATTTTGGTGGCAAACTTGTTCTTGATGGCAATTCCCTCGAACCCTCAGCATTCATTGCATTCATTGCTATTTTTTCGCAGCTCATTCCTCCGGCCAAAACATTTACTGACGCATATTATAACGTGCAAAAAGGACTTGCCTCGGCAGAACGCATCAATAAAATTCTGGATGCTGATATTTCCATTCGTGATCATGACAACCCAATTCATCTGAAGGATTTTAATCATTCGATAGAATACAGAAATGTATCCTTCGCTTATATTAAAGGAGACCTGGGATGGGTATTGAAAGATTTCAACCTGAAAATTGAAAAAGGAAAAACCATCGCACTCGTCGGGCAAAGTGGCTCGGGCAAAACAACAATAGCCGATTTGCTGCCACGCTTTTATGACCTGGAACTCGGAGAGATTTTACTCGACGGCGAAAACATTAAAGACTATCGTCTCGCTGACTTACGGAGAATGATGGGCATTGTCACGCAGGAGAGTATTCTTTTCAACGATACCGTATTCAACAACATTGCCTTCGGAATGGAAAATGCAACGGAAGAAGAGGTAATCAGCGCGGCGAGGATTGCCAATGCACATGACTTTATCATGCAGATGCCAGCTGGTTATCAAACGAATATCGGCGACCGTGGCGGTAAGATGAGCGGAGGTCAACGTCAGCGCCTTAGCATTGCCCGGGCCGTTTTGAAGAATCCTCCTGTATTGATACTCGACGAAGCCACTTCTGCGCTCGATACAGAAAGTGAACGCCTTGTTCAGGATGCCATAACGCGGTTGATGGAAAACAGGACAGCGCTTGTTATCGCACACCGTTTATCAACGATTCAGCATGCAGATGAAATAATTGTTTTGAAAAAAGGTGAAATTATTGAACGGGGAAGGCACAATGAGCTCCTTGCAAAAAATGGAGAATACAGAAAGCTGTATGATTTGCAGATGTTTGTCTGAGAGAATACATAGTATAAAGACCTAAGTATGAAGTATTAAGCAAAGAATAAATTTTTGCTTATTTCATTAAGATAAATTTTTCTGTATGCATAATCCCTTCTCCGAAAATTAGCACCAAATAAATACCGGACTTCAGGGTCGAAATATCAAAACTTGAAATTCCGGTTTTTAATTCCGAAGAAATAAGTTTTTGTCCCTGCGTATTATAAATACAAATACTTGTATTCGGAGGTACTTTGCCGGCTTTAATTGTAAGCGAGATATTTGATATGCTGAATGAAAACGTATTCCTTAAAATACTTTCGGCAACGTTGGTTGAAATACAATTCTCATAGCTCTTCATTCCTGCAAATTGAAAATTGTCGAGGTACTGTGCCCCGCCCCAACTGGTTCCGGTAAATGAAACGTCAATGGAGGTATCTGCAATAAGAACGCTATCATATAGTATTGTATTGGTGAAACCGTTTGGAATGGGTGGATCGTTGCCTGTTATACCGAGGTCATTTACCCGGGCATTGATATTGATTTTGTCGTTGAATGCGCCACCTGTAAAATCGGTAGTAAGAATGATGTTGTACCAGTGGCCCTGCTGCCGTTGAATTACTCCCGAGGAAGCAGTAGCGGAATAACTAACGATCTGAATATTTCCTGATCCGAGCAAGGAACCTATTATATAGTGATTTGGATCGCTGTGCGGACTCATCCACAAAGAAACAGGCCGGTCAAAATTGATGGAGTTCAGCTGTGTAGTATCGTATCTGAAACTGATGGAGGTTGTGTAAGTCACACCAATCACGCCATTAAACTTCGAACAATAAATAGCATTGTCATTGCCCCAGTTACTGGTTTGTGGAGTTTCAAGGCATCCGCCGGTAATTCCGTTTGACTGGACCTGAAAAAGTCCCCCGCCGTTAATGAATCGGTTTTCAAAATCGTTGTCGGAGGCGCTTACATAATTGTCAAAGTTCACGACTTCATTCACGATTTGCCCCAAAGACTGGATTTTATTCAGGGAAATTATTAAAGAAATAAGTAATATAAATTTTCTCATAATCACTGTTTTTCAGGTCTCCGTTTATTATACAAATGTAGCCATACCGTTTTTTAAGGCAACAGAGGCCAAATGGAATCCGCGCTAATAATTTTCCTGAAAGTCGGCGCGGATTCTTATCAACATTACCTGGATTTGACGTCACTTATTGATTCTCAAACCATAAAATTTTTCACATGCAGGGATGACATACTTTCTTACATAAACCGAACTGATTCTGCAAACCGACTTTTGAACACTTTTTGTTCATAAGCGCCGGAGGCCTTAATATATAAGGGTTCTATGGTTCATTTCTATTTGTCAACACGTATCGGTTTACAATTGTTAGAAAAAAAATCAGATAATTCTTGCACAGCGGTTTTTAGAAATGAATATTTGACCTCATCAATCGGGAAGAGTTCATCCCGGAAATTTCAGGAAACAGTAAGGAGAAATAAGTTCTCTCGTAGTGTAAAGTTTTTTAAACTTTCAATTTCGGGGGCAGGAAATTGTCTCCCCTAAATCCAAAAAAAAATACACATTATAATAACAAAACTCATTTTTTAAAAACGTTAAGTATGTCAGAAGTATTATTAGAAGAAAACAAAGAACGATTCGTCCTCTTACCGATAAAATATCCGAAAGTATGGGAAATGTATAAACGCCACGAAGCAAGTTTCTGGACGGCAGAAGAAGTAGATCTGCACGCAGACATGAAGGACTGGGAGCGCCTGAGTGCCGATGAGAAGCATTTTGTGAAACACATCCTTGCATTCTTTGCTGCAAGTGATGGTATCGTTAATGAAAACCTTGCAGTGAATTTCATGAGTGAAGTTCAGATTCCGGAAGCACGTTGCTTTTATGGTTTCCAGATCATGATGGAAAATATCCACAGCGAGATGTATTCCCTGCTCATTGACACCTATATTAAAGACAGCGCAGAAAAGAAGTACCTTTTCAATGCCATTGAAACCGTTCCATGTGTGAAGAAGAAAGCAGAATGGGCTTTGAGATGGATTCAGAACGGATCATTTGCGGAAAGATTGATCGCATTCGCAGCAGTAGAAGGAATTTTCTTCAGTGGAAGTTTTTGTTCCATCTTTTGGTTAAAGAAGCGCGGACTGATGCCAGGGCTCAGCACATCCAATGAGTTCATTAGTCGTGATGAAGGAATGCATTGTGATTTCGCCTGCTTATTATATTCCATGCTGGAAACAAAACTAAAGCCGGAGGAGGTACTTGCCATCATCACTGATGCTGTTACTTATGAGCATGAGTTTGTGACGTCGTCATTACCGGTATCATTGATAGGAATGAATTCAAAAATGATGTGCCAGTACATTGAATTTGTGGCTGACCGTTTACTTGGATCACTCGGTCTTCCAAAACATTACAATTCGGCAAATCCGTTTGACTTTATGGAATTAATTTCTCTGCAGGGAAAAACGAATTTCTTTGAGAAGAGAGTGAGTGAATATAAAAAGCAAGGAGTAGGGCAGTCGAAAGAAGAGAATGTTTTCAAAATGGACGAAGACTTTTGAAGAATAGAGGTCTTAATACCTAATACTAACTACTTAATACTTTAATAAAAACATGTTTGTAATTAAACGCGATGGCAGAAAAGAGCCTGTGAAATTCGACAAAGTCACAGCACGTATTCAAAAACTTGCTTATGGATTAAGCGAGCACGTGGACACATTTATTGTGGCGCAAAAAACCATTGAAGGAATTTATGACGGCGTTACGTCAACAGTACTCGACAACCTCGCTGCTGAGATTGCCGCATCATTGACGACGCGTCATCCTGATTATGCATTGCTTGCGTCACGACTTTCAGTGAGTAACCTGCACAAGAACACGAAGAAATCTTTCAGCGAAACGATGAAGGATCTGTATAATTACATTGATCCGAAAAACGGAAAGAAGGCGCCGTTGCTTGCTGATGATGTATTTCACATCATCTGGGAAAATCGTGAGTTACTGGATTCATCTATCATCTACGACCGCGATTTTGGTTACGATTATTTTGGTTTCAAAACACTTGAGAAATCTTACCTCCTGAAATTAAACGGTCATGTTGCAGAGCGCCCGCAGCACATGCTCATGCGCGTTTCAATCGGGATACATAAAGACGATCTTGAAGCTGCCATAGAAACATATCACCTCATGAGTGAGCGCTGGTTCACCCATGCTACACCTACATTGTTCAATTCAGGAACTCCGAAGCCACAATTGTCATCATGCTTTTTATTGATGATGGAAGACGACAGCATTGACGGCATCTATAACACTTTGAAAAACTGCGCAAAGATTTCACAGAGCGCAGGCGGTATCGGTTTGAGCATGCACAACATCAGAGCTACCGGTTCTTACATCCGTGGTACCAATGGAACATCAAACGGTATCGTTCCGATGCTGCGTGTATTCAATGATACAGCACGTTACGTTGACCAGGGCGGAGGCAAACGCAAAGGATCTTTTGCCATATACCTCGAGCCATGGCATGCTGATATTTTCGATTTTCTTGAGCTGAAAAAGAATCATGGCAAGGAAGAATTACGTGCGCGCGATTTATTCTATGCACTCTGGATTTCAGATTTATTTATGCGCCGCGTGGAAGAAGACGGTGAGTGGTCACTATTTTGTCCGAACGAAGCACCCGGACTTGGTGACTGTTACGGAAAAGAATTCGAAGCACTTTACACACGCTATGAGCAGGAAGGCAAAGCACGTAAAACGATAAAGGCGCAGGAACTTTGGTTTGCAATTCTTGAATCGCAGATTGAAACAGGTACGCCTTACATGCTCTACAAAGATGCATGCAATGAAAAGAGCAACCAAAAAAACCTCGGCACCATCAAGAGCAGTAACCTCTGCACTGAGATCGTGGAATATACTGCCAAGGATGAGATTGCTGTATGTAACCTTGCATCTATTGCATTGCCAAGGTTCGTGATCAACGGCGCTTTCGACCACCAGAAATTATTTGACATTACTTATGTGATCACCAAAAACCTGAACAAGGTAATTGACGTGAACTACTATCCTGTTGAGGCAACACGGAAGAGCAACATGCGCCACCGCCCGATTGGTATTGGTGTGCAGGGTCTTGCTGATGCATTCATCCTCATGCGTTATCCTTTTGAAAGTGATGAAGCAAAAAAGCTCAACACTGAAATTCATGAGACGATCTATTATGCTGCCATGACGGCATCGAAAGACCTGGCAATGGTTGACGGAGCGTATGAAACATATCAGGGTTCACCGCTTTCGGAGGGAATCTTCCAGTTCGACATGTGGGGCGTTACCCCAAGCGCGCGTTGGGAGTGGGATGTACTTCGTGAGGAGGTGAAAAAATTCGGTGCAAGAAATTCATTGCTGCTGGCGCCAATGCCGACTGCAAGTACTTCTCAGATCCTTGGCAACAACGAGTGTTTCGAACCATATACGAGCAACATATACACACGCAGGGTATTGAGTGGTGAGTTCCCAATCGTGAACAAACATTTACTGAAGGACCTCGTGAAACTTGGCATGTGGGATGACAACATGAAGAACCAGATCATTGCAGCCAATGGTTCTGTTCAGGGTATTGAAGAGATTCCACAGGAGTTGAAGGACATTTACAAAACTGTTTGGGAAATCAAACAACGCAGTCTGATAGACATGGCTGCCGACCGCGGCGCATTCATCTGTCAGAGTCAGTCTTTGAATATGTTTATTGACAATCCGAATTTCGCGAAGCTCACCAGCATGCATTTTTATGCCTGGAAGAAAGGACTGAAAACTGGTATGTATTACCTGCGCAGCAAGAGTGCAGCCGATGCCATCAAGTTTACTGTTGACCACAGCTTCATGAAAAAACCGGTTGAAGTAGAAGTTGTGGAAGCGTCTGCAGCAACAGTAGGCAGTTTAACAGCCGTAGCAGCCAATCTGACTGCAGAGGAAGCATATGCGCAAATGGCCTGCTCGCTCGACAACCCTGATGCATGTGAGGCATGCGGTAGCTGATATTTAGTTTTTAGTGATATGTAAAGGCAAATGCTGCTTCGGAAACGGGGCAGCATTTTTAGTTGTATTTTTTTTTAATTCATGTACCTTTGATGAATGAATTTTGAATTGCTGAAGCAAAATATTCTTCGTGTTATTGCAAATTACCCGGTTAGCAGGGCTGCCATTTTTGGCTCTTTTGCACGGGGAGACTCAGCGGATTATAGCGATGTGGATTTGCTTATTGAAACGAATATACCTGTAACACTTTTTCAAATTCTTCAGATGGAGTTTGATATCTCTGAAGTTACCGGAAGAAAAACAGATATTGTTGAGTATGCTGCTATAAAAGACTCTATTCGTGAGCGGGTACTTTCCGAAGCTATTCAGATTTTATGAGCAAGAGAGAAGATAAAGTGTACTTAAAAGATATTTTGGAATCAATTCTTCTTATTGAGGAATATGTTTTTGAAAAGACGGAATTTGAATACGCAAAAGATGTGTTGACTCAGGATGCTGTGAATCGTAGATTTGAAATTATAGGAGAAGCAGCTACCAGAATCAGTGATGGATTCCGGAATAAACACCCTGAAATTGAATGGAACCTGATGAAGGCGATGAGAAATAAGCTAAGCCACGAGTATTTTGGAATTTCAACAACCACGATTTTTCAAACTATTAAAACCAATTTGCCAACACTGAAAGAAAAAATAAGAAACGTAATCACTTAAATAGAAATAACTATTAAAGGTAAAATGCTGCTTCGGAAACGGGGCAGCATTTTTAATAACTCCGACGGGGATTATAACTCCGACGAGGTTCTAAACCTCGTCGGAGTTATAATCCCCGACCAGATTTCAAACCACTTCGGAGGTTAGAAAAAGGTTTAGACCAACCAATAAAAAATAAAATCCCTACTTCTCCAAAAACACCTTCACACTTTTCTTATAATCCCCGGCACTCAATTGTACAATGTACATCCCCGGTGCAAGTGAAGATTCCCCTGCATTGAGTTTAATCTGGTACAAACCCTGTTGCGCACGACCGGAACTTTTTATATTCAGAACCTCTTCTCCCATCAGCGTGAAAACTTTGATAACGGGAGTAACATTGAAAGGCAAATAATATTCAATCGTGGCTTCGTTGGAAAAAACAGTTGGGTAAATAATCAGGTAAGGTGTTTCACTTTTTATTGCCGGCGGAAGAATGCCCGTAGGTGTTTGGGTGAAATGAACGACGAGCGTATCGCCGGAGATTAAATTCATTTGAGGATTTGCAATAAGCGATGAAGGAAGATAAGTGTTGTTGTTTGCGCTCCAGTGATCAAACTGAAAGTTCACCGTATCTGTAACAATGGCACGCATATTCACGCTGATGCCTCCAAAGTAAAATCCATTCCATGGAAACCGGTCAATGGTCATTGAATTCATTGTCACCTTTCCGGCATTGGCGGGATCAGCATCAAGGGTAAGGTTGTACGGACCTGTTGTGCCGTAACAATTATTCATGGTGCCAACGACCAGTGAACAACGGGCCGCCACAAAATTTCTGAGTCGGTTAAAGTTTGTTTGCCATTCCGTATAAGTGCCAAACCACCTTGTTGCATGTTGCGTCATTTCCGGATCGATCATGGCTTTCCACGCATCCAGTTGTCCCAGCATTTCATCACAACTGAAGGCGGTATTCATTAAATCGGCATACCGTGCAATATAAAACTGGTTGAAGTCGGGATTCTGTCGAAGGTGCGCAAGCAGATCAATATGACCATCAGGATCACTGAGGTTACCCGTTTCTACCTGGCACAAAGGAGCAAAGCGGCTGGTATCAGGAATGCCGGTGTAGTTGATGTAGAAGGCAAACACGGCATCGTTGTCCCAGAGAATGTAGCCCCATTTTTTATGTCCGCCATCGGGATTCAATCCACGCCACCATCCTGTGTTGTAATTCAGCCAGTCGGTGCAATTCACCATTCCATTTACAATTATATAATCGGCCAGACTTTGTACATCAAGCTGAGAAGTTACGGTAGCATAGTCGGCCGCATTGGCCATGTTATGACTCATCGTCCAGCTGTAAAAAGTATCCCAGGCAGTCATTGCAGCGGTACCTCCGTATTCAGCCCACCGGCTTCCCCAGCGCTCTACGAACTGAAGATTGTACTTGTCCTGATTGTAATAGTATTTCGTGAAGTCATGGTCGTCGCAACGTTCGCGCAAATCATACACGCCCCAGTATTGACCGTTGATATATACGATGCATTTATCTGCGCCTCTCACATCCAACGCCAGACCACCACGTTGCGCAAGCATCTGTACATAAGCATCACGGAGGTGGGCACTACCGGCATTTGCTGTGTGATGGGCAGCGGGATAATTATCATCACCGGCAGCCCTTAATATGAATCGTTGGAATTCATCACGCTGGCTAAAAGGAAACATTTTTTCCCGCAATACATCACTGTATCCCATTTCATCGCGGGCAATAAAATCCAGAGACCGCTGGTCATTTGCCCATGAATCCTGTCCATGGCTGTTGAATGATCCGTATGCTTTTGAAGTACGCACCTTTGCAGTGTCAAAATATTCGATAGAACCTATTGGTTTCAGATTCTGGTTTCCATTGGCAAGCGTAGTAAGTTGTGTACCGGCAATTGAAACTACTTTTAATGTATGTGATACATTGATGAAATAGGTGTTGAACAAAACAAAACTTGTAAGTATTGCCGGATCGGTACTGATGGTAATGGCTTTGAGTACGGTGGTCGTAGAAATGGTGATCGGACCGGAGTATAAAGTAGAAGTTCCTGTTGGTACTGTGCCGTCAAGTGTAAAACGGATTACGGAGTTGGGTTCAGAATTATACAGCGAAACCGTTACATTTCCTGAATAAAAACCTGCCGGCATACTGGCATCCGGCCTTGCTGCATAAGCAGTATATGTTGCTGTATTGTTCGATGCATTCGAAGTGGGAGCGGTAAAAATACCCCACGTCGCATTCCCATTTGTTATGCGACCGTAAGAATGTCCCAACTGCGTTTTTACAAGCTGAACATAGTCAAGGATATTCCCTGAAGCATCGGCAAGCACAACGAAGTCGGGATTATTTTTTGATTGTGTGAGTTTGAAGTTGGTGTGATAGTTAACTCCGTTTGCTTCATTTCTTCCTGTTGCCCAGAATCGTTTGAACCCGTTCGCTGCAATGGTAACACCTGCAGGAATCTGATACATTGTTGGCTCGGATGGATTATCGCTCAGGTGATACCCGCTGATATCTACCGTTGCCGCACCGGTATTGTAAAGTTCTATCCAGTCGCCGTATTCCGCATAGTCATCAGCTACCTGAGTAAGGTTGCTGCAGGAATATTCATTAATGACGACGTCAGCATTTGAATATTTATATGAAAAAAGGAAAAATGAAAACAGGATTGCAAAGAGGTAAAGTTTTTTTGGCTGCATTGGTAGAGATTAATAGGTATGAATTACAAACCTACACTATTTTTAATCATGTTAAAAATGTCAAAAACCTCTCAAAATTTATCAAAAGCCTTGTAACTTATCCCTTCCTACGTCCGTCCCATAAATAAACAACATCTACCTTCGCTTTCGCGGATGACTGCCAGAGAATACAATACATGTGTGGACGAACACGCCGACGGACTTTACCGTTTCATCCTGAAAAATATGAAGGATGAAGAGGAGGCCCGTGACGTGGTGCAGGATGCTTTCGAGAAAATGTGGAGGAACCATGAAAACGTAGATATACTGAAATCAAAATCGTATTTGTTCACTACCGGGTATCATACCATGATTGACAGGATCAGGAAGAAAAAACATGTGAGCGATTATACTGAGGTGAATGAGGAGATGTTATTTCATAACGAGCAATACAGTGATGCAAAAAAGATATTGAATGAAGCGGTAAATCTGCTGCCTGATATTCAGAAAGCCGTAATTACTCTGCGCGATTTTGAAGGTTACAGTTACACCGAAATCGGAGCGATTACCAAACTGAATGAATCACAAGTAAAAGTTTACATCTACCGCGCAAGATTATTTTTAAAAGAATACATCGGAAGTGTGGAGCAGTTAATTTGAATATGTGAGGATGAATAAATTTGAAAATGAGATGATGTGCAAATGTGTCAATTCAAGGAGGAAGTACTGTTATTATAATTTGTCCCTTTTCGCAATTCGTCTATTCGTAAAAGATTAGCTATTCGACGGGATAATGGATTCTATATAAAGATGATAATTTCAAAAAATAATTACGAAGCATTTTTTCTCGACTACCACGAGGGCAACCTCAGTGATGTGTTGAAGAAGGAAGTGCTGGCTTTTGTGAATTCTAATCCGGACCTGAAGGAAGAATTCGAAAGCTTTGAGATTATTTCTTTGTCTGAAGCCATGACTTCTTTTTCCGGAAAAGATAAACTGAAGAAGAATGCCATCACGGAATACAATTACAAGACTTGGTTTATAGCTTATGAAGAGAATGACTTGAGCGAAGATGACAGGAAAGAAGTTGAAAAATATCTGGAATCCAATCCGGGTTTGATGCCTGAATTTGAAATCATCAGGCAAACAAAATTAATTCCTGACCTTGACATTCGTTTTGAAAATAAATCAGCACTGAAAAAGGGAGGGGTCGTTATCCCAATGTGGGTAAGGGTTGCAGCCGCCGCATGCTTGCTTATCGGTCTTATCAGTTTTTGGATGATTCGGGAAAATCCGAAACCTGAAATGGTCCATGATCATAGTATTCATTATGATATTCCTGCAGGATCAAAGGAAAAGGTATTGAAACCAGAAAATAATACGGTTGCAGAAAGTAATAAACAGCAAGAGGACAAAAAGGATGCTCCACAAAAAATACAGAAACCATCAATGAAGAAAGTGATGGAAAATAAACCGGTTGAAAATCTTGCCGTTCAGGATACAATTACTGAAAGAGATCAGTCGTTCGCTTTTCAGCAGCCGGTTACTTCAGGTCAAATAAATAAAACTCAGGAAACAACCATTGTGATTAACGAGCATAGTTCAATAGGTTCGGAACAAAACACGAAGATGGTTGTACTGAACGACAACGACCTTGCTGAACTGGGTTTGAAAGCAAAAGAGCCGGAGAGTAAATCACTTCTTTCTGATGCAGTAAACGGGGTAGGAAAATTTTTCGGAGTGAATGCACATTATGAGAAAGAAAACAGGCTCAATCAGTCAAAATATAAAGAGACGCTTGCGCTGGGTCCGGTTGCAATTACCCGAACGGTTAAGTACTAATAACGACTCCATACGAATTTAGGGATAGCGAATGTCGGAATGTGATGAAAGATTCACGTGTGAGGTATGGCGGGTTTACGAATGATTTTTTTTTTATTGGCTGTAACAACCCGGCTAACCAAAGCGTCCCATTAATAAAGACAAACAAAAGAACATTATGAGAATACGTAAAACATTATTTGCAGCATTGGTTTTCATTCCGGTGATCAGTTTGGGAACCACTCCGGAAGAATCATTCAACAGGATTGAATTGAATTCCATGGGAAAAGTTTTTGTCTCGAAAGGCGACAGCAACTACGTGGAAGTTTTTTTATCGGGATCAAAGGAAGGTATAGACACCAAGGTGAGGCGCAATACGCTTTATATACAGAGCGAAGTAAATGCCGAGTATCGTGTGATGATGAAGGACATTCAGGGGTTTTCCGTTAACGGAACAGGAGAAATTATTTCTACCAATATCCTTTCTACTGATCATCTGCGTCTGGAAGTTTCAGGTAGCGGGAAGATGACAATTGCCATGGACGTGAAAGACCTCACAGTTGACATTAGTGGCGTTGGTAAACTGAATTTATCAGGCACAGCAGAGACTGCAAAAGTGAGTATTTCAGGTTCGGGAAAGGTAGAGGCATTTGATTTGTCGGTGAAAAATTGTACTGCTGATATTTCCGGAGTTGGCAAATGCAATATTGACGTAACGGAATCGCTTATTTCCGATATCAGTGGAATGGGATCGGTGAATTACAAAAACAAGCCGACTCATGTGAATAGTGATGTATCGGGCGTGGGTGATGTGAATTGCTGTGATACTATAGGAGGGAAGGGAGTAGGAAGCGACACCACGCACCTTTCATTTGGCGAGACAAAATTATTAATCGTGCGAAGTGACTCTACCATAGCCAGGCGTAGGGCAAGAACCGGGAAATCAAAACCAATTTGGGGTGGAATGGAATTGGGGTTCAATAATTTTATGACTGCCGACAACAAACTTGGAACGCCTGATGGGTATGGATTCCTTGACTTAAATACGGGTAAGTCAATATGTGTATCGCTTAATTTACTCCAGAAAAACTTTCGCCTCGGAAGCAGCAATGTCTGGTTCTTTACGGGCCTTGGCGTTACCTGGAATAATTACCGGTTTGATAAAAACGTCAAGCTCAATTCATCTGCTGATACTATTTCCGGAAGTTTTGATACGACGTCAACACGCAACTATTCCAAGTCAAAGTTGACTACCACATACCTCACCGTTCCATTGATGTTTGAGGTATTCACCAGTTCTAAAAGCAGAAATGCTTTTCACATCGGCGCAGGTGCAATGCTTGGATATAGAATTGGTTCACACACAAAAGCAAGATATTCAGAAAGCGGCAGTACTGAGAAACCAAAACAGTACGATGATTTTTTCCTCAACCCCTTCCGTTATGGTGCCAGAGTTTCTATAGGTTACAGAAAGTTCAACGTCTTTGCTGACTACTACCTGTCAACTTTGTTCAGGGATAAAAAAGGCCCTGAGTTGTACCCGGTATCAATAGGAGTTACACTAGCTGCATTTTAATTCTGTTTAAATAAATTTAAATCTTTAGAATAAAACAAATGAAAACACAACTGATTATCGCCGCACTTCCTGTCATGATGTTTCATGGTTGCGCTTTCGGAATTGATGGTTCAGGAAAAGTAGTTTCTGAAAACCGCTCAACCATTAACTTTACCGGTATTGAATTGCAATGTTCGGCCAATGTATACTTCTCGCAAGGTGACGAACAATCTATTGTTGTGGAAGCAGAGGACAACATCATCAGTCATATTACCACTGATGTGAAAAGCAATGCACTTGTTGTGGGCACTGACGGAAAGGATTTCAATACGCACCGCGAAATCAATGTCTACGTTACGGTAAAAGAACTCTGCCTGCTTGACTTAGCAGGTTCCGGTAATATGATTGGAAGAAGTCACATCAACTGCGATAACATGACCTTGCGTATTGCGGGATCAGGAAATATTAAAACAGATGTACGGTCTCTTTCCATGAAGGTCAAACTGAGTGGATCGGGGAATCTGGATATTAGCGGAGCTTCTTCTTCAACGGATATCAGAATTACCGGATCGGGAAATGTGAATGCAAAAAATCTTGAAACGGTGATCAGTTCCGTTTCTATTTCAGGCAGCGGAAAGAGTACGATCAATGTAAGCGATGCGCTGAATGTAAGTATTACCGGAAGTGGGGATGTTTATTACGTTCGTGAGCCCCAGAAAATCATAACAAACATTACCGGTTCGGGCAACGTTTCTAAAAGCTGATATAATTTTGTTTTCTCATGGTAACTCCGGATTACTTAAAAGTAGTTCGGGGTTTTTTATGTTTATTTTTCTACACTAACATGAAATCAGTAACGGGAGTAGATTGCACAGGAGTTTTATAATATGGATTGTTTCGACTATCGGATTCGCTTTCCTGACTTACCCGGACTAAAATCCACGCACACATGCATGACAAATAATCTCGTCAGTAAAAGTATTTTTGCACAGTGATTTCTTTACTCGACAATCCCGTTTTTAATGCGCTGATATCAGGTGACTCACATCTGGGTGCCGGAACTGATGATGTGAGGTTTTTCGAGAAAGAAGTTTCTCCGTTTGCCGGAATCAGAGACGGATATCATTCCGGCTTCGATGATTTATTTCAATTGCTACCCGCCGGCCGCAATATCCTTTATGCCACGAGAAATAAAATAGATGAGCCTCGCGGATGGAAAATGTTTTCTGAAATAGAAGGGCTGCAATTTGTTTTTATTTCAAAGAAGTTGAATACAGGCAGAACATTTGAACCAGTTCCTCTTGGGCGCATTCACGTGAATGAAATGGTTGCACTGGCCACTCTGACAAAACCCGGGCCTTTCAATTCTCGCACCATTGAATTTGGAAATTATTTTGGAATATTCGAAAACGAAAAGTTAGTTGCCATGACCGGACAGCGGCTACATTTTTCTGATTTCAGTGAAGTAAGTGCAGTATGTACTCATCCTGATTATTTGGGAAAAGGGTATGCACGTGTTTTGCTTGATCACCAAATTGATTTAATCCTCAAAAGCGGTCATCATCCTTTTTTGCACGTGAGGGCAGACAACGACAGGGCAATTTCAATTTATGAAGGAATCGGATTTAAAGTTAACGGACCAATGAACTTTTACTTTCTAAAAAGAATATAAGACAGGCCTGTTTGCTTCAGGAGTTCATTTACGTTCCATGTATTTGTGCAGGAAATATCCTATTGTTCTCTGTTGTAATTACCACTTCAGCTTGCTGAGGAAATTTACATCAGTGGTTCCTGTATTGCGGTAGATCATCATCAAAATTGCCAGTCCAACAGCCACTTCAGCAGCAGCAACAGCCATGATAAAAAATACAAAAACCTGTCCGGCGCTGTCACTATGATAAGCAGAAAATGCAACGAGTAATAAATTCACGGCATTCAACATGAGTTCAACGCACATGAATATAATAATTGCATTTCTTCTGAATAGCACACCCAACACACCTATGCAAAAAAGCATGGTGCTTAAAAGAAGGTAATGGTTCAGCGGTATTTGTTGTATGAGATGATTCATTTTTTGAGTAAACAGTCTGCAATAAACAGTTTACAATTTTTTTTATACTATAAATTGCGGTAGTTCCTGATTTTTTGTCTTTTGTCTATTGTCTATTGTCTATTGGATCTCCTTCTTCCCCAGCATTACAGCACCCACCATTGCAGAAAGAAACAATATAGATGATACTTCAAACGGCAATGCAAATTCGTTGAACAGGGTATGACCAAGATTTTTTATCAGTCCGGCATCGTTGCTAACAACAGAACCGGCAACTGGAGAAACATTTCTGAAGGCACCAACAAGTACTATCATCAGGATTCCCCCGGTAACAGTTGCGGCTATTTTTTGCAATGTGGTTTTGTTTGGTTCTACATCAGCATTTAAATTCAACATCATGATCATATAAAGGAACAGAACCATGATTGCCCCTGCATAAACGATGATGTGGACAGCGGCAAGAAACTGCGCATTGAGTAAAACGTAATGTCCTGCGATTGCAAAAAAAGTAATGATCAGGTACAACACGCTGTGTACGGGATTTTTTGAAACCACGACCATTAATGCACTAAGAATGGCGAGAAAGCTGAGAAAGTAAAATATGTATTGAGACATGGGAATCAGTAGGCGATAGGCAGTAATCAATAGGCAAGAAATTCGAAATGCCTGAAAGGTTATGACGGTTTTATGTTAATCGGTTATGCTGCAGTTTTTTGTTTTGTTTGAATTCGAGAACTTCTTTCGTTTGGCGTTTAGAGATATCCACGCGTTCATTCTCGTTTATTCCTTCTGTCAGTTTATCTTTCCCATAAATAAACTCTTTACGTTTGAAATCGGTGGGAACGAGTTTGTCAGTAAGAAATATGGCTTCTTTCGGACAAGCTTCTTCGCAGAGTCCGCAAAAAATGCAGCGCAGCATATTGATTTCATAAACGCTTGCATATTTTTCTTCACGGTATAGTTTTTCTTCACCTTTTTTTCTTTCAGTCGCCGTCATCGTAATCGCTTCTGCAGGGCAAGCTACGGCACATAATCCGCAGGCAGTGCAGCGTTCGGCTCCATTCTCATCGCGTTTTAATATGTGTTGTCCGCGGTAAATTTCAGAGAACTTGCGTTGAACTTCAGGGTAAGCAATGGTTACCTTCTTTTTAAAGAGATGAGAAAATGTAATTCTCATTCCGCCGATAATGGCAGGGAGGTACATTCTTTCCTTCCACGTCATCTCTTTATTGACGACAACTTTACTTCTATTTGTGAGCGGTTGCATTTGAAATCAGTTTGCAATGTTCAGTTGGCAATTTGCAATAGAATAAACTAAATTTGACTGTTAAATTTTACAAGTTTATCTATTTGTGTTTTTTGAAGGGGCTTTTTGTAGTGATGGTTCCATCGGGCATGCGGTAAAATATTTTATTTAGGATTCCAAATACTGCCGGAATTCCTTTCCTCTGACTTTCATTTAAAGCCAATTGTACGCCGCGATTTCCTATTGCTGCAAATTGGAGAGCTTCCTTATAAATATTTTTATTTCTAAATTTCTGAAATTTCATTTTATACCTTCTTTAAAACTATTAAATAGCGTTTCATTTGTGATGTCAAAGTTATTTGATTCCCCGAGAGCAAGCAACTAAAATCCGGACTCTGTATTGTTATATAACATCCAGCGATCAGCCATCAATTTATATTTCAGCCAAAAATTCTTCTTTCCACGCTCAAATCTCCTTCTAACATCTTCATCAGGAACATGGTGGCCGCCTCTTGAAACCCGGTGCTTTATTCGTTCTATACAATTGTTGGCTGAATTCAATACGATGAATAGAATTTTTACGTTGTATTTTTTCTTTCTAAAGTCTTCAATTAGTTTTTTAAGAAATAATCCTGATAATGTCGACTCAAGAATAATATTTTTATTTTATTTTTTTAAAATTTCTATACGTTTGAAATATTCTTTCCCGGCACTCACGTTTCCTCCGCTTTTACCTTTTCTCTTTTGTTCTTCCGATATCTCATCTGCATTTAGGAATGCGTGATCAAATTCCTTTAGAAACGATTTCGCAAAGGTAGTCTTCCCGCTTCCATTCGGCCCTCCGATTAATAATAACTCTTTTTTATTCACACAGATTATTAAACAATTACAGCATTCTCTTAACTTCTAATTTTTGACTTCTGACTTGCTTTTCTTACCCCACCTTCCCATTCAACCACATCACTATCCCTGTAAGGAAAATATTGAGAATAGAAAGCGGTATCATTATTTTCCATCCCAGGTGCATCAACTGATCATAGCGGAAGCGCGGTAACGTCCAGCGCACCCACATGAAGAAGAAGATAAAGAAGAATATTTTTCCAAATAAGAAACAGGTACCAATCATACTCAACCAGTTCGGATCTTGAATGAAACGTCCAATCAACGGCATGTTATAACCTCCGAAATATAAAGTTGAAATAACCGCAGCGGAAATAAACATGTTGATGTACTCGGCGAATAAATAGAAGCCCAGTTTCATCGAACTATATTCAGTATGGTATCCGCCAACCAGTTCCGTTTCGCATTCAGGTAAATCAAACGGCGCCCTGTTTGTTTCTGCAAATGCGCACACGAGAAAAATAAAAAAGCCAAGTGGCTGATAGAATACATTCCAATGCCAGCCGCTTTGTGATTCTGCAATGTCTTTCATGCTGAGCGATCCTGTCATCATCACCATTGCAATAATGGCAAGTCCCATTGCAATTTCATAGCTGATCATCTGAGACGATGCGCGAAGTGCTCCGAGTAAAGAGTATTTATTATTTGATGCCCAGCCGCCAATCATGATTCCGAAAACACCAAATGATACAACAGCGAAAATGTAGAGGATACCGATATTGATATCTGCAATTTGTAATGAATACGTTACACCGTTAATTGTAATTCCGCTTCCCCAGGGAATGGCTGCACTGGTCATACATGCTGTTAGCATGGCCAGTGAAGGACCGAGTATGAACAGAAATTTATTTGAAACGTCGGGAATGATTTCCTCCTTCATAAACATCTTCACACCATCTGCTAAGGGTTGAAGGAGTCCGAATGGTCCTGCGCGGTTGGGACCTATTCTATCCTGCATGAAAGCAGCAACTTTTCTTTCCGCATAAGTGGAATACATGGCCACAACCAGGGAAATGACGAATACCCCGAGGATGAGAAGAATTTTTATGATTAGTGCAGTTGTAAACATTCCGTATTCAAGTAGACAATAGACAAGTTAGCAGTAGACAATTATTGAGGTTCTGACTTTTATTTTTGATTCCTTAAGTATTTTTCAGGATTCTCAATCATGTGATTTAATAATTTACCAATTTCTTCAATTTCGTTTTTCCAATTCATTTATTCAGGTTCTGAGATGTATTTACATTCCAGGGCAAAATCAATCCAAACCATCGTTTCACTATTCTCCATATCTGCAATAGTTGCTTTACTGACAAAATGTGCCTCATAAATCCTCTTTCTTTAACCTTCGGCAATATTTGAGCAAACGGAGCGTGATGATCTTCTGATTTGTGAAGTAAGCGCAAATTTTTCTTCTGATGGAAATTTTTTAGAAATTTCAAATATCTCCATCGCTACTTTAAATGCTTTTTTATAGGCAGTGAGTTCTTTATACTTAAGCATACAGTTTTAGAATTAATTTAAGTGGGTAAAATTCTAAAAGTATTTTGAAGTAACTGTCCGTTATTTTATGGATTTTTTTTATTGTAAATTCTATTGTCCATTGTCTATTTGATATTTCTCCGGTACAACATCTACGGCATTCAAATTCGGTTTATGCGCCGGTTCTTTCAATACATAGTGGTTCTGTGAAATCACGGAGTTCCTGTCAATTATTGTTGGCCCGTCAATTACCCAGTCGCTGGTTTTCTTTTTATCGAAACGACATTCATTGCAAATCCAGTCTGTTACTTCGTCATAAGCATCTTTCCTTCCTGTAACACGGTAAACTTCTTCTCCTTTATACCATAACCTTACTTTGCCTGCACATTTTTTGCAATCCCGATGCGCATCGAAAGGATTCACATACCACACACGCGACTTAAACCTGAATGTTCTGTCAGTAAGCGCTCCCACCGGACAAACGTCAATCATGTTTCCGCTCATTTCATTGTCGACTGCATGAGTTATGAAAGTGGAAATTTCTGCTACATCACCTCTGTTCATGACTCCGTGTACGCGACCCGGACAAAGCTGTTCGGCTACTTTCACACAACGGTAGCAAAGAATGCAGCGCGTCATGTGCAGTTTTATTTTGTCACCAATATCAATCTTTTCAAAAGTTCTGCGTTCAAATTCATAACGCGATTTTGAAAGTCCGTGCTCATAGCTCAGGTCCTGTAATTTACATTCGCCCGCCTGGTCGCAAATCGGGCAATCGAGCGGGTGATTGATCAATAAAAATTCCACCACTCCTTTTCTTGCTTCCATCAGTGCAGGAGACGTAATTCCCTGAACTTCCATTCCATCCATAACAGTCTGACGACAAGAAGGAACAGGTTTCGGCATCGGCCGCGGATCTTTTTCAGATCCTTTGGTAACATTCACAATGCACGTCCTGCAGTATCCTCCGCTTGTTTTCAACGGCGTATAGAAACACATGGCAGGAGGAACAATCGCTCCGCCGATCATGCGTGCTGCCTGTAGGATGGTGGTGCCATCGGGGACTTCTATAGCGTGGTTGTCTATGGTAACTTTTGGCATTTATTCTTATGAAGTCAAAAGTCATAAGTTAAAATTCAAAAGAAAATCCGTCCCTTTTGAATATTGACTTATGATTATGCGACTTACTTCTTAAGGTTAATTATTATTCTTGCAATTACATTCATAATTTATTTCAATTCCAAATTCAATATATCAAATTGCTCATTATTCATTTCATATGCACTCTTAATTACGTCTAACCAGTATTCTGTTTCATCGCCGGAACGTAATGCAATTTCATAATATCTGATCAACTCTCTTCTCGAACTGCTTGCTTTAGCTTCTTTAACATTTGCTCCTACTACTAATAAAATTAGGTCTGATATATAATACCGTATTTTCTATCGTTGGAATCTCCTGCTTTTTGACTTTTAACTTTTAACTACTTCCGTTTGCTCCCTTACGCTTCCACAAGATTATTAACTCTGTAATAATGCTTCACATCTTTCATACTGCTCCCATTCCTCACATACTCTTCAAACTCGCCCCTGAAATGCCGTATCGCGGCGGCTACAGGCCATGCAGCAGCTTCGCCTAGCGGACAAATTGTTTTTCCTTCTATTTTACTTTGTATATCCCAGAGCAGATCTATGTCTGAAATTGTTCCATGGCCATCTAAAATTTTATGCAGTATTTTTTCCATCCATCCCGTTCCTTCTCTGCAAGGTGAACATTGTCCGCAGCTTTCATGGTGATAAAAACGCGTAAAGTTCCAGAGGTTTTTTACTACGCTGGTAGTTTCATCCATTACAATAAATCCGCCCGAACCAAGCATGGTACCTGTTTGAAAGCCTCCGTCACTAAGCGACTCATAGCTCATCAAGCGGGGTTCTCCTTTTGCAGTTTTTAATATCAGTTCAGCAGGAAGAATAGGAACGGATGATCCTCCGGCAACAACTGCTTTCAGTTTTTTTCCATTGCGAATTCCTCCGCAGTAATTTTCAGAGTAAATAAATTCTTCAACGGGAACGCCAAGCTCGATTTCATAAACACCGGGCTTGTTGATGTGGCCCGAAGCAGAAATCAGTTTTGTCCCGGTAGATTTTCCGATTCCGATTTTTGCATATTCATCTCCACCCATATTAATTACGGGAACAACAGCTGCCAGTGTTTCAACATTATTTACCACAGTAGGGCAATCCCACACGCCTTTCACAGCAGGGAATGGCGGTTTGATCCGTGGATTACCACGCTTGCCTTCCAGTGATTCAATCAATCCGGTTTCTTCTCCGCAAATGTATGCTCCGGCACCGCAATGCACGTGCAGGTCATGATTAAATCCGCTGCCAAGAATATTTTTTCCGAGAAGCCCGGCTGCATAACATTCATCAATTGCTTTCTGAAGAATGTGATATACATAAATCAACTCTCCGCGGATGTATATGTAGGATGTATTTGCTCCGAGTGCAAAAGCTGAAATGATCATTCCTTCAAAGAGCAAATGAGGATTGCGCTCCATCAGATAACGATCCTTGAAAGTTCCGGGTTCGCTTTCATCTGCATTGCAAACGAGATAACGCGGAACACCTTCCGGCTTTGCGATGAAACTCCATTTTAATCCTGTCGGGAAACCTGCGCCACCACGGCCACGCAAACCACTTTTCTTGACTTCTTCGACAATGTCGGCATCACGCATTTTCAATGCCTTCTCCAATGCTTTGTAGCCATTGTAGTTACGATAGCCATCAAGTGTGTTGATGTTGGGTTTATCTATATGTTCTAAAAGTAATTTAGCCACGAATTTTACTTATTAATTTTTAAAGCCACCTATTTTCAATTTCTATTAGTGGCTGATTTTTTCTTTACTCCAATGCGTAACTCTTTCCCCTTTGCTTTTATAATCATTCAAAATCATATCGCATTTTTCAGTTGTGATATTCTCATGGTATTTTTCTCCGATTTGCATCATGGGTGCTGTGCCGCAACTTGCAAGACATTCTACAGTTTTCAAAGTGAACATTCCATCCTTTGTCGTTTCTCCGTCTCTGATGTTCAGTTTCTTTTCAATGTACCGAACGATGTCTTCCGCTCCCATCAGCCAGCAGGGTCCTGTTCTGCAAACTTCGATCAGGCATTTACCGACCGGGTTTAAATTGAACATAGAATAGAACGATGCTACTTCATATACTTCTATCGATTGTATTTTGAGAAGTGATGCTACATAATCCATCACCGGCGCACTCAGCCACCCGTCAAACTCAGCTTGTGCCAGATGTAATACAGGAAGGATTGCAGACTTCTGTCTTCCTTCGGGATAACGCAATTTAATACGCTCAATGAGGCCCAAAGCTTCATCCGAAAATCGTATGTCTTTATTTGTATTCATTAAAAGTCAAAATTCATAAGTTAAAAGTCACAAGTAAGACGAATTATCATGCGTCGAGTTCGCCGGCGATTACGTTCATCGAACTCATCGTCAATATTGCATCGCTCAGCATTCCACCACGAATCATTTCAGGATATGCCTGGTAGTAAATGAAGCACGGCCGGCGCAAATGCAAACGGAATGGCTGTCTTCCCCCGTCGCTGATGAGATAAAATCCCAGCTCGCCGTTTCCGCCCTCTACGCAATGGTAAACTTCTCCTTTAGGAACATCTGTTTCTCCCATTACAATTTTGAAATGATAGATCAATGCTTCCATGTCGTTATACACTTCTTCTTTTGGCGGAAGATAAAAGTCAGGGATGTCGGCATGGAATGTTGTTTTGTCGTCCAGCTTTTCAAGTTTATCCAATGCTTGCTGTATGATGCTCAGACTTTCCCACATCTCCTGTTCGCGCACCATAAACCGGTCATACGTATCTCCGTTTATACCTACGGGAATCTGAAATTCAAAATCCTGATATGAAGAATACGGATTCATCACGCGCACATCGTAGTCAACACCCGCTGCACGCAGGTTCGGCCCACTGAAAGAATAATTCAATGCACGTTCAGCACTGATTGGTCCTGTACCAATGGTGCGGTCCATAAAGATCCTGTTGCGGACAAGTAATTTTTCAAACTCTTTCAGTCCTTTCGGATATTCTTTTACAAAGTTTTTTATTTTTCTCCAGGCCGTTTCATTGAAGTCGCGCTCAAAGCCACCAATGCGTCCGATGTTGGTAGTCAATCGCGCACCACAAATTTCTTCGTAGATTTCATAGATCGCTTCACGCCACTGAAAGATGTAAAGGAAACCGGTCATTGCGCCGGTATCAACACCGACAACGCTGTTACATACCAGGTGATCAGAAATGCGCGCCAGTTCCATGATGATGATGCGCATGTACTCGACGCGCCTTGGCAATTCACATTTGATCAGTTTCTCGACTGTCATGTGCCAGCCCATGTTGTTGATCGGTGATGAACAATAATTCATCCTGTCGGTGATCGTCGTGTACTGATAAAAAGGTTTGTGTTCGCCGAGTTTTTCAAAAGCACGATGGATATAACCGATGGTGGATTCAGCGTCAACAATAATTTCTCCATCCATCTTCAGCACATTCTGAAAAATACCGTGTGTTGCCGGATGGGTGGGACCCAGGTTAAGGGTGGTGTACTGCTTCTTATTAATTTCGGTTGTTAATTCCATTTTATCAAACTTAGTTTGATTTCAGATTTATGAGCAATTGATTGAAGAACGGAGATTTATTTTGTTACTGCTTGTTGGATGCATACTATTTTTTTCTAAACTTTTACCTCCGGATTCCCCAGTCTTCCAAACATCGTATCGTCTTTATCCGTCCTTGTCTCGTCTTCTACTTTGTATTCCTTCCTCATCGGGAAGTAATCCATGTCCTCCACATTTAAAATGCGTTTCAGGTTTGGATGGCCTTTGAAAAGGAAACCATAAAAATCAAATGCTTCACGTTCCATCCAGTTGGCAGCGGAAAAGATTCCGGTTAAGGTTTCATATTCAAGGTTATCTTTGGTCGTAAATGCTTTGACGCGAATTCTAAAGTTGTGAACGAGCGAATGCAACTGATACATCATTCCAAAAGGCTGAGATGCATCAGGGAAATGCAGTCCGCACATCGTAGTCAGATATCGAAACTGAAACTGCTCATGCTCGTAGAGAAATTTTATGATGGCTACAACTGATTCCTTCTTAATATTAAAAACGATAAAATCATATTCTACAGATTCACCCAAGATCTGCTCACCGAATTTTTCCTTCAGTGCACCGGAGATTTCTTCTATTGTTGGCTTTGCCATTTTGTGTTTTAGAACTTAAATCCTTACTCTGTCTACTTGTGACTTTTATCCCGATAGCTATCAGGATTTGACTTCTAACTTAGTTCTCTACTCTATCCCATATCCTGCCAGCAACTCTTTATATGCCGGCGAATTTCTTCTTCGTATCGATTCATTCTTAACCAGTTTCTGTATGCTGAGTATTCCTTCCAGAACCTGTTCCGGACGTGGAGGGCAGCCGGGTATGTAAACGTCAACAGGAATAATTTTATCAATCCCTTGTAAAACGGAATAAGTATCGAAGATTCCGCCACTTGAAGCGCAAGCACCCATACTTAATACCCAGCGTGGCTCGGCCATTTGTTCATACACCTGCCGGAGAACCGGTCCCATTTTTTTTGCAATTGTTCCCATTACCATGAGCAAATCTGCCTGGCGTGGTGAGAATGACAAGCGCTCAGCGCCGAAACGCCCAAGGTCGTATGTACTGGCCATTGTCGACATGAATTCAATTCCACAGCAGGAAGTTGCGAAAGGCAATGGCCATAAGGAATTCGCGCGCGCAAGTCCTACGGCTTTATCCAGCGAAGTCGCCATAAACCCCGGACCGCTATACCCTTCAGGCATTTCAGCAATCTTTACGATTGAATTTTCAAATGTCTTTTTAATTTCTGGCATTAATCCCCGGTTACGAATTATTAATCTTTACAAATAATACCAATGTTGCGAATGGACCTTTTTTGACTTTTAACTTATGACTTACCAATTTATTATTCCCACTTCAGCGCACCTTTTTTGATGATATAAAAGAACCCCGTTAGCAACAGGGCCATAAATATCATCATTTCAATTATTCCTGTTATTCCCAATGTCTTAAAATTGACAGCCCAGGGATACATGAATATCACTTCCACATCAAATAAAACGAAGAGGATAGCAACAAGGAAATATTTTATGGAGAACGGAATACGCGCATTGCCCTGAGATTCAATTCCGCACTCAAATGTTTCCAGTTTTATTTTTGACTTTCTTTTTGGTCCGAGGAAGTGTGAAGCCACCATGGTCGTCACTACAAAGCCTGCGGCGACAATAAATTGAAGCACAATCGGAAAGAAATCGGACGGCAAATGCTGGGTTTCCATACCTTAAATTTTGCAGTTGCAAAGGTATTTAAAATTGCAAGTCGGCAATAGGGACATTGCATGCTTTATCAAGATACTTTACACATGTAAAACTGACATCGGCAACAAATAATATGTCGATGATCAAAATCATGAATTTGATATGGAACTGATTTAGTTAGCTTTACCAAAACAACCGACCCACATGAAAAGAATTGTGCTGATCTTCATTGTCTTTTCTGCAATAAATGTAACGGGGCAGAATACATGGGTGCAAAAGCTGAGTTATAGTATGGCGATGCAAGGTTATTTCGATGTAGTGACAGGTATCAGAAACATCGAAATAGGTTCGGATGGTTCAGTATATGTGTGCGCAACAGTACGTCAGGTGATCCGGCCAATTATTATATGATTATGTGAAACAATTCCAACCCCGTAGATTCGATTTATGGTTTTGCTTTTTCTTATTTTATTTCTGTTGTAGGAAACAATCGCCCGGATTCAATTTCCTGTTTCAATTCTGACTTGGGAACCAATGGTGTAGATTTGTTTTCATTTCTTGATCCCGCCAATCAATTGTATCCGGGTTCACTATATCGGGCACACACCCTCATTTGCAGGACTAATTTTCAGAATGCCTTTGCAGTAAATGATACATTGGGTTTAATCCGGTTTACAGGATTTTTTCAAACATCTCCGTTTACTCCTGTTATCTCAGATTTTAAAGCAGTCCTTGCAGATGGAACTGAAATTCCGTTTAACATTTGCACCGGAAGTATTTTTATTGACTCTTCATCAGTCTTTGTAAATGAAATAGAAAAAATTGATTTTAATATCTCTCCCAATCCTGCAAATGAATTGCTGAACATCTCTTTTTCAAATGCATCTCCAAAAAACATTGTGCTGAGGAATTCCCCCGGTGAAAAAGTAAAGGAGCTCAAATTATCGGAAGAAGTTTCGAAAATTTCTGTTGTGGATTTACCGAATGGGTTTTATTTTGGAACGGTTTTATCGGAAAAACAGTAAGTAGTTTTTTATTTGTCGTGCAGCATTAGGATTCTCTTTTTCGATTTGTAAAAATTCTTTGTTATTTTCTTGCAGATGCCTCTTGAGAAAAAGGATAGTCCAAAAAAATACTACACCACCGGAAGAATTGATTCATGGAAGTATAGTAGAAACTTTGTGCTGCACATGACCACAATCATAAGGACTTACGAGGTTGCTATGCAGCTGATTCCGGAAAAATATTCAACCACTTCGTGGTTGGGGGATCGTCCTAGTGCTGTTCACCCCTGATTTCATCAGTGGTAAATGACATTTAATCCCTCCGGGATTTGAAATAATTTTTAGGTGAGAACAAGGAATAGTTTTGATGTTGAAAAAAGCCCGAAAGGCTTGAATATCATAACTCCGAATGAAATTCGGGGTTATGAAAGGTATGTTTATCACAACCCCGAAGGAGTTGAATTGAGATCGTAATGACATCTCCTGATAGGGACGGCTGTTTAAGAGCCCTGCTAAGAAAACGGGAATTCAATTGCATAGCCCCGAACAAGGAATAGTTTTGATGTTGAAAAAAGCCCGAAAGGCTTGAATATCATAACTCCGAATGAAATTCGGGGTTATGAAAGGTATGTTTATCACAACCCCGAAGGGGTTGTATT
>JBBRAY010000041.1:0-34841 GCA_038206355.1 Bacteroidia bacterium
TGCATGTGGCAGTGGCATTGCACGAAACCTGCTTATTTATGCTTCGCCGTCAACACCTCCGGCAATAGTTGGGAATACTGCGCCTTGCGCAGGTGCTGTTGAGTTGTATTCAACTTCCGGTTCTGCCGGAGCAAGTTCATATAACTGGACCGTGCCCACGGGTGCTACCAAACTTGGTCCGGTTAACGGTTCCACACTTCTTGTATTGTGGGGTTCGTCCGGCGGAAACATTACAGTCTCTGCTTCGAATGCTTGCGGAACTTCCAGCTTTCGAACTTTACCTTGTGTAATCTCTTGCCGTTTGAATCAGGTGATGTCTTCTTCAGAATCATTTAATGCAGAAGTATTTCCGAATCCTTTGAACGAAAGAGCTTCCCTGAAACTCACTGTTGAACAGGCCGGTAAATACCAAATGAGAATTACCGATATGTTGGGTCAGGAAGTATTAACCGCTGAAGGCAAAACAACTGAAGGTATCAATATTATAGAACTGGACCTGAGTACAGTAGCCAAAGGGATTTATCACCTCAGTATTAGCTGCGGAGAGATTTCACGGCAAATCAGAATAGGAGTCGAATAATTTAATAAACGTATGAAATATAATTCCTTCCGGTTGATACTGCCGGAGGGAATTTTTTTTTTATAAACTTCATGTATATAATGAATGTTTATTGTCGGTAGACGTTTATGTTTAGAAGTCTGCTAATAACAGTTTTGCCGGAAAATAATTTTAAAAGGAAAAATTCAGATATTCGGGAATCGAATTTTATGACTGAAAAACATATTTATAATTTTTTTTCCTGTTTTCTATTGATTGCAGGAATGTCTCTGGCGAACAGTTCCTCCGGACAATCGGTAAAGAGGGATAAGGAATCTGTAGGTTATGGTGCCGCCTTAATATATAATTTTCATGCAACCTCATTTGGCGCAGATGTAAGGGTTAAGATACCGGTAGTGCGAAAGTTATTTGTAGTGCCACAGTTTTCATACTTCCCTGCCTTTAATGACTATCATGAATTCTATGCCGGTGCAGCCCTGCATTATGAACTGGCGAGACTAGGTAATTACAAATTTTATCTGCTTGGGGCAGGATTTTATAATAACTGGATCAATGCTGAAGCTTATGCACCCGGACAAAAAAAGGTACATAACTTTGCCTATGAAGGTGGCGCAGGACTCGTAAGAAGTTATGGTTGCATCAGGCCGTTTATTGAAAACGGATATGATATCAAATGGAAAGAAAATAGTTTACGAATTGGAATTTATATTTATCCCGGTTCCTGCAGGGGAAAAGAAAAATGTCCGGCATACGACGATTAAAACTGAAAATAATTTAACATGAAAAATAATATCAAAGTACTGTATGCGCTTTTTTTCCTTGGTGCAGGAATTTTTTTAACCAACTGTAAAAAAGACCGTGTTCCACAGGATGATTATCAAAGCATGGATAGTTTTTACTCCGACAATCAGGAGGAAGAACAAGAACTTCAGGTTGACTCTGGATCAGGTGATTGTTTCGTGACTGCTAAAAAAGGAACGCGTATCTGTATGTCGCGGGATATGCTTCGCGATGCCGGCGGTAATGACATTCCAAGCTATCCGTTCAAATTAAAAGTAATTGAATTGTATTCAATAAAAGATATGATTTTAAGGAAACAGCCGTCTGTTTCAGGATCAACAATTCTTGAAACAAGTGCAGAGGTTAAAGTGCGTCCGTTTAAAGACGGGAATGAAGCATTTCTAAAAGATGGAAGAAAATATGTGATGCAGACGGATACTTTTAATCAGGTCAACAGCAGTATGATTTCTTATTATGGTTTTGATAATGGCGGAGTAGGGGACTGGACAAATTCACTTTCTACGATTTATCCTGGTTTTGTTGATACGCTTTCTTCAGTTTTTGCATCAAACGGATTTTATATACTCACTCCTGCTGCTACCGGATATGTAAGTGCTGCAAGACAATATTCTTCATCAGCACAATACACACCCGTTTCAATTTCTGCAACCGGAACAAACACCCAGAATATCGAAGTCTATGTTGTATTTCAGAATCTCAAAAGTGTAATGAAGGTTACCAATCTTGTATCGGCGCCAATTCCAATTGGTGAATCAGTAACTTTAATTGCCTTTGCCAGAAAACAGAACAATGACTTCGTTTTGGATCAGCAAACTTTTACGGTTGCCGGTGGACACCAGATTACATTAAATCTGCAGGTTGCAGGCGAGTCATCGATTCTGGCGGCACTTTCAGCATTCTGAATATCAAATTTCCATTCCATTTATTCTCTGCTCAATTTTTAACCGGTGATTGCTTCGACATTTCCGGAATTCCGGATTTTCTCCTGCGAAAACGTAATTCATAATTGCCCCGATAATTATCTTTATTATGCAAATGACTTTCAATAATCTTTCTCTGTTCCTCTGTTAGTAGCCCACACAAGTAAGCACCGACCAATTCATCAGTTTTTATATCATTAAGAATTAAATTCATCATCATCTTTTCGCGGATTAATTCCTTCTTTTAATGATTGCCAGACTACCAACCCTCAAATTTCACTTTTTTTCTTCACGTTTCTTGAGGGGATAACGACCTAATTTAAACTTTTATTCTTGATAATCAGCTAATTGAAAATTAATACAAATATTTATAGTACTATGTGTTGCAAAGTACTGTTTGATAACAGTATCTTTGCCAAGCAAATTAAGAGGTAAGGCACACAACTAAAAAGCAAAATGATTAATCGAAATTATAAACTTCAAAATTCTCAAACAATGAAAACCCGCTTCACTTTGGTTGCCATGGTTTCAATAGCCCTGTCAACAACCGTCCTCGGCTGCAACACAATTACAGCTGCAACTTCTGAAACCCGAACAGTGGACCAAAACTTTTACGGAGTTATCTTAAATGGTAATGCAAACGTTTACCTCACGCAGGGAGATTATAATTCTGTTCGTGTGGAAGGGCTTGCGGAGAATACGGAATCAGTCATCACAACTGTAAGCAATGGCGCACTGATAATATCTGCCGGATCTGTTCGCAACGTCAATATTTTTGTGACACTGGCTGATATTAATCTTTTGCAGGTAAATGGTGCCGGCGTAATCAAATCTACCACTACTATTAATTCTGATATGCTGCTGATGAAAATTACCGGCTCAGGGATTATCAGTGCTGATGTTCGTGCGCTTAGTGTTGGAATGGTTGTCAACGGTGGTGGAAAAATTTATGCAAAGGGCATTACAGGTGACAGCTTTGTAAAAGTGAGGGGCAGCGGCCAGGTGATAACCATGAATCTCGATACATTGAGAGAAGCCAGCAGACTGGAGGCGACCAATGTAGAAGAATCTTCTCCTGAAAAACACAGGACACGTCGTGCATTGTCATTGCATCAGTGAAGTGAATCATGCCTTGAAAATGGAATCAATCAGCAGACAAATATTTATTAATAATAACCCTATATATATAAAGCAATGAGTAATCTTGATAACACTCAGGCGCAAATGCGAAAAGGGGTTCTGGAATTCTGCATACTTTCAGTTTTATCACATAAGGAAGTTTATACTTCTGATATAATTGAGAAACTTAAAGAAGCCAAATTAATCGTAGTGGAAGGTACCTTGTACCCGCTACTTACGCGGCTTAAAAATGCAGGCCTGCTTAGCTACCGTTGGGTAGAAAGCAGTTCGGGACCACCACGTAAATACTATTCTCTCACACCTCTCGGAGAAAAATTCCTGGCAGAATTGCGCATCACCTGGCGCGAATTAGTGGAGGCAGTAAACCAAACAACACTTGTAAAAAATACTACAAATGAATAAAACAGTCACAGTCAATTTAGGTGGAACCGTGTTCCACATTGATGATATCGCATATGAGTCGTTGATCAGATACCTGAATGCCATTAAGAGTCACTTCACTTCTGACCAGGGTCGGGATGAAATTATGCAGGACATTGAAAGTCGCATTGGAGAAATGTTCCGTGAAAGGATGAAAACGGGACGTGAGGTCATTACCCTGAACGATGTACATGAGGTAACCTCTGTGATGGGAAGACCTGAAGAGTTTGCCGGAGAAGATGAGAATACGTCTACCGCATCTTCGATCAATGTCAATGAGCCAATTGGTAAATTGAAAAAAAGATTCTTTCGCGATCCGGATGAAAAATTTGTAGGTGGAGTTTGCAGTGGTATTTCGGCCTACTTCGGAATTGACCCTGTCTGGGTACGTTTGATTTTTGCAGTTGCGCTGATCGTTTACGGATCAGGATTCTGGATTTATATACTCCTCTGGATAATCATTCCTGAAGCAAAAACGACTGCCGACAGACTGATGATGCGTGGTGAGCCGGTTACAGTAGCGAGCATAGAAAAAAATGTCCGCGAAGAACTGGACGGACTTAAAGACAGGGTAAAAGACGGCTCGAAGGCAACTACGTCTATCGGGAAATTTTTTGAAACGATTGGAGAAGTATTTAAATTTATTTTTCTTCTGATCGGAAAAGTCATTGCCGCATTTTTTGTTTTTATCGCATTGATTGTTGCTGTGGCATTGCTTGCATCTTTGTTTGGACTTATCGGTGCACCTTTCGTTCATTACCCGGGATTTCTGAATCATGTGTTCGACAGCACATCACAATTCAGCTGGATTTATCTTGGTGCTGTATTACTCATTGCAATTCCTGCACTGATGCTAGCTTATGCCGGAGTGAGGTTTCTGTTTAAGATTAAAAGAGGATCACGCATGGTCGGTTTCACTGCGCTTGGAATCTGGCTCGTTGCTTTGTTAATTGTCATATTTGGTGGCATGAGTGTTTTTCGTGATTTCAGTGAAACAGATAGTTTCAGAAAAGAAATTTCATTGATGCAGCCGGCTAACAAGTACCTGGTGCTTGAAACGGATGAATCAAAAAACAGCGAAAGTGATTACAATTATGGTGGCAAATATTACAGGAATATTAACAATGACTTTAATCTTGAAACAGATGGCGATAAACTTGTCTCCAGAAGTGTAAGTCTCGATATTGTTAAAAGCCCGACTGACTCCTTTGACCTCGTGGAAATATTTTATGCACAGGGATCTTCAAGGAAGGCTGCGATTGACAATGCATCTCACATCAGTTATTCATTTAGCCAGACAGATTCATCCATTCGTTTCAACCGTTTTTTTAATATGGATAAGGATGATAAATGGCGCGCCCAGAAACTACAGTTGCTCTTAAGAATGCCGATCGGATCGAGGGTGAGGTTTGATGAATCTCTGAGTAATATTATCTACGATATTGATAACGTTAAAAATATCTACGATAAAGACATGATTAATCGCACATGGGAAATGACAAGTAAAGGTCTGATATGTATTGACTGCGACGGAACAGAAAGTACACTTGGCGGAACGATAGATATCAGCGATGAGGACAATGACACCAAGGTAGAAATAAATAAGAACGGACTTCACATTAGCAATGATAAAGGAGATAAGGTCATCATTGACAGTACAGGAGTTCATATCCGTGAGGGTGGAAAAGATGTTGTCAATATCAATACCGAGAAACCCAAGAAGAAGAAAAAATAATGGTCCACGTAGCGGTTAACTATGGACGTAAAAAGGAAAAGAATGACATTCTGAAGGAGAACCATTTGTAACCATCGGCATTTTTTCGGTAAATGATATTGTTGGTTGTGAATGATAAAATAACCTGCCGGATGCTTGTTCATCAACAATCAATTGTCAGAAACCTACAGTGCGAAAAAACTTTCCGGCTGTTCATCTCTCCATAAGAACCATTGATCCTGACGAAATATTCTCTGTTTTCATTGGGAAAAACCCATGAAACCCTTTGTCATGGCTAATTACAGACAGCGTCCAATATCTGGCGTCGGAGCGGAAATCCTTTAAACACGGGATCAAAACAGTCACTCCTTTGCCCTCCAAAGACCGCACGGAGCAAGGGTTTGGGGTTTAAAAATATTTGTTCCGGCGTGTTTCACGAATGAAAATTGTTGTTTTCTTTGTCTCATAAACAACTTAATCTAAAAATCAAATGGCAACTAAAAAAGCAAAAGCTAAAGCAAAACCAACGACTAAAGCTAAAGCAAAACCTGCGGCTAAGGCAAAAGCAAAACCTGCAGCAAAGGCAAAAGCAAAACCTGCGGCAAAGGCAAAAACAAAACGTAAACCGAATGCTGCTTTCATGAGACCAATGACTATTGGAACTGCATTACATCCTGTAATCGGAAGCAAGCCAATGCCACGCACGGAAGTTGTAAAGAAAATCTGGGAGTATATCAAAAAGAATAAACTTCAGGATGCAAAAGAAAGACGCAACATTAACGCAGACGACAATCTGAAAGTAGTGTTTGGCGGAAAGAAGACCGTAAGCATGTTTGAAATGACAAAGCTTATCAGCGGACACCTTTCTTAATTTTCTTTCTTAAGAATTTAAACCCCGGCTTGCAATTTGCAAATCGGGGTTTTTCTTTTTTACTTTTATTAGAATCAGGTATTCGATCCTTCAAATTTATTAATTGCCGAGATCCAGTTATCCGGTATTAGAATAGACTGATTGATTTGATAGTCAAAAGCAACCATCACCGTTTTTCCGTCGGCAAGTAAAATATCTTTTCCGTCAACAACCTTTACCACGTTATATTCAAGGTCAAAACTTTTTGTGCCTATCCTCGAACACCGTGTCAATATGAATATATTGTCTTTGAAAAGCACCGGAATTTGATAGTTGATTTCGGCGCGTGCCAGGATTATTCCTTGTTCACTCCAGTCGTACTTCCATCCCATCACGTCTTCGAAGTACCTCACACGTGCCTGTTCGAAATAGGTGAGGTAATTTGCATTGTTGACGTGTCCGAAAGCATCCACATCCACATAGCGAACCTCTGTTGAAGACCTGTGGTTAAATTTTTCCTGCATCAAGTTTTTCATAAATGGAATTGTGGGAGAGGTATTCAGGAACGATTTGTTTCATCTTTCTTACAATGGCTTCATTATCCTGCTTATCGAATAAACTGTGGAGGATGTCAATCTCTCTTTTTACTTCTGCAAATTCATATTCATGAACATTTGCAATGAGTATTTTTTCATGGTGAGTAGCAACAGTTTTCTCTTTGTCGTTGAGCAATTCTTCAAATATTTTTTCTCCCGGTCTGAGTCCTGAAAAAATGATCTGAATGTCTTTACCCAGCGACAGCCCACTGAGTTTGATCATCTTTTTTGCGAGGTCTGCAATCCTTACGCTCTTTCCCATATCAAAAATAAATATCTCTCCGCCTTTCCCCATGGCACCCGCTTCAAGCACCAGTTGGCTGGCTTCCGGAATGGTCATGAAAAAGCGTGTAACGTCAGGATGGGTTACCGTTACCGGGCCACCATTTTCAATTTGCCTTTTAAATCTTGGAATCACTGAACCATTGCTGTCGAGCACATTTCCAAAACGGGTAGTCACAAATTTTGTAGCAGAAACTTTACCCAGCGACTGACAATAAATTTCTGCAATCCGTTTAGTCGCACCCATAATACTGGTTGGATTCACCGCTTTGTCCGTGCTTATCATCACGAATTTTTCCACGCCAAATTCATTGGAAAGATCGGCCAGTACTTTCGTGCCGTAAACATTTGTGAGAATGGCTTCACTTGGATTATTTTCCATCAACGGCACATGCTTGTATGCTGCAGCATGAAAAACAATTTGCGGCCTGAAAGCTTCAAACACCTTTCGTATCCGCTCTTCTTTGGTGATGTCGCCAATCACCGTTTCGAAATTCTTAATGGAATGGTTTTCCTGTATCTCCAGTTCCATATCATACAAAGCAGATTCTGCCTGGTCAAGAAGGATCAGTTTTTCCGGCTTGAATGGAATGATTTGCCTTGCCAGTTCACTTCCGATACTCCCTGCTCCGCCGGTAATCAGAATTGTTTTACCGGAGATCACACTACGTATTCTTTCAGTATCAAGACGTATTGGCTCCCTTTCGAGTAGGTCATCAATCTTCACTTTCTTTATCTGTTTAAAACTCAGTTCACCGTTAATCCAGTTATTTACAGGAGGAACATTCAGAATTTTCGCATCATGATTCAAAACCATTTCAATGATGTCCTGCTTCCGCTGGGGTGAAATATTCTGAATGCTGATAATGACATGTGCAACACTATTGGCTCTCAGCAGGTCTTCCAGGTCATCCTTCGTATTGTAAATTTTTACCCCCTCCAGGCGCTTGCCTTTTTTCTTTTTATCGTCATCAACAAAAGCAATCACGTTATACTTGATTCCGGCGTCGCGGTCAAGGGTACGTTTGGTAATCACTCCGGAAACACCTGCACCATATATGATCACGTCCCGTTTACCGCTTGCCGGATTTTTTAATTCCTGGTACATCGCTTTCACCAGTATGCGAAAAGCTGTAATTGAAAAAATAGAGGTAAAATAATCAATGATCAGAATGGAAAAAGGAACAAGGTAGTAGCCGATGATCTGCAGTGATACAAAATTGAGTAATCCAAGCAACAGGGTTCCTCCGGTAATGGTATAAAATATCCGAAGCGCATCCCGGGTACTTGTATATCTGATAATGCCTGCATAAATCCGGGAAATCATAAAACTCACTATGCGGACGATGACTAAACTCGGAATTGCAACAGACCACCGTTCCATTTCCATTTCCGGGATGCGGAAGTTGAATCGCAACTGGTAAGCAAGCATCAGCGATGCAAAGCAGATAAATACGTCAATGGAAAAAATAATCCAGCGTGGAGTATTTTTTTCAGAGAGAAGAGAATATAAATTCACCCTTTAATAAATTATTTAAGCAAAGAAAATCAATAAATGCAAAACATCTATATTTACGCAATAATAAAGAAGTATGATTTCTCTCGTTACAGGTGGTGCAGGTTTTATCGGGGCTCATGTAGCCTCTGAATTATTGAAGATGGGCCACAAAGTGGTCGTACTCGATGATTTAAGCGGTGGATTTCAGGATAATGTTCCCGATGACTGCATCTTTGTGAAAGGATCTGTTATCGATCACATTTTACTTGAGAAGCTTTTTAATGAATATAAGTTCGATTATGTGTATCACCTCGCGGCCTATGCGGCAGAGGGATTGAGTCATTTCATCAGGCGGTTTAATTATACCAACAACCTGATCGGCAGCGTCAACCTCATCAATGAATCTGTAAAACATAAAGTGAAGTGCTTTGTATTTACCTCTTCAATTGCGGTGTATGGCGGACTCAAGCCCCCGATGCGGGAGGATATGATACCGGCGCCGGAAGATCCGTATGGTGTTGCGAAGTATGCTGTTGAACTGGATTTAAAATGTGCGCATGAAATGTTCGGTTTGAATTCTGTAATTTTCAGACCGCACAATGTGTATGGAGAATTTCAAAATATCGGAGACCGTTACAGAAATGTAATTGGCATATTTATGAATCAGCTGATGATTGGTAAACCACTTACCTTGTTCGGAGACGGCGGACAAACCAGGGCCTTCAGTTATATTTCTGATGTCGCACCTTACATTGCAAACTGCGTGAATATTCCTGAGTCTTTTAACCAGGTTTTTAATATTGGTGCAGACAAAGAATATTCTGTTAAGGAACTCGCGGAAGCAACCATAAAAGCAATGAACATGAATGGGGAACTTCGTTTTTTACCGGCAAGAAATGAAGTGGTTCATGCACATGCAGATCATTCCAAAGCCAAACGCATTTTTAATATCACCGGTTCGGTGTCACTGGAAGAAGGACTTTCAAAGATGGGTGCATGGGCAGTAAAAACCGGTTCAAGGAAAACGCCATATTTTAGTAATATCGAGGTGAGGGAAAAAGTTCCTTCTATTTGGCTAGAAGAATAAAATATGATTCCATACTCCAAGCCTCCGATCTATTTTTTTAAGGTAGGAGATGTTTCTATAGCAGGATTTATTTCTGATGATAGCCGGAACATCGCAAAGAAAACCGTTACCACTTTTGGTGAGGAGTGGAATAAATTTAAAGGTTTTTCAGAAGAAGAAATACGTATTGCAGGCGAACAGTATTTTGATATTGTTGATGATTCAATTTTATCTGCTGAATGCATTGCGCTTGACCTTGGATGTGGAATGGGAAGGTGGTCGAGGTTCATCGCTCCAAAGGTCAGGTTTATTGAAGCCGTAGATCCGAGTATGTCTGTTACGACAGCCTTTGAGACGCTCGAATCGTTCAAAAATGTTCGGGTTACACAAGCCGCCGTTGACAATCTTCCTTTTGAGAATGAATCATTCGATTTTATTTTTTCACTGGGTGTACTTCATCATATTCCTGATACCCAAAGTGCGCTTAGTGAAGCTGTTACTAAACTGAAAAGGAATGGTTATTTTCTACTCTATATTTATTATGCGCTCGACGACAGGGGGTTTCTTTTCCGAACGCTGTTTCACATTTCTGATTGGGTTAGAAAAATAATCTGGCCCCTTCCACATGCTGTTAAATTCATATTGTGTGATATCATCGCTTTCCTTTTATACATGCCATTGATAGGCATAGCGAGGTTTTTCAAATTCCTTGGTTTTAAGTTTTACAAACGATTGCCTTTGTCGTATTATTGCGACAAATCATTGTACATTATACGTAACGATGTGCTTGACCGTTTCGGAACCCCTTTGGAACAACGCTATACAAGGCAGGAAATAGAAGGGATGATGAAAAAAGCCGGATTGGATGAAATTGTATTTTCCGATAACCAGCCCTACTGGCATGCCATCGGAAAGAAAATCTGAATTGTGAAAAAAATATTATTCATTGCATCTCATCGTCCCGACAGGGCTCCCGGCCAGCGTTTCCGGTTCGAACAATATTTTTCATTTCTTGAGCAGAATGGATTCTCATGTGAATTGTCTTATTACATCTCAGAAGAGGATGATATAATTCTATATAAACCGGGAAGGTATTTTAAGAAGGCGCTTATTGCATGGAAGGCTTTCAGGATTCGCTGGGGGAACCTGGTAAGAAGTAAAAGCTACGACATCATTTTTATTTACCGGGAAGTATATCTTACAGGATCCGTTTATTTTGAGAAAAAATTTAAGAAGTCAGGCGCTAAACTTGTTTTTGATTTTGATGATGCCATCTGGCACCTTGATGTATCAGACGGAAACAGAAGATTGTCGTTTTTAAAAAACCCTTCTAAAACGGGATATATTATTTCTCTTTGTGACCTGGTATTTGCAGGAAACCAATACCTGGCAAACTATGCAAGCGAGACTAATAAGAACGTTGTCGTAATTCCAACGACCATTGATACCAATGAATATGTGTTGCATCCCGGAGAGCGGGGAAATAGAATTACCATTGGATGGAGTGGGAGCATCACCACCATTAAACATTTTGAATTTGCAATTCCTATACTTAGGAAACTGAAGGCAAAATATGGAGATAAAATTCAATTCAAAGTTATCGGTGACGCTTCATACCGCAACGAAGAACTTGGAATCACAGGAATAGGTTGGAAGAGAAAAGATGAGTTGAAAGAACTTTCTGCTTTTGATATTGGCATAATGCCTTTACCCGACGATGAATGGGCCAATGGAAAATGCGGATTAAAAGGATTGCAATACATGGCGCTTGAAATTCCGACTATCATGTCGCCGGTTGGAGTTAATATGGAAATCATTCAGGACGGTGTAAATGGATTTCTTGCAACAGAAATAGATGAATGGGTAGAGAAGATCAGTCGTCTCATAGAGAATTCAGATCTTCGTATTTCAATAGGTAAACAGGCGCGTAAAACAGTAGTGGATCAATACTCTGTAGAATCTCAAAAGCACAGGTATCTGAATTATTTCAGGGAGCTTACATCATAAAAATTATCAGAATAATGGAAACAGCAACAGAATTAAAAAATATAGCACTCGCTGATGTTCATCAGGGACTGGGTGCTAAAATGGTTCCCTTCGCAGGATACCTCATGCCTGTGAGTTACGAGGGGATCAATGCCGAGCATGAAACTGTCCGCAAGGGAGTTGGCGTGTTTGACGTTTCCCACATGGGAGAATTTATTCTGAAAGGTCCCAAAGCGCTTGACCTCATTCAGCGGGTAACAAGCAATGACGCTGCAAAACTTGTTGATGGAAAGGTTCAGTATTCTTGTCTGCCAAATGACGCAGGCGGAATTGTTGACGACTTACTTGTTTACCGCATTGATGAAAAGACGTACATGCTAGTAGTGAATGCATCAAATATTGAAAAGGATTGGGGATGGATCCGGAAATTTAACCATGATAAAGTGGAGATACACAATATCTCTGAACAGACTTCATTGCTTGCTGTTCAGGGGCCGAAAGCAGTAGAAGTATTGCAGTCGCTTACTGACATGGACCTGCGCGGAATGGAGTACTACACTTTTGCAAAGGGAAAATTTGCCGGAGTAGATAACGTTTTGGTTTCGGCTACAGGTTATACAGGCGCCGGAGGATTTGAAGTATATGTAGAGAATGCCCATGCAAGAAAAATATGGGATGCAATTTTTGAAAGCGGAAAGGCACATGGAATAAAACCGATTGGTCTTGGAGCCCGTGATACGCTTCGGCTGGAAATGGGATTTTGTCTTTATGGAAATGATATTGATGACACCACTTCACCGATAGAAGCCGGATTGGGATGGATTACAAAATTCACAAAAGAGTTTACCAACTCAGCAGAACTGAAAATGCAAAAAGAAAAAGGCGTTGCTTTAAAGCTTGTCGGTTTTGAAATGATTGACCGCGGTATTCCCCGTCACGGCTATGACATCGTAAATGCATCAGGCGAAAAGATCGGACACGTTACATCAGGTACACAATCGCCTTCATTGCAAAAAGCAATTGGGATGGGATACGTCCGCACTGAATTTGTAAAAGAAGGAAGTGAAATATTTGTCCCCATCAGGGATAAGCAACTGAAGGCAAGAGTGACCAAGCTTCCTTTCTGGAAAGGGTAATCATGCTTTATGCAGCACCATCATTTCAAGGTGTTGAAATAATTCGTTTTTGTCGCTGTGAAATTCAAACCGCCACGTAACGGTGATGGTGCTTTTTTCAGAATGAGGCGTCGTCCTTAAAATGATCACCACGCACTTTATATTCTCGTCAACGTGCACCGGCTTTAGAAATCTCCAGTTGTCAAGTCCGACTCCTGCGAGCACTGTTTTCCCGAATTTCGGTATCCAGCTGTTTTTATAAAAATGGTGAAACGGGTGCGGACCGCTGCTGATAAGGGATTTAAACAGACTCCGTTTTCCTGCTTCTACGCTCAGGTGAAAATCCAGGGGATCGTATTGCATGGCGAAGTCAATGATTTCTGCTTCTGAAAATTTCTTTTCTCCCAATTCATATTTTCTGTTTAATTCAAACATGGCCTTTTATCTTTTTGTAACATCAATGGATTCACTGAATGCATCACCTAAAATATTTATTGAAGTAACCGTTGTGAAAATGGCAATCCCGGGAAATACAACAAGCCACCACGCGCTGAAATTTTGCCTGCCTTCATTCAACAGGGAACCCCAGGTAACCACATCAGCCGGAACGCCGATGCCGAGGAAAGATAATGAAGATTCGATAAGTATCGCGGATGCAACACCAAGTGTAATGGCCGTAATAGCAGGGATAGCTACATTCGGAAGAGCATGAAGAAAAATTTGTCGCACCGTTTTGATTCCGGATGCTTCTGCGGATAAAATAAATTCGGAGGTTCTGACTTTCAGCATTTCAGCCCGGACAAGTCTTGCGATTTCAGTCCAGGACGTGAAACCGATGATGAGAATCAGATTGTATATAGACGGACGTGAAAGTGCAGAGAGGGTGATGACCAGTACAATCCTCGGTATCGAATTAAATATTTCTATTCCTCTTGAAATGAGCTGATCGATTTGGAGGAATGATGTCTTTTTGAAATTAATCAGTTGTCCTGAATATTTTCCGGCGACATAAGTGCCATATATAGAACATGCTGATGCCAGTATCAGTTGTAGCGCAGAAAATGAAATGGGCTCTCCAGGCATGGCCATATCAAATCGCTGAATATAAATTCCATAAAAATAGGAAAGTGGTAATCCTAAAAGTATGCTTGAATAAAGTCCGGACTTTGAAACTACAACTTTATGGTCTCCGAAAAAGCCTGCCATTGCTCCGAGAAAAATTCCAAGTAATCCTGCAATCGCCATGGAAAAAATCCCGATCGTGAGGGAGGTTCTTGCGCCATGAATAATTCCGCTGAAAACGTCAGCACCCGTTTTTGTAGTGCCAAGCCAGTGACGTTTTTTATAATCCGCCACTGTTTCAGCTCCGTTTTCAGAATACGTTTGTAAATCAAAAGGAGATTTGTATTGTGCATTTGACCAGTCGCTTTTTCCCGGAGAGAAGATAACAGGGCACCAGATTACTTTTTCTTTTTGCAGGTCACGCCAGTTGACAGATGAATAGATTAATCGTTTTGGAGACCCTTTATCATCTGAATATTCTGTATATCCTTTCAATGACAGTGCAGGGAACAGATTCAGGCCATTGTACTTCACATACAATGGTTTTTCATTACAGATCCAGCCGGCAAATATTGCAGTGAATGAAATAAGTACAATGAAATATTTTGCTAAACGAAATGTCTTTCGCTTTGCCAGTTGCTTGGGGAACACACCAATCCGTTCATTATTATTTTCTTTCACCATTTTATTTTGAAAAAGAAATTCTCGGATCCACCCATGCATACAAAATATCACTGACGAGGTAACCAATCGCCGTAAGCAATCCTGTAATTGTGAAAACGGCGACGACAACAGGATAGTCTTGCGTAGTAATACTCTGGTAGATTGCATTCCCCATTCCCGGAATGGTAAAGATACTTTCAATGATAACCGATCCTCCAATGATGGCCGGAAATACATGAGCGAAAACAGTAATCACAGGGAACAATGAATTTTTTAGTGCGTGTTTCCAGAGCACTTTTTCTTCATTCAGACCTTTTGCGCGTGCGGTGCGGATAAAATCGCTGTCAAGAATTTCAAACATGGCATTGCGCATCAGCCGAGAAAGAAATGTGAGTGAACTGTATGTATAACAAATGGTCGGAAGAATAAGATGGGGAATCGAAAGGTATAACCGCTGAAAAAAGTTTGCGTCAGCCGGATAACCTGCTACCGGTTTTACGCCTGAGGCCGGAAAGATGTGAAGTACATCAGGATTTGCAAAAGTCATCAGTAACAAAGTCGCTACCCAGAAGGCTGGCAATGAGTAAAGAATAAATAAAATTGTTGACGATGATTTATCGAAAGCGGAATTTTTATTTGCTGCAGCTTTTATTCCAAGTGGAACGGAGATGAGGTAGGCGAAAATTATCGAGGTCAATGTAAAAAATAATGACCAACCGATACGGTCACTGATTAATCCGGAAACAGGTTGTTGTGAGAGATAAGAAGAACCAAAATCTCCTCTGACAATTCCTTTTGAATTGATACCATCTCCGAATAACCACCTGTGAAACTGGTTAGTTAAATGAAAAGAAATTGCGGGAATATATTTTGCAAGTCCTTCGTCATTTACCGAATGAATGTCGAAATAAAAAACAGGAAGGTCAAGACCGAGGCGATGCCGTATTTCAGCCCTTTGATTTTTCAGGAGAGATGAAGGAATCAGTTCTCCTGTTCCTCCCGCCTGCATCATGCGTTCAACCGGATCTCCGGGAGAGTTGATGAGGATTACAAAAGAGGCCAGCGAAATAACCAGCAGCGTCGGAATGAAAAATAAAATCCTGCGTAGGAGGTAACTTCGCATTTGTAATTAATAAATCTTAGTGTGGGCTGACGTCATCCGACTGCATGACACCAATCAGTTTACTATGGCTTAATAAAATGCCCGGCCGTTCAGCATAAAATTCACAGCTACCGAAACGCTTGTGTAGAATGGCACGCCTCAGACTGGTATAAATAAAAATGTAAGGTTGATCATCGTAAATCATCTTCTGCAATCGTTTCACCATTGGTATGCGAAGGTTTTCATCAAGCGTACTCTTGATTGAATCAACAATTGCATCGCTTGCAGCATTTCCAAAGCCGCTGTAGTTAGATCCGCCGTTAACCCACGATGATGAATGCCACAATTGTGTGTAGTCCTCAGGAAGACATGATCCGCTCCAGCTTCCCATCATCATATCGTAATCATGGTTGCGCGCTTTCTCGATAAAAACTTTAACCTCTAACGGAACAGGATTCGCTTTTACTCCGGCCTTTAACATCTGTTCCGCTGTGAGCATTGCCATATCCTTCCAGTCACCTGCTGTTGCCAGGTAATTAAGGTCAAAGCTCAGTTCTGTTGTGTTACCATCAATCATTTTATCCCTTATGCCATTGCCGTTACTGTCTTTCCAACCTGCAGCATCGAGTAGAATAATGGCCTTATTGACATCCAATGGAATGGGAGTGAGTGATTCATCATATTCTTTTTTCAACGGCGAAACATTTGTTGTCATGCGCTTACATGAATTGCTGTACTCACCATATACAAGTTGAATGATCTGATCCACAGGCGTGAGGTATGCCATGGCTTTTCTTACGCTGACATCATCAAATATTTTTTTACGATTTGCCCCATCCGGTTTTTCATTCATCGCCAGATACGTATAGTGATAAGAGGGAATGAATGTGGAGTTGTAGTTCTTATTGAAGTCGGGATTTTTTTTCAGGTTCATCAGGTTTTTTGCCGACAGCAGGCAGGACGCATCAAGTGTTTGCGTTTTGAATTCAAGCATGGTGCTGTTGTCGTCTTTATTCACCCTGAATATAATTTTTTCCGGATAAGATTTTTCTCCGGGACGTGAAGAATGATCTGTCCAGTGATTTTTCTTTTTCACGAGGATAATTGATTGTCCCTGGTCCCATCGTTCCACTTTATAAGCGCCGATTCCATTTATTTTTTCCGGTTGACGGCCATATTTTTCATTGTTAAATTCGGCCGCCCATTCAACAATATCTTTATGCTGTTCTGGTTTGAAATCGGGGTCGTCGAAATCAGCAAGAGTGTATTTGGAAAGAATATTTTCAGGATCAGAAAAAGTGCGCTGAAGCATGGGGAAATCGGAAAGAAAATATTCATTCTGTATGTACGCCTGCTTCATGACGAGGGTGAATTTCCCCGGCGACGTTTCATCACGACGAACTTCTCTCAGGTTTCCGAAATAGGATTTAGCAAATGGATTATTCGTCAGCGGGCAACGGATGGCTTTAAAAAAGAACATGACGTCATCCATCGTGAGTGGTGATCCGTCGTCCCATCTTGGCTCTTCCCGTAGTTCGTAGGTATATTCAAGTCCGGAATTATCAATCTCCGGCAAAGATTTTACGAGTGAAGGAACGATGACTTGATTTTTGAGATCGGTGGCAATGAGTGCCATGTGGATGTACAAATTGATTTCACCTCTTGGTGCAGAGCTCCCATTTGTAGGGTGGAGGTTATCCGGTTCGCTGATGGTATGATAAACGAGCGTGTTTTCTTTTGACCATGAAGGGTCTGTAGCAGCGGTATCCCGGAAACTCTTCGACGCAACAAACAAGACTTCCTGCTGATCGCTTTTCTTGTCGGGGGAGCATGAGATTATCAATGCTAAAATGACGAGGGCAATATTTTTCATTGGATGTGATCTTGTCAAATTTCGGTAGTGGCTCAGTTTGAATTTAAAAGATTCCTCATTGCGCTTCGCTTCAGTCGGAATGACAAATAGGATTTCTGTTAAATTGACGGAAGAGAAAATTTGCCCACGATTCGCAGATTTTCTCTTCCGCCACAAACACCATTTATATTCTGTCATTCCGAATGTAATGAGGAATCTCTCAAACTGAGTCAGTACCCAAATTTACTTTCTTAAGAGGAAGGAAATTTTTTTCCGGAAAGAGTTTTTAAACATCGGAATTTACGGGATACCCCGGATGAGGCTTCATATATCAGTAGCCACATACTGTTCATCAGGTAATTGCAGGAAATTTAAAAAAAACCTTCTCCAAAACGATATTTTTTATGCATTTATTGAAAAAATCGTGTAGGTTTGCCGCCCTTTTGGTGAGGTGCCTGAGTGGCCGAAAGGAACAGTTTGCTAAACTGTCGTACGCGAAAGTGTACCGTGGGTTCGAATCCCACCCTCACCGCATCTGTTTGCGGAGTGGGACATCGGACTTCGCAAATTGAAGATATTGAGATCGATTGCTATTTATGTAGAATCTATCTGGTTTTAAGTTCGGGGTGTAGCGTAGCCCGGTATCGCGTCTGGTTTGGGACCAGGAGGTCGCAGGTTCGAATCCTGCCACCCCGACAAAAAGTAGAGTAGGCAGTCGGCATTAAGCAGTAAGCAGTATATGCGGACAGCTTAATTGGGACTGCTTACTTTTTTTGGTCCCGTAGCTCAGCTGGATAGAGCACAAGTTTTCTAAACTTGCGGCCATTGGTTCGAATCCAATCGGGATCACTTAATGATCAAAACAAAAACAGCAGGCTGAGCTGAACAAAAAAATCAAGCTCGCTTGAATTTTTTTGGAAGCGAAGCATGCGGGGCCGCCTACGCGGACCTTTTGTTTTGATCCACTCTACGTATAAGATTTGATCAGCGGAGCTAATCCAATCGGGATCACAGAGACAAACCTAAAACCCTTGATAGTAAATAACTTGCGAAGGTTTTGGGTTGCTTGGTAAAACATAGGTAAAACATATTTACCTTTATGCGAAACGCTGAAACCTGCTGTGGATGCGGGTTTCAAAGGGCTAAAAAATGCAGTGTTGCGTTTCATTTTCTTTACCTAAAATTCTTCTCTAAGATACGTGCACTTGCATCCATTTGCAAGAAATATTTGATCTTTTTTATCAACATCAAACCTGTGCCGGTTGTGGGTTACAGAAGAATTTTGAATTTCATTTTTGATCTCTTCGGTCATTAGTCGCGACTGATAAATGACGCCCATTTTAAAATCCCTGCTTTGATTGCTTCTTATATATCTCTCCTTCCCTTGTTGAGCAGTTGAATAAGAAGGCAGGGGGAATTATATTCGAAGAAAATATTCTAATAAAATGGATACTCAAACAATCGACAAATTGGCTCTGGCCTTTGCTCACTTGGCTGTGATCAAACAAGCCACCAAAAACACTGAAATCTTAAACATTTGCAAAGAGGCCTCAGATTTGATCGCTGAAGAAGGGATTGTAATAAATGATGGTATAGACCCAGCTGCAAATCTTCAGAAAATTTCATTCCAGCCCTTTTATGCTGCTATTGATGAATGCAACAGGATTGCAGATGGATCAAGTTCAACCGCTGTAAAAGCAAGCTGCCTGGCCATTACTGAAAAGCTAACGAGCCTAATTCATAAACTAATTTAAAAACAAATACTTAAATGACTACTCAGACATTTGAAAATATTGCAGGGGCTTGCTCACCTTGCTGTAATCAGGCAGTCAACAGAAGATATTACGATCCGCGATTTATGCGTGGAGGCCGCCGCATCTATTGCTGCGGAAGTTGATGACATTGTCATAACCACGGGTATTGATCCTGAAGCTGAGCTGAAGAAAATAAAGTTCGATCCTTTTTATGCAGCGATTGATGAATGTGATTCAATTGCAGATGCTTCAAGCTCACCTACCGTGAAAGCAAGCTGCCTGGCAATTGCCAAGTCATTGACGGCTGTTATCCACAAGTTGATTTAGATTCGGAACGAAGCCAGTTAATTTAATGACCAGGCACCATCCGGAAATGGAATGTCAAGGGAGATAAGCGAACTGCAATGCATCCTGCATTTCCAAACTCGTTTACCACTCTCAATTAATTTGAGCCGGACTAAGGATTTAGAAGGTTGTCTTCTACAACAATTATCAAATATATGCTCAACTGAAATTTCAGGAAAAGAAATAATTGTGGTCAAAATCTATTTGATGTATAAAGGAATGTACGGGGCTCTTACCTTATTTTTCTCATACCAATACCTGATGTTCTCAAAATAGACGATGGAGTTAGGTTTGATCTCATTCATCAGCTTCCTTACTTCCGGTGAGAACACAGCCGTGTTAGAAGTCGCGCTCAATGTATCGCCACCATTGATCACCCTCACCTCGAACCCTGCAACCGACACGGCATCTACCAAGCGTCCACTCACCCTGAGCAGGTTGAGGGCGTAGACGGACTTAGCTTGCTCCGGGCTGATGGTGTCGGTGGAGATTTTTACAGTCGATGTTGTCTTGCTTCTTTGGATGATCTCCCGCTTGTTTATCAGAACTCCATCTTTGCCAATGAGACAGGGCACGATGTCCGACTGTTGCGCAATCACGTCGGTGAACAGAATTGTCAGGACAAGAAACAGAAAGGAATACCTATTCATTATCTTTGATTTAAAATGTTACATCCTCGGCCGGTAATATGATCCCGCCGCCTCGCACCCCCACGTTTGACCCTGCGGTTCCAGCCCCGTCGCACTTACATCTTTGAGAGGTGCAGCTAACCGTTGAACCATCGCCGCACTTGCAGCACGTGCCTCCGCCGTTCGGGCGAAAGTCGCAATCGTCGTTTGTGCTGCAGGCGTTTGCGCCTGCAGTGTGGTAGCACGTGTAGCACAATTCGCCCCCATTTTCCAATTCGACTGGATTGCCAGGATCGAAAGGGATAAACCAGAAGTGGCCAGTCTTTGGTATCATCATTACATTGTCCTTTAACAATGGGATTGTCGTTAGATTGTAATAGGTTTGGCCGATCGTCCAGTCCACCTTGTCAAGGAACGTACGTCTGTAATGTACGATGTTAGTATTATTGTCGTATTGGACTGTGATCTTGCAAAACATTGGTGTATCGACAAGAGCCGAGTAGAACTCCTCCTGCATCTGAATATTCGCCGCTTGGATGATCACTCCTCCACCAACTCTTCGCACTCCACTCGTTCCACCTCCGCCGAAGCACGGGGTCTGTGTTACCTGGCACGGGTTAGAGACGGTGGAACCACAGTCGCACACCTCGCATCCGCCGCCAGTGGTAACCCAGGAACAGGAGCCGGATGAACAGGTGTATACAGCCGAGCATTCAGTGCATACCTCGTGTATTATCATAAACACCGGGTTGTTGTCGAATGGAATAAACCAATAGATGCCGCTATCGGGAAATTCCATTTTGCCCGCGTTCCAGGGAATGGCCGTAGTGTTGTAGACGCACTGCTGTAATGATGCGTCCTTCTTTATCGGCTCACGCACAACTTTCGCTATTGACCCTTGCATTGTAATTGATATCTTAACGTACCAATTGTCGGAAACTTTGGACACGGTGGCGGATTTCATTTCTGCCATTAGAATGAAATGGAAATGGCTTGGAGAAAAGGGCGCGAAGCGCACACTAATGAAATCGGAGAATTAAAATGCTGATAAAATATTTATTCCTTTTCCATGTAAGGAACCAATTTCATCAAAAGTCAAATTTGAAATACGTTCAACTTCTTTTCTTTCTACTTCATTGGAATCAATATGCCAAGCAAAGACTTGATTTTCCTCTAACCAAGGAACTGACCAAATGAAACCGAAATATCTCTGAAAAATTGCAAAGTCATTTGAACTTTCTTCAGCACTGTTATACTCTAAACCAATTGCAGTCAATTCATCAATATCAAATTCATCAACGTTCCATCTTGAAATTGAAAACAGGTTTCTGTCTTCCTGATTATAGGGTTCCTCCGGGATGATGAACTTTTCTCTAAATCCATCAATGCCTCCTTTGCACTTTTTACTTATAGTTGCTTTGTTAATAATATAGTTTGCGGGGTGTAGATAAATTGGCATCTGTTGAATTGGGATAGATGTTTTCGTGAACGAATTGTGTTTGACTTCTTAAAGCAAAAGTAGAAATCTAAAATCATTGCTGAGAAGGTTAATTAATATCACTGATCTGAAGCTGTAAAATAGTCATAAATTGCTTTAAGGGTGCTTGCTTTGGTGCTGGCGTGGTAGCTGCTCGGCAAGGCATGAGGAACACCTTATTTCCTGGTTTTCTGGAACAAGTCAACACAAGCCGTGCGTGCGGAGGATGTTCAGGTGGAGTAGGATGTTCAATTGATTGCTGAAGTTCTACCAATGGAATAGTAGATGACAATTCAATTAGTTTGCTCCTTTTATTTTTTGAAATGGTTCCTGTAATAAGGGAGTGTGCATCATTACCCTCTATTGGATTATGAATGCAATCCAGTTCGGGAACAGAACGAATATTACCTGCTGAAATTCTTAAAAGACCAAATTGATTGTGGTCAAGAACTGTTGCTTTAAGGGTTGTAATTCTTTCCAAATTTACTGAAAGTCCGGCTGTATCCGATTTATCCGGGCAATACGCATAAGAAGAAACACTACCGTCAGGGCGAAAATAATTAGGATGTGCTAAAGGAAATCTGCGAAGCAAAAAATCTTCATTCCCAATCGTTACAATTTCCATCAGGACAAAAAAGCCATTTGAGTGAACAATTTTCAGTAGTTTCATTCATGGGATGGCCAAACTTCAGTTCATTACCAAGATAACCTGAAACTTCTGCTGAATTATCTGGAAGAAAAAGAAATTCAAGACGAACACCATCTTCTTGTAACTCTATTACAATTCCTTCATCGGGAGTAGGAATGATAAGTGTTGGGATTCTTTGCTTTTTTGATAAACGTAATAAAAATTCAATACTGTTTCTTATTGCCTTTTCTGATGGAGGATTTGCATTGTAACCATTCCAGTTTTTTGGCAAAGCCTTGAACGATTCAATGATTGTGATTGCACCTTTTATTCTTTCAGAGATAGGCACAACTTTTTCTTCAGAAAAAGTGACTGTACTATTTTCAGAAGAAGATTTGTCAATAGCTGATGCAAAAGGAGAACTTGTTGCAGCAGTAGCAATAAAACCAATATTGAAATTGGCTTCGTTAATTTGTTTTACTGAATCGTTCATATAGTTCTGTGCTTATTATTTTTTTAAACATTCCTGAACAGATGTCATGTGTGGACATTTCAGTCTAATTGACCCCCCTGTTTCATTTTAAATTGACCCCCTTGTTTCAGTCGAAATTGCATTGAATATTGCTTTTGGATTTTCTTCATCCGGGGAAACTTTGAGGAGCGGAAAAATAAAATCATTACCGCTGCAGGTTCCTATTTTGTATGCGCTGATGATTTGTAAAGCTCTTTCCGGTAGCTTTATTGAAAGCGGCGTTTGAGTTTTATGAATCATGATATTGATCTTTTCACCATCAAAATTCTTCCAGCGCAATTGCAGTATATCGGAAATTCTTAATCCTCCTGCATAGGCAGCGAATACATAAATATTTCTGTGATGATTCATCACTGATCCTTCCTTTAGTTGAAGTGTTTCGAGTTTGGTTAACTCTGCCTCGGTTAGATATGCGCGCTGTGTTTGTTCTGCTTTTAGCTTATACTTATTGAATGCATTGAACTGTACAGGCAACAAATCTTCCGTTACGGCATTGTTCATAATGGTCCGCATTAAACGGAAATTGGCATGGACTGTGTTTTGCCGGTTTTTCAAAATTGCTTTCAGATGGTTTTCGTAGTCTTTCAGAAAACTTACGGTGATCTGGTCAAACAATATTGGCTTGCCTCCGACAAATTTTCTGAGCTTCGCAATGACGGCTTTCGCTCTTCGATGAGTTCCTATTTTCCCGGTAGCTTCAAGATGGTTGACGAATTTATCAGCATAGGGAAAGAAATCGGGTAGCGCTTTTCCGATGATGGCCTCCTTGATATTATAAGTACTGATGTACTTTGATGTCGTTTCCAACTCTACTGATACTCCTTCTGCTTCTGCAACTTTTGCTGCAATGAAAGCATTGAGTTGGTTTTTATTGGGATGGTTTTTTTCAAGCGTTGCAATGCTTGATCCCATTGCTCGGGAAGGAGGTAGATGTCCAGAGTGACGTATTTTGATTTGCGATTTTTGGAAATTCTTATCCATAGTGGGTGTTCGTTCTTTGCGTTTATTCTATCTTTGCGGAGAATTATTTTTACTGATGCCATGATTTTAAATTTTGATTGTGATTAGTTGGTAAAACATTTGGTAAAACATTACTCACATTTACTTGCGCTTTCTTACTTTCGGATGCAAAGGTAAAGTGAGTTAATCTACTGACAATCAAGATAGTTGGTGCAAGAAAAGGCAAAGAGAAGAAAAGAGATTGTTCCAATCGGGATCACTTAATGATCAAAATAAAAACGGCAGGATCCTGATGAAAAAAGTTTTTACGCATTGATTCTTGCTGATTTCCTTTTGCTATTGAGCCAAATAATGTTCGCGCTTTCATTTTTATTGCTTGCTTCCGGAAGGCAATGCACATCGTTTGGAGTTAACGGGGGATCGCTTCGAAAAAAACTGCCGTATTAATCAGAAAAGGAAACGGATATGAATCAACTATTAAACTAAGTTTGGAACCAGGTTAAACACAAGAAAAGTCTTTCACAAGGGCACTTAACTTTGATGGGTCAGCTTGGCGCGGTATGAGTGAGTCACTTTCAAACGGAATATCTACTATATTCGCTTCCGAAAAAACAAACCATTTTAAACCTCCAATGAAACACACCAAATCATTATTGGCAGTAGTGATGCTAATACAATTCACTGCTTTCGCGCAAGTGAAACTATCCAAGGACTTCAATATTACAGTTGGAACTCCTTATAAAGTTGTAGATGCTCCCAGCAAGGAGTATTTCAGCGACAATAACGGTCATGCCATTTCAATTAAGACTGTTAAAGAAAAAGTAACCCTTCAGTTATACGATGTGAAAGGCATGCGGGAAACCGGCCGCAAGGAATATGAAGATTTTCCACCGGAGAATAAGTTGCAGGACATTGTCCAGGTGGGCGACAAGCTTTATTACGTATTTTCTTCTTTTAACAAGAAGGCGAAACAGGAAGACATTTATGCCCGCTCCATCAGCATTGCCGACGGAACCTTTGGAACTTCAAAGCTGCTCTTTACTACTGCCAGGGAAGTAGCGATGGCAGCCATGGGCGATGACGCTACGAATATCTTTAATATGCGCACCTACCGGTTTATAGTGCAGAGTTCATTCGACAATTCCAAGCTGATGATTCGTTACAGGCTGAAGCCCGCAGAAAAAAATGATGCCAAGAATTATGACGTCATGGGATTTTTTGTGTTTGACAATAATTTTGAAAAGCAATGGGGCGGCGAGGTAAAGATGCCCTACACAGAAAAGGAAATGAATAATATTGCTTATGGAGTTACCAAGGATGGCAAAGCATTCATGTTGGCAAGATTGAATGACGGAAAACGGTTTGAATTGCTTAGTATTTCAAGTGATTTAAAGGTAACCCCTAACAAAATTGACATTGATGGTAACCTGGCTTTCCAAGAGTTGAAAATGTTCGAGTCACCCGACGGCAACCTGACGTGCGTTGGTTTTTATGCAAATGGAGTAGACTTTATAGTGGGTTGGACAGGAAGCGGAACACTTAGTTGGAACATGAACGGAATACTCGATTGGAAAATGGATGTGAACGGAAAAGTGTTGCAAAAACATGATTTTGAATTTCCACTCGACCTGATTAATCAGTATGAATCTAAGCGCGCCAAAGAAAAAAATGAAAAGCGTGAGGGTATGGGCAAAGCGGGCATCAACGATTTGAAAATTATCGATGTGGTTCTGAACGCTGATGGCAGCACGATTGTAATTGGTGAGCAGCAATACATGCGAAAGGAAATGAAAGGAACGCAAATGTCGAATATCATGTATTATGCGGACCTTGTTGCGACAAAATTTGATGATTCAGGAAAAATTCAATGGATGAAAAAACTTCCAAAGACCCAGATCAGCACAGTGGGTAAGGGAGGATTGAGTGTGAAATACATTAAAGGAGCAGATGCAAGCTACATTCTCTACCTTGACAATCCTAAAAACATAAACCTGCAACTTTCCGAAGTTCCTGCAAAGCACGAAGAAGGCCGCGGAGGATACCTGACCGCATATAAAATTGACGATGCAACAGGAAACATTGAAAAGCACACCATCACTGATGTGCACGACATCAAAGGAACAGAAGCCTTTCAGTTTAAGACGTCACGGATTTTCCAGGCCAGCGATAAGAACTTTCTTCTTGAAATTTATATCAAAGGAAAAGAAGATACGATGGTAAAACTGCAACTGACGAAGTAATATTCACTTATTGTAGCATAGATCAGTATCTTAGTTGATTACAGATTTTTTAAGATAATTCCGAGAGAAAATATTTTCTCGTAATTGGCTCATATTTATCCTTCATTGCATTGCAATAAGATTGATAACCAATTTGAGCTCAAGAAAAACTGAAATTATTTTCATTCATTAAGCGATTTTCATTATTTTAGGAGTGCCATTTTCTATAATTTTAATGGTGAGAAATCATAAATCAAAAAGCGTCCTATGAATAATACAGAAACAACAGTAAGGGTATTTAAAAAAAATGATTTATTAACCCATGAATATTATATTGTAAAAGCATTTGAGTCTATGGATCTTTCTGAGTTGGAAAGATTGTTGGATGAAGAGAAAGAGTATGATGAAAAAAACAAATGGGCATTTATAAATATCTTACAAAGTATTTTTGAAAAATTTCATAGACAGGGCGATACCTGCCTGGTCGCACATGTTGGCAATTGCAATAATTCAGATTGCAAGTTGGGGTGCTATGCAAAGGGCTATTTGTTCGAGGGGAATAATTCAGGAAAAAGAATTGCTTATGTTTTTGATAATCCCCAAAGCAATATTGTGGAAAATATATGCAGCTGTATTAATTTCAAAGCTAAAAATGGAAAAGAGGCTTTCTTTCTGGATGAGACGAGCATTTAGTAAACTAATTTATGGACAACTAAGTTGTACTTTTAGCAATAAAAGTTGCAGCTTTCAAATCTTACTCGATCATTTTCATATTCCCCAGATCAATTTTCCCATCACTCATAAAAAAAGACTGATCCGGATCGATGCCATAAAGTTGCATTACTTCTTCAACATCCGCTTGTTCGTTCGCCAGAAAAACATGGTGAAGGTTTAAGCCCTCCTTCATTTTTTCCAGACGTATAAAAAATAAATCACGCTGCTTTTCGTTTTTTGGAATCATTTCATCGCTGTAGTATAGGAATAGCTTGAAATTTTCATTGGTGAATTTTTGCAAAAACTTTTTCATGTCTTTACGCGTCATTTTATCGGTCCATTTGTTCATACGGTCAAGTATTTTATTCGCTTTATTATTAGCCTGTTTCTTTCCCCCTCTTAAACAGTCATAAATGTATATGGGACCAAAAATTATGCAAAACAATATAAAAGCAAACGGATATAAGAATGCAAGAAATATTTTTTCTCCTGCCCTTGACCTAAAAAACTTATAAAGCAGCGGACGCGTTTCAATAAACCGCTGAGGAGGAGTCCTGCCATCATATTTTTTGAAGTTGTAGAAATATTCGTTGAGGGGAATGATGATGGCTTTCATGAAAAAAATCAAATTGGTAAATCTTTAAATAAACCCAAACGATAACCTGCAATCTTTTCCAGGTCAGCTTTTTTAACACCATAAAGTTTTAGGAGCGTAAAGGCCTTTTCAATATTGGTATCCATTCTTCTTTGTGCTTCATTAATCATCAAGCCGGTTCCGTCAAAGTTAATTACCGCATCAGAATATTTCAAAGGAAGTTTTAGAAGATAGGATTACTTCAAAAACATCGTCGGAATTACTGTTCCCAAAGAACTCAAAGTTGAAACCATTCGGGTAAGCATCACAAAACCACGTGCAAATTATGTAATGACAAAACCCTTACATGAATCACAACGGATAATTAGAGAGACAAAAACAAATGTATTTTTTGAATGGGCACTGATCCCAAATCCCGAATTGATTTCAGCATTGCTTAGTTTCGGGGAACATCTAAAAGTTTTAATGCCGTCGAAACTTGCAGCAGAAATGAAAGACCATTTGGAAAAGGCGCGAAGGAATTATCCGGAGTAGCAGTGCCCCTAACGGGTACCAAATATTTTTCCGGGAGGGCCTCCCTGCATGAAGGTACTATCATTTCATTGCATCTATTTCAGCATATACCTGATCCATCGTTTTCCCTAAATCCATTGCACAGCTTCGGATATGGTGTCCGGGAACATCACGATCCTTTGCCGGCCGTATCGTAATGGACCGTCGAAACTGCTGAACACCTTTAGGGTAATTCCACTTCTGGAGTGAACCTTTCATCTTTGCACTTGGAACAAGTCCTAAACTTTTCAGATATCTAATAAAAAGCTGAATAGGAATTGGACGATATGGTATATCATGCGTAAACCGGAACCCTGAATGGTTTTCTAATAATTCCGAATGAACTGTTTAATAAATGAACAGGAATCGTAACGTTCTCCGGTTGGGTAAGGTGCGGTGTTTTACTTGCTTCATAATTCCAGCCAAGACGAATGAGTTCTTGGTGCAAAACATTTTGTCCTGCCATTTCTTCCATAAAAATTGCCAGCCTTTCAGCAAAAGCTTCCTGTACATCTTCCGGAGAATCACCATATGTTGACAATTGCAAAGCAGGACAATACGCAGTATACGTATTATCATCATCCTTAATTATCATTACAGCAATCTCACATTCGATTGTGCCATCGTGACGCTTCCTGATAGAGTTTTTATCCATATTTGCTTTGTTCATCTTTCTGTAAGTTATGAAAAATCTAAGCTTACATGTTGCGTGAAAAATGGTTGTCTCTTACAAACGAAGTAAAAATATCAAATAATTGACATAACGAAAAAAATGTAATATTTCTTATCCAATACTTCGGGTTTTAAAACCATCGAAACTTGCATTTGAAATAAAAGACCATTTGGAAAAGGCGCGAAGGAATTATCCGGCGTAGCTCATTTATATCAGCCGGTAAATAAATTTGGTACCTTCGAGTTTAATTTCAGCACTTACTTCCGTTTAACTTACTGATTAGCAAAGGTATAAAACTGTATAGTCGGGATCTGAAAATAACCGGTAAATTTTTTGAAGGAACATTTGAAACTTTATATGTTCACATAAAATAGTACCTGCAAAGATCGTGAGCGGGAACAGTTCACATGATAGTAAATAATTATTGCTCTCTTGAGAAAAACAGAAAAATTTAAATTTTGAAACCTGAAGAAATAAATAAAAGAAGAACGTTTGGAATCATCAGCCATCCTGATGCAGGAAAAACTACGCTTACGGAAAAGTTATTGCTTTTCGGCGGTGCCATTCAAACGGCAGGTGCGGTAAAAAGCAATAAATTCAGGAAGACAGCCACTTCAGATTTTATGGAGATTGAAAAGCAACGGGGAATTTCCGTTGCCACTTCTGTAATGGGATTTGAATACGCAGGATATAAAATCAATATCCTCGATACACCGGGCCACAAAGATTTCGCTGAAGATACGTACCGGACCTTAACCGCCGTTGACAGCGTGATCCTTGTGATTGATTGCGTGAAAGGTGTGGAGGAGCAAACACGTAAGCTCATGGATGTGTGCCGCATGCGACATACACCGGTGATTATTTTCATCAATAAAATGGACAGGGAAGGTCAGGACCCGTATCACCTGCTGGAAGAAGTGGAAAAGGAATTAAGTATCCATGTTTGTCCTTTGAGCTGGCCGATAGGAATTGGTTCGGAGTTCAAAGGAGTCTATAACATCTTCGAAAAAAAATTGCAACTCTTTCAGTCAGGCAAATCAAAACTTGCAGAAGAAGTATTCGATATCAATGATCTGCATTCTCCTGATCTGGATAAACATATTGGTGACAAGGCGGCAGGTAAATTGAGAGAGAATACAGAAATGGTGCATGGCATCTATGAACACTTTAATGATGAACTGTACAAGGAAGGATATCTTGCTCCTGTATTTTTCGGCAGCGCCATCAATAACTTTGGTGTAAAAGAATTGCTGGATACGTTTGTTCGCATTGCGCCTCCGCCACAACCCCGAATTGTTGACTCCAGGGAAGTGAAGCCGCTTGAAAATGATTTTACCGGATTTGTTTTTAAGATCCATGCCAACCTTGATCCGAAACACCGCGACAGGATTGCGTTTTGCAGGGTGGTATCGGGTAAATTTGAAAGGAATAAATTTTATTACCATACCCGCCTCGATAAGAAATTTCGTTTTTCAAGTCCTGTTGGTTTCATGGCCAATGAAAAAAGTATTGTGGAGGAAGCTTATCCAGGTGATGTAATCGGATTGTACGATACAGGAAATTTTAAAATTGGTGATACGATAACTGAAGGAGAAAAGATTTCTTTCAAGGGCATTCCCAGTTTTTCTCCGGAAATTTTTAAAGAGCTGGTGAATATGGATCCTTTCAAATCAAAGCAACTGGAAAAAGGAATCCACCAGCTAACTGATGAGGGCGTAGCGCAATTGTTTATGCGTGAATCTGAGAATACTAAGATTGTAGGAACCGTAGGAGAACTGCAATTCGAAGTGATCCAGTTCCGGCTTTTGCATGAATACGGTGCATCCTGTTCTTTTCATCCCGTGGAATATTACAAAGCCTTCTGGATTTCGGCTGCCGATAAAAATACACTGGACAATTTTATAAGTCGCGAAAACCGTTACATCAATTATGATAAGGATGGGCGACCCGTGTACATGGCTAAAAGCGAATGGTATTTAACGATTGCAAAACAAACTTTTCCTCAGATTGAGTTTCATTATACTTCCGATTTAAAATCAGATCAAAACGTTGAAAAGGTGGGAGGTTAAACTCCGGGCTGCACATGATATTCCTGAATTATTTTGTTGATACCCATGCCAGATTTATTTTTTTGACTATTTTAGTGACAATCAAATTGATTGTAATAAAGTCAAATGAAACTACTAATTCCGGAGTCCATTCAGGATAATTTATCCGTCCCATCTAACTGTCCTGTCCTCGGCGTACGAGTATCTGCGGGATTTCCCTCGCCTGCCGATGATTACATTGAAGAACGGATCAACCTCAACGACTATATCGTTACGCATCCTTCGGCAACTTTTTATTATTGGGTGGAAGGAAACAGCATGACCGATGCAGGAATTTTCGACGGTGACCTGCTCGTTGTTGACCGGAGCATCAATCCCCAAAACAACGACATCGTAGTTGCTATCATTGATGGTGAACGCACACTGAAACAATTAAAAATTTCTTCGGGAAAAATCTGGCTCTCGCCGAAGAATATCAATTACAAACCTATTGAGATTACAGAAAGCATGAACATGACCCTGGGTGGCGTGGTGGTGTGTAACATCCATTTTCACAAACCCAGAATGAGATGATAGGTCTTGTTGATTGCAATAATTTTTACGTCTCCTGCGAACGCGTCTTTCGCCCTGACCTCGAAGGAAAACCTGTCATTGTACTTTCCAATAATGATGGTTGCGCAATTTCCATCAGCGATGAAGCAAAAGCGCTGGGAATAAAAATGGCCGAGCCCGTACACCTGGCCGAAGCAGTGATTAGGAAAAATAACATCACGATGTTCAGCAGCAATTATATTTTGTATGGCGACATGAGCGACAGGGTGATGCGCACAATTGAATCGTTCATTCCCAATATTGAAGTGTATTCCATAGACGAAGCATTTATGGATCTCGAGAATGTCCCTGATGACGGTTTGGAAAATCTTGCACGTAAAATCAAGTCTGCAGTAAAACAGTTCACAGGCATCCCTGTCAGCATTGGCATTGCGCCGACAAAAACTTTGGCGAAGATGGCTAACCGCTTTGCAAAAAAAACAAAAAAAAAAATAGGAGTCCATGTAATGTCCGGCAAAAATCAGATTGACGAAGTACTGACTTTTACAAAAGTAGGAGAGGTGTGGGGCATTGGCGCGCAACATGCGCAGCGGTTACAAGGGATCAATGTGCTGACGGCAGCAGATTTCATAAAACTACCTGATGAATGGGTGAGAAAACACATGACAGTTGTAGGATTGAAATCACTGAAGGAAATGCGCGGAGAGAGGTGTATTGATTGGCAATTGGTGAATCCTAAAAAAAAGGGATTCCGTACTTCACGTTCATTTGGTAAACCTGTGACGGAAAAAACAGATCTCTGTGAGGCAGTTTCAAATTTTGCTGCCAATTGCGCCAAGAAACTTCGTGAGGAAAATTCGAGTGCCGGAATAATTGAGGTTTGGATAGAAACCAATCCGTACCGTTTCAACGACCGTCAATACGCGCGGAGCATTAAAATGAGAATGGAAGCCGCATCAAATGACAGCAGTAGCTTGATCAAGCAAGCGTTAAAAGGATTGGATCTGATTTACCTTCCGGGGTATCTGTTCATGAAAGCAGGGGTAATGGTTTCGGAACTTGTCCCGGCAGGTAATACGCAACAACAAATTTTCAATCTATCTGACAACCGACAAAATGTAAAAGTCATGCATGCCATGGATGCCATCAATAATTTATATGGCAGGAATACCGTTCGTATGGCAGCGCAAGGCTATGCGCGTAAGTGGAGGTTAAAAGCCGAAAAATTATCGCCTTGTTATACCACTGATATCAATCACATCCCGTCGGTCAAATGTCATGTTTAATCCATTGTGCCTTTTCAGCGAAGAATTATTGCATGCGTTGGTTGGCGCAGGAAAAAAATATTTTGTCAGGCAGACTTATGAAAGGGGAATTATTTTTTCAGAGAATAATACTTACCGTGCTTTTCTGATCACGCACTATGAAAAAGAGGCGGAAGCGCTACAACATTTCATCGCTATTGAAAAGGACGCATACCGCTATCTTTACGACTGGGAAAATCAAATGCACCGGGAAAGATTGGTGAAAGCCGTATCTCAGCCCGATGGCTACAGCGTATTTGCATCCGTGGTAATGCCGGGAATGGAGAAGCGGGCTGCACGGTTGCTGAAGGCAAAGGTGAAACGGTATATTGATCATTATATAAAATGGTTCCCGGCTGCAAAGGACGCTGTCGTTTTTGATCTGTATCCACAATTCGGCGAGGTTTATGTTTCGATGCGTTTCCGCAAACAGGAAATAAAAGTTAGTTTAGCGGAAGTAGAAAATTTTAAGTCGCATGTGTTACGATGTCAGTTTTAAGTCAAGTTATGAATTGATAACCGATTATCTTCCCGGTATCAACATTGACGGTAGTATTCAAATAGATTTTTTAGACCAGTCACATGTGCTGGCTCAGTCTTTCAAGCCATACCCAATTGTAACATTTGAAGAAGGAAAATATTTTTTAAAGTTGATGGAGTGGGGCGTTATTGCACCTTATATGAACACGCCGGAAAAGGTAAAGAAGTCGAGACAGTGGATGTGCAATGCCCGTTCGGATAAAATTTTTGATAAAAAATCTTTCTGGCACCGCATCTGGAATAACCGTTGCCTGATGCCCGTCACCGGAATTTATGAGCACCGGGGAATATCCGGATGGAAGAACAAGGTCCCTTATCATATTTGTTTGAAGAATGAAAAAATGTTTTTTCTCCCATCACTTTATAACTATGCGCCAATGGTGAATAAGGAAACGGGCGAATTATTGGGGACATTTTCTGTGGTAACAAGGAAGGCAAACAGTTTGATGACTAAGATTCACAATGCAAACCCTGACGATCCCCGCATGCCGTTATTTCTTCCATTTGAATCAGCGAAAAAATGGGTTGATCCCGGTCTTACTGACGAAGGAATTGAAGAACTTCTCAATTTTGAAATGCCGGAAGATAAAATGGAATCGTGGCCGGTTTTTACGATCCGGTCTTCTAAAAGGCGTCCTGACGGCAAAGAGAAATTTGAGTTATATCAGTGGGAAGGTTTACGGGGATTGTAGTTTCCGGAATTTAAGAGAATAAAGCGCTTCGATCTTCAATTTTTTGTTGGCATACTGGTGAGTTACAAAAAATCATATAAATTTGCCGCCCAAACAAAAAAATCAAACTAACAATGAAAAAATTTAATTCCCTTCTGATTGTTTTCGTAGTTGCTCTTTCAGGAACGAATGTTATTGCGCAAAAATACACTGAAGGAGACAAGACCCTATCATTTCTTGCCGGAGAGAAACTCATCAATATTGAATACAACTATGACAACATGATGGTTGGCAAAAAAACGGAGGAGGAATATAAAGCGGGCAAGATTGCCGACTTCAATACAAAGGTTCCCGGGAAAGGGGAAAAATGGGCGAAGAAATGGGTTGAGAATCGCGAAAATGTTTATGAGCCGATGTTTGAAGAACTGATAAACAAGATCATGGCGAAAGCGAAAATGGATGTCAAATTGGGAACCAATCAGACCGAAGCAAAATATACGCTTTATGTTCACACGACTCTAACAGAACCGGGATTTACCATTCCGATGGTAATGAAAGTAAACCCTTATTGCAACTTTGAATTTTCATGGATAGAAAATTCAACCAAGAATGTTGCAGCAAAAGGTGAGTTGAAGAAAGTAGCCGGCGTTGTAATGGCGGATAATGAATGGGAATTTGATCCTGCCAACAGAATTAAAGAATGTTATGCGAAAGCCGGAAAAGTAGTAGGTAAGTCATTGGAGAAATCATTGAAGCCGAAGAAATAAGAGAAACGAAATTCAGTTTATTTGAAAAGGCATTCCTTCCGGGGGTGCCTTTTTTGCCGGCCGATCATGGCATGGAAAACAATCAGAATAAGTGGCTGATGGATTTCAACACATGGTTCAAGTTAAGAGTATATTTTAAGGATATCATATCACTACTGTCCGACTAAAAATAATTTTGCTTTGAAAGATTCATCGCTACGCTCTGAATGACAATGTTATCAGGTGTTTGCAAGGAGGGGGTTGGGCTTCGCGGCT
>JBBRAY010000042.1:0-34010 GCA_038206355.1 Bacteroidia bacterium
AAAGCAAAATTATTTTTAGTCGGACAGTAGTGTTAATTTTTGTATTATCTGAATATCAGCATTTACCACATTCTGTACATGCTGTTGGCAATTGCTAATTAAACTTCCGACTTCATCATTATCAGAATCAAAAGGTCAAAATGAAAGAGGGTTGCAATCGGAATTGCAACCCTCTTTTAAAATGATAGTGAAAATATTATTTCACAACAGCTACCTTCCCGATCTTCTCATACCCGGAATCGGAACTGATTCTGTAAATATATATTCCCGGCTCCATTTTAGACGTTGAAATACTGAATTTATGCCGCGGCAAGGGATCTTCTATGACAGACACCAGTCCTGCAGTTGAACTAAATAACTCAAACTTAATCCTGCTACCGGAAACAGAATAATTCACTACGATTTCATCACGACCCGGATCGTCGTATACAGAAGTAAAGTATGCACCAATGTTAGATTGTCCCGGAATTGCTATACGCTCACCCTTACAATTCCCATAAGGTGAAAGCATAGCTACTAACTCACTTCTTTTGAGTCCGGTGAAAGTTTCCAGGTCCATTTCGACCTGAGCAAGGACAGATTTAAAATAAGCATCTCCTTCACCGTCGTGATCCCGAAGGATCTCCAACGCTTTCGCTCTTAAGGTAGGGGTGATTATAATTCTATCACTGCTTTCATCAGATAAATTTTCCATTGCTGAATATAGTTCAGGCAGTATAGAGGCATATTTCCAAAGCATGGAGATATTCATTTTGGCATATTTGCTGAAGACATAGTAGAAGCCGGTGTACTTTCTGCCTTCACAGGTGTTGATCATGACGTTATCCCTGAAGTCGCGCATCTTTTTAAATTCTACAGGAACCGCAAGGCTAATATTCTCATCTTTCGCCAATTTAGCCAAACCGCCGGCAGCGCAATTCCTTTGTTTTACCTGGCATGTGTAAACGGAGTATCCCATATAATTTACAATATTTACACACGTTGTACTTGGAACAACAGTGTGGCAAGGGCCACCACAGACTTCTTCATCGCCATTTGGACGATCAATACCTGTCAGGATGGTCGAATCAGCCATTCCCAATGGGAATAAACCTGTTAATCTCTTATAATCCTTGCTGAGTTCTATGGTTAAATCAGAATTATCATCATCTTCGAGCTCCCCTATGAAATCACATGTAAATCGAAATATGGTTGATTTTTCAGGATATGAGCCCGGTGAAAACCGGCTATAGTGAAGTGAAATATACAAATCGCTACTTATTGAATATATCCGTGTCGTTAGATTTTCGACCCAATTATATTTTCCGTTTCCATTGGCTTCAAAGTAATACATCGTTAGAATCTTATCCATATGAAATGCAAAACAGAAACCATGCGTTTTGCCCTTATAAATATTGAGTGAGTCATCATCAAATGCAGTTGTAAAAAAGGCTCCGAGAACAGGATCCCCTTTTGGCAAGGCGGCCATATCGATTGAATTCACAACGGCGGCATAGATATCCCGGAGGTTATCCCGACTCAAATCACGGGCAACACAATCACGCAGTTCGCTGGCACCTATCGACAAGGGAAATCCTGTGGGGAATTCCCCTACCTCGATTGCTTTATCAATATTTACCGGTGTATTAAATACAGTAATGTTTACCTGACCGAAAGCCGGCCTGAACATCAGCAAACCGGCAAAGATTAAATTCAGAATTGGTTTGATTAAATTTTTCATTTTAATTAGTTTTTAAAGGTTAATAATTTATTTAGAGGGCTCGAGCTTTTCAAATTTTTTGAATCGGTGTCTTATCAAAGAATCATTCTTGTCAATCGACATATAATAACCAATACTGCTTTTTACAAGACGGTGCCTTTTTATATCATAGGTGAGGTATCCACCATTGAAAAAAGACGCTGAATGATTCAGTGATTTATTGTATACACCCCAGATCGTATCAGGATAAAGACAAAGCGAATCCGCAACTACAGCCCATCTTCGGCCTTCAATTACTTCGCATGTTCCAGCCAGCTTCCAGGAACTATCCGGCCGTAATTCCAGCACATCTCCAAATCCTAAATTTCTGTTTAATAAAATGGCGAACATCCTGTCACTGATAGAATAATTTCCTGATTTCCAGGTACCGGTTAAATCATTGTTGATCTTACATCCTGCAACCAAAAGCACACTGATAAAAATTATTTTTCTCATATCTTTAAAGTGATTTTATATAAAGTGATTTCAGAAGAAAGTATTTTTAGGCTGCATCGTTCCCGGAATTCATCCCGGATAAACTTCTATCCCGGGTGGTCTGTTTCATGAATGAATGGTATCGGGACTGATTCACGGCACAAAGGTGTGGTGGAGAAAAAGATTTTGAAACCAAGGAATGAGGGATTATTTGATCGCCCGTAAAAAGTGAGGATAATAAAATGGAAAAAAGAATGATTACTCCCGGTAGTTCGCGATAGGCACAGTGTTTGCCAATCGTGGCGAAAAAAATTACCTTTGCACCATCACATTCACCCTAAGGCACAATCAATGATAAAATACCGTTTATTCACTCTCCTCACTGTTTTTTGCATTACGTCTTTTGCCCAATCACCGGGAACGAAGCAGGATAAGAAAGCTGAGGAAATTCTAAAAGGCGTCACCGATAAATACAAATCTTTTAAATCCGTAAAAGCAACTTTCGCCATCACCCTGGAGAATCCAAAAGATAATTCCAAAGATGTTCAGAGAGGAAGCATTTGTCTGAAAGGAAATAAATACAAACTTGAGGTTGCGGGACAGGATATTGTCAGCGATGGAAAAACGCGCTGGACTTTTGTAAAGGATGCCAATGAGGTTCAGATTGACAACCTGAAGACAGATGAAAATACGATTACCCCTGCCAACATTTTTACCATGTATGAAAAGGGGTTTCTTTTTAAATTTATCGGAGAGCAGACTGAAAAAGGCATGACATACCAGCTTGTTGAACTTGTTCCGATAGACGCTAAGAAACGTAATTTTTTCAAAGTGAAACTTTCAGTAAATAAGGTTGACAAGTTTATCACTTCAGCAAAACTTTTTGACAAGAACGGAACCATTCAAACCATTTCCGTTGACAAACTCACGCCTGATGCTTGCGATGATGATGGTATCTATTCTTTTAATGCATCCAAATATCCGGGCGCCGAAATTATTGACCTCAGGTAACCGGCTTATTCCATTTCCTCTTCCCTTTTTTACATTCGGTTGCTTCTCCTAACTTTGGAAGATTAAATAAATGTGCCGGAAAACCCTTTCCACAATTACAAAATACTCAACATGAAAATATTTTACTCATTCCTTTTTGCCATGATAGGCAGCTACGTAAATGCGCAGACACTTATTCAGGCAGATTTACCTTTTGAAGGACTTGTGTGGACGAGTGGAGTTGACACCAATTTTACTGATCATGTTCCGGCCGGAGGAGCATCACAAAACTGGGACTTTTCAGGGCTACAGTATTCCTTTGTTGACACTTCAGGATTTCAGAATGCTGCAGGGACTCCTTATGCATCGCTTTTTCCAAATGCAAATCTTGCAGCACATAAAATCAGTACTGATGAATGGAGCTATTTCAATAATTCTTCCTCCGGATTTTATGTAAACGGATATGTATCTCCTGTTCTCGCCGTAGTTATCCAACCGCAGCAAATGTATGCGCCTGTTCCATTCAGTTACGGCGACATGAATACAAATATCTCAAGGGTTGTTATTGATACTGTTTACCTTGGATATAATGCGCGCGTCCATTTGAACTTTCATGCTGACTTTCACGCTGACGGATATGGAGCACTCATTACACCGACTGCTACCTATCCTACCACATTACGCATCAGGGAAACGATGCTTGAAACAGATTCTCTGATGATAGATTTCCTTGGAAACGGGAACTATACTTTTTTTGGCTCACGCGAATCGCAGAAAAATTATTTCCGCTGGTATCAGCATGGAGAAACAGCAAATTATATTCTTGGTATAGACGCCGACAGTCTTGGAAATTTTGCCACGCACAGTGATTACCTTATGCAATGGGTTGTACTTGGAACGAATGAAATTAAACATGCAGATCTAATCTCAGCTTATCCTGTTCCGGCAAGTACTGAATTACTGATTAGAATGCCTGCTAAAACCAGTTACAGTGCTTCAACAGTAATTGAAATTTTTGATCAAATGGGAAAACGAATATTAGCACAAACATCGCAACCCGGAGATTTGTATTTCAGAATTGATGTTTCCGGATATTCATCAGGAATCTATTTCTATTCACTCCGGTCAGATGGAAATCCAATCAGTGGAAAATTTTCTGTTATTCATTGAGAAACGGGTAGTGACTCAGTTTCGATTTTTAAGATTCCTCGTGTTATTATAAATGAAATGAGGAATCTCTCCAACTGAATCAGTTCCACGAAACGGAAGATTGAATTCTCATTAATTAAATGCTTACTTTTGAAGGATGATCAGGTATCTTTTCATTGTTATCACTTGCTTGTGTTCTTTGTCGCTGTTTAGTCAGGAAATAAATTCTGTACCCAAAAATGATTTTCAGATTTTCCTCAAACAACCGGCTAAAGAAATCAAACTCCTTATGTATGAAAAGAGTTTTCTCCCGATACAGGGGAAGTTGAGTGAAGATAAAAAGTCCATCATCATGAAAAATTATGAATCAGGAAGTAAGGTTCATGTAAAAGTTATTTATGAGGACGGAACAGAAGAGGAATTTACGAAGAGTCCGTGTTTTATTGATCCTGTTATCAGCTGATTCTATTGGACTCCATCACACACATTGCCATTGGCATTTGCACAGGGGAATTGATTGCCGGAAAAAGACTCGGTAAAAAAGCTATGCTTTGGGGTGCCATTGCGAACAGTTTTCCCGACATTGATGTGATAACCGGCCTTTGGATGAACCCCGCCGATGCTCTTTTGGCGCACAGGGGATTTACCCATTCCATACTTTTTCAGATTCTTTTAATTCCAATTGCTGCGTATTTACTGAAACGATTATACAGCAAAACAGATTTCAGTTTTAAGAACTGGATGTTTCTGATCGGAAGTGGATTTTTTCTGCATATTTTTCTTGACGCGCTTACCTCTTATGGAACTGCATGGTTTGAACCCTTCAGTCATTACCGCGTTTCATTCAATACACTTTTTATAATTGATCCGCTTTTCTCTGTCTTTTTCTGGATTGGAGCAATTGCGCTGGTGAGCATGAAAGTGCATCATCCTTCAAGAGTTAAAACGGCAAAAATATTTGTAACGATAAGTACCTGCTACCTGATATTTGCGATGATAAATAAAATCAGGGTAAATGAATTTGTGGAGAAGACGCTGACAAAAAATAAAATCTCCAACGACAATTATTTTTCCACTCCTACTCCACTGAATAATTTGCTATGGTATATCGTAGCGAGTGATACGAACGGAATTCACATCGGATATTATTCGATCCTGGACAAGACGAATAGTATTCAATACACAACAATTATCAGAAACCCACATCTTTCTGATTCACTGCGCGAGGATGATCATGTTAAAAAACTTGTGCGTTTTTCCCAGGGCTTTTACATGCTGGAAAAGGAAGAAGAAACAGATGCCATAATATTCAGCGATATGAGGATGGGACAAATCGGTGGATGGTCAGATCCAGAGGCCCCGTTTGTGTTCAGATATTATTTATCTGACGGAGGGAACAGTGAGTTGCTGATTCAAAAGGGAAGAATAAAGGCGATGAGAGACGGGACGATGGGAAGATTGTGGGAACGGATGAAAGGGATTTGAATGAATAAAAACCCACCTGAAGCATAGCGTCGAGGTATCTTGAAACAATAAAGCAAATTGCCACAGATGCACAGATTTAATACCCGGGAAAATTTAATACTGATTTCAGCTTTGAATATTATTCCTGGCTTCAAAATTATCGGGTCATTTCTGCAGAGAACTCCCATAATTTTTTTGCAAGCGCTTCATCATAGGAAAGCAATGAAGATTTTTTCACTTTCGAAAACGCAAAATATTTCCCTGTTATGTCTTTCACTTCATCACTTTCGGCAAGATACATGAACGTGCGGATGCTCTCTCGCGGCGAAATAGAACTCATTGCAACAAGCAAACTCCATCCAAGTGAAAGGTACCACGGTTGATTTTTATTTCCAATATGTGTGCGCACCCGGCCCGGATGTAAAGCATTAACAGTAATGTTTTTCTCTGAAAGTCTTCGCGCCAGTTCATAAGTAAATAACACATTCGCAAGTTTACTCTGATTGTATGCCTTGAGTATGTTGTAACTTTTGTTCTCCCTGAAACTTTCAAAATCAATTTTGCCGGGGTAATGTGAGTGTGAAGAAACATTAATGATGCGACTGCCTGGAGATAGAAGATCAAGCAAAAGATTGGTAAGTAGAAAATAACTGAGATGATTCAGTGCAAAAGTCCTTTCAATGCCATCTTCGCTCAATTCAAAACGGCTGAACACTCCGCCGGCATTGTTGATGAGCACATCAATCTTCGGAATCCGGGAATGAATTTCATCGCTCAGTTTTCTTATTTGCTTCTGAGATAATAATTCGGCCACAAAAAATTCCGCACTCCCAACCTGCCCTGCTTTTTCTATTTGCGTCTTCGCTTCCGTGCAGCGTTTCTCATCGCGACCAACAAAATAAACAGTATTTCCGGAGGTATAAAGTTGTCTGCATGCTTCAAATCCAAGCCCTGAACTTCCGCCCGTAATCAAGATTGTTTTCCCGGACACAATAATTAAGATTAAAAATTAAATATGCGATGGTTTACCAACGGCCGCTTCCTTCAGATAGAACGGTTCAAACAATGAAACGTCTTCAAATTCCTTATTGGAATATTTAGCTTCCGCAAGAGAAACCATGCCGGATGCAGAGAGATTCACATCTGCGAATATTACATTCGGATTATTCTCAAAAAGTGGTTTGCACTTCCCTGAACCGTCGCCACAAAAAATTACGTGATTCGATTTCAATATTTCCGCGAATGAATTCTCATTTACTACGACTGCATCCGGAGCAGAAATTTCATTCAACGCTGAATCATATACAGCACAATAAACTTCCATTCGTCGTGCATCAATCATGGGAAGGTATAGAGAATCAAGATGTGAGACATGAGACATAATACAACAGCCGGCCAGGTATTTAAGGGTGCTAATCCCGATGAGGGGTTTGTTCAAAGCGTAACATAAACCCTTTGCAGTACTTACGCCGATTCGCAACCCTGTATATGAACCGGGGCCCTTGCTTACGGCAATTGCATCCAGTCCACTCAAACTAATTTTTGCTTCTTCGCAGGCTTGCTTAATAAAAATGGTGAGGTTCTCAGAATGAGATAATCCGGCGTTGACTTCCTTTAACGAAATAACTTTTCCGTCAATAGCAATGGCAACAGAGCATACAGTAGTGGCAGTTTCAATGCAAAGAATAGTTGCCATAGAGAACTTTAAATTATCCCATGAAATAACGTATTAACCTTTCGAATATCCTATTGCTCCCTCAATCCCGATAGCTATCGGGATCGACCGGGTCAGAAAACTTATTTTTTATCTTTAGCATACAGCTTATCCTTTGTCACTACTTCAACAGGATCTCCTTCCTTCAGGATTTTAGATATCAGACTATACGGTGCAGTAACTACTTCCTGACCTTCTTTCAATCCGCTCTTTATTTCAATGTAGTTATTATCCTGCACGCCAACTTTAACCGGTGCCAGCTTTAGTTTACCCTCTTCAATTACAAAAACACATTCAGACTTTTTCTCTTCCTTATCTTTCGATTTTGTTTTCTCATCAACTACTTTCACCGCATCTATATCCTCTTCAAGGTCGTCAGAATTTTTCCCCTTCATCGTTCCCTTGTCCCTTTGTGTGGTATCTCTTGTGGTCACAGCCTGAATGGGAACAGCAATAACGTCGGCAACCTTTTTGGTCATGATATCAACTGTTGCCGACATGCCCGGGTTGAACACGCTTTTACCCGGATGCTCAGGATCCTGAATGTCAGCATAAGAATCACGAAGGATGCGAACCTTTACTTTGAAATTTGTAACCTGGTCGGTGCTCATTAGTGAAGTGTTGTTTGCCGAGTTTGCAACTTCAGTAACCACACCTTTGAACTTTTTTCCGAGATAAGCATCTACTTCTATGGTGGACGTATCGCCTGCATTCACGCGGACAATGTCATTCTCATTCACGTCAACACTCACTTCCATTTCGTTGAGGTTGGCCAGGGTCATCATTTCTGTTCCTGCCATTTGCGAAGTACCTACAACGCGTTCCCCTTTTTCGACATTTAATTTTGAAATGGTTCCGTCAACCGGTGCGAAAATGGTCGTCTTTTTTAAATTGTCCTGCGCCTCCTTTAGAGAAGCCTCTGTACTCCTGATATTATAATCCGAAGCATCAACACTTTGTTTGGCGGCATCAACTTCTGCTTTTGCAATATCATGAGCACTTTTAACGGCCTCAAATTCACTGGAAGAAATCAATTTCTCATCGTATAGCTTTTTGGTTCTTTCGTATGTACTTTTCTCGCGTTCAAACTGTGACTTCGACTGTGCAAGACGTGATTTTGATCCTTCAAATCCTGCTTTTGATGAGTTCAACATGGCTACCATTCTGTCCACATTGCTCTGGTAAATATCAGGAAGAATTTTCGCAAGCAATTGCCCCTTCGTTACATGGTCGCCTTCCTTTACAGTGAGTTCAACAATTTCCCCGCTGACATCAGGCGAGATTTTTACTTCCACTTCCGGTTGTATTTTTCCGCTTGCAGAAACTGTTTCGGTAATTGTGCGCTTGTTTACTTTTTCCGAAGTGACCTGTTTCTTTTCTTCCTGTCCGATCCATCCTGCTTTTTTTCCGATGATGGCGAAAATGATCAGCACCACCACAGCAATAATCAGATAACGGAGGGTTTTATTTTTCTTTTTCATTTGATGGTGTGAGGTAGAGATGAGGTAAAGAAGTGATGAAGTGAATAAGTTACGAAGTGATTAAGAGATAATTTAAACTTTTTATTTAAAATGACAGCGACTTACCCATGTAAAAATCGAGCACTTTTAACCGGAAAATATAATCAAATTTTGCCTGCAATAAATCTGACTTCGCCCTGCTGAAATTATTTTTTGCGAGGAGAAAGTCGTAGGTACTGATAAGCCCCACGTCATACTTCTTCTGGTTCATATCCATGCTTTGTTGCTGCGCGTTTACATTTTTTTCTCCGGCTATATATTTCTGATACCCCGCTCCTGCATCTGCCACCGCCTGCTCAATGCTCTTATACATTCCCTTTTTCATCTGCTCAAAACCAAGTTGTGTTTGCATCAGATTAATTTTTGCTCTCTTAATATTGGAATGTGTTGACCAGGAATTGAAAATCGGAACTGCCAAAGAGAAACCAATTGACTTATTCAGATTATTATCAATCTGATCCTGAAAAGGTGTTTTTTCAAAATTCGGAATTTGCTCCTGGTAAACGGAATATACAGTATCAAACTGCGAAGTATATCCTGTGATCACCGTTGAATTGAACGGAGTATACCCTTTCACGCGCTGGCTTGATGTTGAATATGAAGTACCCAGACTTCCGCTCATTGACAGCCGCGGATATACTGCGCCTTTTGCAATGCTCACACCTTTCTCCGCGCTTCTCACTTTGTATTCATAGCTTTTCATGTCGGGCTGGTTACTCAATGCGCTAAGGTATATGGCCTGCACGTCGCTGTATCCGGCATCCATTGAAGGCGCAGGAAGCTGTGGAATTACAATTCTGAAATCGGCGACGGTATCCAGTTCAAGTAATTGCTTTAGTGATAACAAACTCTGATCATAAGCCGACTGCGCAGTCACCAGCCTCACTTCATCTGACGCGAGCTGCGATTCCATATCAAGCAGGTTGCCCTTGCTTGCACTTCCCAGTTCCTCCATGCGTTTCGTCTTGTCGCGCTGAAGTTTTGTTGCATCAAACAGCTCATTTGTTACGGCCAGTAGTTCTCTGTTGTAGAGCACCTGCAGATAAACTGTTGCCACATTGAGGGCCATATCATTTCTCACTTTTTGTAAATCGTATTTGCTGCTCATGTAATTCAGCTTACTCTGTTTTAATGCATTCATCAAAGTGAACCCTTCAAACAAGGAAAGCGAACTGTTCAGTGAAAATGAATTCGACCGGACCTGATTTTCGGTAAACTGATTGGTGTATGGGTCAATGCTTCTGCCGTAATAAATATTATTTGTAGCAAAACCATTCAGTGACGGGAAAAGTGTGGCTGTGCTTTGGTTTACGGATGTCTTTCCAAGTTCAACATTCAATTCAGATTGCTTTACGGAAAGGTTATTGGCTAACGCGTATTCAATACATTGTTGCAGAGACCATGTCGTTTGCCCGAAAGAATTTAATGCCAGTACAAGTAATAAAGGAAAAATGTTGTTGCGTTTCATAAATTTCGAGTGCAAAGTAAATCAAAACTGACAACCATGAAAACCCTTAACCAACTTTAACCCCTTTCTGACACCAATTAGCTGTTCTCTAATAAACGCAAGGTTTAAAAACTTATTCTGCTTCATCAACAGGCACTGCATTTAAAATCCTTTGCACATCTGCTGTATGCCTGAATGGCGTGATAAAAGATTTTGCCTTTTCAATAGAATCCATATCCACTGCGGCATTGAAATATCCGAAACCCCGGTAAATTCCGTTTTCAACAACCACAACTGACTTCTCATCAAATGTTCTCCCTTCATCAATGATCATCCTCGATTCCATGGTGGACTTCATTCCATTCAATACCTTTTCCACCCTCCTGTTATATTTCTTTATGCTTTCAGCACCTGCACAAATCCCCCTGCATTTTTTCACCTGGTAGTCGAAACATGCGCCATTACTGGTTTGAATTCCGCAATACTTCGGGCACAATTCAAATTCGTCAATTGTCCTGAACATAAATTCCCTGGCCTCTTCAAAGCTTTGAAAAGTATGCAGCGGCTTTAAGGAACGGTGTTTTTTGACAAACATCAGGTGACGGATTCCCTTGAGGTCAGTGTATTCCGTAAGCACGTAATTCCCCCTGTCCTTTTTTTGCGCCTGATTATAAACAGGATAAATTCTTTTGATCTCATCCGATTCGAGCAGTAGCGCAATCAGCTCGCTGCCGCATATTTTGTATGTAATATTTGCAATAGAATTTATGAATGTAAGCCCGGCGCTTTTGCCGGTAAAGTGAGAATAAATTCTACTCCTGATGTTTATTGCTTTGCCCACATAAATGATTCTACCGTTTGTATCATGAAAATAGTAAACACCGGTTTTTTCAGGCAAGGAATCATATACTGCTTTTGGTAAATGAGGCGGCAACATGGCCTCTTTTGAATTTCTTTTGAGGGATGTATTGATGATATCTTCCTTATCATTGGCAATACAATGTTCAAACAATTTCACCGTTGCCAATACATCTCCCATTGCTCTGTGCCTGTCATTAAATGTAATTCCCAGAGATGAGCATATATTCCCAAGACTGTAAGAGGAATATCCGGGAAATATTTTTCTGCTGAGACGTACGGTACAAAGTTTTTTCCTTCTGAAGTCCGCTCCGAGTTCTTTGAATGCACGATGAATATATGAGTAATCAAAGTTAACCGAGTGCGCCACAAAAACACAGTCGTCAGTCATTTCCCATACCTTCTTTGCCACTTCCGGAAAGGAAGGCGCATCACGCAGCATTTCATTGGTAATTCCTGTAAGACGCGTCACGAAAGGAAGTACGGGACTTCCCGGGTTTATCAATGATTGAAAGGAATCTATTACCTGAACGCCATCATGAATAACAATTGCGATTTCCGTTATGCCTGTTGAAGCAGACCATGAACCGGTGGTTTCAATATCGACGATAGCATATTTTTTCATGGGTAATCGAATGCAATTGCGGAAGTGCAAAAATATTTTTCTTTCCCGAACTGATGCATTATTGCGCAAATAATTTCTTGAAAGACGGATTTAAATTTGCATCGTTAATTGGAATTAAATTGTTACTTTGCAGGATACCACGACTTAAATTCATCATAACATGAAACACATTTCATCATTACTTCTTGGGATCTGCCTGATTGTGTCAAATCCAATCTCAGCGCAGGATTCACTCCATGTTACACAATCAGAAAAACAAATGAGCCTTGGAATTCACAATGGATTTTCCGTTGACATTCCACAGTCAAAAGAAAAGGACGTGGTGAATTCCTGGAAGAAATATATTAAACGGGATACAAAATCTTCTGTTGAGAGCAATGACGGGGAATACCGGATTTCCGGTACTGCCATTACAAATATTTCAACCCAACCGATGAATGTTTACGCAACCATTACAGAGGTAGACAAATCCATCCGACTTACGGCCTATTTTACAGAGGACGACTCCAACTTTATTTCGACCGCTGCAAATGCTGAAAAAGCAACTGCCACAGAAAAACTGGTACGGGATTTTGCACGAACGCAATACCGACTTGCTGTTGAAGATGAATTGAATGAAGAGACGAAAAAACTTGAAAAACTCGAAAGCATTAAAGAAGATCTGATTAACGACAATGAAAAAGCAGAAAAAAACATAAAGGAATATGAAAGAAAAATTGACAGGGCGAGGGATGCGATAAAAGTAAATTCTGAGGAACAATCGAAGCGAAGTCCTGAAGTAGCTAATCAAAAGGAGATTGTGAGGATTACCACTCCCAAAACAGAAACTTACGATCTGGAAGAAAAGAAACTGAACTCACTCGAAAAAGAATTGAAGAAACTTGTAAAGGAGGGTGAAAGCCTGCACAGCGATATTGACGACTGGAACAGCGACATCAGAAAAGAAAAGCGGGATATTGAAAAAACTGATGACGATATCAAGGAGAAGAAGAATGCGATCTCAAAGCAGAAGGATCATGTGAAGGATTTGAGAGGGCTCATGGAACGTATAAAATAGATGTACAAATAGCGAATGCTTACGAATATATGTTGTGGCTCAGTTTGAGAGATTCCTCATGTCATTTTAAATGAAATGAGGAATCTTTAAAATCCAACATGAGCCACTACCCGAATATACGAAATGCAAATAAGAACCAATAAATTACTAACGAACTTTTATTATTGAAATTGGTTATTCGCACATAAGTATCGATTGGCTATTCGTACAAATCAGTTGGCCTTTTTTAGGGTGAAAGTAAATGTTGTCCCCACACCGAATGTGCTTCTCACGTTGATGGATTGTTTATGTGCTTCGATGATGTGTTTTACAATTGAGAGTCCAAGTCCTGTTCCGCCTGCTTCGCGTGAACGGCTTTTATCTGCTCTGTAGAATCGTTCAAAAATTCTTGGCAGATGCGGGGGCTCTATCCCCAAACCGGTATCGGTAATTTCCACAAGCACATTTTCATCCATGTCGTAAAAGCCGGTGGTGGTATTCCCTCCTTCCCTGCCATACTTAATTGAGTTAACGATAAGGTTAACTACTACTTCCCTGATTCTCTCTTTATCAGCGTAAACATAAACCGCTTTGTCGCTGCCCTTTTTAAATGAAAGCGAAATATTTTTTTGGCTTGCATTCAGCTCTGTAGATTCATAAACGTCCCTCACCAGTTCATTGATATCAAATGTGCGCTGGTCTAGCAGCAGTTCTCCGCTTTCCAGTTTGCTGATGGCTTCAAGGTCTTCCACGATGAGCCCAAGTCGTTCGGCACTCTTTGCGGCCCGTTGCAGGTATTGTATGTTCACAGCTTCATCGTGCATGGCGCCATCGAGCAGCGTATGAATGTATCCCTGAATATTAAAAATTGGAGTCTTTAATTCATGTGAAACATTTCCAAGAAATTCTTTTCTGAATGTCTCCAGTTTCTTGAGCTCTGCGATTTCATCGGTCTTATTTTGCTCCCATTCTTTTACTTCTCTGCTCACTTCACTCAGCACATTATCATTAAGGTCGGCCTTCTCTTTTGCCCTGACTTTTGAATCCTTTTTACTCGATATTGTTTTATAGATCAGTTTTATCTTCCGGTAAATGAAAACTTCGAGCAAGAAATAAAAAATAATGAAAACCGAACTGAATGTAATCACAAAAATGGCCAGCAATGAAATCCAGTTTTTCTGAAAAACAGGAATTATTCCCGTCAGCAGTTCAGCAAGAATTACAATCCCTGATGCAATCAATGCAGCGACAAATGCGAGCGTACGGGGTGTTGGATTTTTCACGATGTGAAAGTAGGAATGATAACCAGGATCTGTTTAATATGCTCAGAAAAACATCAACAGCGTTAAATCAAAAATCAAATTTATAGCCGATCCCTTTTACCGTTTTGATATTTTCTTCTCCGAGCTTTTCGCGGATTTTCCGGATATGAACATCAATGGTGCGGTCACCAACGACAATGTCGTTGCCCCATACACGGTCAAGAATTTCATCCCGTGTAAAAACTTTTCCGGGCTTTGATGCAAGGAGTGAAAGCAATTCAAATTCCTTTCTTGGCAATTCAAATTTTTCTTCACCCCTGTAAACCAGGTATTGTTCGCGGTCAATTTTTAAGTCACCGGCAATCAATACTGTTCCCTTCTCATCCTTAGCTCCGTTCTCATACCTTCTGAACAATGCATTGATCCTGCTTACCAGCACCCTTGGTTTCACCGGCTTTGTAATGTAATCATCGGCTCCCACGTCAAATCCTGCGATCTGAGAATAGTCTTCATTTCGTGCCGTAAGAAATGCAATCAGCGTATTTTTGAAAACAGGAATTTCACGCAACCGGCGACAGGTTTCAATACCATCCATTTCAGGCATCATGATGTCGAGGATGATGAGATCGGGAAGTTCCTTCTTTGCTTTGATGATTGCCTCTTTGCCATTGGTGGCTAAAAACACATGGTAATTTTCCTTTTTCAGGTTATACTCCATGAATTCAAGAATATCCGGCTCATCATCTACGAGTAAAATTTTGTGACTCATCTGTGCGAAAAATTTTTGTTAAAGGAACCTAAAGCATGTCAAGTCAATGTTAAGCGAATGTAAGAAAAAGATTAAGGACATTTTGAATTCACAATTCACATTCCTATAGTTATCAGGACACCGGTTATATCAGCGCCTATAATTGATATCAGAATTTCAGATGAAATAAATAATTACAATTTGATAACACGATGTACATAGGTCTTTTCTGCGGCAATTACCTTCAGTAAATAGATCCCTTTTGAAAGCGACTTTAGTTTAGAAAATTTATTGGAATGAATTCCATCGGAAAATAATTCTTCAGAATGAATACGCTTACCGGTCATATCATAAATCGTTGCATTGATTACTCCACTCCGTCTTTCGTTGAGAAGAAAAATTATCTGCTCGCCGACAGGATTTGGATAAACAATGAGTGAACTAACAAAAGAAGAATTTTCTTCAATTCCAGAAAGAATATTGTGCGCCAGTGCAAAATCAGGAATTCCATATCCGAGCGAGTCATTCGGTGCTGATGCATAATTCGCACTTTGCTGCATGGCATTTTTTATTTCCATAGCCGTTGCAGATGGATGCGCCTGCCACAAACATGTAGCAGAACCTGCAAGTACAGGACAGGCGAAAGAAGTTCCAAAACCAAAAATACTGATCAATCCATCAGAACCTTGAACAACCGTAAATGATCCCTGGGCTGCAAGGTTGGGTTTCACGTCACCATCAGAAGAAGGACCATAGCTACTAAAATTGGAATGAAATCCTTCAGGAGTAACCGCTGCTACGCTGATAACACTGTCGCCATCACTCGGTGCGCTGATGTAATGCCATGGATCATTACCGGAATTGCCCGCAGATGTAAGCACGAGTATACCCCTTGTCGTTGCGAGGTTGGCGGCAATCGAACTCGGACAGGTATGTCCGTCCATGTCGCTGTAAGTATGATTGCTCTCGCTCGGCAACGTATCTCCCTGAAAAATAAAGTTGTCAAATGTAGTATAACCCAATGAAGAAGAAATCACGTCAGTACCTGCGCTGTCGGCGTACTCTGCCGCTGCCGCCCAGTTATATTCTTCAATGATATTTTCATGTGGAACGTCTTCGCTCCGGAGTAAATAAAAACTTGCTTTTGGCGCTGTACCTACCAATGAATCAGGAATGTTGGATGCAATGCAACTAAGTACTGCTTCGCCATGGGCGTCATCCTCATAAACACTTGCATTACCGGCAACAAAATCCCACGTCCCGAGTATTCTGTTATCGGCATTCAGGCTGTCAAATGCAGGCAACTGGTCAGCGTGATAAAAACCTCCATCAAGAATACTGATTACCATTCCTTCTCCACTGAATCCCAGATCGTGCAAGTAGTCACCATTCATTATATGGATCTGGTTGTAGCTGAGTCCGTAGTTGTAGGATTGAGTAGCCACGGGCTGTGTATAGCGCATCGTACTCTGCGGAGCAGTGCTCAGGGTTTCAAATTTATTCTTCCCTTCCACATTTTTTTTTCTCCAGACGTGGTCAATATTCCGGACATATGGAAGTGCAAGGACTGCATTCAACGTTGCAGAATCGGGAACGGAAATGACCACACCATTGAACCATTTGCTTTTATTAAATGCAGTCGCACCAAGCGCAATAACATTACTGATGTATTGCGGATTCACAGGTAAATCAAGGCTGTCAACGGGGATGTTCTGATTTGCCCTGCGCTGTATTGCCCGCGGCGAAAGATACGTTGACGGATTGGCAATACTGTAAGGGCTGTTGTTCTTATCAGTAAACCGGATGAAGTACCGTAAATCGGTAAGCTGTGCTGAAGAGGATAAGGTGCATACTAATATCAATACAAAAAGTAATAGTTTTTTCATCTGTATATTTTTTTTTGTTTCTCAATTGTCAGCAATGTACATTTCTTTCGGTACGCAAGTGTCTACTGCTATTTCATTGTAAATTATCTTGGTGAAAAATCGATGATTGACTGGTGGAATTCCACGCCATTCAGTATTTGTCCGAATGTATTAATGTTCAGGCTGTCCCTTTGACGGTAGGCCAGTCCGAGGCCATAGACATATTTTTCCTGTTTAAAGAGACGGTGAATCAGATTAAAATCTTCCAGTTGCAGGACAGTGAGTGAGGAATCAAAATTAAATCCCCCCATGGAGAGCGGGACGTTCACCTCTTCCATGTTATAATCTTCTTCAGGAAGAAAATTAAAAAGGTTGCCGTTCCATGTTTTATTTTTCTTAACGGGAAATGCCAACTTGATAAACCTGATATTTTCCTCTACTTTTTCCGCCGAATGATTGGTGAGTTTTGCAGTCCAAAGGGTAGTGAAATTCCATGTAGACGATCCTTCCTCTCTGTAATAACGTGAAATGCGCCAGGCCAGGTCGCCTTCGCCATCAATAAAATCAGAGTCAACCACTTCCTTTACCTCATACCTGAACGTATCAATGAGTGAATCCGGATTGTTTGTATTATCATCGGCAAAGCTGTGGATAATACTGTCCACATGATAAATAATAAAGCTTCCGGAGTCCAGCGGGAAGTAACGATACAATGACTTTGCTTCGGTATCAGCCGGGTCATTTTCAATCTCATCACGACAAGCGGAGATCAGTAACAGGGAGAGGATTACAAGTGAAAAGTATTTCACAAGGGTAAAAGTACGAAGTAAAAACTGAGCAGAAAAGATAAAAAATTTTGCTACTGTCAGACTAAAAATAATTTTGCTTTGAAAGATTCATCGCGAAGCCCAACCCCCTCCTTGATATTTACTCTCCAAAAGACCTGTCATTCAGTGCGCAGCGAGGAATCTCATTAAATTTAGTCGGACAGTAATGAAAAAATTTATAAAGCGATGCGCAAGGTGAAAAACTTTCTGCCGCTTGTTTCCCAACTCCCGGCAAGAGACTATCACCGTTTGTAAACAGACATGGTTTAATGGGTGGGGCCTGCTACTACTCATTCACTTCCCCGTACCAGTTCACTTTCCTGGTCAGGAACATGATGGTGCAAAGAATAATAAACAATCCAATGCTTCCGATCAGCAGCGCATAATCTTCGAGCTGAAGAAGCGAATAAAAGAAGGCATACATGAGTATCATCAGAAATGAAAACAAGGCCGTATGACCTGTATTTTTGAAAATATAACTTGCATAAAACGAGATGAGTGATATGATAGCGGCAGCACTGATGAGGTACGCTTTTCCAAATGAGATTTGCTCACTTATTGAAAGCAACAGGATATAAAACAGGCATACAGCAAATCCAACGAGGAGGTACTGAATGGAATGAATCCGTTTCCTATTCATCACCTCCACAAAAAAGAACGTTAGGAAAGTAATGATGATAAGCATGAGGCAATATTTAACGGATCGCATGGTCTTCAGGTATTCGTCAACAGGAAGCATCAGCTTTACGCCGAAAGATGAATATCCATCTTCCCTGTTTACCTGATAATCATCCTCATCATTATTCCCGATGTACCGTCCCAATCCCTGTTGCGGATAGTTTCTGTTCAACTGCAATACTTTCCATGAGGCATCAAATTCATTATCCTTGATCAGGCGCCTGTCGGGAAGAAAAGATCCTTCAAAGCTGGGACTACCCCATGACGATTTCAGATTCACGTTTGTTTCCTTTCCGAAAGGAAGAAATGATAAACCGGTGCTGCCATTCACGTTCAGGTCAAATGAAAAATCCTGACCGGCAATTTTATCAAGCGGGAATTTTACACTGATACCGGATGAAAGTATGTCGTGCGATGGAATGCCGGGCCCAAACATTAGCGGGCTTTCATTCAACGCCATGGTTACTTGTTCCTTCACACCCTTCAAGTCAGAAATACCAATAGAAATAAATGCTTCATCCGGCAGGAGAGCCGATGGACTCAATCCGATTTCTTTAAAGTCGGGTACGCTGAATTTTCCGGTTACATGCAATGCGGCATTGTACAGCACGACAACATAAATTCCCCTGTATCTTTTTTCAGGTGAAACCATTCCTGAATAATTTAATTTGTCGGGAAGAAAATGTGCATATCGTTTTACCTGTTCCACATTTCCTTTATCATCTTTCAATAAGGTAACATAGGGTACAGTGAGAACGGGTCCGCCAATGGTTTGCCTACCACCCCATTTGCTGCTCACTTCATCAATGGCTCCATCTTTCAAATTCTGTCGTTCTCTGATGAGCGACTCTAACATGGATGTAGGGATAAGCAGGATGAGTATTAAAAATCCGATTGAAAAAAGTTTGATGGATACAGAGCGCCTGAACCAGTCATTGACGCGGTCGAACAACGATTGCTTTTCCATTGCCGTTATTTTTTATTGCTTAACTCCGGAATTGAATAAATATTCGAAGTGAAGATAATCTTTAATGAATGCCCCCACCATACATCGCTTTCGCAAAGCTTACCCTTGCGCTGAAGCATCAGCGTAAGTGCACAGCAGAGCAAAGCAAAGCAAAGCCTGATGCAGGACGAGGTATCTAAAAACCAAAATACAAATTGCCACAGATTCCTTTGGGCAATCCTGTTCCGTTCCAAATTTGTTCGAAATAGCTTCATCGCCACTCCTTATAACATACTGATAGTTTATTGCCAAGGCAATTCTTTATTGTTTAATAGCTTCGCGAATCAAATGGGTAATTCTATTTGAATGTTTCATCATTTACCTATAAAAAGGAACGGTTTTCGGAAAAATTTGATTGCTTACCTGAATTCTGATGAAGGTATTAAAAAAATTGATATCTCTGTGCTTTGTTTGCGAAGGGAATGTATATAGTTGAGATAATCACAGAGAAGGAAGTATTGTGTAAAAAATTTATTAAACAATGAGTAAAGAAGAACAAGCCAGTTGCATACTATTCTTTTCTTCTGATCCCGGCAGGTCTCGAGCCCCTGCATGCATTGTTCGACCTGCCTGCATTCGAATTTCATTCAAATAAAAAACCGCTCACGGAATTCCTGAACGGCTTTAAAATATTTTCTATTTTAGAATGACCCCATCTTGTATTCAGCGAGATGAGATTATAGTCAGACTAATCCCTCTTAAGAATTTTAACAGTGGAATAATTTTCACCTCCGGTAGCCATCCTTAGCAAATAAATTCCATCCGGAATGTCACCGAGATCTGCGAATGGAATCGTATTCATTCCTTCACCTGCAACCAGTGTTACTTTTCTCACAGTTCTTCCGGATACGTCGATCAGGATAAAATCTACCAATCCCGGCTTCACAATGGAGCATCTCACTGTCATTTCATTTTGGAAAGGAATTGGCATAACAGAAATTATTCCGGATTTATTTGCTGTGTTGTTCATTTTGATCACAACAGGAGGAAAAACTTCTGAATGGCCGTCATAGTCGGTTTGCATTAACCTGTAATAAGAAGTCCCTGCAATAGGAGCATCGTCTTCATAATTGTAAGTCAGGTTGGAAGTTGAATTTCCACTTCCGTTTATTTTTGAAATGGAAGAAAAATTAAAACCATCTTTGCTTCTTTCAATGGTGAAGTAGTCGTTATTCAATTCAGAAGATGTAACCCAGGAAAGCTTTACGATTCCATTGGATGCAGTACCTGCAAAATATTTTAATTTAATCGGCAAAGTTCCACCACCTGAATATGGAGATATTGTTCCCGTAGAAATATATCCTGATGATCCCCTGGTGGCACCGTTGGGTAAAAAATTCACCATAGGCAGAGCGTTTGAGGTACCATGCAAGCCACCATTCACTGTGCGTGTAAGTGATGTTGCATTGCTTGTGCGTATTACTCCACCGGCACCGCCACCGCCGGCACCTTCACCTTCATTCATTGAACTTGTATTGTAAACCTGACTTCCGCCCTTTCCACCATTTGCTGTAATTGCAATACTTTTAATTGCTGCGCTGAAAGAGAAAATAAAAACCGTTCCTCCTCCGCCTCCACCGCCTGATCCGTCACCGTTGCCTGTACTTAATGAGTTAAGTGCATCATTCCCGTTAGCCAGGATGCTCCCGCTGCCTGTAAGTGTTCCTCCGGTTAATAGATACACAATACCACCGCCATCTGCACCGGCACTTCCTGTTCCGTCATTGGAATCACCTGCACCACCGCCACCTCCAAAATATATTCTGTTGCCTGTAGTGTCAATTGCCCGACCACCCATACCACCTACATTAAATCTTATGTCTGATGATGAACCCCAGGCTGAATTTCCGGGAGCCTTCGTCAATGGATTGGCATTCGCACTTGAATAACTATAGCCACCACGACCGCCGCCTGATGAAGTATGACTTGCAAATCCTGATGATTCAAGATTCCATGCAGTAACCCAGTTTGAAACTGAGTTGTCAGGGTTTCCAAGGCCATCCCATGATGCCACTACTCCGCCATTGGAACCGCCACCACCTGATGAATTGTGTGAGTTTCCGCCACCGCCACCATTAGCCGGTGCGCCTCTTCCATACCTGCCGCCCACTCCATCGTAGTCAGACTGATCACCGCCAATACTTTCTCCTTTTTCAGCACCGTCGAGGTCGCTGGTAGAAGCATATTTCGTATGATTACCCGGACAGCAAGTTGAATTCTGTTCTATTGCACCACCCCTGAATCCTTTACCGGAAACATTTATAGTTCCGTTAATGGTTGTAGCGCCATTCACCTCGATTGCAACAATTCCACCTCTAGATCCATTCCAGTCATCTGTAGTAATGGATGCACCGGCGTTAACCGTAAGCGTGGTATAACGTGGCACACGAACAATCTGGGTGTTACCTCCGGAAGTGTAACTATTCTTCAAAGCAGCAGTCAGATTTATTTTTGAACCCGATGCGATACTTGCAACTTCGGCAAATTCATATTTACCGGCATTGTTGAGCGCACTCACGGCTCCCCAGGTAGTGGATGTATTACTTGAAGTTGTCATCGTTGCGCCTTGCATCTGAATGATCATAATGAGCGAACCCACTTCCAGATTTCCACTGAATCGTCCGTTGGAATTAATCGTACTGCTACTTACCCTGATTTGCGTTGCGCCGGCACTTACGTTGTTAGTGAGTGTGGTAAATTCGTTGAGGATCGTATTCGCAGCAGCTACTGTTTTCGCGCCGTGCATACCTGTTCCTGCTTCCGCTTTTTTCGAAATACCAAAATTGGCATAGATAATTAATGCAATTGCAGAAACAGTAAATACTGCGCTGCTGAATAATATCACCCTGAGTTTCGGAGATATTTTTAGCTTCTGAATTTGTAGCCGTTTCAATTTCATAGAAGTGTGTGTTTAACCTTCTAATCGAAACGAGCATCCAATACCTATGTTTCGGTGAAAAAATAAAGTGTAAGAAACAGGAGCATCTTTAAGTCAGTCCGGTGATTTAACAGTATTAAAGAAAGAAAACTTTTAACCCAAACAACCTTATTGAATTTCAATATCCATTTCAGCTGCCTGAACAGCTTCCTTACTACCAATATCAAGTACTGCTGTAACTGTATAGCTTCCTTTGGGGAGATCCTTCGGGACACTAAACTTTATCTGCCTTCCACCACCGGGAAGCATTGTAAAAGCTGATGGTTTTGATCGTTGTTCATAGCCCGTTTTTAAATTGGAAAATTCAACATACGTTGCACAATCAAGAATGGCCTCGCCTGTATTTCTGGTTATCAATGCCAGGGTCCTGATACTTTCTCCTTGTTGCGTTATCTCCTTGAAATTATCAATCTCCGCCTGCTTGAATGTTACACTGGGAGGGGTTTGAAAAAGATGCACGACAAACTGAAATGTTTCAAGAATACCCATCCCGACACCGTCATTCATTCCTTTGTTTGCATCCTCCTTTTCCTTGGTGAGTTTTAGCATCATGGTCCCCCATTTTACCTTATTGGATTCCGGCAAATTGGGCAGGTCAATGATGACTTCAATATCCTGTGTTTTACCCGCTGCCAATTGAAAGAACGAAGGCGAAGCATTCATATACTGCGCACATGAATGTTCGTTCTCTCCTGATTTCTGCAGTTTCGTTTTACCATCAATACCGGTAGTTGCGAAATCACCAAACGTGATCGTAAACGACTGTGATGCTCCGGAGTTATTGGTTACGTGAACAACTTGCTTCTTTGTTTCACCGGGAGATGCTTTAAAATATGCACGGCTTGGAGAGAGTGATACACTCTGAGAAAACAATGTCACCTGCCGGCATAACAGCAGTACAATTAAGAGAAGGGTATGTTTTTTCATATTACAATTGATTGAATTAAATTCTTAAATATTATTTATCTGTATTATTGAATTTTTTCACTTTAACCTGTCTTTCTTTTTCTCTCAGGTGGAAGTTGATGTTGAATGCTTCCATGCCACCCACTAGCGAAACAGGTATTGCATTTCTGTCCAGTATGTAGCTGTCATCTACTGCTTTCTGGTTCATTGAAATCCTATACTCTCCGGCCGGAATGTAAATCTCGAAACGACCATCGTTTACCGTAAGCGTAGAATATGTTTTACCCGCAGAATCAACTGCCGTTACCCGTATACGTGTAAGGTCAGGATTTTTGTTCCCGATCATCACTGAATTATTCTTGTCAACGCTGATTGACCCGATCAACCGCACACCATGTGAAAACGGAATTTCAACATCTTTCGATTTATCCACCGTAATTTCCATTTCTGTACCTGAAAACCACCCTGAATTTTCAATCAATGGCCTGGCAGTAATTTTATAATTTCCCCTCGGCAGGTTCCGGAAAGTAACACGACCCCCGGCATCCGTTATTAACTCCTCTCCCCTTGCGGAAAGTACTGTTGCCATTCCGTTTCCTGTACTGTCAACATCAATAGGTTTTAATGTGACCAGTACATTCTCAATGGCTTCTTCATTTTTATCCTGCCTTCCATTGCCATTGATATCTTTGAAAATAACAATAGACGCAGTGAAATATTTTTTACCGCTCACCGGAATTCCGAATTGCTTCTTCACGCCCACCCCAAAAACAACGTCTTTGTAAACAGATGTTTGATCAGCATTTTCAATGGTGTATTGAGTTACCGTATTGTCAAGGGAAGTGATTTTCTGTGAATTGAAAATGTATTCACCATACATATTAAACTGCCATCCGCTTTTTGAAAAATAATACAACTGCGGACGGAAACTAAGCCGTGACCTCTTGTAAAGTGTTTCATAACTGTAATTCAGCGACGGCTCAAGGGAAATTTTATTTGTTACCAGCCAGAATCCGTAATATGAATTCACATTGACAGACTGGTGGTTTATCCTGTACCTCGCAAACCGGATGTGCTCATAAGCCTGATATGGTCCGTAATTGTAGCGGATATTTGTGGTAAAGCTTTTATACCGTATTGAATTTCTGATCTGCGCTGTAAAATAATCAGGCACGGAATAATCAGGTAACTTGATGTACGACGCAAAAATACTAGAAACAAAACGCAGGTCTGATTTTGATGCCGGATGAATATCCAGTCCCGCACCGCGTGTCTGATAATGAATGCTTAGAAAATCATCGTTGTAATAGGCAGCTCTTATGGAATAGTTATTTGCCTTATTTGAAATTGAATATCGCAACTCATACTTGTCGCTGCGGCTTTTGAAACTGTTCAATACATTTCCATTGACGTCAAAATAAACCGGCTCCTGGCGGTAAAAGGAATTGGTATAAGTCCATGTATGCTTTTTATCCTGCCTGTATGCAGCAGCATAATTTAAACTCGTTATACCTCTGTATGCTGTATAATATTTTGTTCCGTAATTTGAATTTAAATACAGGCTGAAATCCCTTACCGATCCAGAATAATTAAAGTTGGCGCCATACCCGGTTTTAGTAAAAGGGACAGCAGGACCATAATAATTTTCAGCAGAAGTTCCTCCACGTAATGCAAACTGATGTTGCCGGCGGATATGAAAATTAACTCCGGAAACAAAAAGATTTCCATTCACTTTATTAAAATCATTCCACGACTGCTGATAATAATTTACAAGTGATAATTTTTTCAGCGCCAGTTCATGATGAATGCCTGCAGTACGGCTGGTTACGCCGAGAAATAAATCGGGGTTTTGCAAATACAGCAAACCAATTTTATTTCTGCCAATGGTAGTTTCTCCGCGAATCCCTCTTCCTGAAGGAGTGAATCCAAAATTTCCCCACCCCGTTATGTTTCCGATTTCAATAAATGATTTTGACGTAAAATATCCGAGGTAATGATAGTTACCCCTGAATGCTCTTTCACTATAATACTGCTGTGAAAAAAAGGACTGGTAACGGTAGCTCAGACTTCTTCCCAACGATAAACGTGCATTGCCATACAGGTTCAAACTAAGCGCAGTGGATTGGTCAAATAAATTATCCATTCTCATCTCCATTGTCAACGGGAGTACGAGACGGTTGTATTGATTGTATTGTGTTTCGCTCGAATTTCTTTTGGCGTCAATAGTGGTTTTCCATGTTCTTCCCGGCGACTGATCTTTTGGTTGCGACTGAACCGTGATCCGGAGTGGGAACTTTTCCGCGGATTCAATGTAATCACCATCTGCATTGTAATCGCGATAATCTTCTTTTTTATGCTGACCGTATTTAATGACAAATGGAAACAAAGTATCTTTTCCCGGCGCCAGACTAAAATTAAAATAAGGCGGGGCTTCCGCATTCATGGCATTATTAAAAATCTGCAGGCGGAAATGCGGGTTGAGTTTTACGGTGTACCATTCAACGGAATTTCCTGCATTCTGAATACTGAGCAAAAAGGATGATGTATCTGAGTTGTTGGTAAAATAGGCTTCAGTTTTATCTACTGTTGCTGTCCACTTTGATTCCATTTTGAGCTGGGCATACCATGATGCAGATGCAAACTGAATCTGATCCGGCTTACTTAGCAAATTGGCACTGATGAGGTAACTGATATTTCCTTCGTCACCCGGGCCAACGGAAATTTTAACCGGAAGAAATAATGAATCACCGGCGTCGAGATGATAAAATGAATGGTTTGCTTTAATGTTAGTCCAGCCTTTTGGAAGCTGGAGATCAACAAAGAAATTAATTCCTTTCTCCGAGCCATTCATAATTTTAAGCATGTTGGTGGCAAGTTCATTCGCTTTTATATTGCTCGAGGGATCCCTGAATGAAACAGAAACCCTTCCTGCGACGGCATGCATTGTTGCCGTTAAAATAAAAACAAGGAGAATCCATACTGTTTTTACAACAGACATATACAAAGAGCTATGGATTTTAAAGTTCATTGTGATTTCCAATGATTATAAATCTTCGATGATGTAGAAGTCAACCCGCAGCGTATATAATCCCGGACGATATGAAAATCCGGGGTCAATTTTCAAGTCAACATTGAACTTATAACACGATGGCGATACGATGTAATCTCCTGCTTCATTTGTTCCTACCGGACTTGGGTCACCGCAACCCACACCCGGGTCATTGGCCATACTGCCTATTATATATACCGGTGAAGCAACATCTGCAACCGGAAAAAATCCGCCGCCTGTTTGCTGTGTATTGCTCTGATTATATACCCTTGCTTTAAGAATGCTTACCGGTGGAGGTGAAATTCCCGCAGATGAATAGGTGGTGATCACATTCATTGATCCGGCAGTTGTAGTTGTTGCGCCCATGTACAGATCCCATTGCGCACCAATTGCATTCACATTCAATTCGAGTACGTGCGGGATAATAATTCCATTCTGATACTTTTCGAAAGTGTTAAAAATGAAGTCAACACTTGGCGAAGTCTGAAGCTCGAAACCACCGCTCTGCGCTTTGGCTCTTTCTGCACTAAATGATATGACGAGCAAAACGCAGACATGGAAAATGAGTTTCCGGAAATCCGAAGGGTATCCATTTAATCTTCCAATATTATGTGTCTGCTTTTTCAATGTTTTATTACTTCTTTAATCTTATAGGTTACGTTTTGAAATATTGATGGTTAGAAAAAAAGGAATCTTCCATTACAGAAAGATTCCTTTTTCCAATTAATTTCTTTAAATTCTAAAGATCTTCTACCAGTGAGTAAACCACTTCAAGGTAGTAGTATCCTGACTGTGCGAATCCGGGAGCAGCAAGTGCTACAGTTGAATTCGGGAAGGTTGCAGGAATACCGGGTTTCAATCTGTAGTTCACCCTGAACTGATTGGTTGCAGGATTGCTGTTTGCAGCACCGGGATCATATGATTCACCGGCAGCAGTACCCACCATACCGGCAAGGAACTGTGTAGTTGCTGCAGGTACTCCACCCACAACACCTGAATTTGTTAATCCTTTTAAACTTACCAGTGCGTTGAAGTTATCGGTAGCAGCAGTTGAGTTTGCATTAATACTCTGCATTTCGAGAATTTCAGCAGGCAAAGTGGCCTGACCATTTGTAGAATATGCATCTACCTGTGTCCAGTTGTCAGTGCTTGCATAAGCAAACAAGTCCCAGGCAACAGTTGCGTCAACATCAAGTTTGGTTGCATTGAATTTGATAATTCCATTCTGGTATTCCGGAATTGTTTTGAAAGTAAAATTAACAGTAGGATCAGTAGTCATTGTCAGGTTCAGGATTCCTTGTAAATCCATCGTTACATAGGCATACTCTTCATCAGATAATTGTGCCTTGGTTTGAACGGCGAAGGCAGCGAAGGCCAGCAGGATAAGTAGTTTTTTCTTCATGACTTTTTTGTTTTGAAATTTGTTTATGTGAATTATGATGCAATGATATACTTGACTCGTATCATATATTACGGAATCATTTATCCCACCTTACAACAGAATCATACTTAAAAAAATAGTGTTTAGGCGGATAATCTGTAGGTCATCCTGAATTTACACCGGTATTTTCACCGGAACTGAAAAAAGATTACAGTTTTCAAAAAACTAAACTCAGGAAAAATCCTAAATCAGGATAATTCTGATAAAAAAAAACAATCACCTGAAAATTATTTACCGGCCAGAGAAAAAGAGGAAATCACGCCTGGACATATCGCCTGGTAATAATAAAGCCTGAAATACAAATAGAACCCCAAAGGGGTTCAACATTCCATCAGATATTCAAACGGCTGCATATACATGTATCGCTTCCAAAAACCGATAAAAACTAATCAATCATCAAACAGTTTCTGCAAAATCCAAAATTGATTTTTAATAAACGCTATCAATTATGCATTCCGCGCAAAAAAATTACTGCATGAAAATTCGTTACCAGATTTTTACCCTGACACTGTCAGCCCTCCACATTCCATTTCCTTCCTTCACGCCAAAGGCATCATAAAACTCCTGAATATTTGCCATCGGTCCGTTTACCCTTAGAAACGCAGGCGCATGAACGTCAGTCATGATCTGGTTTGCAAGAGATTCATCGCGTTGCTGGTGTAACCATCCGAGGGCATATCCCATAAAATATCTTTGTATTGGTGTAAGTCCGCCGATCTTCTCCCCCTTCTTATATTGTTCTGTTTTTTTAAATGCATCAATGGCAATGGTAAGTCCGCCAAGGTCTGCGATATTTTCTCCGAGTGATGCTTTACCGTTTACGTGCATTGAATCGAGCACCACATAATTGTTAAACTGATCTACATAGCGTTGTGCGCGAACATTAAATTTTTCTTCGTCTTCTTTGCTCCACCAGCTTTTTAAATTTCCGTCAGCATCAAACTGCCGTCCTTCATCATCAAACCCATGAGTAATTTCATGACCGATGGTTGAAGCCCCGGCATAACCATAAATAATGGCATCGTCGGCAAGTGAATCCGGAACACCCGGAATAATAAAAATTGCCGCCGGAAGGACGATCTCATTGTTGGAAGGATTGTAATAAGCATTATACGTCTGCGGTGTCATGTCCCACTCCTCGCGGTCAACAGGCTTGCCGAGTTTATTCAGGTAATAATTGTAATACCATTTATTTCCCTCGATTACATTTTCAACATAACTGCTGCGCGAAATATTCATAGATGAATAATCCCTCCACTTATCAGGATAGCCAACCTTTTTTCTGACCGTTGCCAATTTTGCCTGCGCTTTACTTTTAGTGCTGTCGCTCATCCATTCAAGTTTATCAATGTGCTCCCTGAAAGCTGCGAGTACATTGTTGGTAAGCTGAACATAACGCTCCTTCGTTGCCGGAGAATAATAATTCTGAACGTATAACTCGCCCAGTGCATCGCCGAGGTAATTTTCCTGATTGTCCAATATCCGCTTCCACCGCGGCCGCTGAACTTTAACTCCGGAAAGTACAGTACCATTGAAATGAAATTGTTCCTGATCGAAATCTTTGCTCAGGTACGAATCAAAAGAAGAAATCAAATTCCACGTCAGGTATGTTTTCCAATCGTCTATTCCTACTTTTTTCAGATTACTTTCCACTTCTTTATAAAACTCCGGCTGCCCGATTATTACTGAATCGAGCCCTTTGATGTTCATTAAATCAAATGTCTGATGCCAGTTCATGGAAGGACATAGCGCCTGAAGTCCTTTCATATCCATTTTATTGTAGTTGGCATAGGGATCACGCAGGTCTTCCAGTTTCCTTGATGACTTCGCCAGACTGGTCTCAAGTTTCATAATTGCCTCTGCATGCTTTGATGCCTGTGCATCAGTTTCACCAATCAGCTTTAATGTATTGGTGATGTACTTTACATATTCACTTCTGATATTTACAGTCCTTGAATCCTTATTGAAATAGTAGTCGCGGTTAGGTAATCCGATTCCTCCCTGATGAAGGTGAAGCGCGTACTGATCACTTTTCATTTCATCCTGATAAATACCCATACTATATAGCGGGTTACAACCGATGATTTGCAGGTGGGCAATCACAGCGATCACGTCACTCAGCGTTTTAATCTGCGCAATGCTTTCCAGTTCAGGTTTAAGTTTTGAATATCCCTGTTCATTACACGCGGAGGAATCCATTCCGGCATAATAAAAATCGCCGATCTTTTGGGTGCTGCTTCCTTTTTCTGCCTTGTCATCCGATGCAGCATCTTCGCTCAGCTTTCTGATACGGTCATAGGTCTCATTCATCACCAGCCTGGCAATTCCATAAGATTTTTCTGATTCGGGGATTGGATTGTTTTTTATCCAGCCGCCATTTGCATACATGAAAAAGTCGTCGGCCGGGTTAACTGTAGTATCCATGTTTACAGAAAGGATATCACTGAATGCTGTTTTTTTAGCAGTAGGTGAACAGGCAGAAAACAGTAATAATGCAATTCCGAAGTGAAGCGAATGTTTTAGCATAAAATAAATTTAGGCGGCGAATCTATACCAATTCGCTGATTAATGAAGTTAATGATCCATTAAAAATGGGGATTCATCAAATCATTTTTTCACTTCAATTCACCACACCCGCCAATCCATTGACATGCCGGAATCAGTCCTTCCCACCCTTCAGCTACGCGTTTACCACTTAGAATTGATGTCGCCCGGTGGCTGGCCTATCATTGCTAAACACAAAGACAATTATGATGAAGTACACAAACTCATTTATCTGTAAACCAGCCAATTATTTGATATTATTGGCACACTTTTCAAACATGCTTTTTGCAGGAAATTTAAATGCAGAAAGCAATAAAATAGAGGAAGGACGCTTTATTCTCAGCGGAATTGACGGAACCTCAAATTACAATGAAACCGTTTGTCCGGGCTTTAATTTATGCTTTGATGTATTTGCCTTTGGAGGTAATCAGACAAAGAAAGCGGACATGTACTGGGATAATGGAATTCCGGCAGGTGCCTTTATTGTCAGCAATGATGCTATGCCTACCGGTCATTTTTGCTGGACGCCTTCACTTGATGATGCCCGCACCGCTCCATATATCTTTCATGTGACATTGAAAAACGGCGATGATGTAAAAGTGTTCACTTATAGTATTACAGTGCCTTTGCTCCGCGCTGAAATTAAATCTACAGATATTACCTGTTTTGGTAACAGTGATGGTACAGCAAGAGTGCTGGTTGCCGGTGGAAGCGGGAATTACATTTACCAGTGGAGCAACAGTGAAGAAACAACTTCATCTGTCCTTGGATTAAATGAAGGAAACGTAACCGTTCAGGTGATGGATGACTTCGGATGTGAAGCCAAAGCAACGACAAGGATCTTAAGTCCGAAACCGCTTGTACTCGATGCCGTTTCTCATCACGTTACCTGTGCAAATAATGGCGGTCGTGCTGAAGTTATTGCCAACGGCGGAACGATGCCCTACGCATATTCATGGCTGACAAGCACTGAAACTTCTGAAAGCCTGGATCACCTTCCTTCAGGAGTATATACAGCTGTGGTTACTGATGCAAACGGATGTACGTCATACAAACAGGTAAATATTTCCACCACAATGCCTGACGAAAATTCAGCAGAAAGAAAAGAGTTGATTGCAGGCGAGAATAACATGACGAATGTGCTGATCTATCCAAACCCCGCACACGATCAGTTCTCGGTGAAAAATATTTCTGACAATACGCTAACGATTAGCATCATCAACAGTCTGGGACAAGACGTATATCACACCATCAACGTTCCGGCAAATCTCAGCGTAAGCATTCCGATGGACGACCAGGCAAATGGTATCTACCTTGTGAAAGTACAACAGCAGGCGAAGATTGAAACGATTCGCCTCATCAAAGAATAATTTTTGTTTATGATTTTGTTTATGTGAGAAAATCCCCTTGTTTCATGCAGGGGGATTTTCATTTTGGGTTATCCTGAGTATTGAAAAAAAATATTCGTAAGTGGCGATAAAATCATGTTCCGAAATTGTGAATTGAACCTTTCATGAATTTTTTTTCGTCGTGTCAGCTTTTGCAAAAAATCATGTAGGTTTGACCTCCTTACTTGTTAATCTGTGTTTGCACTCCTTCGTAAAGAGATCAATAGTTTTCTTGGTTCAGTAATCGGCTATGTGGTGATCGTTGTATTCCTGGTCATTACCGGCTTATTTGCATGGGTACTTCCTGATACCGACTTCAACATCATCTCCTCTGGATATGCCACGCTCGATGCCCTGTTTATCCTGGCACCCTGGGTTTTTATGTTTCTCATTCCTGCCATTACGATGCGGTCGTTTGCCGAAGAAAACAAAACCGGTACCATTGAACTGTTGCTCACGAAACCATTTACTGATTTACAAATTGTTTCCGCAAAATATCTTGCGGGAATCATTCTCGTACTTTTCGCACTCATTCCAACACTTGTCTATTACGGCGTGATAAATTACCTGGCCTCCCCTTCCGGAAATCTCGATCATGGCGGCATCAGGGGATCTTATGTCGGATTGTTTCTGCTTGGCAGCGCTTATGTAAGCATCGGAATATTTTCTTCAAGCATCTCCAACAACCAGATCATTTCATTCATCATTGCCGTGCTGATCACATTTGTCTTTCACGTGGGCTTTGATTTTTTAAGCAGCATCAGTTACAATGAAGGACTGAATTACGTGCTTTCTCAGGTTGGAATGAACGCACATTATTCGTCATTGAGCCGCGGTGTTATTGACACAAGGGATGCCGTATATTTTATTTCGCTGACGTTTTTATTTCTGTCGTCGGCAAGATTCATTCTCGAAAAAAGAAAATGGTAACCGGAATGAAAGAAGAAAAATCTGCAATACCCCAAGGACGAAGTGCGAGAATGCAAAGCATCATCCGCTTTTTACTGGTGCTTGTAATTTTAATTTCCGCCAATATCATTTCTGTTTATGTTTTTTACCGTTTCGATTTAACAGGAGAGAAAAGATATTCACTTTCCAAGTCCACCATCAACGAACTTGAAAAGATGAATGACGTGATGTACGTTAAAATTTATCTTGACGGTGATTTACCTCCGGCCTTCAAACGCCTTCGCAACAGTGTGAAAGAATTGCTGGATGAATTCAGGGTATATGCAAAGGACAATGTGGAGTATGAGTTTGTGGATCCTTCTGCAAGCAGCGTGAAAAAAGAGCGTGACGACCTTTACAAACAACTTTATAAAAAGGGACTTCAGCACACCAACCTGGAAGAGAGAAGCAAAGGTTCTTCATCACAGAAAGTAATCTGGCCCGGTGCCGTTGTTAATTTTCATGGGAGAGAAACACCTATCACTTTTTTGAATACTAAAATCGGCAGCGGAACGGAGGAAAACATCAACAGGAGTATTGAAGGTATTGAATATGAATTCATGAATGCGCTTCGAATCTTCGGAACAGGACTTCGTCCTAAGGTGGGATTCCTCCAGGGGCAGGGCGAGTTGAGTACGCAGCACATCAGCGATGCTGCGCGTGCACTTTCCGATTATTATGAAGTTGATACCGTTAAAATTGATGGTCAGCTCGGCGCATTAAATGCATTTAAGGCCATCATTGTCGCCAGACCTGATTCTGCGTTTACAGAGAAAGATAAATTCATTCTTGACCAATACATCATGAACGGTGGTCGTGTATTGTGGCTCGTGGAAACAATGCAGATGAATATGGACAGCCTTCAGTCAGCAGAAAGCAGTGTTGCCATTGCAAAAGACCTGAACATTCTTGACCAGTTGTTCAGGTATGGTGTCCGCATCAACGACGACCTTGCCATGGACATGCAGGCAGCGCCTATTCCGCTCGTAACCGGAATGGTAGGTAACCAGCCGCAGCAATCATTATTTCCGTGGTACTTCTTTCCATTATTGAATCCTGTTTCATCACATCCCATTGTACATAACCTGAATGCCATCAAATGTGAATTCACGAGCACACTGGATACCGTTGATGCTCCGGGAATTTCCAAAACAATTTTACTTTCTACTTCTAAATTCTCAAAAAGTATTCTCTCCCCTGTTCGCGTCAGCCTGAATATTCTCAAAGAAGATCCCGACCCGGCTTTTTTCACACAACAGTATTTACCTGTTGCTGCCTTACTTGAAGGAAAATTCCGGTCTGTTTTCCACAGCCGCGTGCCGGCAGAAATCCTGAACAATAAAGACATCGCATATAAAGATTCAGGCGTTGCAAATAAGATGATCGTAATTGCTGACGGGGATATGATTGCCAATTACGTTAGCAAAAAAGGAA
>JBBRAY010000043.1:0-33777 GCA_038206355.1 Bacteroidia bacterium
TAAAAGAATTTCTTGATGTCCTCAATGCCAAACACAAACCATTCAAAAAAATAAAATCTGTAGTACACAAAATACTGCCTAAAAAAAATCAAATGACTGTTTTAAAGCTACTTACGGAGTAATGCTTGCAAGTTGGGTTAAAATGGTATAACAAGATTAATCAAAAAAAATATCACCCTGTAAGAATTAATAAAAAATGACAAATGTCTTGAAAATCAGCCTATTTTCTGGTCACTACCTGCTTTCTTATCCGGCTCAATGATTCAGGTGTAATCCCCAAATAAGAAGCAATCATATGCTGAGGTATTCGTTGAGAAAGATTTGGATAAGTCTTTATAAAGTCCAGATACCTTTCTTCAGCAGATGCGCTCATCGAAAAAATGATACGCTTTTGTGTTGCTGTTTGCCTGTTTTGCATCAGTCGCTGGAATAAAAGCGCCAGTGGAGGAATTTCATTTAATGACTTTTCCCACGAGATATTGTCCATTACGAGAAGATCGCTGTCTTCCAAGGCATCAATAAAATAAACCGAAGGCGTATTTTTTGTGGCGCTGTCTATATCACCTATCCACCAGTTATCGGGAGCAAATTGCATGATGTGTTCCTTGCCTTTATTGTCAATGGTGTACATCCTCAGACAACCACTTACGGTAAAGAAGGTGTAACGTGCAACTTCACCTTCATTCAAAAGGTATGCATGCTTCTTTACTTTTTTCGGAGTGAACAAAGAAGCCCAATACTCAAATTGTGTATCAGTGAGTTCAACTTTTTTATTGGTGAGGTAGGTGCGTAAAACTTCGATCATTTGAGAGTAAAGGTGGAAAGATAATCAGGACCCCGGCGAAGTACGAAAATAAATACGAAATTACGAATGACCAATGAAACCCATATTCCCTGTCCCCCATTCGTATATTCGTATGCACCCATTCGTACTTCGGTGAGATCAAATGTACTTTGGTGAGGTAATATTCAATCTATCAAATCATCCATCGCGTCAAATTTTTCCTCCGTATAAGCCCCTGTTGTCCGGTAAATGATTTTACCTGTTGTATCTAAAAGAAAAAAGTAGGGTGTATTGTCGTTTGTCATTTTCAAAGCAGTTGTTACCTCACTAAGATCGCTGTTGCAAAATATTACATGACCTTTAATATCGTCTTGCGCTGTTTCATTGAATTTCTTTTTAACCATTTCCTGCATAGATGCATTTGATCCTTTAAAAACAGGAATAAAAAAAACGTGCAGGTCATAAAACTCATCCATCAATCCCGTCTTCGCAATAAATTTATTGTACACAGGATCCAGCCAGCTTTCCAGCTCTTTCTGTGCTTTCATGCTGGAAGCAAAACATATAAAAGTGTATTTCCCAACGGTGCTGTCAGGAATGGAAATGGTTCTGTGGTTTAATGTCTCGCCGGAGAATGAGGGTACTGATTGGGCGACCAGGTAATTTGTTAAAAAAAGAGCCGGAAGTATAAGCAGGATAGATTTCATCAGAATAAGATTACTGAAGTTAACGGATCAAATTTTAGAATATTGAAAAATCAATTCACAATTTCAATTGAACGATTCACCTATTCACCTATTCAACGATTCCCGGCTGTTTATTCCCCCAACGCTTTCTTCAAATTCCCATCCAGCGCACTTAAAAAATCTTCCGTATTCATATAATGTTCCGGTCCGGTTTCGGCGCCGTAAATACATACTGCAAGGTCTTTCGTCATCTTTCCGCTTTCAACAGTATCCACGCAAACTTTTTCAAGCGTTTTGCAAAAGTGAATAAGCGATTCGTTGTTGTCGAGTTTTCCACGGAATTCCAGTCCTCTCGTCCACGCGAAAATACTGGCAATTGGATTGGTAGAGGTCGGCTTGCCTTTCTGGTGCTCACGGTAGTGACGCGTTACGGTACCATGCGCAGCTTCCGCTTCCATTGTTTTTCCGTCGGGTGTTACCAGCGTGGAAGTCATTAGTCCGAGTGATCCAAATCCCTGTGCAACGGTATCGCTTTGTACATCACCGTCATAGTTTTTGCATGCCCATACAAAGTTTCCATTCCATTTTAATGCGCTTGCCACCATGTCGTCAATGAGGCGGTGCTCATAAGTGATTTTAACGGCATCCATTTTAGCTTTAAATTCTTTCTGATAGATTTCTTCAAAAATATCTTTGAAGCGTCCGTCATATTTTTTCAGGATGGTATTTTTCGTGCTCAGGTACAACGGCCATTGTTTGATGATGGCCTGATTGAAACATGCACGTGCAAAACCGGCAATACTTTCATCGGTGTTGTACATGGCCAACGCAACGCCATCACCTTTGAAATGATAAACTTCAAATTGTTGTGGCGCGCTTCCGTCTTCGGGCGTAAAAGTGATCTGCAGTTTTCCTTTTCCTTTGGTTACAAAATCCGTTGCCCTGTACTGGTCACCGAAGGCATGACGACCGATGCAGATGGGCGCCGTCCAGTTGGGGACGAGCCGCGGAATATTCTTACACACGATGGGCTCGCGAAAAACGGTGCCGTCGAGGATATTACGAATCGTGCCATTGGGCGACTTCCACATCTGCTTCAGTGAAAACTCTTTTACGCGTTCCTCATCAGGGGTGATGGTGGCGCATTTGATCCCTACGCTGTATTTCTTTATCGCTTCTGCCGCTTCCACGGTTATTTTATCATCGGTACGGTCACGGGATTCCATTCCCAAATCGTAATATTTTATTTCCAGTTCGAGGTACGGAAGAATCAGTTTATCTTTGATAAATTTCCATATGACACGTGTCATTTCATCACCATCGAGTTCAACCACAGGGTTGGCTACTTTTATCTTTTGCATAGGGTTTTCGGATTTCTTAAAATTTCGGGTTGCAATAATAAGGAAAGTATGGAGAGGTGAAACTAGGTGGGAGCAAATCAATCCGATACTTCAAAAAAAAAGGCTGCATTCTCTCTTGAAGCAGCCCCTTTAAAAAATCTCATTAATTAATTATTCAGTCTTTATAATTCTGATGGTTTTATTTTCAGTTGCACTGGCATACCTTGCAAAATAAACTCCGGGTGCGAGTTTTTGCCCAAACTTCAGAGATGATTCTGTACTATTCTGTATTTCAATAAGTTTTCCTGTCAGGTCATACACATATAAAGTAAACGATTCATTTTTGTCGTTATATATGTTAAAACCCGTAGCGCTCGGATTTGGTGTCAATTTAATCGATGCATCGGAATTGATACCTTCACTTATACGCGGGGAGAAACAACCTACTTCACAGTACTTGGTAAGCCACATATCAAGCGTCCCGCTGAATCTTTCACTTCCTGCCCAGTAGGAGTTATGCGCAGCAGTAACAGCTACATCTGCAATTTCATTCAACGGATCTTCTCCGCCACCTGCTTCAACCCATTCGCGAAGGCCGGTAGTTCCGAGTACTTTTAAAGCCAGCCATCGGTTCGGCTCTATTCCCACACCGGCATATACATTCGATGTTCCTCCGATGTATATGTTATTTGTTGCATCAATGGTCATGCACTTTGGCCTTTCTATTAGATCAGGATTTGAATAGCCGGGATCATTAGGAAATACATTAAAGATAATTGTACCTGTAAGGGCATTGAACTTACAAACGTCAATTCGCACTGTTTCTCCCAGAGGATTTACATTGTAAAAATCACGAATTTCACCAACACCAACAGGATTACCATCAGGGCCAATCATAACGTCGAGGGCATAGTATATTGCACTCGTACTACTTGTTGTAAACTGTGTATGCCATTGATGTACGCCGGCAGCATTGAATTTTACCATGTGAACAAAATCACGAACCGGGATGTAGCAGTTATAATCGCCGATAACAAATAGTTCTCCGGCTGCATTGGCAGCAATCTTGAAAGCTTCCTCGTCATTGTTGCTTCCGGCATCATATTGTTGGTTGTAAATAAGCACGCCATTCTTATTGAGCTTTATCATTCTGTAATCAAGATCTGTTGAATTGCCTGTCGTACCGCAGAAATAAACATTACTGCCGGCATCAATGGTGAAATCACTACGGCTTGAATAAGATATCAGAGATGCATCACTATATGAACGGGTCCAGACGGTAGCTCCATTATTCTTATTCATTCTTCTCATCACGACCCCGGAGGATGTGAGTCCGCAGATATAAATCGCACCCGGATTTCCAACTTTGAATTTAATAACCAAAGAACCATAATTGTGCCTCCATCTTTCAATCCCATTTGAATTATACCTGATCAGTGTATATGATGTAGGTGAATTCTCACAAAGTACAAAAGTATTCAGAGCATTGTCGCGCTCCACTTGCTTTACAGCACCGGGCAAAAAAGTATTTGCCGTCCGTTGCCCGATCAAAACGCCTGCATCAGTATAATCGCTGGTAACAATTTTGTTTCCGCCTGCCAGTGATGCCACACCGGTGAAATAAACATTTCCAAAGGCATCTGTAGTAGTATGCAGGCCTTTATCATTCCCGCCTCCATTGTAATATCTGCCCCAATCATAGAACACAGCATTTGCCTGTTGGGCTGAATACAGCACAAACATGGCGATAAAGAGTTTGATGGTTGTTTTCATTGGAATTTGGTTTTAGAATTTATTGCAAGATAATAATCATTAAATAAACATTTGTCTGTTTCGAAATAAAAATAAATCACAGGAAAGTATCTGCTAAAAGAATCAATCGGTTGTACAGTTTTCATTTTTGTTACTTTCACCAACTTTCTGCAGTACTAAAAGATCCTCTCTTTGAAAGAAAAACTTAACATCACAGCACTTACCGAAACCGTGGAGGTAAATATCCGTTTCTCAGAAACTGATCCCATGGGAATTGTATGGCATGGCAATTACCTCAAGTACCTGGAAGATGGCAGAGAAGCCTTCGGTGCCAAGTATGGAATCGGATACATGGATATTTACAAGCAGGGTTTTGCGGCTCCGCTTGTGGAGATTGATATTAAATACAAAAAAGCACTGCGATATGGTGAAGGCATCATCATCGAAACGAAATATGTGCATGATGATGCGGCGAAAATTATTTTTGCCTACAAAGTAATGAATGCGAAGAACAGGGAGGAGATCATTGCCACTGCCAATTCCATTCAGGTTTTTTTGGATCTTAAAGGCGAACTTATGCTTACCAATCCGCAGTTTTATCAGGAGTGGAAGAAAAAATATGCGGTCTGAACAGCCGGTTTCACGCAATGGCGCAATGAACGGTAAGGTCGAATTAAAATACAACTTCTTTGCGATCTCTTCGCCACTGTGTGACATTTCAAACCTCAATGGAAAATCAATAATCCTGCGTGACTAACAGCGCCTACATCATCGGTGAAAATATCGTAAGCCCACTGGGATTTACTGCTGCGGAGAATTTCAACAATGTTTCGGAGAACATATCGGGCGTCAAGACAATTCACAATACGGAGATTATTCCCGTTCCTTTTAGCGGGGCGCGATTGGATGATGATATTCTCAATCAGCAGTTTCAAAATCTGAAAGCCAAAGAAAAATATACGCGCCTGGAAAAAATGATGCTGCTTTCTATTGCTGATGCAGTGCAGCATTCAGATATTGATGCAAAAGGAAACGATACCGTTTTTGTTTTCTCAACCACAAAGGGAAATATTGACCTCCTGAATTCAAAATATAAAAATGAATTTGATCCTTCCCGTTTACAGCTATGGAAAACCGCTCAGATGGTGACTGATTTTTTTGAAAATAAAAACAAACCTGTCGTAATTTCCAATGCATGTATTTCAGGCGTGGTTGCAATAATATATGGGTCAGAACTTTTGCAACGAGGAAAATTCAAAAATGCTGTGGTGTGCGGCATGGACGAACTCACGGAATTTGTCGTCAGCGGATTCCAGTCCTTTCTTGCCATCAGCGCTGAACCATGCAAACCGTTTGATCAGTTTCGTACAGGCATTTCTCTCGGGGAGGCCTGCGCCACTGTTATCCTTTCTTCTGAAAGAAAAAAAGAAGAGAGAAACTCAGTTGAAATTATCGGTGGCGCGACAAGCAATGACGCCAATCATATTTCAGGTCCATCGCGAACGGGAGAAGGATTGGTAAAAGCGATTGAACATGTATTTAGTCTGCGTAATATTTCGGCGGCTGATATAGATTATATTTCTGCCCACGGAACAGCGACGCCTTACAATGATGAAATGGAAGCAATTGCTTTTTCAAGAACAGGTCTGGAAGCAGTCTCGGTAAATAGTTTCAAGGGCTACTACGGACATACCCTTGGTGCTGCAGGTGTTTTGGAGACGGTTCTTACATCTCTCTCGATGAAAAATAATTTATTGATAAAGTCATTGGGATATACTTCTCATGGTGTTTCAAAACCGGTGAACGTGATTGAAAAAAATCAGGAAAAAGAAATTAATACTGCATTAAAAGTAGCATCGGGTTTCGGTGGATGCAATGCTGCAATGATTCTGAAAAAACATGGGCACTGAAAATTTACATATTACCTCATGGGTAATGGTGCGCAATGGTGTTGCTGTGCAAAATGATTCCCTGTTTTTGGAAATGACGGACACAGATCCGCTTTCATTTATCAAAGCGTTGTACAAACAAATCAAATGTGATTATCCTAAGTTTTATAAGATGGATAACCTTTGCAAACTGGCTTTTATATCTGCAGAATTGCTTTTGAAGAATGTAAAATTAATATACGGGTCTGATGAAATCGCAGTTGTACTTTCCAATTCAAGTTCTTCATTCGACACTGATAAAACCTACTATCAGTCGGTTGGAGATAAATCAAATTACTTTCCAAGTCCGGCCGTATTCGTTTACACGTTACCGAATATCATGATGGGTGAAATTTGTATAAGACATCAGTTCCTGGGAGAGAATGCATTTTTCATTTCCGAAGTATTTAATAGCGGTATACTCTCTGATTACACTGAGAACTTACTCAATTCAGGTAAAGCCAAATGTGTGATCACCGGATGGGTAGAAATAAATGAATCAGGATGGGATGCCGCTCTTTTCCTTATCGAAAGGACAGCGAAAGAAAATGAAGAAAAACGTTTATCCAAAGAACATTTAAACGAAATTTACGCCCTCAAACGGATAACGAAATAACAGTATGGAAGACATTATTGCAAAATTGAAAGCGGAAATCATCACTCAGCTTAACCTCGAAGATAAAACCCCTGATGACATTCATACCGACGCACCGCTTTTTGGCGACGGACTGGGACTTGATTCCATTGATGCCCTCGAACTCATAGTTTTACTTGAAAAAAATTACGGTCTGAAGTTGGACAAGCCCGAGGACGGAAAGGAAGTTTTTTATTCTGTTAAATCACTGGCTGATTTTATTCAGTCGAAGAAAAAGTAAACTTCTCAATTTCGAATATTTAATATCGAAATCCGAAATGAGAAACAATATTAATATCAATTCGAAAGTATGAAATTTATTTTTTTGGGATTTCGGATTTTAATATTCGAAATTAAACTCTAATGCCGGATAGAATTTACATAACAGGTATCGGCATTATCTCAGGTATCGGCAATGGCGTCGATGAATCTCTTCATTCACTTCTTGAATCAAAAACCGGCATAGGAAGAATCTCCATCCTGAAAACTGCATTGAGTGAAACTCATCCCGGTGCTGAAGTGAAGAAAACAAATGATGAGTTGCGCACCATGTCAGGACTTTCGTCAGACAAATATTATTCACGTACAACTTTACTGGGAATGATCGCTGCCCGCCAGGCGATCACATCTGCAGAAATTGAAAATGTAAAAGAACTCAGAACAGGATTTATCTCTGCGACCAGCGTAGGAGGGATGGATCGAACAGAAATATTTTATGAGGAATTTTTACAAGATAATGCGCGCGGACATTTGCGTGACGTGATTACCCACGATTGCGGAGAAAGTACTGAAGCCATTGCAATGCAGTTGGGCATTAAGGATTATGTAGATACATTAAGTACAGCTTGTTCGTCTTCTGCAAATGCCATCATGCTTGGTGCTAAAATGATTAAGCATGGTTTGCTCGACCGTGTGATCGCGGGCGGAACGGACGCTTTGTCGCGCTTTACATTGAATGGGTTTAATTCGCTGATGATCCTCGACAAACAATTGTGTCAGCCTTTTGATGAAAACCGCAGGGGTCTGAACATGGGTGAGGGTGCGGGGTATATCGTACTTGAATCTGAACGCAATCGGGGTCTGGACAAAAAGGAAATCTTCGGACAATTAACGGGCTATGCAAATACCAATGACGCATATCATCAAACTGCTTCATCTCCCGATGCCAAAGGCGCTATCATGGCCATGACGCAGACCATGGAAATGGCGCGACTTATACCAGACCAGATTGATTACATCAATGCACACGGAACGGGAACACCGAACAATGACCTCACAGAAGAAACGGCAATCAGTAGAATTTTCGGTGAGCAAATTCCGCCATTCAGTTCTACAAAAGCATTCACCGGACACACCCTGGCAGCGGCAGGCGGAATAGAAGCAGTATTTTCATTGCTTGCGATTAAACATGGATTGATATTTCCAAATCTTCGTTACGAAACACCGATGAAGGAATTTAATTTTAGTCCTGTTACAGAGTTAAAGAAACAGATGAGGCTGAATCATGTATTGTCAAACTCATTCGGCTTCGGAGGGAATAATTCATCATTACTATTTTCGAAAATCTAAAATGGGGATAGCCACGAATTACACGAATTATCACAAATTGTTTTTACGTATTTATTCATTCGTGTCAATTGGTGTGCCCGATAGCCATCGGGATAGTGGCTGGTCCTGCCTTTCATCCAAACAATCTAACGGAATTTTGTGACATGAATATTTATATCCGTTCAGCTTCCTGCATTTCACCCCAGCAAACTTTTGGTGCTGATCGTCTGCCGGCAGAAGCAATATCATTTTCGGTAAACAGGTTGCAGGCCATCGAGCCCGATTATAAAATTCACCTGAACATACCTGCTGCCAGGCGAATGAGCCGGCTAATTAAGATGGGTGTTTGCGCCGCATTGAGTTGTCTCAGGGATGCAAACGTAAAAGTACCTGACGCTATCATTTGCAGTACAGGACTGGGATGCATGGAGGACTCTGAAAAATTTCTCGCATCATTGATTGTCAATAACGAGCATACACTTTCTCCGACATCTTTTATTTTTTCAACGCACAACACTGTCGCCGGACAAATTGCATTGCTCCTACAGTGTAACAATTATAATTTCACACATACCCACCGCGGACTTTCATTCGAGAACGCATTGCTCGATGCTATTCTTTTTATCAAGGATAATCCTGCGTCTAATGTACTTGTGGGTTCCGGAGATGAAGTGACAAATACCAGTTTCAAAATTCTGGAAAGACTGGGAGTGGTAAAAAAAGAAACGGATAGTAATTCATTGCCGATTAATCAGACTTCAGGAACGATTGCAGGAGAAGGCTCTGCATTTTTTACTTTGACCGGTAAAAACGATGAAAATAACCTCGCCAAAATTGTTGCCGTAGAATCTTTTTCAAATCCCGGAAATGATACTGAAGTCTCTGAAAAAGTTGCTGATTTTATTGAGCGCCATAAAATCTCTTCAGGTGATTTAATTTTATTGGGTTTGAACGGAGACGTAGATGGAGATAAGATTTATCATGAGATAGCAGAAAATCAATTTCCTAATATCAGAACCGGAAGCTACAAGCACCTGTGCGGTGAATACCATACCTCGACTTCATTTGCATGCTGGCTGAGTGCGTTGATTCTGAAAGAACAAAAAAATCCTGCTTATATATTGTCCGGTCAATCTGCCGGAGGATCAATAAGCCGCATATTTATTTTCAATCAATACAAAGGCAGAGAGTTTTCTCAATTGTTACTTGAAAAATGCTGAAGTACAGGGATGCATCAATCGGATTTATGGTTATCATGCTTGGTATGATGGGTTATGATTATCTGCATGGCATTTCGTATTGGTACTATATAGCTTTGGTTTTCATGTTCAGCCTTGTGATATTTTTGGGCAGTTATTTTATTCAGTCAGGATTTTTTCTCAAAGCATTTTGTGAAGGTGATAAAAACAAAAACCAGATAGCAATTACCTTTGATGATGGTCCTCATGCAAATACGCCGGTGATTCTTGACGTGCTTAAGAAGAACGGTTCAACTGCGGCTTTCTTCTGCATCGGAAAAAGGATTGCCGGAAATGAGGAAATCATTAAAAGGATTTCTTCAGAAGGACATATCGTTTCTAACCACTCATTCTCGCACAACAACCTGATCGATTTTTTTCCATTGAAGAAACTAAAGGATGATGTATCCAAAACAGATCAATTGATTTTTGACATCACCGGCAAGAAAAATTATTTGTTCCGTCCGCCGTTTGGCGTCACTACGCCGGCCATTTCACAAATGGCAGCAGATATGAAGTATAAAGTGATGGGATGGAATTTACGATCGTATGATACGACCATAAAGGACAAGGACAAGTTGCTTCAGCGCATCCTCACAAGAATTAAAAACGGATCAGTAATTTTGCTGCACGATACCACGCCCGGTATTGCTGACCTGTTGCAAAAAATCCTTGATCATGCGAAGGAGAAAAATATGAATATTGTTAGTCTGGAAGAGATGTTTCAAATCAAAGCCCATGAACCCGTTTAAAAAATATTGTCTTTTTTTATCTGTATTGCTTCTTCCTGCGTTGTCTGTAGGACAAGAGCTGAAACCGATGGCCGATACATCTGCTTTTGTCAAGGGGCTCGATCAGTTTTCTGAATCCACTCAAACTATTCAGGGAGATTTTATTCAGGAGAAGAAACTGAAAATGCTGAATGATAAAGTAATCAGTAAAGGTAAATTGTATTTTAAAAAGGAAAATAAACTGAGGTGGGAATACGACGAGCCCTTCAGCTATATCATTGCATTGAACAATGGAAAAGTGATGATGAAAGATGAAGGAAAGGTAACCGGTTATGATGCCGGTACCAATAAGTTGTTTCTGGAGTTGAACGACATTCTTATCACTTGTATCAACGGTAATATTTTCCGTAGCAAGAAATTCTCTTTCCGGTTTCTGGAGACTGACAAAAGCAACGTTGCTGAAATGACACCGCTGAATTCTGCGATGAAGAATTTTATTGATAGAATAGTATTGTATTTTGACAAAACTGATTTTACGGTTTCTAAAGTGGAGATGATGGAGCCGTCGCAAAACAGTACCATTATATTTTTCAAGAACAAAAAACTGAATGCCGATATTCCTGAAAAGTATTTTATTCTTAACTAACAGTAACTGATTTTAAATATTTCACGTGCATCGCTTTTTAAACTGTTTTAATAAATTAATTAGTCAGCATCGTCTTGCAGAGATTCGCGTCCTCCTATTGTTCTGTCTTATATCTTTTGCATCATGTACTCCGAAGGCTTTTAAGAATTTAAATAGTGCCGGCGCTGCTTTTTCACGGGAGCAAACAGAATTATTCCGGTCCGGATTGAAGGAAAGTCTGGTTTATAAAACGGTCATCAATTACAAAGACAAAGAATTCAGTTCACTCACTTATTTCAATGTGCTCAACGATAGCGTTTTTAAAATTATATTGCTTACAAGCTTTGGAAATACTTTACTGGAAGCAGAAGTTTCACGTACAACATTTAAAGTAAACAATGTCATTTCCTATCTCAACAGAAAGCCGATTCTGCGTTTACTGGAAAATGACTGGCGGTTGATGCTTGCCGGAAATTTTAATATTGCATTACCGGCCGTTTATTCTGAAGATGAATTAATGACAGTATTTAATTATACTGCCGGTAGGACAAATAATCTTTACCATTACAGTAAAATTGATAATTCAATTGTGTTGATTGAATCCTTCAAAGGAAAATCAAGAAAAATAATTGTTGCCGTTGTATCAACGAAGGATGCACAACCTGAAATATTTTCAATTGAACATCCATCGCTGAAGTTGAAAATCAGTATGTCACTTCTAAAAAAAGTAAGCAATGATACTGTTGAATGATTTTTTTAAGATTTTATCTGTTGAAAAAGTTGAAAGCAAACTCACCATTGCAGTAGAACTCAATCCGGCGCATGAAATATTCAAGGGACATTTCCCCGGACAACCCGTGGTTCCCGGCGTGTGTATGGTGCAGATGCTGAAGGATACCTTGTCTCATATTTATAAAAGACAGTTCACCATGAAGTCGGCATCGCAACTGAAATTCCTCGCCATTCTGAATCCTGATGAAGTGAAGGCGTTGAATATTGAAGTAACTGTTTTAAATGAAGACCCTGGGGGGCTCACCGTATCAGGTACTTTTCAAAATGAGGGATTGATTTTTCTGAAGTACAAGGCTGTATTTAAGGCCATTGCGTAATCAATATCTATAACTTATTATTGCAATAAATAAACCACATTTTAAGCATGGGCGCACTTGAAAAAATATTTGTTACAGCGGCTTTAATAATATTGCCGCATATAGCATCTGCCCAGGGCAGGCGTGCAGACAAAGATACCGTCGGATCTTTTGAAAGCATGAAAGGTGTTGTTTCAACTATGTTTAATCACGTTGAACTCACCGAGGAGAGGATCAATTTTATGAATGAAGGGAAAAAGTGGGATTCAGAAAGACAAAAAAACATCAAGTGGATGGTAGTGGGTAGTCGTGTGTTCTTCTGCCTGCCGCTGAATAAAAGAGGAACAGATATGCAGCTGATGGAAGTTGTTGCTTTGAATAAGCAGAAAATACTGGTGCAGTATTGGAAATTGGATTACTTCTATCTGATCTACGACATGGAAGGTAATATGTTGATGGAAAAGAGGAAAGTCTTCAATGCAAAGACTATAGGATCTCACCGAAACAATGAAAAAGTTTTTGAAGAAATCAAAAGTCAGTTTGGTTCATGCCCTGAATTAATTGCTGCAATGAAATATAATCTCGATGACAGGGACAGGCTTTCAAACGAGATAGAGGCTATGCGATGTGATGGGGCTCCTGAACTGGAAAGCATAGTTAAAACGCTTAATGAAAGATACTGGACTAAGAAGTGATTTTTAACCAGATGAATTCACTTGCTCAGCATCAATAAAACTTTCAACAATCAAAGTCAATAAACCGGTTTTTCATTAACATTGAGTACCAAAAGAAGAATGACAGAAAAATCTGCTTACCGGGCATTTGAGAAATTCAATTGCTGCATTCTCATTCCCACCTACAACAATGCAGGTACGCTCGCAAAGGTCATTGAAGATGTCAGTCTTTATACCGACAAAATAATCGTTGTAAATGACGGATCAACGGACAGTACGAAAATCATTCTCGAAAAATTTCCAAAGTTACATGTAGTTACTTTCCCTGAAAATAAAGGTAAGGGGATGGCGCTGCGTGCAGGTTTTAAAGAAGTAGTTAAGCTTGGTTATGAAAGAGCAATAACCATTGATAGTGATGGCCAGCATTTTGCTGAAGACATTCCATCATTTTTTGAAAAGCTCGAACAGCAACCTGATGCATTGATTGTTGGGGCCAGAAACATGACAGGAGAAACCATTCCCGGCAAGAGCAGTTTCGGCCATAAGATTTCGAATTTTTGGTTTCACTTTGAGACCGGAATAAATTTACCCGATACACAATCGGGTTACCGTCTTTATCCTGTGAAGGAATTGAGTAAACGGAATTTCTTCACTTCTAAATTTGAATTTGAAATTGAAGTGCTTGTCATAGCTTCATGGAGTGGAATTCCTGTGGTATCAGTACCCATCAAAGTATTTTATGCAAAGGGTAAAGACCGCGTCACACATTTTCGGCCGATGACGGATTTTACGAGAGTGGGATTGCTGCATACCTGGCTCGTAATACTAACGGCACTATGGTTTTTTCCCCAACGGTTTTTTAACCGCATTAAAAAAAAAACTTCAGGAAAATTTTCAGGGAGTCTTTTTCCAATCCAGATGAGTCTGCAGCAGTAAAATCAGTATCAGTAGGTTTCGGATTATTCATGGGAATCATTCCTGTGTGGGGATACCAGATGATCGTAGCATTTGCACTGGCTCACTTTTTTAAACTCAACAAAGCAATCGTCATCATCGCTTCAAACATCAGCGTTCCTCCGATGATACCATTCATCCTATACGGAAGTATGAAAGTGGGGTCCATTCTTTTAGGGCAGCCGCTGGCGCTTACATTTCAGGATATAACGCTCGACGCCGTAAAAAAAATGCTTGTACAGTATATACCCGGGAGTATTGTGTTTGCATTGATCGTAGGTTTTACAGGCTGGTTGCTTACATTTGCCATTCTGAAACTATCGAAGAAAAATAAATAGAAACCGGCGGACTTTTGGCAACCCTCTTTCTCTCCCTCTATTCCTTTTTCAACAAACACCTGAAGATTTTCTGGTCAGGAGTGATAATCCTTTGCCTCATTGTCACATGGTTTGCTTCTAAAATTCAGTTTGAAGAGGATATTACCCGCTTCCTTCCACTCGGAGAAAAAAATTCGCTCGCAGTTAAAGAAGCATTTGCCAATAACAAACTCAAAGATAAACTGGTTGTGATGGTGTCATCAACCGCTACGGGAGATGAGGCCAAAACAGCGATGACTTCCTTTGCCGATTCCTTTGCCCTTGATGTAAATGCCCGTCTCGGACCTGAATATATAGACCATGTTTTGTATCATATTGAAGAGAATTCTTTTCTCGATTTGTATGACGAGTTATTCAGTAACCTGCCGCTTTATCTGAACGATGCCGACTACCTGCACATTGATTCGCTTATTACTGACAGCGTCATCGGGAAAACAATGCGGAAGAATTACAAATCATTGCTCTCTCCATCGGGAGTTGTTTTGGGTCGCTTCATTGAAAAAGATCCGCTTGGTTTTGCGCCGATCATTCTGAATAAGCTGAAGCAACTCCAGCTCGACAACAACTATGAAATAGAAAACGGATATATTTTTTCAGGTGACAAAAAAACATTGCTGATGTTTATCGCTCCTGCATTCGACGCAGGCGATACGAGGAAGAATGAAAAGTTCATCAATACTATTCATGAAGTGATCGCAACGGTTTCTGAAAAAGAAGGAAATGTGAGTGCGACATTGTTCGGGGGCGCTGTGGTTTCACTTGCCAATGCAAAACAGATGAAGCATGATTCAATCCTCTCATCATCCATCGCACTTCTCCTCATTGTCCTGATGCTTTATTTTTTCTTCCGCAAGAAGAGAATTCTCCTGCTGATACTGGTCCCCGTCGCATTCGGTGCAGGATTTTCACTAGCATTGTTATACCTGATCAAAGCAAAGGTTTCCATAATCGCTGTGGGCGCAGGTTCTGTCGTCCTCGGACTTGCCATTAATTATTCCCTTCATTTCTTCGTCCATCAGAAACACGTGCGCGACGTTAAGCAAACAATCAGAGACCTTGCATCGCCTATGACGATTGGCAGCATTACCACCATCGGGGCTTTCCTTGGTTTGTTATTTATCAAGTCGGAATTATTGCACGACTTCGGAATGTTTGCCGCTTTTTCGCTTATCGGTGCTGCATTTTTTTCGCTGGTCATTCTACCACATACATTTTCTCTGATAAAACATTCTTCATTCGAAACATCATCCCGCTTCGAAAGAGCTATTGATGCCATTGTTTCTTTTCGCTTCAAAAGGAAATTGCCACTGATTATCGGAGTGATCTTCATTACAATTGTTCTGACGTGGAAAGCTTTTGATGTGAAGTTCGAGGACAACCTCATGAGCATGAATTATATGCCGGCAGATCTTACCGTTGCCGAGAAAAAACTGGATGCCATCAATAACGCCCACCTCAAATCTGTTTTTTGTATTTCTTATGGCTCAACATTGAATGAAGCCGCTGCAGCAAACAACAATGTTAACCACAGCCTGACTTTACTTAAAGCGCAGGGATTGATTGCAGGGAGTTCTTCAGTTTCAGATTTTCTGATTTCTGATTCAATTCAATTGAAGCGTATCACCCGATGGAAAAACTACTGGACTGATTCGAAGAAAGAAAAAATAGAACAGGATATTCTGCATCATGCCTCTCTGACAGGATTTACACCGGGAGCATTCAATTCATTTTATGAAATGCTGGAGCGCGATTTTAAACCGGTTGACATGCTTGCTTCCGGGACATTTAAAAACTCCATGTTGTCGGAATTTGTCTCTGTAAAAAATAATGTAGTAACAATACTCACCGGTATAAAGGTCTCTGAGGAAAACCGTGATAAGTTATTTTCGGAATTAGGCTCATTGCAGAATGCACTTGTCTTTGATAAGTTGTTTGTCTCTACCCGGTTGATTCAGTTTCTTCAGAGTGATTTTAATACTGTTCTGTATGTTTCGTCAATACTGGTTTTCTTTTTTCTTTTGATTTCTTTCGGACGGATTGAATCTGCGCTCTTCAGTTTTTTGCCAATGCTCATCAGTTGGCTATGGATTCTCGGCATCATGGCACTGATCGGAATTAAATTCAATATCGTTAATATTATCATCTCCACATTTATTTTTGGTCTGGGTGACGACTACAGTATTTTTAATTCAGAAGGAATGCTGCGCCGGTATTCTCACGGTCAAAAAATGCTTTCATCTTTTAAGGCCTCTATACTTCTTTCAGCAATGACATCGCTGATCGGTGTGGGTACGTTGATTTTTGCGCAGCACCCTGCCCTCAGGTCTATTTCTCTGATTACAATTATTGGAATGCTTTGCGTTGTGTTTACTTCATTTTATGTTCAGCCGATACTTTATGAATTTCTGATCATTAACAGAAAGGAGAAAGGAAAAGTTCCGCTTACTTTCTTATCCATCTTTCAATCCGTATTTGCGTTTGTTTATTTTTTTGCGGGATGTGTTATCCTCACAACAATCGCATTGGTCATTTATCCGCTCACTCCACTGAAGAAAAAGTATAAGAAGCATGTATTTCACAATCTCCTGAGCCTCTTTTGCAAATCGCTGGTTTATATCATGGTGAATGTGAAGAAGCGGATTATCAACAATCATGGTGAAGATTTTTCAAAGCCTGCAGTTGTTATTGCAAATCACCAGTCGTTCCTCGATATTCTTCTTACTGTAATGATCAGCAATAAGAATATTCTGCTCGTGAATGACTGGGTATGGAACTCGCCTTTTTTCGGACGCGTGGTGAAGCTGGCGGGATTTTATCCGGTGGCAAAGGGGTTTGAAGAAAGTATTCCTGCGCTTACAGAAGCCGTAGGGCTGGGGTACAGCATCGTCGTATTTCCGGAAGGAACACGCTCCCGTACGCCTGAAGTCCATCGTTTTCATAAAGGCGCATTTTTCATTGCGGAGAAATTTAATCTGGATATAATACCTATACTCATTCACGGTACGAGCGATACCATGCAGAAAGGTGACGATTTCCTTTTGAAGAGCGGACGACTTACAATGAAAGTCCTTCCGAGAATAAAGGCAGATGATATTTCATACGGTACGGGATATTACGAGCGTACAAAAAGTATTTCAAAATATTTTAAGTCCGAGTACAACAAACTGAGAGAAGAGCTTGAAACACCTGAATATTTTAAGGATAAACTCATAAAAAATTATATTTATAAAGGAGCGATCCTCGAATGGTATATACGCATCAAGCTGCGAATGGAAAACAATTACCACTTGTTTCTGGATCGCATCCCGCGCACAGGATGTATTGTGGATCTGGGTTGCGGATATGGCAATGTTTCACTCATGTTGGGTTTTATGTCAAAGTACAGACAAGTAACCGGTGTTGATTATGACGAGGATAAAATTGCAATGGCAGCCAATTCCCCTACGAAACCGGAAAACGTTTCATTCATCGCCTGTGATTTATTAAAATATAGTTTTTCTCCTGCTGATACATTTCTTCTCAGTGATGTTTTACACTACATGCCCGAAGAAAACCAGATCGTCCTTATTGAAAAGTGTATTGCCAATTTGAATGATGGCGGGTCAGTTTTAATCCGCGATGCAAATGCCGATATGGGAAATCGCCTTAGGGGAACAAAGCTGACGGAGTTTTTTTCAACTACTTTTGGTTTCAACAAAGCAACAACAGGAATGCATTTTATTTCAGGGAAAACGATTGAAAGAATTGCAATTGAACACGGACTTAAATTGGAAGTAATCGACAATACAAAGCTTACTTCAAATATATTTTACCAATTGAGTAAGAATTAAGAATGAACCAGGTTTTTCTTTTCTTACCCCGACTTTCATTTCCCGAACTTTTATTTTCCCGACTTTCAAGTCGGGGAGCCCCAAATAAATTATGAACCACTACGACATAGCAATAGTAGGCAGCGGTCTCGGAGGACTGGAGTGCGCTTATATTCTCGCCAAAGAGGGTTATAAAGTTTGTGTACTTGAAAAGAACAGGCAGTTCGGCGGCAACCTCCAGATTTTTGTCAGAGACCGCGCCATCTTTGATACAGGAATACATTACATCGGGGGCCTTGCGGAAGGCCAGAATCTGTACAGGTATTTTAAATATTTCGGTTTGATGGACAAACTCATACTGAAACGTATGGACATGGATGGATTCGACCGCATCAGTTTTTCCGGACACGATAAAGAATACAGTCATGCCCAGGGCTATGAGAATTTTATTGAAGTGCTTTCTAACGATTTTCCGAAGGAGAGAAAAAATATCGTTGAGTACTGCAATAAGATACGTGAAGTAACGCAGCAGTTCCCGCTTTATAATTTAAAAGTAGGGGAGAAAGACATCCTCAACACAAAAATATTTGAAATCAATGCACGCGATTACATCAATTCCGTAACCAATGATGTAATGCTTCAGAATGTGCTCGCAGGATCCAATCCGTTATATGCCGGCAATGGCGATAAAACGCCTTTATATGTTCATGCCCTCGTGGTGAATACATATATCGAGAGTTCATGGAAATGTGTTGATGGCGGGTCGCAGATTTCAACGTTGCTGATAAAATCAATAAGAGAAATGGGCGGTGTGGTGAGAAATTATTCCCGTGTTTCTAAAATTATGTGCGACGGCGACCAGGCAAAGCATATTGAGTTACAAAACGGAGAATGCATTTCAGCAAAAACATTTATCTCAAACATTCCGCCATCGGATACCCTGGATTTGCTGGAGAACAGTAAAATCAGACCTGCATACAGACACAGGATCAGCGAACTTAAAAATACCATTTCAGTATTCACGCTCAACATTGTGATGAAGGAAAATGAGTTCCCATACCTCAACCACAATATTTATCATTATGCAAAAAATGATGTGTGGAATGAGATTCATTATAAAAAGGAAGAGTGGCCAACGAGTTACGCTTTATTTACGCCTTATGCTTCGAGGTCGGATAAATATGCTGATAGCATTGCGCTGATGAGTTATATGAAATTTGACGACGTAAAGAAATGGTCGCATACAAGGAGTACCATTCCCAAGGAACAAATTGACCGCGGTGCTGAATACGATGAATTCAAGCTCAGGAAGAGTGAACAACTGATTGATTTCATCAGTGAAAAATTTCCGGGAATAAGGAGCAAAATAAAATCTCATTACGCATCTACGCCACTTACATTCCGCGACTACATTGGTGTGCGGGACGGATCGCTTTATGGAATCGAAAAAGATGCAGCGGATCCGTTGAAGTCATTCATTTCCCCGAAGCTGAAGGTTCAGAATATTTTACTCACCGGACAGAACCTGAACATGCATGGCGTTCTCGGTGTAACTGTTGGCGCGGTGTTGACTTGTTCGTTGCTGCTCGGTACAGAATATTTGCTGAAAAAAATAAATGACGCCTGACAACCAATGAAAAATAATTCCACCACCGCCTGGACCCTGATGATTGTCCTTGCTTTCATCTGGGGTAGCTCATTTATCCTGATGAAGCGCGGGCTGGAGACTTACACGCCCTATCAGATCGGTGCGTTGCGGATGGGAGCGTCACTTATTTGTTTGCTGCCGTTTTTATTCGGCTCAATAAAAAAGGTTCCGTTTGTAAAATGGAAGTACCTGTTCGCAGCGGGTTGGCTGGGAAACGGAATTCCTTCCATACTTTTTCCGCTGGCCGAAACGCACCTCAACAGCGCACTTACAGGGATGCTGAATTCACTCACCCCGCTTTTTACTTTTCTCATCGGCATCAGTTTTTTTAAGATGAAGTTTTCTCAGAATAAAATTTACGGACTCATCATCGGACTCATTGGCGCATGTCTGCTCGTTGCCGGAAGGAATTCAGATGATGGACAGAGTGATCTGTTATTTGCGACGGCCGTCATCGTTGCAACTGTATGCTATGGCATCAGCGTAAATATTATCCGGAGTAAGCTAGCCGACGTTGACAGCATCAGCAATACAGCCATGGCATTGATGTTTACTGGGATACCAATGGGTATGTCATTGTTTTTTACCGACTTTATTTCACGAACTGAAACCGCTCCCGGCGCCGGAATGAGTATGATGTATATTCTGGTTCTTGCTTTTTTCGGAACGGCATTGAGCACGGTTCTTTTTAATAAACTCATCAAGGTTTCAGGTGCCCTATTCGCTACGTCCGTAACTTATCTCATTCCTATTGTTGCTGTGATGTGGGGATTATTTGACAAAGAAAATTTATCGCCATTGCATTTTCTCGGTCTGTCAGGCGCACTCATCGGTGTTTACCTGATCAATAAAAGTACTGCGAAAAAAACTGCCTGATTTTCATTTATGAATAGTAATCTCTGAACTTGTAACCGTGTTACTGCGATTTCCTGCCCGATCAACAACATTAATGGAATAAGTAACCGATTGCGAATTGCTGCCGTTCGTAATGGCCGTAGTTCCTAGTATCACATCAAGATTGCCACGGATAATGATGGAAGAGCCCGGCGGTGCAAGTTCCCGGATACGGTATTCATAAGCTACTCCAACCCTGTTGTCAATCAGAAATAAATTATGCGCATCGGGATTGTTCTCACCAAGATCACCGTCACCATCCGTATATTTTATTTTGAATGTAATCGGCTGTCCTTCCAGAACACTGCTTGAAGAAACACTTACCAATTCAATTGTCGGTGTATTGCTGTCAATGGCCTCGTCTTTCTTGCAGGATAAAATCCCGGTCACAAGTAAAAAAATGATGAGTATGTTTTTCAGAATGGTGGTCTTCATTGAACAATAAAAGAGCAAAAATATTTGTAAAAAAAAGAATAGTCGTCGCGTGGATATTCAGTCGGCTGAATATGATCACCATCATTCACATAATAGCGAAAGAATACGGTGTCATTTGGTGTGTAATTATTGGCGCTGATGGGAACAAGCCAAAGCTGTATGATTGAGTTATAGATTGCATTTACACTGGTTGAATTGCTGAAGTCATCCTTGTCGTACGACAGTTTTAATTTCGCTCCTGTGAAATCGGGTACCGCAGTGCTGTCGTCCTCTGCAACAAAAATGACGTAAAAGTTTTGCCCGGGATGTACAATAAAGGGATTGTATGGAATGCCATCAAGCCGGTTGCTATCTGCCCGGGCGTATGGAGGGTTTTGGTCTACTGAAAAAATTGCAGTGATAACAGGAGGCAGATTCGGTGCCACAGGAATATTTCCGTTCAGATCTCTTGCACCGCTGTTTATCCAGGTTCTGACATGACCGATTTCATCAGCCGATAAACGATTCCCATTGGAAGGCATGTAATCACTTGTATTGGTCGTAAGCCGTTCAATTAATAATGAACTATCAGCATTAAACGGTACAACCCGGAGACGGAAGAACGAAACAGAATCTACCGTTGATTTGATCACGGGCTGATAAACGAGCGTCGAATAGGTTGACATCACCGTGCGGTAATCAGGTTCAAAAGTTCCGTCGTGGCATCCGGATTTTGCACACTTTGGAAAAAATATTGTACGGTGCAGGCCTAATATCGTATTAGGGTCTGTAGTCGGGGATGTAGTTGTGTCCGTATCATAGTTGACGTTGTCATAAGGATTGTCCGGCGTCTTTTCACAGGAAAATATTACGAACGATAACACAAACAGGAAAATAATTTTTTTATTCATCATAAAAAGGCCTGTTGAATTCCTGTTGCATTATAATTTTTCAGCAGCCCGGAAGGAACCTGCGAATCAAATCCGAGAAGATTGGCTATAGCTGCAGCAATGTCTATACTCTCTCCTGTCGTTCCTGTAATCACCTGACCTTGCTGAACAATATTTGATGGTCCAAGAATCTGGCAGAATATTTCTCTTGCCATCTGATCGCCGCTCATTTCATCCAACGCAGCCGTATGATCCAGAGCCGCACGTCCGTTCTGATCAATACTTGAATTGCCGTTCAGGTTTCTTCCATGCTCCGGTGCAATGATCATAACCGTATTATCTTGCATCCCCGGTGTCGTTTGTATTTTATTCCACAAGCGTGCAACTGCAAAATCAGCTTTGTGAAGATTCACCGCATAATCGGTGAAGTTGAAATGGGCAACGTCAACGTCTTGCATATTCACCACGAGTAATTCCGGCGCAAACTGGTCAATGATTTTCTCTGCAAAGAAAATATTCCTCATGTCATTGTTCATCGACTGGCCCGCTCCCCACGGATTACTGAAAGCACCGTTCTGGTATTGACTGAACATGCTGTTAATCCAGGTCTGAATTTCATTGGTGTCAGCATCTGTGTTGGTTACCCCGGCATCTCCGTCAAGAAAAGTTTTGTTGAAGTTGTGATCCATGAAGGTCCGCATGTTATTCAATGCCGCCTCCTCTGCGCTGGTAAATGTTTTTAATGTGCCGATGGAATTATAACCCTGGTTGCTGAACATGAAAGTGGGCGCAATAAAATTGGCTCCGAATTGCGCACCATAACCTCCGTATGAACTGAAGTTAAGTGCAGGATAAGGACCCAGCGTATTGGAAACCCACCAGCACTTTCTTGCAGTCTGCGCAGGTGAATTGTGTTTCCTGTAAAGCTCAAAAATAGTTGGTGTTTGCGGATGATCTTTAATATTCAGATCTGCTGAAGTATAGGCGCCGGTGATCGCAGTAGTATGTCCGTTGAAATGTCCTGTAGGTCCTGACTTATACCTGAATTCTTTGAACAGCGTTCCCTTGGATTGGAGGTTGTAACCCAGGTTCAGGTTTGGCAACGGGCTGGCAGCAATCGCCGCAGCAATATCAGGTACGATGGTTTCAGATCCAAGCAACATGTGCGGCATCAGGTTCCCCAGACTTTTATCAATCGAATCGAGATTGCGTACGCCACCGGCAAACATGCAAAACACCACATGGTTTACTTTCCGAATTCCTGACGCAGCAAACAACCTCCCCGATGGAAGAATATACGGAGCTGCAAACGCACCCGCAGTCGCAAGCCCGGCCTTTTTTATAAATTCTCTTCTTCGCATTGTAAATTCAATTACATTTTGACCAATCAACTATTCAACCAATCAATGATATCTTCCACATCAAGGTTGTCACACCCGGGTTTTTCCAATGACCAATGACTTTTGGCCGCTCTAGTAATACCTGTACTCATTACTCGTCATACAAGCATAATAAACCGACACCGGAGTTATAGCCGGACTGTTACTGATAATATTGCTGATGAAATAATTTTCAAATGAATCCGGTTTGCGGTTAAAGAATTTCTGAATCGTTTCATCTACAAACATAGGTACGTTTGCACGCATCGTTGCATCGGAAGGAATCTGAACAGCGGGTGAATTGAGAAAGTGACGAACGATGCGGTCTTCAATCAGTTTCTTGTCGCCGAAAGCATCATAGGCCTGCTGTACATATAACAATGTATCAGTCGGGATATTTGTACTGAATAAATCTGAATAAACAATTGAAATAAATTCTGTTGTTGTTTTTACATTGTTCTTTGTACCACCCGGTTGGGTTACCGTAATGTCATCCACTTCATACACGTAATCTTTCTTGCAGGAAGAAGCCGCGAGGAAAATAAATGTTACCGCAATAATATACCTGAACCTATTCATTCTAATCCGATGTATTCGTTGGTTGATAAAATATCTTTCTGCATTTGAATATAGTCTTTCGTGTTGCTGAATGCCTGTGCTGCATTTCCCATTTCAACTGAAGTCGGATTACGGAGGAGAAAACGATTGTAAAGATTAATCGCCAGTCCTTCTTTATAATCCCTGGAGGTAAAAAAGATATTTATAAATTCATCTTTGCTTTGTCCGGTTTGCAAAAAAAGTATAGCCGGTGTTCCGTCCACTATTTTTTTTCCTTCGGCGAGTTCGTATGCTGTCGGGTATCTTCGGAGAAAATGCTGAAAACAACTCACCACAAAATTCTCAGTTCCCATATTGATCTGATCGTAAAAATAATTGTTTGCAAATCGCCGGTGCAGATGTTCAATGTCAATCAGATTATTGATAAGGTCTGATGGCACACGTTGCAGGCTGTCCAGGCGTTCAATTTCATAAGTGATAATTTCCCAGTAAACCTGCTGTATCGTATCCTGTAGATAACCATGAAAAATCATGAGAAAAAATGAGATGTCGGCAGTGTCAAGATTATTCAATAATTCAGTTCTGGCAAAATCATAAAGATGAGGCAGGTAATTTGGCGAGGAAAAAACCTGATTCAGAAACTGTGAACGACTGGTATTGGATAGGTTGTTATCCCTGAGAATATTAAATCCTGAATTTTTTTCAGCATCACTCGCTTCCCGCCCAAGTACGGAAACATAAACACGGTTTACATAATTGCTGATCGTCACATTCTCAACCGTCTGATCAGGAGGAACTTTATTGTCCGAGATAATTTCTTCCTTTCTGCAGGAAGTCATTACAGCGAAATAAATAAATAATAAAAGTAATCCGTTGATTCGTTTCATCAAAAAATATTGAGCGATTTGCGAACTAAAGATAAAGGTTGTTCAACAATAAAGCAGCAACTACTTTAACGAAGAAATACAGTAGTTATTGACAGAACTGAAAATAAAATTCAGAAAAGGAGAGTAAACTCAGCCCTTTGCGCTCATCTCCGTATAATACTGAAAGAACAACGGTATCGTTTCAATCCCTTTCATAAAATTGAAAACCCCGTAATGTTCATTCGGAGAATGAATCAAATCGCTGTCAAGACCAAAACCCATCAACACAGATTTCAGTCCCAGTTCCTTTTCAAAAAGTGCAACGATTGGAATACTTCCGCCACCGCGAGTAGGAATTGGTTTTTTGCCAAACGTTTTTTCCATCGCTTTGCTTGCTGCCTTGAATGCAACAGAATCAGTCGGCGTTACCACAGGCTCTCCGCCATGATGCGGCGTCACTTTAACCTTTACGCCCTTCGGCGCAATGGAAGTAAAATGTTTTGTAAAAATTTCCGTGATCTTATCAGTCGTCTGATTCGGTACAAGACGCATACTGATTTTTGCAAAGGCCTGTGAAGGAAGTACCGTCTTTGATCCTTCACCTGTATATCCGCCCCAGATACCGTTCAATTCAAACGTCGGACGAATGCCGGTTCTTTCAAGTGTAGTATATCCCGTCTCTCCGCGAACCTCATCAATACCCAAATCCTTTTTATATTCATTCAGATTAAAAGGCGTTTTATTCAGCTCCGACCTTTCATCAGGCGTAAGTTCCGTAACATCATCATAAAAACCCGGAATGGTAATGTGGTCCTCTTTGTCCTTCATCGAAGCAATCATGTCGCATAAAGCCTGGATCGGATTTGAAACAGCGCCGCCATAAACTCCGGAATGTAAATCCCTGTTCGGACCGGTAACTTCAACCTGTACATAACTCAATCCGCGCAGCCCGACTTCAATACTGGGTGTATCATTGGCAACGATAGAAGTATCAGAAATTAAAATCACATCTCCTTTCAAACGGTTTTTATTTTCACGCACCCATGCGCCGAGGTTGGAAGAGCCCACCTCTTCTTCGCCTTCAATCATAAAACGAACGTTGCATGGCAGCGAATTTGTTTTCATCATGCTCTCAAAAGCTTTGATGTGCATGAAAACCTGTCCTTTGTCATCACAACTTCCGCGCGCATAAATTTTTCCGTCTCTCACTTCAGGTTCGAATGGGGGAGTGGTCCACAAATTCACAGGATCAGCAGGCTGAACGTCATAGTGTCCGTAAACGATCACCGTTGGAAGTTTCGCGTCAATTATTTTTTCTCCGTAAACAATTGGATGACCTGAGGTAGGACAAATCTCCACCTTATCAGCGCCTGCATTTACCAGACTGGTTTTGATAAACTCCGCTGCCCGCGCCACTTCCGGCTTGTATTTGCTGTCCGCACTTACACTCGGTATGCGCAACAATTCAAAAAGTTCTTCCAAAAATCTGTTTTCGTTCTTCTTTACAAAATCTAAGGTTTGTTCCATATGAGTTTGAGTTTTATTGAGTTTTAATTATTGTCGTTGTTCTTTGTATCCTGCCTATTGGTACTTCATTGTCTTCTTGCCTCTTTCTTCTAGATTCTTGATTCTTTTTTCCTGCTTCCGACTGTTCATTCCCAACTTCCTATTGTATCCCATCATACATTTTGCATTGTGCATAGTGCATCCTGCATTTTTCATCCTGCATTCAATCCGTCCGCAAATATAAAACAATACCTAAACTACGTTCCCCGTTTTTCCCCTCATTTCAATATAATAAAAGATTATTGCCTTTCTTTCGTTGTTCATCGCCATCAGCATTGAACTGTAAAGCTTAAAGTTTATCTTTGCCTCTGAAACCCGCAATGAATAAAGTAGAACCCGGTTCCCTTCTGGCAAATATCAATCTGCCCGCTGATTTACGCTTACTGCGTGAGGATCAGCTTAAAGAAGTCAGTAAGGAACTCCGCGATTATATTATTGATATCGTTTCCGTCAACGGAGGCCATTTTGGCGCTTCCCTGGGTACCGTTGAAATGACCGTCGCATTGCATTATGTGTTCAATACGCCTTACGACCAGCTCGTCTGGGACGTCGGACACCAGGCTTACGGACATAAAATATTAACCGGGCGCAGGGATCAGTTTCATACCAACAGAATTTACAAGGGCATCAGCGGTTTCCCGAAACGTAGTGAAAGTGAATATGATACTTTTGGCGTAGGACATTCATCTACTTCGATCAGTGCAGCGCTCGGTATGGCCGTGGCTTCCCGTTTGAAAGGCGAAAAGGAAAGACAGCACATTGCTGTGATCGGCGATGGCGCCATGACAGCCGGTCTGGCATTCGAAGCATTGAACCATGCAGGTGTGGAGAACTCCAACATCCTCGTTATCCTCAACGACAACTGCATGAGCATTGACCCGAATGTGGGTGCGTTGAAAGAATATCTTACTGACATGAGTACTTCACACACGTATAACAAAGTGAAAGATGAAGTGTGGAAGTTGCTCGGAAAAATTTCAAAGTTCGGTCCCAACGCACAGGAGATCGTTTCTAAAATTGAGAACGCCGTAAAAACGACCTTACTCCAGCAAAGCAATCTTTTTGAGTCACTGCGCTTTCGTTACTTCGGACCTGTTGACGGTCATGACGTAAACCGCATGGTGAAAGTGTTGCAGGATCTCAAAGACATTCCCGGACCAAAAATATTGCATGCCCTTACCGTAAAAGGAAAAGGATATGCAAACGCAGAGAAAGACCAAACAAAATGGCATGCGCCCGGATTGTTTGACAAGATCAGCGGAGAGATTCACAAGCCGAAAAACAATGGTCCCACACCTCCGAAATACCAGGACGTATTCGGACATACCATTGTGGAGCTTGCGGAAAAAAATAAAAAGATCGTCGGCGTAACGCCTGCAATGCCGAGCGGATGTTCGCTCAACATCATGATGAAAGCCATGCCCGACCACGCATTTGACGTGGGCATTGCAGAGCAACATGCAGTTACATTCTCTGCAGGAATGGCAACGCAAGGTATGATACCGTTCTGCAATATTTATTCTTCATTCATGCAGCGAGCATATGATCAGGTCATTCATGATGTCGCTTTGCAAAACCTGCACGTGGTATTTTGTCTCGACCGCGGAGGACTTGCAGGAGCCGATGGCCCTACGCACCATGGCGCATTCGATTACGCATATTTCCGTTGCATCCCGAATATGATTGTGAGTGCGCCGATGAACGAAGAAGAACTGCGCAACCTGATGTACACTTCGCAGTTAGACGAGAACAAAGCGCCATTCAGCATCCGTTATCCAAGAGGAAACGGGGTGATGATAGAGTGGAAGAAACCATTTCAGAAAATTGAAATCGGTAAAGGAAGAATGGTTACTGATGGAGAAGAAGTTGCCATCCTCACCATCGGTCATCCGGGAAATTTTGCTGTGACTGCTTGTAACGATTTAAAGAAGGAAGGATTTTTCCCTGCGCATTACGACATGCGTTTTGTAAAACCGCTCGATACAGAATTACTCCATGAAATTTTTTCGCGCGTCAAAAAAATCATCACCGTTGAAGACGCCTGCATCATGGGTGGTTTTGGAAGTGCTGTTGCGGAGTTCATGATTGACAACAACTATTCAGCCTCCATCACCCGCCTCGGAATCCCTGACCGCTTCATCGAACACGGCGAACAAAAAGAACTCTACGACGAATGCCACTTCGACACCGCTGCAATCAAAAATGCTGTAAGGCAGCAAGTTGGTGAAAGTGTCTTGGTCTGAGCTCTGCACAACACCAAATATAAGTTGTCGTTGCGAGGGAGGTACGAACCTGGAAGCCTGCCCGACTGAACTCGTTCAGGCGGGCAACCCCTAAAATCGAATTACAGAATCCGAAGCGCACCTGCATAACACTCCTCATCACCCGTCCCGCTTTCCATTTCAACTCCGCGCCGCCCATAATCCCGTCTTTGGCGTGGTTTCCACTGCAATCGGGGCTATCCCACTTCCGTCTTTCTTTCATCGGCTGCCGCATCAACAGCCAATAAAAATGATCTTCACTTTTGTAAAAACTCGTTCTATATTTGCTTTTGTGGGGATGGGGAAGGGATTTGTGTGAATGAATATCCGTTATCACTAACTATGCGCAATAATTTTGGCATCTGTGCGTCACCTCACTTCATGACTTCTATCATATGCATTAAGGTTACAAATAGCAAACTTTGCAATAAAATTTAAGTTATGAATCAAACACATCTGCACTTATTGATTAACCACCTTCCGATTTTCGGCTCAATACTCGGAGGACTTGTTTTGGCTCATGGTCTTTGGACAAGGACCAACCAAACAAAAATTGCTGCCTATAACCTTTTGGTAATATCATCGGTTGGTGCAGTTATAGCATACCTTACAGGTGAAGCCGCTGAAGAATCAGTAGAGAATATTCAGGGAATTTCAAAGGACCTTATTGAACAGCATGAGGACTTAGCCGTTATTGCTTTGGTTGCATTAAGCATTTTAGGAGTTGCTTCTCTTATTGGACTTTTCTTGACAATTAAAAAATCACCGTTATCAAGAATGGTTGCAGTGGTAACACTTTTTATTTCATTGATAAGTTTTGGATTCATTGCCCGGACCGGTTACGTTGGTGGACAAATAAGGCATACAGAAATTAACCCGGCAAGCAATGGCCCGGTTCAAAGTGACGAGCAGGGACACGACGACTGAAAATTATTTTCATTTAACAACCACTATTTGAAATATATGTACTGCCGGTTTTCCGATGGTTTGCTTTAATTTTTTTTCTTGCCAAAACTATTGATTATATTTCTTTCACAGTTTTCAGTTAGTTTCAATTGCACTGTACTTTTGGTTTATCGGAACATTTGACATCGTAATTTCATTCGTTTATTAATTAGACCATCATTTCAGAAGCCGCCAAAGGCAGTGCACTGAAATCATTAAGTCAACCCCCGAAGCTTCGGGGCTTGAAGACAAAGTTCTTCGGCCTTGCTCTGCCGGGCACCTACGCTGTACGCTTACGCTGAAGCTTCAGTGCAAGCGTAAGCTTCGCGAAGGTGATGGATCTGGTTAATACCCTCGCAGCTCTGCTGCGGAAACAAAAATTCATTTTGATACCTTGCAGCTTGCTGCGGAGTCATTCATTAAGACAAAAAAATAACTACTACTTTGGACAGCAACTTTTTTTTTGACAGTTTTTAAGGCAGACAATCTTTCGCAGAAACTATAAACAATGACAGCCGGCGGACAAAAAACAAATTATATATCTACAGACAAATTCGCAACAGAAGAAAAGACAAAATTAATTGCTGCTAAAATTACATTTGCTCACGATAGCTCTCAGGATTTTTTATATCAATAATAATCCCGCATTTTAAATTTCAAACCCCCAAGTATGACCAACCCCTTTGCCCAAAGATGGAATGACAGATACCAAAGTGCGGAGTATGCGTATGGCGTGTTGCCAAACAACTTTTTAAAGGAAAATCTTGAAAAAATAAATCCCGCGTCCATTCTTTTTCCGGCGGAGGGTGAGGGACGCAATGCCGTATTTGCTGCACGACTTGGCTGGAAAGTTTCAGCATTCGACATCAGCGATGAAGGAAAAAAGAAAGCCATGTTACTTGCGAAAAAAAATAATGTAACCATTGATTACCGGGTGGGTGAGCTCCAGTCGTTGAATTATCAGCCTGAACAATTTGACGCCATCGCATTCATTTATGCCCACTTTCCGGCCGGTGTAAAATCATCCATCCATATATCACTTGATAGATATTTAAAAAAGAATGGCCTGATCATTTTTGAGGCATTTAGTAAAAAACACCTGGACTATAATTCCCGAAACGAAAAAATTGGTGGGCCGAAGGACATTGACAGCTTATTTTCTATTGATGAAATAAAATCAGACTTTTCAAATTATCTCGTGATGGAACTTGAAGAAAAGGAAATTGACCTCAACGAAGGTTTGTTTCATAATGGAAAAGGTTCAGTGATTAGATTTCTCGGACGAAAAAAATAAATCAATCACCCAATCTCACCTTTCTTTCTTCCCTTTAAAATAAATTTGCGAAACCAACCGGTTGCGTATATATTTGCAACCGATTAGTTTCGCAAAAAAAAATTATACAAGATGAGACGGGATATTTTTCAGGCCATCGCTGATCCTACGAGGAGGGCAATCATTGCATTAATTATTTTGAAAGCCATGACGCCAAATGCCATCGCTGAGAATTTCAATACCACAAGGCAGGCGGTTTCAAAACACCTGCGCATCTTAACAGATTGTGAATTGGTAAAACAGGAAAAACATGGCAGGGAAATTTATTATTCGCTGGAAATTGAAAAAATGAAAGAGATTGATAAATGGCTGAATCAATTCCGAAAAATATGGGAAACACGATTCAATCAACTTGATAAAGTACTGGCAACAATTAAAAAACAAAAAAAATGAAAAATGATTTACGCTTTGATTTTACAGTCGACAAAGAAATGAAAATGGTATTTGTGACCAGAGAATTTGAAGCAGAACTTTCAATGGTATGGGATGCTTTTACGAAGCAGGAAATGCTTGACCAATGGTGGGCACCTGCGCCTTTTGTATCCAAAACAAAATATATGAATTTTGTAGTCGGTGGAAAAAGATTTTACGCCATGGTAAGCCCTGAAGGACAAGAACGCTGGTCAATTCAGGAGTATACTTCAATCAGTCCAAAAACAAATTTCAAAATGCTGAATGCTTTTGCCGACGCATCTGAAAACCCTGAATTGCCGGGTTCTGAATGGGATTTGAGTTTCAGCGAACAAAACGGAATAACAAAAGTGAGTATCGGTATTTATAATGAATCCTTTGAACGAATGGAGAAGTTGATGGATGGCTTCAGGGCGGGATTTACCATGACAATGAAAAACCTGGACGAATTATTGGCATCCCGGTAGCGCTGCCTTGTCTGCCGGTATTGGTATGAAAAAGCAAAGCATGGAACCCGTAATTTTATTTTATATATGAACGTACAAGAGCAAATCAAAAAATATATTGACGATCAGGCGGAACCAAAACGCAGTGACATGCAGGAGTTGCACGCTGTCATTCTGCAAATAATGCCGGAATGTAAATTATGGATCTTAGACGGCAAAGACGATAAAGGTAAAACTGTTTCTAATCCCAATATAGGGTATGGACATCAGACCATTAAATATGCCGATGGAAAAGCCAAAGATTTTTATCAGATAGGTATTAGTGCAAACACAACAGGAATCTCAGTCTATATTATTGGCATCAGTGACAAGTCACACTTATCCAAAACCTATGGTAAGAAATTAGGCAAAGCAAGTATAACAGGGTATTGCATTAAGTTCAAAACGCTAAAAAATATAAACATTGATATTCTTAAAGCGGCAATAAAAGATGGCGTTGAACAGACTACATATTCAGCCCTGATTAAGTAAGCGTGTCCGTACGACCGGCAATAGCATTAAACGGAAAAACAAGGGTGGCTAATATTACTTTTGCATTTGGTAGGCGAACATGCTTCGTGAAAAGTATTTTGAAAACGGAAAATGAAGAGCCCCGAATAAAAGTGTACCTGCCTGTCTGTTCGTACAGAAAAACCAGATAATCTTTATTCTGATAAAAGTTCGTTGTGCTATTTCAAAAAACTCACACCATGAAACAATCATTAACGCTAATCATACTTTTGTTTTTATTAAATATTTCATCCGGACAAATAGTCGCAACGGGCGAGTATGATCCCGGTTTAAAATTGGCTTATGACAACACGACAAAAAAATTGACAGGATATTTTGAAGACCATTCGGGCTGGGACGAAGAAACAAATAGTCCGAGATTTTCTTGTGTATTTTATATTGAAGGTGAAATTGAAGATAATATTTTTAAGATTAAGACCTGCTTTCCTGAAGACAAATCCGAAGACATAATTTATGGAACACTTGAAGTAATGATCAACCGGAACATTAAAATTAATTTACCGGAAGAACACGGAGGATGTTGGAATGTTCGCCACTTTGCCAACGAGCAGTGCATATTTAGTTTAGTGAGAGAGATCGCCTGGACTACCATTCGGTTTATAAACACTGATAAAGCATATTTTTACGCTGAGAAGGCAATTGATGAAAAACAAGAATCATATTTGGTTAAAAGGGACTTTGTTTGTATCGACAAGATAGAAGACGACTGGGCATATTGCACATTTTATGGCAAGACCATAACGAAAGGTTGGATAAGAACTGCAGACCTGAATAAAATCTAAAAAAAAAGCAGCGCATTTAAAACAAAAAATAAATCCTATCTCCACGACTTCGGAAAAACTTTTCAGCGAACGTCAACACATCAGTCAAATCTGGCTCCGGATATTATTGATTTGTTATTTCCGGATTTATTATTTACGGAGTCGGATGACAGGTAATTTACGGAAGAACTTTTGGCGACAAGGCAATGAGTAATCTGCAGCTTATTATTTCCATGGCAGGAATAATATTGTTGAATTTACTTTTTGCTTTCATGCGTCTTGACACGATTATTCAAACGGACGGAATTTATTATCGCTTCCTGCCATTTCAGTGGACGTACAAAAAAATTACCTGGGACAGAATTTCGAAAGCATAATTGCGACTATACAATCCCATTTCGGAGTACGGTGGTTTGGGACTACGCCTCGGACTTTTTTGTCGCGGACGGGCATTCAATGTATCCGGCAACAATAGACTTCAACTTGATGATGACGATTGTAAAAAGTTTTAAATCGGTACGCAAATACCAGATGAAATAAGAATTGTTCTTCAGCAACTTGGGCGTCTGACAAACGACAGTGACACTGATAATCGCTGATCATAAGCATACACTACTGTCCGACTAAAAATAATTTTGCTTTGAAAGATTCATCGCTACACTCTGAA
>JBBRAY010000044.1:0-33497 GCA_038206355.1 Bacteroidia bacterium
GAAAACATATGATAACATTGTCATTCAGAGCGCAGCGAAGAATCTTTTAAAGTAAAATTATTTTTACTCGGACAGTAGTGATAATTTATAAACTCCGCTGTGATTGATATAACTTCCACCCGTGGAATGATTAAGTATTTAAAGCACCTTTGTGCCGAGAATATTTCAGGTCAAAACCCCGTAACTTTTCAATGGAGGCAATCGGTTATTTCTGTGCGATATTAATTGGCATCTCTTTAGGAATTCTGGGAAGTGGAGGTTCAATTCTTACCGTTCCCATCATGGTGTATCTGATGAACATCAACCCTGTAGATGCTACGGGACTGAGCCTGTTCATCGTTGGCGTCACGAGTTTGACCGGAGGCGTTACGTATTTACAAAAGAAACTTGTCGATTTAAAAACGGCCGCCATTTTCGCTACACCTTCTATCATCAGTGTTTTTATGACACGGAGGTATTTAATGCCTTTGATTCCTGATCCGGTAACTACATTTTCATCTTTTACACTTAGTAAAGCAATATTTATCCTCGTTATTTTTTCATTGCTGATGCTTATTGTTGGCTATAACATGATCAGGAAAGCGTCAATTAAGGAACCGGAAAATGAAGACCTTCATCATTTTAATTACCCGGGATTAATAGGCATCGGACTTGTTTCAGGAGTACTGACCGGAATACTTGGTGTAGGCGGTGGATTCATTATTATTCCAGCCCTCGTCATTTTTGCAAAAATCCCGGTGAGGATGAGTGTGGGCACTTCTCTGTTAATAATCGCCTTTAACTCACTTGGAGGATTTATTCAGGAAGTTTTGTCGAAGTCATCAGACATTGATTATTCCTTCCTTGCACTTTTCGGAATCCTTTCAATCACCGGAATATTTATCGGATTGAGAATCTCTCTGAAACTACAACCTTCATCAATCAAAAAAACATTCGGATGGTTTATTATTGTGATGGGAGTGGCAATATTTATTAAAGAGATTTTTTTTCACGTCTGATCAATCGGAAAAACCATTGAAAAAAAACTCCTGAATGATCCCTGCCAATCATTTCCGGAAAATACTCTATCATACAATACCGTTATCAGTGGTTCAATCTTTAACGATCACTTTGCGCACATCATCCATCACAATAAAATATACGCCACTTTTCCATTCAGAAGTATTGAGAAAAATTGTTCCCGGAGAAAGCATTTTTTCAAATACGATTTTACCCTCAGCGCTTACTACTTTTAACTGATGGGAATAATTCACCGTACTATAGACTTCCAGCACAAGCCTATCATGAAATGGAACAGGTGAATAAGAAATGTCAAACCCTGTTGAAGGATTTTTTATTGAAATGGTAGCAGACAAATTCACTTTTCCGTTATAATCCAATTGCCGGAGGCGGTAGTAGTTTATCCCTAACGGCGGATTAAAATGAGTGAAAGAATAATTCAGAATACTACTGGAATTATTTCCGCCACGCACTTCTCCTATCTTTACAAATGTGTGTAAATCTGAAGACGTTTCTATTTCAAATTTTTCATTTTGTATTTCTGATGCTGTTGTCCATTGAAGAATATTATTTTTTTCCGATTCATATCCGACAAATGACAACAACTCCACCGGCAGCGGATTCCCCGTTGTAAAAAGATTGCCAACTCGCAGGCCATTTCCCCAACTTGTTACCCATACTTCGCCGCTGTTATATGGATTGAAGAAAACACGTTCAGGTGCCCGGAACGGATAACTTGGAACCCGACTAACCACAGGAAAATTGGAAGTTGCACCGGTAGCATAAAACAAACCATCCTGCACCGTGCATACATACATTTCGTTTAATGCGACAGGATTAAATGTTACTGACAATACAGATTTTCCGCTCCATATATTATTCCATGTAGCACCACGGTTGGTTGTGCGATACAACCCGGGTACTGTTCCCATGCCTGAAAATCCCACTCCCACTAACCATGTATTTTGAGATGGGTCGTTGGGATCAATCGTAAGGAACCTTACATCCTTTTGCATTCCGGGATATCCCGCACACAAGTCGCTCCAGGTGAGGCCTCCGTCATTGCTAAGAAAAACGCCGCTGGAAGGCCTGAATGAATAAGATATCGGCTGAACGGTAGAACTGTCGCGGCCACCAAAAACAGAAACCAAATCACCATTATTTAGAGCCAAAATTTGTGTTGGTCTGCGTTCTGTTCGTGGCGGATGAGAAAGTTTTGTCCATACCGGTGCATTGGGTAATCCTGAACACTTCCATATTCCTCCAACGGTATCGGCCATCTCACTTAATACAGTAACATACATCACGGTGCTGTCGTTCGGATTAAATGCCGCCCAACTGGCGGGAGCATTAAATGTTTTCAGCAGATGCCAGTGATTTGCGTCGTCGCTCCATGTTATTTTTCCTGCATGCGTTATACTTAAACGATAGTCACTCCAATCTCCATTGTTCCCCAGCGTTTCACCCTCTGGAGCATACAAACGACCAGAAGGCGACGAGCAAAGCATGGAGATATCATTTATTTTCTGACTCCAGATGCTGTCAGTTAGCATGCCCCAACTAATTCCGCCGTCATTGCTTTCATGCAACATCACGTCAGAGTAACAGGCAAGTACGCGTGACGGTGAAAGCCAATGAACCCAATGTGAAACGGTTGTTTGTAATCCACTGGTAACATATAAATCATTCGGATCAATCAAAGTAAGCGGCGGATGCTCCATCGATGCGACATATCGTTGATCCCAGGTACCGCCTCCATCTTCTGAAATACATACCATGCTGAAATCAGAACGCATAATTCTATTTATGTCATTCGGATCAACGCAAAGTCCTTCTGTAGTATTTATATTTTTCCAAGTTGATGTCCATTGTGTGGAACTTGCGCCTCCCATCCAACCGGTACTGATATTGTTATTATTGGGATTCGAATCTTTTAAAAACATATTATTAAAACTATTTCCGCCATCCATTGATTTAAATACCGTACCGAACTTCGCGCCTGCTGCAGTAGCCGGCACCCTTGTTTGTCCGGTAACATAAAAAGTATCCACACAATTGTGTTTCATCGCTACCTCGTAGGTATAGTTATAGTTGTTAAGTACATTGTCAGCATTCTTTAGGTTGGGTGTTATGTCGGTCCACAATGCAGAAGTATTGTAATTCAGTCTGTATATTTTTTGAAAATACTGAATATCGCGAGGCTCAGTTCTTATGGTAAGGTTGTTGGCAGAAATTGTAATACAAATAAAACGGATGGTATTTCCGGAAACAGCACCCTCAAATGTTACCACGCCTTCATTGCCCGCACCTGTAGTAATACCCATCGTATTATAATTGACAAAACCATTCCATGATGTTCCGTTATCCGGAGAGATAATCATTCCTTTATCAGTAGAAACGAAAATGGTATCATCGGTATAAAGCACTCCTGCCAGATGTAATTGTGATGCACCTTGTGCAGTCCCAGAATGAATAGAAGCAAATGAACTTCCCCAGTTGTTTGAGAAATAAATATTGGTGGCAGTACTTGCGATTATTTGTTTTGAATCATTTGGATTTGCAAACAAGCGGAAAGAACCAAATGCTCCCCAGAATGCCTTGTTCGGGACAACGCTCCAACTCACCCCGCCATTTACACTGATGGAAGGGAAATTTTTTGCTGAGTATTGATCCAATGATTCCACATACAACGTATCGGGATGATTTGTAAAATTCACTTTTGAATGCCTGTGTCCCATCAACGTATCAAAGCTGATGGTACGCCAGGTGTTCCCAAAGTCAAGTGTGTGTGACATAACGGACATGTCACATCCCAGGTAAGCTTCATTTCCATTAAACGGACTAATGCTTGGAGCGTAAACGGCGCCACCACCGCCCATTCCACGGGCATCCCATTGGGTGGGGACCTGAGCCGGAGAAATGGCCGGCAGACCAATAATCAAAAGAAGCAGGAATAATTTTTGAATGTTGCTCATGTTAAAATATCTTTCAATCACAAACACGAAATAATATATGACAGGGTTGGTTGCCTTTGAAATTAATTATTTGTAAGCAACAGCGAAAATGGCGTCGCTGATATCCAAGTCAATATTTTCAGTTTGGGTGGAATTATACAAGCGACAGGAAAACTGGATTTTCAACTTTTTAACTTTATCTCCATGGGAATTATTGCCGTAATCTTCAACATTATCTATCCTGAAAAATCCATCATTACTCCCGGGATTGAAATCAGAACTGAATATGGTTCCATTGGCATCAATATATTCAATGCTTATCGTCGAAAGATTAAAGGTATTGGGTAAACCTGAAAGTTGGGGAAATTGAAAGCCGGCCATACACGCCGTTGTCGGCAAAACAAAAACTTTTCTCTTAAATTCAGAAACAGAATTTTCCGCATCCTCAACGCGCAATAAAATCGTGTAAACACCGGGGTGACTATAAACGTGATAAGGCAACCATTGGTTTGAAGTAACTCCATCACCGAAATCAAAAAAATAATTCAACGGTGCTGTGCCGGAAGAATAATCCAACAATGACACTGAATCGCCAAGGATGGTAGGAGAAAAATTTGCATGACAATTTGAACCCTTGATTCCAAAACGAAATGTATTGACAAGGGTATCCGTGCAACCGTTTCCAAAATACCCGATAAACCCAACGGTATATTCGCCCGGATGCACATATATATGCTGAGTATCCGCGGCCATTACCGGCAAACTTCCATCGCCGAAAAACCATTTCCCTTGTTGCAATACACCGTTCGACTGATGATTAAATTGCATCAGAAAATTTACCGACGGAGCCACAACTGATGAAATTGAATAGTAATTTTCAGTAAAAGCACTATCAGCGAATACACCCTCATCAATACCGGATTGTCTGTAGTTTCTCATCCTGATATTTAAGGACTGAGGACAGTGTGCACAATTGAATTTGCGAATACTTCCATTAAACTCATATACAGAAGTTGAATTGTCAAAATTATAATCCGTGTACATTACATAGTCATCAACACCGGCAGAAATATTTAACGGTTGACCATTCATAGTTCCGCTAACTCTGAAAACCGGCTCCTCAATAACTTCAATCGGATCATTTTTCTTTTCGCATGAAATTAAAAGCATACCGGAAAATAAAATGCAAGCTGATTTCATAAAAATAATTTCAAAATTATTCATGATTAAAATATTTTATATTTCAGAAAGAACTGAATGCCGGAAATATTGTCTTTACCCCTATCTCTGAAATAGGCGTCCTTTGTGATATCCCTTAAACCATAATGAAGGCGAATACCTAAATCAGCAACATCAAAAATAGATTGCGAATAACCCACGTGCAGACCAATATCGTATTTCTCAAATCCATTTACATACCCGTCACTTTTCGTGGTGGAATTTTTCGCCGGTGAGCCCGTTGAATATTCCATAGTATGAATTTCGGAAAGCACATTCAGAAGGTAATTATAGCTTACTCCGCCTTCAATAATTTGCCTGTTACTTTTCAGATGATACGCGATAATTACCGGTACTGATGCATACCTCAGTTTTTTCGCACTGATACTTTCGTCCTCTACGCGTCTTCCAAATTCGCCTGAATAAAATTCCGAGTGGAAATTCCTGAAAGTGTTGATCATTCCTTTTTCAATATAAACAAGATCAAAAGCCAGACTCCATTTTTCATTGAAGCGCTGCATCAATTCCACACCGGCCAAAACATTTATTCCAAAACCGCTGCCACCGTTAGTACCTGCCAATGACCTGCTTATAAAACCGCCGGCAAAAACGCAAACAGATTTCGATGGATAAACCCGTTTCTTTTCATTTACGAAGTCAGCCGCAATATCAATATTTGACTTTGTAATACTATCACTACTGCTACTCATTTCCGATGTGTGTGATACATTCAAATCATTTATTTCCGGTTCCTCGCTTTTAATTGAAACATTATCTCCAATAGAGTTTTTAATGTCTTCCCCGATTCCATTCTGAATTTCTACAACCTTCTCCGCCAAAATAATTTCATCAGTTGAAATATTACTTTCTGAAGAAATAACAAATTTCTGCGATGCTGATAAAGAGCCACGGCCTGATTCAGTTTTATGCTTTTGAGTCGTATTCATTGAGTTTATATGATCCTGACCTGAATGTATCTGATCCTTGCGAACCGATTGATTCATTTCCCTTTCAGCATCGGGAAATTCATTGACACCAACGAAGGACATTGAATTCTTTTCCTTGATCTTACTTCCGGTCTCATCATTCTGAATTTTACTTTTTTGTTTTTCTGCCTTTTGATTTTCCTGATTATTGTTTGTTCCGGGAAAATTCCACATTAGAAAAGCAGAGGCTAAAAACAGCAATGCGAAAGAATACCATAAGATTTTTTTATTCCGGTCACGTTTTTCTTTTGCGGAAATTAATTTCTCTGCTTTCAACCATTCCGACTGGTCAAATTCCCGTTTTTCATTTTCGAATTTTTGACGGAGCAGTCCATCAAATTGATTGTCGGTATTCATGCAATTTTTCTTCTTGATGTTTGACCAAAATTTAAAATCATTTCTTTCAACTTCTGACGTGCATTATTCATGTGCCATTTTGAGGTACCTTCTGAGATACTCAACAACCCTGAAATCTCAGCATGGGTATATCCATCAATAACAAATAAGTTAAAAACGCGGCGGCTCATAGCGGGTAACTTATCAATGAACTTATGCAGTTGTTCCACGTCCATTTTCTCTACAGCGAGGTTCAGAACAGGTCCCGATTCATTTTCAATATCTGAAAAATCTTTGTATTCGATCATCTCCTTCGCCTTCTTATTCTTTCTGTACTGGTCAATTATGTTATTGATTATAATTCTCCGCATCCAGAGTTCAAATGGAATATGATTTTTATATTTTTCAAGCTGTGTAAGTATTTTTAAAAATCCTTCATTCATTAAGGATGACGCCTCCTCCTTGTCTTTTGCATATCGCATGCAAATGCCCATCATAAAACTGTAACAAATCCGATACAGTTCATATTGGGCAGCACGTTCTTTATTTAAACATGACTGCAGCAACTTTGAATCAACATTCATTATGTGTTGAAAGTACCGTTTTTCAATGTTGAATTGATTTTTTAATAAACACGCAGGAAAAGACAGTCAGGTTGGGTGTCTCACTTAATAAACTGATTGACACCTGAATTTCAGCTGATAAACAAAGGTGATAGGAATATAATATCCCGCGAATCAACAAAAATACATTTTCCTGAAGAAAAAATTTAAACGTTCGTGAATATCAATACGCCAACACGCTTCCCAACCACCTTTCTATTTCCTCCACTTTCATTCCTTTTCTTTTCGCATAATCAATAACCTGGTCCTTCTCCAGTTTACCGACAGAAAAATAGGAAGCATCAGGATGAGCAAAATAAAGTCCGCTCACTGCAGCAGTAGGAACCATGGCCAGGCTTTCAGTGAGAATTATTCCGGTATTTTTTTCTACATCGAGTAATTTCCAGAGTGTGTTTTTCTCGGTATGATCGGGTTGTGCAGGATATCCGGGAGCCGGACGAATGCCCTGGTATTTTTCCTTAATGACTTCTTCCATGGCCAGCTTTTCCTCTTTAGCATAGCCCCATATTCCTTTGCGTACTTTTTCATGCATCAACTCTGCAAATGCCTCTGCCAGTCTGTCGGCCAGCGCCTTGAGCATGATTGATGAATAATCGTCATGATCTTTCTCAAATTTAGTAATCCATTTTTCAATACCGAAACCGGTTGACAAAGCAAACGCCCCGATGTAATCGTCAGACGATTTAATGAAATCAGACAGCGCAAGATTCTTTTGCCCGTCAGGTTTTCTGTTCTGCTGACGGATGGTATGAAAGGTTGCAACATTATTTTTTCCTGAGTCGTCATAAACTAAAATATCATCCATCTTCGATGCCGCCGGAAAAATACCAATGACTGCCTTTGCCGTCAGCCATTTCTCACTGATAATTTTACCGAGCATTTCCTGCGCTTCATTGAAAAGTTTTTTTGCTTCTACTCCACGTTCCTTGTCATTAAAAATTTTCGGATAACTGCCTTTCATTTCCCAGGTGATGAAAAATGGAGTCCAGTCTATATATTTTGAAATTTCTTCGAGAGAATAGTCTTCAAAAATTTTCACTCCTGTAAATTCCGGCTTCGGAACCACAGCACCGTTCAGGTTAAATTTATTCTCCCTTGCTTTTACAAGTGATACATGGTCAGCCTTTGCGCGATCTGCCTTGTGGTATTCACGTGTACGCGCATTCTCGGCTTTTATCTGTTCAATAAATTTATCCTTGTTATCCTTTGACAAAAGATTGCTCACCACCGGTACGCTACGGGAAGCATCATTTACGTGTATAACAGGATGTTTGTAGTGCGGCTCAATCTTCACCGCAGTATGTACTTTGCTTGTCGTCGCTCCCCCGATAAGCAAAGGAATATCAAATCCTTCTCGGGCCATCTCTTTTGCCACGTGCACCATTTCATCCAGTGACGGTGTAATGAGTCCACTCAGTCCGATTATATTTACCTCATGTTCCCTTGCTGCTGAAAGAATTTTTTCACAAGGAACCATCACGCCGAGGTCCACGATATCATAACCGTTGCAAGCCATCACGACTCCCACAATATTTTTTCCGATGTCGTGCACGTCACCTTTCACTGTTGCGAGCAGTACTTTGCCGTTCTTCGACCCGACAACTTTTTCCTTTTCAAGATAAGGTTCCAGGTAAGCAACAGCCTTTTTCATCACACGCGCACTCTTTACCACCTGCGGCAAAAACATTTTTCCGGCCCCGAATAAATCTCCAACGACATTCATTCCGGCCATCAGCGGGCCTTCGATAACTTCCAGCGGCTTTGCGAATTTCTGCCTTGCTTCTTCAATATCTGTATCAATAAATTCAGTGATCCCTTTCACTAAAGAATGAGATATCCGTTCCTCAACGGTACCCCTCCTCCACTCTTCATCTTTGACTTCTTTTTCTTTTCCTGTACCTCTTATTTTTTCTGCATGAACAATCAATCGCTCTGTAGCATCATCACGTCTGTCGAGCAATACATCTTCCACCATTTCCAGCAGGTCCTTTGGGATTTCATCATACACCTGCAACTGTGAAGGGTTAACAATACCCATATCCATCCCTGCCCGTATTCCATGATAAAGAAAAGCAGAATGAATTGCTTCTCTTACCACATCATTGCCCCGGAATGAAAATGAAACGTTACTTACGCCACCGGAAATTTTCGCAAATGGAAGATTTTCTTTGATCCACTTCGATGCTTCAAAATAACTCAATGCATTTTTTCTGTGCTCTTCCATTCCTGTTGCAACAGGAAAAATATTTGGATCAAAAATGATATCCTGCGGATGAAAGCGGACCGTATTGACAAGTATGTCATAAGCACGTTTTGCAATTTCAATCCGGCGTGGCGTTGAATCGGCCTGACCATTTTCGTCAAACAACATCACAATCACAGCGGCTCCGTACTTTCTCACCACATTTGCCTGACGGATAAATTCTTCCTCTCCGCCTTTGAGAGAAATAGAATTGACAATGGATTTCCCCTGTGTGCATTTCAATCCTGCTTCAATGGCTTCAAATTTTGATGAGTCAATCATCAGCGGAATTTTTGAAATATCCGGTTCTGATGCAATGAGATTCAGGAATTTCGTCATGGCATAATTTGCATCGAGCATTCCTTCATCCATGTTTACGTCAATGGCCTGTGCGCCGCCATCCACCTGCTCCTTTGCAACACTGAGTGCATCTTCATATTTTTCATCCTTGATAAGACGAAGAAATTTTTTCGAGCCTGTTACATTGGTACGCTCTCCTACATTTAAAAAATTAGAATCAGGTCGGTAGGTTAAGGCCTCCAATCCGCTCAACCGTAAATAAGGTTCTATGTTTGGAATCTCTCTCGGCTTTGTATTTCGTGCATGTGCTGCAATGTGACGGATGTGATCAGGCGTTGTGCCGCAGCAACCACCAACGATATTTACAAATCCGCTTTGGAGAAAATCATCAATCTGATGACACATCTGTTCCGGCGTTTCATCGTATTCACCAAACTGATTCGGTAATCCGGCATTTGGATAACAGGAAATAAAAAATGGCGCCTTTTCTGAAAGCTCTTCAAGATACGGTCGCATTTCCTTTGCTCCCAATGCACAGTTCAATCCGATGCTCAGCAGATCTACGTGTGAAACAGAATTTAAAAATGCTTCAACCGTTTGTCCTGACAGCGTTCTTCCACTTGCATCTGTAATCGTACCACTCATCATTACCGGTAACGAAATATTTTTTTCTTCAAAAATTGTCTGGATGGCAAACAGCGCAGCCTTTGCATTTAGTGTATCAAAAACAGTTTCAATCAATAACAAGTCAACCCCACCATCAACGAGACCACGCACCTGTTCAGAATAAGCCAGGACTACTTCATCAAATGTTACAGCACGGTAACCGGGATCGCTTACTTTAGGAGAGAGGCTTAGCGTTCTATTGGTTGGACCAAGTGCACCGGCAACATAATAACCTGCATCCTGCTTATTGTTACTTGCTTTATGTTTTGATACAGCCTGCTTCGCAATCTTTGCGGCTTCAAGATTTAATTCATAGGCAAGATCTTCCATATGGTAGTCGGCCAATGAAATTCGCTGCGCATTGAAAGTATTTGTTTCAATAATATCAGCGCCGGCAGCAAGATATTCCAGATGAATTGCTTTGATAATGTCAGGTCTTGATAAAACCAGCAAATCATTATTCCCTTTCAAATCACTTTTCCAGTCTTTGAAACGCTCACCACGATAACCGCTTTCATCCAGTTTGTAACGCTGGATCATGGTTCCCATTGCGCCATCAATAACGAGGACACGTTTCAGCAGTTCATTTCTAATGTCATTCATATTTTAAAAATCATTTTTTAATGTTCTACAGATTTATTGTATTTCTAACCGCATGAACAATGTCTATTCTATTGTGTCAACTTTCACCCTATCTGAAATGTTCCCCTACGACTTCAGTTAATCTTTTACGAATAGAAGAAGAATTTTATATTGGCTGCTTAGCCCCTCCTTTGAAGGGTCCCGATAGCTATCGGCACAGCAGGCCAAAAAAAAATCTCTTCCGGCAGCCGAAAGAGATTTATTGGAATAGTGTTTTTCAAGAATCTGTTTTCGGCTTATCTACTCCCGTTTTTCAACGGGACAGGAATTGGCACCTTTTCTCTTCCACCAAAGCGGATTAGTCAGGTTGTCAAGGTTTCAGCGGGTCAGTCCCTCCACCTTTCTGGATAAGCATTTTTTAAAGAACTTGTGCGTTAAATATCAACGCGGGTCAAATGTAATAATTCTTTACTAAACAAGAAAGAAACGTTCCTTTTTCAAAACGTCTCTTTCAATAGTTTTAATTATTTTATTGGTGTATAATTTTCTTTGTTACAACTCCTTGATTTGTTTCGATCACAATGAAATATATTCCCTGCGAAAAATCACTGAGGTTAATTTTCGTGCTGAATTTATTGACTACAGAATTATTCTGAAGGAGATTACCCATCTGATCAAATAATTTCACAGTGATCACGTCTGTATGATTTCCGAAGAAAACGGTAACAGCATCTGTGGCAGGATTCGGATACAGACCAAATCCTTCAGGAGTAAATTCGACCTGTCCGACATTATAATCCAGACCCACATAATAGTCTTCCGATTCACCGGAACCGAAATTAAGACATGCATCGGCATCACCATTTTGATTTCCAACCAGGCGGGAACGAACACGCATAACAGTTGCTCCCTGAAGTGCATTGACCGGAATTGTCCAGTTGTAAACATTTGCTGTTCCTGCAAGAGAGGTTGTACAAACCTGTATCCATTCAGAAGGTTCAAAACTTCCGGTCTGGTCAAAGTCAATCCATATTGAAATGATGTTGTCATTATCAGTAGTAACAGAAAAGTCATAAGCATTGCCACGCACCAATTCAGCAGTTGTACTGAACGACACCGGCCAAAAAGTATATGCTAAATCGTCCAACTGATCACAAGCAGAGGAATTATTCAGACTGGTTCCGACAATGGAAACATTGGTGATGGCTGAATTTGCTCCCAGACAATCCACGCTGTGAGGAGGGCTGCAGTAGCATTCTGTACCCGGAGAAAGTGCTACAAAAACTTCAGTCGAAGCAGATGTTTGCGCGCTGTTGCTACACGTTACATTACAGTGATAATAATTGGCGACTGTTTGTGAGCCATTGTAAGAAGAATTGGTTGCTCCGGGAATATCAGTCCAGGAAATATTATCAGGTGAAGATTGCCACTGGAAAGTAAGTCCAAGGGTTTGATCAACTCCTGAAAGTGAAAGACCAAAAGCTACATTCGGACAAACCGTTTGAACACTAGCAATAGTAATTCCTGCATTTGGGGCTCCTGCACAGTCTTGTCTGGAAATAATCTGGAAGTTATCCAAAGCCCACCACCAGTCCCAGGTGCCTGTCCAGGAAAACCTAAACCTCACATTGGTCTGACCGAGTAAAGATGAAATATCAAATTCAGAATGTAGTGCCGGATCGGGATAACCATAATCCATCGAATCAAATACAAGTGTGGTCCAGGTAGTTCCTGCATCAGAACTGTATTCAATTAACCGTTGACTACCTCCTGTATTCGGCCCTAAGAGTGCACGGTATTGTTCGTCAACGGCCATAAAAAGTGAAACTGTTGCTGCGGAAATATTGATATCAGGAGTAGTCAGTTGCGCGACTTCATCAATGTTGTCATTTGTGCTTCCTTCATCACTATCAAATATTGCAAAATTGGCATCGAATCCTGCACCGGTAATGGCCCTCGCATATGGATTGTTGAACACCCATAAATGCATTGCCGGCTGGCCCAGACTATCATTCGTCCATCCGGAAGGTAAAGCTTGTGATGAAAAATCTTCAGAGTAAAGAACCTGTGCTTTGCCTGTAAAAGCAAGGAAGAGAACTAATAAAGTAATTTGTAAGCTTCTATTCATTTGATTTAGGTTTAAAAAGTGAATTGAATTTATTGAATTAGGTATTTTGAGCCGGATGTAAAATTTTCTTCAGGTTGGGACGGAGCCTGCTTTTATAAACACCATGTGCGTTGTGTTTAATCTTTCCCTTTCGTAATTTTATTTGCTCCTCAAGTGGCAGTGAAATGATATGCATGCATTGCGGAGTGCAGCATCCATTCATCTTCGAGCCACATTCTTCACACTGGATAAAAAGCAAATGACAATCGTCGTTGGCACAGTTCACGTGACGGTCGCTTGGTTTCTCGCATTGGTGACAAACGCTGATGACATCGCCTGTGATTTTTTCTCCAAGCCTTTCATCGAATACAAAATTTTTACCAATGAATTTTGTTTCCAAACCTTCAGCTTTCACTTGCCGGGCGTAATCAATGATGCCACCATACAATTGGTTTACATCTTCAAAACCCTCATGGCGCATGTAAGCACTTGCCTTCTCACAACGAATTCCGCCGGTGCAGTACAATAATATTTTTTTGTCTTTATGATCCTTCAGCAGATTCACCACCATTGGCAGTTCTTGTTTAAACGTATCGGCATCAGGAAGAACAGCACCATTAAAATGCCCCACTTCACTTTCGTAATGATTGCGCATGTCAACCACCACTGTGTCCGGATTTGTCATCGCTTCATTCCATTCTTTTGCAGAGAGGTGCTTACCAACATTGGTGACGTCAAAGGAATCGTCTTTTAATCCATCGGCAACTATTTTATTTTTTATCCTAACGATCAGTTTATAAAAGGATTTGCCGTCATCTTCAACAGCTATTTTAAAAGGAACTCCATTGAACTGCAGGTATGCATCCACCAATGCCCTGAATTTTTCAAAATTAAAATCAGGAACAGACAGTTGCGCATTCACGCCTTCGCGGGCAATATAAATTCTGCCAAAGACGTTTAATTCCTGAAAACGGCTGTAGAGTTCGTCCCGTAATAATACGATGTCCTCAAGAATCACATACCTGTAAAAAGAAAACGTTACCCGTTTAAATGACTCATCGTGAAGTTTTATCTTTAAAATCCGCTTATCATAGATATTTCTGAGCTGCATGGATTACAAAAGTAACTTTTTGAGAGGAATGCGGCAAATTGAATCAATTTAGGTTGTGGCTCAGTTTGGATTTTAAAGATTCCTCATTTCATTCGGAATGAAATTAATGTTGCTGATTAAATTGGCCGAAGAGAAAATTTGCCCAATCCGCAAATTTTTTCTTCAGCTACAGGCGTCATTTATATCCTGCCACTATAAATGAAATGAGGAATGTTTCAAACTTAGCCGCTCTTTCAATTTGAATAACAAATTCTACTTTTGGAGCATCCCTTTTATGTCGCGCCTTCTTTCTCTCTATTTAAAAAGCTTTACAAACCTCCAGCGCAATGCATGGGTTCTTGCAATTGCTATGTTCATCAACAGGAGTGGAAGCATGGTTTTACTTTTTACTTCATTATATTTCACGAAGGAACTTCACTTCAGCATTTCTGAAGCGGGATTTATAATGAGTTTCTATGGCTTTGGAAGTGTTACAGGATCCTATTATGGTGGATGGCTTACAGACAGAAAGAATTTTTTCGACATCATGCTTGTTGCACTTATCGGCAGCGGACTCGTGTTGTTACTTATGCTGATTGTTACGACGAAAATTTTTCTGTGCATTACCATTTTTCTGTATGCATTGATGGCTGATATGTTCCGTCCTGCACATTCATCTGCGATTTCAGCCTACAGTACGCCGGAAAATTTAACACGTTCTGTTTCACTTGCGCGGCTGGCTATCAACCTGGGCTTTTCTGTTGGTCCGGCGATTGGAGGAGTCATTGCACTTTACCTCGGTTACAAATGGTTGTTTGCCATTGACGCCTGTACATCTTTTGCTGCAGCAGGAATGTTATATATATATCTGCCAAAACAAAAAACAGAATTGAACAGGCGCGAGCATCCCGTGTTGCAAAATAGAAAAGCATCTGCATACCGTGACACCAAATACCTGATGTTCATTTTACTTGTAGCATTATATGGCACTTGTTTTTTCCAGCTCTTTGCAAGCATCCCTCAATTTTTTACAATGGAAAGCCATTATAATGAAGATACGATCGGATTGCTTCTGGCTCTAAATGGATTACTGGTAGTCGTGATAGAAATGCCATTGATCTCATACCTTGAAAAGAAAAAAAAGCTGTTCCGTTTCGTCATTGCGGGAACGCTGTGCATACCCGTTTCATTCCTGTTTTTACTTTATGGGAATTCATTGTTGCTGATGGCAGTGGTTTACACCATCATCATAACAATGTCTGAAATTTTTGCCATGCCATTTATGATGAATCATGCTTTGTCATCATCGCCGAAAGAAAGAAAAGGACAATATATGGCATTGTATTCAATCGCATTTGGGATATCAATCATTCTTGCGCCTTCACTGGGATTAGGCATTGCAGGAAAATTCGGATTCGACAATATGTTTTACTTTTTTATTGTCCTGAGTTTAATCACTGCTGCCGGATTTGCAGGATTAAATAAAAGAGACAAAGCACAAAAAGAATCTTAGCCCCTCCTTTTATTCCTCCACCATACAAAAGCACCTACACTACCAATGATGTAAGGGATGGAAAGCAGGTAGAGTATTCCGTTATTCAGACTCTTTCCCCGTTTCATTTCCTTGTTTTTTGCAACTTCATTCTGTGTGTCATAATTGGTTTCCGCAATACGCCTGCACATGGCGCATTGTGCATTCGCTTCAAAAACGGAAACTGAAGAAACAAAAAGAAGTAAGAAGGCGAACTTTTTCATTTTCAGAAATTATAATATGGTGAAATCATAAGGTAAACAATAACGCCACTAATTGTAACATATAACCAGACAGGGAATGACCAACGAACAATCCTGCGGTGCAATACGACCTGGTTAGTGAGACCACGGTACAAAGATAACAAAACGAGGGGTAGTACAATGGCAGCCAGGATAATGTGCGTAATCAGTATTCCAAAGTAAACGGTCCTGAGGTTGCCGGCTACTGACAATTCAGATGCATCAACAATTCCATCGTGATTGAGGTCACCATAACGAGTTTCAACTCCGAAGGAATGAAACAAGACGTAGCTTAAAAGAAAAACCGTTGACAATACTACGGCTGTGATGTTTAATTTTTTGTGAATGCTGACTTTTTTCCGGCGGATAAAATAAAAACTCACCAGCAGAATTACAGTACATGTGCCATTGAGAAAAGCATTCAGAACAGGAAGAAATTTTACAAAAGCCGGAATGTTTTCAGCCCTCGGAAGTCCGGATAAAAACAAAATCAATAAAAAAACAATCACTGAAACTGTAACAATCAGCCGCAAATATAATTTATCACGACCTGCATTTTTTTCAGATAGACCTGTCATTTAACTCTGACTTTTCTCTTTGTACTCCTGTTCAAGGACTTCAATTTCGTCACAGAGTTTTTTTACGTCGGCTTCATCAAGTCCGTCATAAATGCCCCTGATTCTTTTTTCTTTGTCGATGAGGATCAGGTCCTGGGAATGAAAAAAGTCAGCTGCCGTTTTACCTCCTGCTGCCGGAACTAAAAAACCCTCTCTTGCAATGGAATAAATTGAATCTTTATTACCGGTAAGGAACCACCATTGGTTATTGTCTGCTTCCTGTAATTTTGAATATGCAGCAAGTGCCGCAACAGAATCCTGTTCCGGATCCACAGTGAAGGAGAGAAATTTTATCCTGGTATCCCGTTTGAATTTATCTGCTGCGCCTTTGACATTGTAATTCATTTTCGGGCAAATGGTAGGACAGGTGACAAAGAAAAAATTTGCGACATATATTTTCCCGTCAAGGTCTTTGTCGGTAATCGTTTTGCCTTCCTGATTAATAAAACTGAACGGAGGAATTGTATGGTAGATCGTATCGCCCTCTGCAATTGCTTCTTTAGGGCCGTAAATTTCCAGCTGTTTAAAATGATTTTTACCCTGTATCAGTACGAGGTAAAATATGCATGGAAAAAAAAGGATACTCAAAACGATGAGTATCCTTTTCGTATTTTGAAATTTCATTAACTCAGTAATTGATTAAGCCAATTGCAATCCCTTCGTAAATGGCTATGAAGATCAGGTAAACAATCAATACAAATGGCAGGAGAATACTGAACTTGAGTGCAGTCTCTTCAAACTTCATGTGCATGAAATAAAAGATAATAAAATATGCCTTTACAATTGTAAGTGTGATGAATGTATATAGCAATACCGTTTTCGAGATTCCGGTGAAAGAAATGGCCACTTCAAAAATCGTCACCAAAAGTAGTATCCAGAACACTCTCCAGATCACTTTAGTAGTTAACCCGGAATGTGCCTTCTCCTGACTTTTGTGAGAGATCCGCTCATGATGAATATCGGGGGAGATGAAATCTTCTGACATGGTGAATGAGATTTGAGATGTGAGATATGAGTCCCGATAGCTATCGGGATGAGATGTTAGATGATTTTAGACGAGGTAGAAGAATGTGAATACGAATACCCATACAAGGTCAACGAAATGCCAGTACAGTCCTACCTTCTCTACCAGTTCATAATCTTTTTTCTTATCGAGGGCTCCTTTTGCAACGAGCAAAAAGACGATGAAGTTAATTACGACTCCGCTGAATACGTGGAATCCGTGAAATCCTGTGATGAAGAAAAAGAAATTACCAAACAACGGTGTGGGGCCGTATTCACTCTCATAGAGGTTGGCTCCGTGAACATTTTTTAATGCCGTTGCTTTGAGGTGTTCTGCTTCGGCGCCTTCTATTTTTGTTCCATCATGAAATAATAATGTTCCGGGCTCAAGGTTATCCGTGCGCGCAAAGCGTCCATCAGCGAGATAAAAAGCTCCTTCTTCTGAACCTTCAATAAAATGGTACCACTCCCATGCCTGTGAACCCACGAACATCAATCCACCGACAATCGTAAGTCCGAGCCAGAGCATCACACTTTTTCTTTTGAAGGAATGCCCTGCATCAACAGCGAGTACCATGGTAACAGAACTCATGATGAGGATGAAAGTCATCAGACCTACGTAGGCCAATGGCACGTGTCCGTGAATAAACGGGAAGTGCGTAAATACTTCACCGGGAAAAGGCCAGATGTCGGCCCAACGGTGACGCAATGCCCCGTAAGCAATTAATAAACTGGAGAATGTGAAGGCATCTGATACAAGGAAAATCCACATGTATAATTTCCCCCACCGTATATTATAAGGGGAATACCCTCCACCCCACGGTTTTGTTTCAAAATTTGCTGTTGGTGCTGATGACATTGTTGTGTTTTTAGCTGTCAGTTTTGAAATTCAGATTGCGAATCTGCATAAAATTTTCGTTTCCGAATAATTTTTTTGAAAATCTTTTTAACGGATATACATCAGGAAAAAAAAGAGGTAAATCCATAATGCATCAAGGAAATGCCAGTATATAGAGCATACTACTACACCATTGTAATCTGTAGCTGAATACCTGCTCCTGAGCGATTTATACAATACTACTGCCAATGACATGATACCTCCGATAAGGTGAGCAACGTGCAATCCCGTGATCACATACAGAAAGGACGCGGCAACATTTCCGATATCTCCTGCCTGGGTCACCGTTTCATTTCCGGCGGGGACATAAGTAAAATCGGATGTTATGTCTTTTATTGTGCCCACAAAATATATTCCCTGAGATATTAAATCACCCCAGGCGAGGTATTGAAATACGACAAATGCAATTCCTAAAAGGAAGGTGATTAGTACTGCAGATTTCAATCCTGAAATATTATTTTTCCTGATTGCGATCACACCCCATTGCATGGTGACGCTGCTCACGAGGATGATGACCGTACTTACGATAAATAATTTGGGCAGCGCAAACTGAACCCACTTTCCTTCTCCCTGACGAACCATATATGCACTGGTAAGTCCGGCGAAAAGCATGAGTATGCTGATGATTCCAAACCAAAGCAATGCCCGCTTTGCTTTCCTGTTAATTTCCAGTTTTTCCTGCTGAGCAAGATCATCTGCTGTTAAGTTGTTTACCATTTTTTTTAAAATATCAGCTCAATAATTTATCAATCATCAATACCAGTTGTACTACGGGAAGATAAATGAATGACGCATACATTAGTTTACGGGCTGAAGGGATATCGAGATATTTGTAAAGTCGGAATGCCGGCATTGCAAAGAAAACTCCTGATGCTGCAACAATTACAGTACTCCACCAGGAAAACAATCCGAAGAAATGGAGTAGCAATGCAACGGGAATCAGGCTTAAAGTATATGCCATGGTCTGAAATGCAGTGTTGCGGTCGCGTCCGCCACGTGAAGGCAACATTTTGAATCCTGCTTTTTTATAATCATCATCCATCACCCATGCGATGGCCCAGAAATGAGGGAACTGCCAAAGAAACTGGAGGAAATACAGCAGCAATGCTTCCATACCGATTTCATTTCTTGCAGCTATGTAACCCAGCAACGGAGGAAAAGCACCGGGAATTGCACCAATAAAAACTGAAAAAGGAGTGATTCGTTTTGAAGGAGTATAGATCAGCGTATATATAAGTAATGAAAGCGCGCTCAACACGCCGCATAATGGATTCATTGTAAACCAGAGAATCAGGATGCCGGCAACACCCATGAGAACAGCGGCTGTCATGGCCTCCGTAACACTCATTCGTCCCGCCGGCAACGGACGGTTTTTAGTCCTGTCCATTAATTTATCCAGATCCTTTTCAATGACCTGATTAAAAGCATTGGAAGATCCGGTAACAAGGAAACCGCCGAGAATAAGCCAGCACAACTGATTAAAATAAAAATCACCTCTGTTGCCAATTACAAATCCAATGGCGGCAGAAAACACCACCAATGATGACAGTCGCATTTTAGTAAGCAGGTTGTAGTCCTTAATACGTGCAGAAAATGCAATATTCGTTGTTGCAGGTATTGATTTCTCAGTGATCAAAATGCGGAAAAATTTGGGGCTGCAAGTTTACACAAAGTCAGCCAACAAGACAAAGCGAAAATTGAATCAGGAAACGGATAAAGCCATCTCCTGTTCTTTAACGGCGACAGGAACGAGCGTACGCTCCGGAATTTCAACACCCATTACTTCAGCAACGACGTCATCAATTTTCATGTTGATGAGTTCCCTGATGTATTTGCGTTGAATATGATCGCGGTTTTCTTCTGCCAACTCACAACCTACAGCTTTGAGCTTTAGAATAGCATTTCTTAATCCTGTTTCGTCATTGGATTTGAGCACAATGGTCTGCCTGAACTGCTTTAGCAAACTAGCGGCCTCTCCCTCACCACAATAGATTACAGGAAGTCCTGTACTCAGGTATTCAAAAAGCTTGGAAGGAATTGCGCTGCGATAATTATCATCAAGGCGGGCGAACAAAACAGATGTATGCTGGTAGTAAGGCAGAACCTTTTCCCAGTTCAGTTTACCGGTGAAGTAAATATTGTTGAGGCGTTTTTTCTTTACTAATTTTTTAAACGTCTCATAATCATTGCCATTTCCGATCAATACTAATCTTATCTCTTTAATATTTTCAACTACACGGATAAGTGACTGGAGATTTTGGCCGTTGCCGATATTTCCCACATAAGTGATGGTGAAAGGCGTAACGTCGGGTTTGTATTCAAGGTTGATAAGCGTATCGAATTTATCGGCGCTAATTCCATTACTTAATATAGTAACCCTGTCCTGATCAGCCTTTGTATTTTCGAATATCCATTTTTTCTCTGATGGATTCGTAACCGTAATCCAGTCATACCTGGGAAGGAAAAATCTGATCATGCGTGTAAACAGAAATCTGAAACCACGATGAATAATAAAATCAGCGGGTATATACCTCCAGGTAAGGTCGCGGACGTCAGCAATTTTATAGGAACTACCTCCTGCCCATATCACGGCAGGAATTAAAAACATAAACGGACTGGTAACAATTGAAACATCGGCCTCGGTTTTCGCGGCCATGCGTGCGAGTTTAAATGAATACCAGATTTCATAAAAAGTACGCAGGAACAAACTGGTCTTCTTATATTTTGGAAGGTTTATATAGTGGATTGTTACCTTATCCGATTCACGAATGGTCTTCTCCTGCGCGGGCTTGCCAATTTCAGTTAACGTGAAAACATTCACATGATGGTTTACTGCCAATGCATCCACGAGCGCATCCATACGGTGTGCTGCAGCGGTGATTTCAGGAGTAAAATGCGAAGTAACGACATTGATCGTTGCCATAATTTTTCTCCTGATAATTAATTGTGGATAGTAAAAGTTGTAATCAAGATATTTCTGAATTGAATTGTGAATTGGTCACAAGCTGTCATCTTATTAAACTCTTTGGATGAGAATGCATCTGCTTTTTTTATTGACTGATCGCCTTTAAATTCTACGGAAGCAAGATTAAGATTCAATTTTGATTCTACATGAGCAAGTTCGGTTTTTTTTTCAACATATAAAAAGGAATTATACACATTCTTCAAATCTCCTGCAATTGAATCTCTTATACTTATGGAGTTTTCGAAGAATTCAAAACGCCTTGAATGCACTACTCCATGCTCATGAAACCGCACAGACGCTTCAAAAAAATTATCTCCTGAATTTACACCAACTATTTCAGCCCGCTTACCAACCCTGAATGCACTCCACATCCCGCTCTGGTTCCCGTTTTCAGGGCATACAGTATTGTGGGCTGAAGTAGATCGTTCAAACATTCTCCGTTCATTTTTTTCGTAAGTGCTGATTCCGGTGTCGATGATCAATGGTTTTCCATGCACGTACAAAATAAAACTCAACGAGTCGGCATGGGAATGACCCGGATTTACTGCCGGCTCCAATCCGCCGAGGTCTACAAGGCATTCATAATTATCGGTCCTATGTTTCCGGAAGCCGCATTCTTTTAATTCAACTTTCTGCAGAGGTATCATCAATTCATTTCCATAATTATTCAGAAAATCACTCGTCGGAGCAATTCCTTCCGCAGAATCATTTACCGGCGGCATGTCACCGTTTCCAAACTTCATTTCATTCATCCAGCCAAGCATGAATGAAGCGGTGGAAGACAACATATCCAAAAATATTTTTTCTTCCGGTCTGTTCTTCTGCAACAAATGAATGCAGTCGAGAATGCGATGGAGCATGAGTTGATGATACATGGGGCTGAGCTCAAAATGCGCACCATCGGGAAGAATTTGTTTTCTCAGTTCCCCTTCAATAATGCTTTTACCTTTGAGAAAATATTTTTCATTATTAAAATACTGACCCGCAAATACCAATGCAAACCCATTCTCCAGCAGGTGATTATTCTGCAAGTGCCATTCAATGGTTCGGCAAAGTCTTTTTGTCTGACTCAGTAAGGAAGATGAAAATTTTTCACTATTTATTTTATAAACCGAAAAATATTTCACCCAGTTGATAATGCGCAAAGATGCCGGATAAGGATCAAAGGCAGCAGGATTGGCGAGCAGGAATTCAGAATAGCCGGCGATGAACATTTCCTTTCTTTCTTTTTCCAGATTCTCCTGCCATAAAAATTCAAAACTCTCCAACTGATAGCTCCACAATTTTCCATTTGCAGAATAGCTCCAGTCGGGCTGCTCTTTGAAAATTGCAGAGCGGTTTAAAAAAGTAAATTTATCGCCTGAAATGAAAACCTTATCACGCATGGCTTCTATCCACTCAAAAGGGTAACCGGCGGGTGATTCATTTCCGGATAGCGCTGCCCCTGATCTCCTCACAAAAAATAATTTCACCCTGAACCATAAAAACCGGACAATTCGGTAGAGCGGTGTATATAATAGCAGTGATTGTATTTCTTTCAATTTCATTTGGCCGCTATGATGAAAGCATTTTATACAAGTCAAGGAACCGGGACATGATTTTTTCCGGTAAATAATTTTCAACTACCACTTTTCTTCCTGCATCACCCATCTTTTTGCGAAGTACGTCATCTTCCAGCAGCAACATTATTTTTATTGCAAGGTCAGCGGCATTTTCTTTTTCAAAGAGCAGACCGGATACATTGTCATTCACAATTTCACTCATGGGTAACTGACGGGTAGTGATGACCGGTAATCCGTACGACATTGCTTCAAGGATAACATTCGGAAATCCTTCTTTGCGGGTTGGCAAAACAAATAGAATTGCATTCTGAAGCAAATTTTCCTTTTGTTCTAAGGATACAGATTCATGAATGGAAATTACATCCTCAACGCCTGCATAACTTATTCTTTGCAAAAGTTTACCCTTTAGTCCCTGTTCTTCTTCCGGACCATAAATTTCAATCTTTGTTCTGCTTGTTAAAAGCCCTGATTTAATTTCCGCTGCTGCATCTATGAGCAGGTCGAGACCTTTGGAAGAAACGATCCACGAAAGACATAAAATCCTTTTGGATTTTTTTTCAATTTCGGGATTACGGATAAAATCAATCCGTTCTGTTGAATTGGGAATTACGTTTATTTTATTTTCAGAAACAATTTTTTCTGTCAATAGAAATTTTTTTAATCCGTCGTGTTGACAAAGCAACATGGATTGCCGTCTTAAAAGCAGTTTCACCATCTTTTTCTCAAATGGATTGCACCTGACGTAAAATTCATCAAATGCGCCACGAAAGTTGATAATCGTCTTTACACCTGTTGGCTTCAGAAACAGACCCATAAGCAACTTCTCATAAAGTGCAACCCGCGTACACGAAGTAAACAGGTGTACGATCTTTATTCGTTTCAGCAGGCAAATAAAAAATGAGTGCAAAAAAATATTTACAGAATTGAACGCCCGTAAAATTTTATTTTGTCCGGGCGCAGGGAGTGATATTACGGTCCAGGCCACTTTATTCCTCAGGTGCGAAATTAACAACCGTGCCGAGGTTGCTTGTCCGCCGATGACACCCGGCTTGCAAACTGCAATGAGAAGAATTTTTATTTTCCTTTTACCGGTTTCCATTACAAACTTTTTCCACCAATGCGAGATATTCTGATGCAACTTTAACGGAATCGAATCTCGTTGTACTATTTATAAGTTTTTCCTGTGATATCTTTTTATCCAATGCAAATATCATAGCTCCCGCCAGTGCGTCAACGTCATTTACAGGAACAAGCAAACCCAGTTCACCATTCATCACCACTTCGGCAGCACCACCGGCGCCATTTGTTGTGACCACCTGTGTTCCGCAGGCCATCGCTTCTATCAGCGCATTGGGCAATCCTTCATAGTCAGACGATAACACAAATACATCAGCCTTTTTCATCAACGGATATGGATTCTGCATTTGCCCGGCAAGGTCAATTTTACTTTTGAGTTTCATTTCAGAAATAATCCCTTCCAGACTTTTCCGTTCATTTCCCTCCCCTATAATAATGAGTCGTGCCTCCATTTTTACCAGAACTTTTGCAAATGCCCGGATAAGAAGGGGGTAATTTTTTGCTTCGGCAAGGCGGCCCACGCTTATATATACAGGTTGTGAGCCGAAAAAATCATGATGGCCCGGTTCATTCATTTTGATTCTGAAATTTCCAGTGACGACAGGATTGTAAATGAGATGCAATCTTTCCGCTGCCACAAAATTATTTTCCTTCAGGTCATCACCGGAAGCAACTGAATTCACCACTACAGCATCGGCCTTCGGGTATAGCCAATTCATCAGCCTATGGGTGATGAAAATGCGAAAACCTTTGTTGAGTCTGAAGTGAACACCGGGGGTTGTGGCTTCCCGTAAAATTATTTTTGTTGAAAATGATGAAAAATATTTCACGAGCATACAAAGTAAATTCACGTGTATCTGTGTGCAGATTAAAGCATCCAGATTTTCTTTAATCAGAAATTTGCGGAGATGGAAAAAAGCATTCAATGTTTTCTTGTGCGTAAAAGAAATAATTTTCACTGCCGGGTCAAGTTCCTTCTTCAGGTCCTCCCCCCCTGTGAGAATCAACATCGTTACCTCAGCACTATTATTCAGTTCATTGGCAAGGTTGATCATCATCCGTTCAGCGCCACCCATGCGAAACGACCCCAGAACCAAAACCAGTTTGCGTTTCCTGTTACTCATTTTGCTGCGTTCCGGAATGTACTTTTATTTCTTCTTCGTCAAATAAATTCCAGAATCTGGTAGCCAGCATCAGGCCTACGCCTACTGCAAAAGCTTTGTGGTAATAATTTGAATAAAACAGAAACACGACAGGTATGATGACCATGAAAATATAAATGTTGGCTTTCATCCCGTCATTGGAAATGTTTTTTGTGAGTGCTTTTGAAAAAACATACATCATGTATAAAAAGGAAAGCAGTCCGGGCAAACCCCAGAAAATCCAAACCTGAAAAAATGCATTGTGCGGAGCCATGGGAACATAAACATCATTGATATTTGTTATCCCTGCTTTCACGGCCCAGCTTTTCCAGTAATGTCCGCTGCCAACTCCGGCAAGCGCATACTGATCAATATTGTTTAGAATAGCTGTGTATAATTTGGCGCGCGAATCCTCTCCCTGCAATTCCCCGATCTGTGTAATATATCCGATCCTTACCCAAACCACTTCGGGAATAATAAATATCATGGCGATGATGATAATTACAATCGGAGCAATCAATTGTTTCACTCTCAGTTTTGATTTGAAACCGAAAACGAGAATCCCTACAAAAAATATGAGCGCACCTGTACGGGATGCCGGGAGAAATATTCCGATGAGGGAAAGAAGAACGAGAATAAAGTATGTAATTCTTTTCCATTTTATTTTCTCATTCACGAATGATACGATACCAAAGATGGAACCAATGGCAGAAAATATAGAAATGTCATTTAAATAATCCCGCATTGAAAATTGCGAGAAGGCCTGGATGCGGGCTTTGGACGAGTCGTTGAAACCTTCCGCCGAATACGATCGCAGGTAACTGAATGGTCCGGAAATCAGGTAGATGGAATTGGCTGCACTGCAAATGATGAAAGAATTGATCGTAACTTCCAGTGCTTCTCTGTCCCTGCACAGCAATGATACACTGAAAATTCCCAATGCCATATTCATGAAGCGTACGATGTATTCATAATTCTGACTCTCGTGGATACTTTCCATGAGAATACAAACGAAGGTGAATATAACGATGGCAAGAAAATATCTGCTTTTCGCAATTTTCAAAATGGCTTCACCACGCGTAAAAGACACATATGCAGCAACAAAAACAAAAAGAAAAAAAGTGGTACTCGACCGGCCGTAATAAGGCAATAGCGGCTCGAAAAAAATTGCAGCCACCACAAGTAATAGCAGTATTTTATCAAACAGTGACGACTTATAGGCAGGAATTATTTCCATCTCGCAGCAAATGTATAGGATTTGTTCTGTTATGAAAGCGCTATATTTCCCGTCTGTTATCACGATTACTTCAAAATCAGAATCTTCAGTATATTACATCAGAGGATATCCTTAAATTCAATACTGACCTGAGTGAATTGAGAAGAATGATTGTACTTTCGTGCCGCGAAATTCAGTCATGTCACTGCAAAATATTAATAGCTTACTCTACAGGTTTTTTGTTGAAGGGAATGAAAAACTCCCTCCGGATTTCGAGCGTTTATTATTCCGACTTATCACGCTTCCGAATGGAACCACCAAGAATACATCGGCGGGGCGCCTCGACGACCTCAATGCATTGATGCTTCCTTTTCTTAAAAATATTACGTCACCCTCAATTAAAGATGTTGCCGTCTCTTCAGGGATCAGCACGGTGGAATGGATTCAATACCTGAAAAAAAATAATGTAAAACCATACATCAAGGCAACGGACCTTTTCGCAAAAGCATTTCTGGTTATTAAATCGGATTCTATTGCAATACTTTGCGATCAGGATCTTAACCCGGTCTTACTGGAAATAAGGAATACTATGTTCCGGACATCATTTCCAAAAGGCAGCACAAGGTATTTCTGGGGAAAGCTTCTTTCTGGTGCAGTTAAAAGATTTTGGCTTCAAATAAAACCGGGAAAAGAAAATAGTTTTAGGGACAACACTTACCCGGCGGTAATTCCGGTTGAACTTTTTACATCCGCACTTAAAAATACCAGTGATATTGATTTTGCCGAAGAAGATATTTTATTACCCCCGTTTGAAAATGAAATCAATAAATATGATGTCATCCGCGCTGCGAACATTCTTAACAAGGTATATTTTTCAAATGACGGCCTTGAAATGATTCTTTCAAACCTCGCTTCGCAGTTGAAAACAGGTGGGATACTTGCCGTATGTAAAACTGATGATGCAGGAAAAAATCACGCAGGCATTTTCACGAAAAAAGATAATGGTTTCATTCTTTTGCAAAACATGAATGGCGGAACTGAAATAGAAAATATTGTACATCGATTTTCCATTTCAAAATGATCGGCTATACCTCTCCACAAAATAATGAACCATTAAAAGAAGCCGGGGGATTCCTCGCCTCCGAAAGCGGTGAATCATTTCCTGTTATTGACGGCATTCCACGCTTTGTTCCTGCTGACAATTATGCTTCTGCATTTGGCATGCAATGGAAAACATTTTCGAAAACGCAGCTCGATAGCTACAGCAAACTTCCGATTTCAAAAAACCGCCTTGAGCGCGCCATCGGAGAATCGCTTACAACACTTAAAAATAAAAATGTGCTGGAAGCAGGATGTGGAGCCGGCAGGTTTACTGAATTACTTGTTGCATCAGGCGCCTATACCCATTCATTTGACCTGAGTGCAGCAGTAGAAGCCAACAAAGAAAATACCGGTGTGAAGGAAAATTTACAACTCGCGCAGGCAAGTATTTATGGCATTCCATATCCCGACGACGCATTTGACGTTGTTATTTGTCTTGGTGTTATACAACACACCCCCTCGCCGGAAAAAACAATTGCGCACTTATGGAAAAAGGTGAAGCCCGGAGGTTTGCTCGTCATTGATCATTACCGTTTGAACATGTCTTATTTTTTCAAACTGAAACCGTTATGGAGATTTGGGCTCAAGCGATTGAAACCGGAAAAAGCATTAAGCATTGTACGGCGGCTTCATGGATTATTCTTTCCATTTCATTGGGGATTAAGAAATCAAAAACTGCTGAGAAAATTTTTATACCGCATTTCACCCCTCACCGATCACCTTGATGATTTTCCCGGCCTCGATTTAAAAAAGCAGTCGGAATGGAGTCTTCTCGACAGCTATGATTCACTCACTGATTATTATAAACATTTAAGGACTCCAAATCAAATAAGGAAAATTCTTGAGTCTTTGAATGCAAAAAAAATTCATGTGATCCCCGGTGGAACAGGTGTTGAAGCCAGGGCTGTAAAATATATCCTTAAAATATAGAAGCTTTAATTCCGAGCTTCTTCCACACGAGCACATATAAAATAGCATTCAATAAAATAATACTTACTGAAGATGCAATGGCGGCACCCAATACGCCAATTCTCGGAACGAGTAAAATATTCAGCAGGACATCTGCAACGGAAGCGATAAGATAAACCCGTAAAAATATATTCTGATTTCCTGTCATAGTCATCAGTGAACCCACCATTCCTGTAAATGCATTGATGAGTTGTCCGGCGATCAGAATCACCAGTGGAATATAGGACGATTGAAACTCCTTTCCGAAAACCATCAGCAAATATTTTCCAAAAAATATAATCAGTAAAACCAAAGGAATAGTAATGAGTATTGTAATTTTCGCTGCATGGGAAATATAATCCTGCAATTCCTTCCTGCTATTTTTCAAAAACATGGAAGAGATGCGCGGCGTATAAACATATTCCACAATGCTGAGTCCAAAAGGGATCAGCGCTGAAATTTTTACAGCCGTAGAATAAATACCGGCTTCTCGTGGACCAAAATAGTGGCTGACAAAAAGTATGTCGGCCTGCTTGATGATGAGGGCCAGCACATTCATGGCAAGAAAAGTTGCCGTGGTATTAAACCAGAGCTTTGATTCAAATTTCGGTTCTTCAAGACGGTATTTTGCGCCAAGGTTTTTTTTTACTTTCCTGATCATAAAAATTGCAACAAGAAAAGTACAGAGCAGGTTCATGAGAACGGCCCCGTCAACCTGCATCTTACCGTCATTCATTTTATAATAAACGAAACTGGCAATTGATATACCCAGAGGAAGAAATACATAAACAGAAGCCAGTGATAGTTTGATGCGGTGAATTGAACGGAAGATTGCACTGGACTGGTATATCACAGCGAGGAATGGTATCACGAACATGGCCCAAAGAAATGCCTCCGAATAAGTACGTGGATAACGGTCCCGGATATTTATTGATTGCTGTTTATTCCATAAATATAAAAACCAGACCACCATGCAGATCACTGCGGTGGCGATGATGATTCGGAAACTGAAACGAAGGAAGCCGCGTGCTTTTGCCCAGTCCTGTTTTGAAAAGGCCACTGAAAAAAAGCGAAGGGCACTGTGGTCGAATCCGAAAATAGACATAGCGACAAGGAAATTAATCCAGGTCATGATAACCGTATAGTAGCCATATTCCGTCACGCCCATGAGCCGGGCCATCAGCACCTGGTTACCATAAAGCAGCGCCATTCCAAAGAGGCGAAGTATAAATGTTTGCGAGGTAAGCTTTACAAAAATTTTCTTCTCTTCGTCTCCGATAATGCCGGATAAAAATTTTCGCATGTATATCAGAAAAACAGGTACAAAATATTATTTAATAACCCCACAGAAATCCATGATCACTTTTTCTTTATCCACTGAAAGCTTTTTGAATTCCTTATGCGCGACTAAAAAAACAATGATGTCGGCCTCAATGGCAGCCTTTGTACTGTCAGTAATCCGGAGGTCTTTATGTTGTGATACATTCGGCTCTACAGCAAGCACTGTATATTTCATTTTCGCAAGGTCGTGTACAATTTCCAGTGCAGGCGATTCACGCAGGTCATCAATGTCGGGCTTATAAGCCAGTCCCATGCAGGCTATTACCGCCGCACGTTTATTTTTCTTTTTAAATTCATCAGCCGCCTTTACAATTTTTTCAATGACCCATTCCCGTTTATAATTGTTTGTCAGTCGTGCCTGTTTGATAATCTTTGCTTCGTCTTTGAAATCCGCCACGATGAACCAGGGATCAACGGCAATGCAATGTCCGCCCACTCCCGGTCCCGGTTTAAGAATTTTTACACGCGGATGTTTGCTCGCCAGGTCAATCAGTTCATTCACGTTGATGTTTGCCTTGTCGCAAATCATACTCAACTCATTCGCAAAAGCGATGTTGACGTCCCGGTATGCGTTTTCAGTAAGCTTACACATCTCTGCGGTACGCGCATTGGTACGATGCAATTCTCCTTTTACAAATTTTGAGTAAAAATTAACGGCAGCATCTGTTGACTTTGCATCAATGCCGCCGATTACACGGTCGTTGTGCTGAAGTTCATAGATTACGCTTCCCGGCAACACCCGTTCAGGGCAGTAAGCAATTGAAATTTTCCCTTTCAGTTCGGGTCGCAGTTTGAAAATAAGCCTGGCAAGTTTTTCAGTAGTTCCCACCGGACTTGTTGATTCAAGTATAAAAAGATTTCCATCACGAAGAAAAGGGATTACCATTTTTGAAGCCTTTTCTACATAAGTAATATCGGGCCGATGATCACCTTTGAATGGTGTGGGAACGGCAATCAGGTAAACGTCTGCTTTCTTTGGCTGTGTAGCCGCAACCAGATAACCTTGTTGCACATCATAATGAACCAAACCGTCAAGGTCAGGCTCCACAATATGTATCTTCCCCTTATTGATGGTGTCAACAACATTTTTATTTACGTCGACACCATGAACACGTATTTTTTTCGAAGCGATGAGGGCAGCCGTAGGAAGTCCGATGTACCCCAAACCCATTATTACAACTTGCATTACTGAGAATTACGAATTAATAAAAAGTTAGTTACGAATATAAATGCCGGCAGGTGTTCAATAATAAGAACAGGAATTTTTATTCAGGCCTGCGAAAGTAGAAAAGTTATCGGGAATGCATTTATAAACCACGATTATCACTTCACAAGCTTCTATCTCAGCAGAATTAACAGATTTACCTACTTTCACCCGGATAAATCAGTTTACAGTTGCATGCTCACAAAAATCCTGAGGCCAAATAATTTCGACATCCTCCGGATACTTGCGGCCACACAGGTGCTCATCACACACAGTGCCTCTCACCTCGGCGTGAATATTCCACCCGCATTGCTGACTTTTCTCGAAAAATTTCCCGGCGTCCCCATTTTCTTTGTCATCAGTGGGTTTTTGATCTCCGCATCTTTCGAAAAAACACCGAACCTGAAAATATATTTTACAAACAGGGCATTAAGAATATTTCCTGCATTGTGGGTTTGCCTTATCGTATCCATCACCTCTGCAATTATTTTTGGCGGCATCAGTTTTTTCCGGTGGGATGCAGTGCCTTGGCTGGCGGCGCAGGTTTCATTTCTGCAGTTTTACAATCCTGATTTTCTGAGGGGATATGGTACAGGTGTTTTAAACGGAAGTTTGTGGACGATTGCCGTTGAACTTGAATTTTACATTCTGTTACCCATTCTGTATTATCTTTTTAAGACGAACCTGTCGAGGAATATGTCATTCACCGGACTATTCATCGTCTTTATAATGATTGCCTTTATCATCTCCCAACTTACGTTGACGCATGATCAATATTATCTCCTTGAAGTTTCGTTGTTTCCACATCTGTATATGTTCCTGATGGGTATTCTTTTGCAGCGGATGAAAATTTACAGTTACGCAATCATTTTCAGTAAGGGCTTATATTGGCTGGCAGCGTACCTCCTTTTCAGTTACCTTATTCCTGATACGGAATTCAAAATTATTCTGTCTCGGATAATCCTTGGTATCACAACCGTTTCGATTGCATATTCATGGACGTCATTATCTAAAACTTTATTAAAAGAAAACGATATTTCATACGGCGTATATATCTACCACATGGTATTTGTAAATATTTTTGTACAAATGTCATTTATGCATAACACCTTGAATATATTGTGGATACTGGTGCTCACTTTCGTCGCTGCATTTTTATCATGGAGGCTGGTTGAAAAGCCGGCATTAAACCGAAAACGGGTGACGCTGAAATCACGAAAATAATTTTGCTTCGATCTGTAAAGAATTACCTTGCGAAAGTATCATGTTCCTTAAATCCCGTTATTTTGGTAACCGAAATGCTATATTTTCCGTAACAGTCACTTATTATATTAACCAGTAAAATTAAATTCTATTACAATGAAAAAAGGTACAGTAAAATTCTTCAATCAGCAAAAGGGATTCGGATTCATTAAAGAAGACGAAACAGGAGCTGAAATTTTTGTTCACTCCACCGGTTTGCAGGACACCATCCGTGAAAATGATTCAGTGGTGTATGAAATAACTGAAGGTAAAAAAGGACCCAACGCAGTAAATGTAAAATTAGCATAGGAAATCCCATTAAACACACCGGATGGCTGTTCTGAAAAGGACAGCCATTTTTTTTTCTCCGTTCAGCAGTGGCCATAAAAATGCCACATTGATCTTCCCGCTGGTGGATTAAAAAGGCGAATATCCTGCAAGACATCAAAACTCCATTGAACCATACTTGCGCAGCGAGGTTCAATTTTCCATCTGAGAAACCGTTGGCGATTCAGTTGAAGCGCACCATCCGTTCACTCATCACCACCCGTCCCGCATTCCATTACAACTCCGCGCCACCCACCAGGCCGCCTATGGCGTGGTTTCCATTGCATTCGGGGCTATTGCACCACCGTCTGGTTTTCATCGGAAGCAATAGCGGCAGCCCAGGAAAAAATATGAATACAGAATAAGCAACCTATCACCTCCGGCAATTTTCAAAATGAATGACCCCGAAGCAGAGCTTCGAGTTATCAACCGGTTCCATCGCCTTCGTGAAGCTTCGGCGGAGCAAGGCCGAAGAACTTTGTCTTCGGGATTAATTCGACTAAGGCTTTGCGCCACCGCAATAGCTTTAGCGTACGCGGTTAGTGCGTGCCTTGCACTTCTATAAGCCCTGTCTCATTAATTGAACTACCACGCCGCAGTATTGCCAGATAACTTGTGAAATTCTCCGAGTCTTCTTTGGCACATTAACATTGGCTACGAAGACAGATAACCTTCTTCATCGAAGTAGTTTCAACTACGAATACTGAAAATCATCTATGCCAAAGTAGTTTCCTTGGCTGCTAATTCTGTGACAACCTATGGCAAGCAACAAGGTATTTGCTCAGCAGAAAAATGGTGGTGAACCACGCGCCGGTAACGACACCACACAATAACGGCAAAGCCGGCATAAATTCTCCTGACAAGCCGAACAAAAAACAAATGGGAGAACGGGCGACTCATAAAACTTCCCAGTATATTTGCATGTGTGTGAACATGGGGAAGTTTTGGGTGAGGGGGGTCGCACATATAAGTAATGTTA
>JBBRAY010000045.1:0-31186 GCA_038206355.1 Bacteroidia bacterium
CCCCCCCCCCCCCCCCCCAACCCCTTCCTTGAAAACATATGATAACATTGTCATTCAGAGCGCAGCGAAGAATCTTTTAAAGTAAAATTATTTTTACTCGGACAGTAATGATTAAATTCATTAAAATATTTTTTAATCGATCCGGCGCACAATAAATTGCTGCCTTCCAATTAATGCTCAACAAAAGATACATCGCCGAAACCATCGGCACCTTTGCACTTGTTTTTTGCGGAACAGGTGCCATCATCATTGATGAGCATACGCATGGCGCCGTTTCGCACGTTGGTGTTGCCATTACATTCGGATTAATTGTGATGGCAATGATTTATACTTTCGGAGAAACCTCAGGTGCGCATATTAATCCGGCAGTCACCATTGCTTTTGCAGTAGCCGGACGTTTTGATTCAAAAAAGATTTTGCCTTATATCACTGCGCAAATGGCCGGCGCTTTTTTAGCCACAGGAGTATTAAAGTTTCTTTTTCCTGACAACATAAATCTCGGCTCCACCATTCCGGCGGGATCACAAATGCAGAGTTTCATACTTGAATTTATCCTCACTTATTTTTTAATGCTTGTAATCATCAATGTTTCACAGGGATCAAAAGAAATAGGAATAATAGCCGGCATCGCCATCGGTGCAACAGTTCTGCTGGAAGCCATGTTTGCAGGACCCATCTGCGGCGCATCAATGAATCCTGCAAGAAGTCTGGCGCCGGGAATTGTTTCGGGAAACATTCAGACGTTGTGGATTTATGTGCTGGCGCCAATTGCAGGAGCAGTTTCAGCAACATTGACGTGGAAGTTGATGAATCACCAAACCGTGAAAACCTGAAAAATATTCGTTTTCGGTACCCCGATGTTTGCCTGGCAAAGCAATCCTCCATTTTTAGAAATGGGTTTAGACTCGCTTATAGCTTACCCGCAAACAGAGATTATATATTATTAGCACTGCAACATTTTTGAGATCTCGCTGATACGCTTTCATCCAATCTCATTTCTCAACCGATATTTTTCACTCATCTCTTTCATCTTTTTACTAAACGCTGAACTGTAATATGCCGGCATTTGATCAGATGCAGAGAAATACCGTTTATACTTTTCAAGCAAATGCGGGTAATGCTTTTCAACTGCACGAAGCATCAGTGTTTTGCTGTCGGAAGGCCCGTTTCCGAATAGTGTGATGGATGCGGGGAAAATATATTTCACTCCGATATCTTTAAATGTACTGAACATTTTTTCCAGGTGTTCGGTAGTATCGCTGATGTGAGGTAACAACGGCATTAAACTCACGCCACTGAGAAATCCATGGTCAAGCGTTGCCTTTAAAGTTTGCAACCGTTTGTCGGGAGGCGTAGCGCCGGGTTCAAAAATTTTCGCAATGACATTGTCAATCGTAGAAAAAGAAAAAGTGATGAAAACTTTTTGCGAAAGTCTGCCTTCCAGATCAGGAGGAAGAATGGCTACCTCATCTATTTTTTTCAGTAAATCAAAATCACGAATAACGAGATCAGATTTGGTAATGACATGTAAAGGAAAGCGGTACTTCAAAATAATCTTCAGCAAGTTTCTTGTCAGCCCCGTTTCTTTTTCTGCCTGCAGATAAGGATCGGTAGCGGAGGACATCACAATAATGCCGTACTGATTTTTCTTTGCGCGGAGGTATAATTGTTTTTCTAAAAGTTCGGGGGCCTTGGTTTTGATTGCCAGCTTCTCCTCCATGTGTTCGCCATACTTGCTTCCTCGGATATAGCAATACAGACAATTAAAAGAACATCCGCTGTATGGATTGATGGTATAATCATCAAGAAACCAGGGGTCGCGGCGTTTGGTTTTGTTGAGGAGGGTTTTGGAATGAATCTCTTGTGGCAAAGGGTTTTTAATTTGTACTTAATACTACTTTCTTTCTACCTTCCTTCGTTCTCATTCAAAAAATCTGAATCCAAAATAAAAAGCCGCCAGCCAGAAAAGTCCTTTCAGGAGAAAGAAAAGAAAACCGATCACACCGATCCGTTTAATCCACGATTTCTTTTCTGCATTCATGGAGCAAATTTCAGAAATTTTTCTGAACTGGAATTAAATCGATTGTACAGACAGGACGAAATCAATAATCTTCGTGGAGACCTGCGCGGAGATTTCCCCTTTAAGGTCGAGGGTGAGCGCAGGCAGTTCGATATATAGACATTCATATAACTCGTTCACTCACTTCATTTCCTTGAGAAATTCCACAGCCCGGTTATTATTTGTGCGGATAGAAACTGATTTCTCCCAGCATTCCCGTGCTTTTACCTCATCTCCTTTATTCTGATAACATATTCCCAGCCGGTTCCATCCGATCACAATGCGGGGAAATAATTCAGTGCATGTTTTATAGAGCGCTATTCCCTCATCCCACTTTTCATTTTCTTCCAGTTGTTCACCCACATTGAGTAGTATCATATCATTTTCAAAATCAAAATTACAGCCCTTGAGAATTGCTTTGCTGTTTGTGTAAAAATTGTCAGCGCCCTTTACCTTGATCTCATCAAAAATGCACTTTGAAACCGGGTTGTTATCCTCATCGGGCTCATTCTCCGCCAAAACCATTTTGCCTTTGTCTGATACGATGTTGTAAAGTTCGGCTGCAATCCTGTCGCTCACGATATTGTTTGAATTACTGGAAACGATAATGCAGAGGTCATTTTCCAAATCAAAACCTACATAAGCATTGTACACGCCATTGCCGCCGTTATGCCAGATCAGTTTTCCACTTCCGATATTCTGAACTACCCATCCGTAACCGTAATAGCTGATGTGCATCGGATCTTCTGCCACGTGCTGCGTAAACATCTTATCGGTTTGCGTTTTTGGTATTACAGTATTGTTGCGCAACGAAAGGTACCAGTTGTACATATCACCAACGGTAGAAAGTATGCCGCCATTCGCACGCAGGTGCCATCCCGGACCACCTTTTTTCCAGGGGTGATCAAGGGCGGTTCCCCATCGTTTTCCGTTCCTGTAACCCACAGCGAGCTGATCCTTTGAATATTCCGGAAGCACATAGCCGGTACGGCGCATTCCTGACGGTAAAAAAAGTTCTTCGTGAATGAACTCCTCGTAATTTTTGCCGCTTGCTGCTTTTACAATAATTCCCAGCAGGCTATAACCGACATTGGAATATAAATATGTTTCGCCGGGCGTATGAACGAGTGTTGATTTCATTGCAAGCTCCGTGAATTGCTTTGCATCAATCGTATCATAATCATCACCGAGTACTTCATCAAACCCGGAAGTGTGGGTAAGTAACTGATGTATCGTAATGTCTTTTTTATCAGCTTGCGCTTCGGGAAAGTATTTCGAAATTACATCAGTCACTTTTAATTTTCCTTCCGCCTCAAGCTTCATGATGGCCGCTGCCGTGAATTGCTTGGTGATACTGCCAACACTGAATACCGTTTCGGCGGTCTGCCTTTTTTTATTTTCACGGTCTGCATATCCAACACCGCCGGAGTAAATCACGACTCCCTTTTCAGCAACAAGTACTGAACCCGAATAGCCCCCGGCCTCCGCTTTTGCCAACGACTCTTTTATGCGTTGCGTTTTGTTATCCCCTGCCTTCAGTCCGGATGAACAGATTAATAATACAATTGAGAGAATGATTTTTTTCATATCAGTTTATTTTGTCCATGCAATTTGAGATTTAAAACCCCCGGTTTAAGTTAATGTATTACTAAATCAAGTAAATGATATCATAAAGATGCGTTATGAATGCTATAATAAATATTCAATAAATATATCTTTGGCAAATCAACGCTTACAACATGAAGAACATTTTTTTTCTGACTGCAATTTTAATATTTATTTCATGCAACACTCCTCAGAAAATAGCGACGGAAAAGCCGGACGAAAAACAGGAAAAGAAAATTCCTGAACCGAAAATTTACCGGGCAGCATATACGCAGACCGGCGACCTGGTTCATACCAGACTGGAGGTGAAATTCGACTGGCAGAAGAAGCAACTTTTGGGGAAAGCAACCATTACACTTCATCAGCATTTCTATCCTTCTGATCGCTTAATATTAAATGCAAAGGGAATGGATTTGCATCAGGTAGCGCTGGTCGGGAAGAACGGCGTGAAAACAAATGCAGATTATACTTATGAGGATCAATCCGCCATTCACATCAAGCTGGACAAGGTATACAACAGGAATGAAAATTTCACAGTATTTATTGATTACACTTCGAAGCCGGAAGAGCTGCCTGAAGGAGGAAGCGATGCCATTACAAGAGATAAGGGATTGTATTTTATCAATGCTGATCTGAGCAATCCGGAAAAGCCCCGGCAGGTATGGACGCAGGGTGAGACAGAAAGTAATTCTGCATGGTTTCCAACGATAGAAGATCCGCAGCAGAAGATGACACAGGAAATTTATATCACCGTGGATACTGCCATGACAACGGTTTCCAACGGGTTGCTCATTACTTCGACATACAACAACGACGGAACAAAGACAGATTACTGGAAGCAGTCGTTGCCCGCTGCTCCATACCTTACCATGATTGCAGCAAGCAACTTTGCTGTGGTAAAAGACAAATGGAAAAATATTGAAGTCAGCTATTACCTTGATAGTGCCTATGCGAAGTATGCACCGTTGATTTTCGGACTTACCCCTGAAATGATCGACTTTTTCTCAACATTGCTTGGCGTCAACTATGTCTGGGAAAAGTATGCGCAGGTGGTGGTACATGACTACGTCAGCGGTGCAATGGAAAACACAACTGCCGTTATTCACGGCACCAATATGTTGCAGGACAGCAGCGATTATGTGGATGGAAATTTCGAAGACTACATCTCCCATGAATTATTTCACCATTGGTTTGGCGACCTGGTTACCTGTGAATCGTGGAGTAATGTTACCCTCAATGAAAGCTTTGCGAATTATGGTGAATACCTGTGGCGTGAATACAAATATGGTCGTGACGATGCCGACCATCTGAACCAGAGCGATCAGGCCCTTTATCTGCTCCTTTCCAAGACGGCAGACCCTGACCTTGTTCGTTTTGATTATGAAAACAGGGATGATGTATATGACGTCATCAATTATCATAAAGGGGGAAGGATACTTCACATGCTCCGCAAATATGCAGGTGACCAGGCTTTCTTTGCCTCGCTGAAACTGTATCTCGAAACAAACATGTTCGGATCAGCAGAGGCCCATGACCTGCGCATTGCTTTTGAAAAAGTTACCGGAGAAGACCTCAACTGGTTTTTCAATGAATGGTATTTCAACCGTGGACATCCGGAGATTGAAATAACGTATGAATGGAATGAATCCACAAAAACAGAAAAGGTAACGGTAACACAGCTACAGGACTTTGAAGAAAATCCGTTGTATAGAATTCCATTGCGTGCTGATGTGTATCACGATGGTAAAGTGGAACGTAAGTCCATTGTGATTGAAAAAGCCAAAGAAATTTTTGAGTGGAAATTTGACAAACAACCTGACCTCATCAATATGGATGCAGAGCGCATGCTGTTGTGTGAAAAAAAAGACTACAAATCAAAAGAGAACTACGTATTTCAGTTTTACCATGCTCCATTGTATCTTGACAGGTATGAAGCGCTGAATAAAACCGGCAGCGACTATGAAGAAAATTCTCCATCAGCAACAATGATGGAGGACGGACTTTATGATAGGTACGATAACATTCGTGTTCAGGCGCTGAAAAATATCGGCACTCAATTGAAAGCAAATAAAGAAAGGATGAGGCCTGTTATTATGGATCTCGCAGCAAATGATTCTTCTTCAGCGGTACGCATGCAGGCCATTAAAGCACTTGGAAAATATTTTAAAGGTGATGATGAAATTCTGAAAGCTATTGAAAATAGTCTGAACGACATCTCTTACAATGTGCAGGCGGCGGCATTTAAAATCATTGCTGATGAAGACAAGGAGAAAGCCGGCTTGCTTGCAAAGCATCTGGAAAAAAGCAATGGCAGTGAGGTATTAAAAGCAATTGCAACACTTTATAAAGATGAAGCATTAGAGGACAACAACAATTTTTTCATTGATGCGATGAATCGTTTGCGTGGAACAGGCCGTGGATCCTTTGCCGTAATTTATGGCAAGTACCTTAAGAAGGTAAGTGAAAAAACGTGGCAATCGGGAATTGATATCCTGGAAGAGAAAGCAAAATACAGTTCAGGATATGGAAGGCAGATGATTGTAAATACGCTGGAGGAATTATCGAAAGACCTTTCAAATAAAATAAGTGAAACAAATTCAAAAGCAGAGGAGCTAAAAAAAAACAATGCCAATAAGAATGAAATTGACCGTACGATAAGCAAGGCGGAAGCCATGGGTGCGCGGAATAAAGCACTTAAGGAACGGATTAAAAATCTCGGTGAAGATGACGCTTCTCAGAGTGAATAAGCAGGCATTAACGTTATGAACATCTTTAGTTCATAACCAAGTTGAAACATAATTAACCGCAGAAACCTTTTGCGGCGAAACGCAGTTAAATTTGTAAATATTAACCGCTATGAATAACCAAATGAGCCTGTCAGAACAACAGCAAGAAGAGCTGAGCAAGTTGAGTGTATATTTTGAAAAGCTGGAAAAACTTGCTGTCAGAAACAACATTGACCTTGATGTATTTGTAAGCGAGTACAAAGAGGATGGATACTCTATTTACCGCACTGAAAAAATTGAAATGGAGCGGAAAGCAGAAAAGCGGAAAAAAGTTTTTGAAAAATCCGGGAAAGAAAAGAAGGAGAAGACTTCTTCTAAATAAACTAAAATAAAACGCATCTTCGTTTGCACACAATTTCTGTGTGTTCAGGCCCCGGTGAGACAGCACGCCGGGGTTTTATTTAGGAATAGCGGGAAAGGTTTCCACGATTAATATCAGGCATTCGGATTATAATGCCGCCGGTATTCTGCCTCGTTTAATCCTCCCTTTTCCTTTACTTTACTCCAGGGAATATTGAGTTCATACCTGTAAAAAACGTTGTGTGAAAGTCGCGTATCGCCATTGATGTTTCCTGATTTTGAATAACCGCTGAGGGCCATTTTAACCAGGTCAATAAATCCCAGCTGTCCTGCGGAGGCAACCATGTTAAACGGGAGATAAATAGTTATTCCTTTTCCATGCTGCGGGTTTACGGTATCTTTTGTAGAAGTAAAAAATGAGGAAGTAGCTGCCTTCATCGTGCAGCCGGCACTTTTTACGAGCTCATAGATTTTACTAAGTATCAATACCACATCGTCCTCGCTTGTTGCATAGATGTGTAACTTATATCCGCTGAACTTAAAAGTGCTTGATCCGGTTAATGGAACAAAGTTCCCAAAGATGGCGAGGCCCTTGGACTGAGAATAATTTTTTACCCCTTCGTTAAGTCCCTGTTGGTGGTGCTTTTTTGGATCCGGCATAATGGTTTTTGTATTTTTCGATTATGGGTTAAAACTCCAGTGGATAACGTAAAAAATGAACGCTGTCGAACGGATCAAATTCATGTTCCACCTTTTGATCAGTGGCAGAAAAATTCTTCTGAAATACTTCCTGCTCGCATTTGTAAAACTTAATGACTTCTTCCGAAAATTTCCATGCAAAAAATGCTTGTCCGAGTTTCCAGTCCATCAGAAATCCAATTCCGGCTTCATCCATAAAATTATACTTCCTGTTCCATTCATTGTCGCGGGGGTTAATTTTATTGTACATGATTTTGGTGTTAAATAGTGAGTGCTTTGGGTCTGTTAATATAAGACGTCAGGATCATGAGTAGTCAAACTTCGGGAAAAAGTTTCACAATACAAAAGGGATCAGATTACCGGTGTAATAACTAAGATGTTCTTAAACAGCCATTCACCACAGAGGTTTCACAGAGGGACACAGAGAAATACATTTAGCGTCATTGATAAAATGTAATTCTCTGTCGAAATTGATGTTATGTGTGATAATATTTAAACAGCCATTAAACACGGAGGCCACGGTGAGCACAGAGAAATACAAACCCGGATTATGGAATGTATTTACCGTTGATAATTCTTTTTTAGATTTTCCTGTACCTGCCGAAAACGCCCAGTGGTAATTTACATCCTGAGGTAGCATTCAGGAACAGCTCGCCGGTTTCGAGATTTTTTACGTTGCCTAAGAGGTTTTCAATAATGAGAGAAGAAAAACCAAGTGAATATGTATTGAGAATTAAAAAATGTTCTTTCTCATCAAGCAGTTCAAGTACCAGCTTCATCATTTCATTGATCATCTCTTCAAGCTTCCATTTTTGTCCTTCCGTACCATGACCATAAGCGGGAGGATCAAGAATAATTCCCTGGTATTTTTTTCCGCGCTTCACTTCGCGCCTGACAAAAGTAAGTGCATCCTCAACGATCCAACGGATATCAGTAAGTCCGCTCAACTCCATATTCTCCCTTGCCCATGAAACGACTTGTTTAATTGAATCGAGATGCGTGATGTCGGCTCCAGCCGCTTTCGCCGCGAGAGATGCCCCACCTGTATATGCAAAGAGGTTCAGCACTTTTGGCGGTGTTGTTTTCATCATGGAAACACTCTCTGCAATATAATCCCAGTTCGCGGCCTGCTCAGGAAAAATACCCACGTGCTTGAATGATGTCAACGCCAGACGAAACTTAATTGTCTGATTTGTATCTTTATTATTGGTAACTTGTCTATTGTCTTCCCGATAGCTATCGGGAGTCGACTGTTGACTCCCTGTCACATATTCAACATTCCACCGTTCCGGCATATCCTTCAGCTTTTTCCAGTCGCCCATGGAACTTGAACGCGGAACAAATTTTACGTGCGCTTTTTTCTCCCATTCTTTTTCGGAAATCAGTTTATCCCATACAGCCTGTGGTTCGGGCCTGATGGTAATGTATCTTCCAAAGCGTTCCAGCTTTTCAAAATTGCCACAGTCAATGAGTTCGTAGTCGTGGAAATTTTTCGGAGAGAGTAATAACATCGGGGAGATAACAATAAAGATAAAAGCGGAAATTCTTTCTTCGTTCGGAGCTAAATGCGTTTATTGAATCACTATTCTCTGAATCTTTTTCTTTCCTCTGTCCTTATCAGTAATTTCGAGTGAATAAATACCCTTCGGTAAATTACTAACATCAATTACATCTTCATTACTGAAAGTTCCACCATAAACTTGCTGACCTACTGAATTCATCAGCACTTCTTCTCCATGTTCAACATTGGTAACCAAAGTTATTTCGGAAGTTGCAGGACTTGGATAAGTAGTAATCTGCATTTCGTCAGATTGAGGAGCAGTAGTAGAGATAATTGGATTACTTCTTCTTTCCTCTTGCGAACCACCGCAGCTATTGATTGCGGAAAATAATTCCTGAGCCGGAATAGAACCAAGCAATGCCTGATTTTCTAAATCATAAATACATTCTAATCTTGTCAGTTCATCAACATCATCCTGTCCAATCCAGTTGCTTATTGAATATAAAACTCCCAATGCTAAATCTCTTCTGTCTGCAAGGCGGTAAACCGCTGCTTTATCTAAGCTATAAATCAATCTGCCGTCATAATTATTGCTGCTTACAGCTAGGTCAATTAATTTATTTAGAACGCCAATAACCTTCTGTGTTGTTGCATCAATTACAGAAGTGTCCTGTTGCCAAGTTAATTGACCGGAGCCAAAAGCGTTACCTAAAGCATCAAGCATTTTTAAATAATTTAAGCTCAGTAAATATTTTTCTTTATTGCTCGGATTAAAATAATCCTCCATCAATATCTGTGAAAATAAATTGACTGCTTCCACATAATTGTTTTCTGAATTATCTCTTGCCCGGTCAATTGCTTCTCCTACTGCAACATTCAATCGTTCGTTTTCGAAATCTTCCGTATTGATTATATCGCATTCATCGCAATGAGCCAACGGATCTTCTGGTCCTCGGGGTTGGGGTGGCGGGGGCGGAATTGCCTGCCCGCACGCATCAATAGAAGTTTGTGGGTTCCAATCGGTCATTAGTTGGTTAACTCCATTATATAAAATTGAATAATCAAGTGGACCAAATCCTCCGCTGCTCCATTTATTCTTATCTGCAAGTATTGGATAAGGACCGGAAGAAATCAAAGTTCCGGCAACCGCTGTATGGCTCAATGGCACTAAAGGAGTAAGATCGTTATTGCCTTTGTAAAGAAAAAGATAGTTTGCATGCGCAAGTGCAATTGTAAAAGCATTCCCGACACAAGTAACATTTGATCCATTGTCCATTTGAAGGGTGGCTGCTTTCCCTAATACGATTCCCTTATTAACGTTATTCGAAATTGTTCCGCAGGACGCCTGCATCAATGTGCGTTCTACTTGAACACCGGAAGTATTATTGTAAGTAATGTTAGGATCGGTTAAAGTAAGAGGCGCTGCATTGTTTGCATAGTAATAATAACCTTGCTGATTGGCACCCCCACTACTTCCCCCAACTACACCTTGGTCTGCATCACTTGGATTGCTCATTACTCCTGTATTCCAACCTATGATGGTGTTATTATAAAAATAACATCTGGTTAAATGCACTCCCCTGTCATCAGTAAATAATCCTTGCTTACATCGCCTGAATGTGCAGTCGGATGCATAGAAATCATTATGACCTAAAGTGCCAACGTAATGTATTCCGTATTCTCCATACTCAAAGATAGAACGGGTCAAGCTATGTGGTTGTCCTACCATTTGCAATCCAAGATGTCCGTTATAAGTTCCAGGCAAGTCTGAGGTGAGCCTCACAAGATCAAAATTTACAAGCGTCTGCCAGCCGAGCGGAAGTATTCGGTCATGTGCATGTAAACGCACAGTACCATTTTGAACATTAAAAGAAGTCAAATTTGAAGGCGGATATAAACCTTCCTGATCCACTTCAAGTACTTTAATCAATGTATTGTGGCCGGTAAAAGTCATTGAACAATTTATTCCCGCAGAAATATTTATAGGGAGAGACAGGGGACTGCTAAACTTCACATATCCATTAGTATTTCCACTGTAATTAAAAGTAAAGTTTGCATTATCAGTTAACAAAAGGTTGCCTTGAATTTCAATATTGGTATTTATATTTTCAAGAAATACTGTTGCTCCGGCATCATAAATCATTGTTGCATTTACATTTGAGTTTCTTTCTATAAATATTTTTCCGTTTCCTTTAAGATGGACTTCAGCGTTACCAGTAAGATGCAACGTTCCATTTTCTTTTACGTCAATTAATCCGTCCTAGGCGCCATCGCAGTTATTAGTAAGAATCCCATCAATAATTAAAGTTGAACCAGGATTGACAACAATTTTAGAACCGTTAGGCATGGAGAGCTTACAGGTAATTTCTAAAGTGGAATTGTTGTCTACAATTATATCCTTGTCAAATTGCATATCAAAGTCCCACGTTTCGTTGTTTGTTACTTGCCATGGATTAAGCTGATCGTAAACACAATTATTTAAATATTGTCTAATAGATTTTAACGCCAATGCTCTGTGCATTCTTCCCATTTGCAATGGAGAAAAGTAATGAGCGTCTTTGTTGCCGCTCATCATATTATTTGTAATTCTATCAGTCGTGCTCACTGTTGGATCAGCTCCCCAATTGTAAATATGCGGACAATTTCCTGGAGGAGGGCTCCCAAAAACATCATCAAGATATGTATCACCACCACCACAAGTAACTCCATTGTAAGTGTGCGTTAAATCAAGACAATGTCCAATTTCATGCGCCATAAAAGTTGCATATGCGTAATCTGCTTGATTATCTATCATTCTGGGATTAAACATAATGACATCCTCCTGAAAATTTAGCGTTGTAGATGCGTATGGTGCATTACCAGTTTCACAGAAAAGATAAGTTGTCGCAGTAGCTTGAGTCCCCGCGCCTGGCGGGGGATCAATTACAATATTAGGAGGAGAATAATAACCAAACCCACTATAACCAGGAGCAGTAGGTTGAAGGGTCAAGTTGCCCAGTGCATCAGTAACACCTTTATAAGTTGCTGGAGTACCACCGCCAGTTGGAGGATCTACAGTAACTGGAATATTACTAGAGTTAGGTGGATATACAGATCCCGCATAAGTTAGTGTAACGCCAACCCTATAACCAGAAACGATATATATATTTAAAGTCTCTGGGTGTCCCGCAACGCTTCTTAAATTGGAACGGATGTCAGTATTATAATGTGTGTTGTCGTAATTAAAATAATAATTAGGATTTCCTAAATCGAATTGAATATAAGTTTTCGGTCTATCGACTGGAGGGGGAACTAATGGGTCCGAAGGTGGTGCGTTGTTATTATAAAAGGCATTAAGCCATACAAACATTAGATTCAGACGATCAATATGAGCTGGATCGTTACCATTAAAATTAAAAGAATGAGAAGGGTCATCGAAAATAAAAAAATTTACAGTCAAATGCTTAATTGGTGGTGCATTGATTAAAGAAGGTACCCAAGAATCCTTATCATTGTATCTGCTTGAAAATGCTACGGAAACTGCAGCGCAATTTAAAGGCGGAATAGGTGAGTTTGGGGCAAATATTTCATCATTGTCGAAATTAGGATCAGGAATTTGACCTACAACTTGAGTCAAAGAGATAAATAAAATGCAAATAAATACGAGCCCATGCGAGAGCAAATGATTGTTTTTCATTTTTGTTTAGCTTAGATTATGATGAATTTTTTTCGAGTTAATTCCTTTTCCTTGCTATACAAACATAATACATATAAGCCAGATTCTAAATCAATCAACGTAATAGCAGCCGTTCGTTCTTCGCTAAAAATGGCACCTGATTTAAAAATTAATTTGCCAACTGAATTTATGATTGAATAATTGTCAAATGGGCAATCGGATATAATATTAATAAAATCTTTGGCCGGATTTGGAAATATAAATGATAGTTTTGATACTTCTAATAACTTATTTTCAGCATTCAAGAAAACCCCTGAATCATTATAGACAAAAAGTCCAAGATAAGTACCTACCCATTTATTGTTATTCTTATCAACAAAAATTGAATTAATAGAATTTGTGCTTAATGGTGAATTTGTAGTATCATAGAAATTCCATGAGATTCCGTCAAACATTATTACACCCATATAATTTGACGCAAACCATTTATTAGAATAAGTATCTAAAAATGGTTTCGCTAATAATCTTTGGTCAGCCATTGGGGTGTTGGAAGTGTCATATACTGTCCAGTTAATGTCATTATATTTTGCGATTCCTGCACTTGATGTCAACCATACATTATTTGAATCATCAAATGCTATTCCATTTATATCATAAGAGGGAATATCCGAATTTACCGGAGTAAAAGTTTCCCATAAGCTGAAGTCAAATTTGCTCACTCCACCAAAGGGATATGTGGCAATCCAAACTGTGTTTGTGTTTTTTTCGAACGCAATCGAAATGATTATGTCGGAAAGTAATCCTGAATTCCCAGTATTGTATACTATAAAATTATTGCCATTAAATCTCGCACATCCACTTTGCCAGGTTCCAATCCAAATCGTAGAACTGTCTTCTACCTCTATTTCGGTAATATAATCACCTGGTATACCAGAATTTGATGTGGTATAAATTGTCCATGCTCCCGAATCAAATTTTGCTAAGCCATAAACGGTACCTATCCAAATAACATTTCCTTGAACAGCCAATGCGTAACAAATATCGCTTGGGAGTGGAGAATTTGCTGAATTATATGTTATCCAATTTATCCCATCAAACCTACTAATCCCTCCATAAGTAGCGATCCAGATATTTCCATCTTTGTCTTCTACCACTTGTTGAATATGATCTTCAGCAATGGGGCTATTGCTCATATTAAAATTCACCCAAGTTTGAGCAACTACAATCCCACACTGAAAAAGGAGCAAAAAACAAAACAAGATTCTAAAAAGCATCTTCATCATGTGAGGTTTTAAAGTCCGGAGAAAAACGTCTTACAAAGTAAACGGTTTATTTTTTATAAACGCAAAAAAAAAATTCTTTTTGGCTAACGGAAGGTTTGTGCAAGAAAAGGATGGTTCGCCAACAAAAATATCAGAGTAGTATTTCTTTCTTCGATCCGTCATAAACGAGTTTTTTTGTTTTATCAATTTCCTGGCGCAGGTAAGGATTACGGATAGCATTTTCTGTAAGCAGATCTACTTTCCGATTGAAAAAATTTTCAAGTTTATCCCACAATGACATTAGCATTTCCCCGCGGAGTAAGGGGTCCTTTTCCTGTAATTCAACTACGAGATCAACATCGCTTGTATCTTTGAAATTGCCATTTGCGGCAGAACCAAATACGAACAATGTCTTTACATTATAAAATTTGCAAAGGGTTAAAAATTGCTCACGATTCTTCAGAATAATGTCCTTCAACATTCGGCTAAATTATAAAACAATCGTCAATTCCTTATTCATTGTCTGTAATGTTGTTCCATCTGTAAGGAAAAATTACACCCGTTTCAACATCAAAAGTTATTAACAAACCCATTAATGATGTTTGAATCATATATTTTTATCACCAAAATACAATCAATATGGATTCAGCAGCACTTCAACTCAAAATCGAAAACCAGCAAAAGATCATCAATGAACTGACCAATGAAAACGAACAGCTATTCCAGCAGTTCAATCACCTGATGGTTCGCAACGGCAAACTTTTGAAAAGGATTGATGACATGCAGCAGATCATTGACAGCATGCATCTGCGAATTGAGGAGGCTCAACTCATCAATGATAATATGCTTAAGATTAATGATGGTTTAAGGGCCGGTAATGATACTTCAACACGCACAACTAATGAAGCCGGAAATATTGACTTCAGGGGAGCCATTGATAGCCTCAACAGGAGGATTGATGAGCTCAATCTTCGGAATGACGTGCTTCAACAGCGCACGAATATCTTATCTTCAGGTAGTGAGGGCTTGAATCAAACCAAAGAAAATCAGGGCAACCATTCTGATATCAATGAAGAGTTGCTATTTGATTCATGGAAAAAATTTCCCGGACAGAATGCAAAAAATGCCCCGAACCTGAGGAAGCAATCACAGATGCTCATTCATCTTTTTGAAAACAAATCTTTGAACGCGCATACTTTATTTCAGAAAACAGGAGTGAATGGCGTAACCGGCGCACGTTATGTTTCCGTTCTTAAATTATTCAACCTTATTGAATATAAAGGGGCGAGAAAAAAAGGACAATACTACATCACACCTAAAGGAATTGAACTGGTTGAAAAAACCAAAAACGGTACAGAATTCAACGCTGAACTTTTGGCTGACGTTCCTTCACCTCAGGTTGAGTCACAACGCACGAATGTAGTATTTGACAACCCTGATCTATAGACCAACTATTTTCATCCCACCTTTCAATTCAGGCAGGATGAAATTCCATTTAAAAATAATTTCACTTTTACCTTGTTGAGCGCGTCATTCGTCAGCATGACTGCCTTACTTTTGCAATCCATTTTTAAATCATGACGGAAAGAAAAGTCAGAACACGTTTCGCCCCAAGTCCCACCGGCCCGCTGCACATGGGCGGTGTACGAACTGCTTTGTATGCATACCTGTTTGCGAAACAAAAAGGCGGAGATTTTTTATTGCGAATTGAAGACACTGATCAGACCCGTTTTGTACCGGGGGCTGAAGAATACATCATTGAATCGTTGAACTGGTGCGGAATAAAAATTGACGAAGGCGTTTCAGTAGGAGGAAAATTTTCTCCTTACCGTCAGAGTGAACGAAAAGAGATGTACAGGAAATATGCTGAGCAACTCGTTCAGAATGGTCACGCCTATTATGCTTTCGATACTTCACAGGAGCTTGATGCGATACGCAAGCAGGCCGAAGCTGCGAAGGGTGCATTCTCGTATGATTCATCATCGCGCATGAAGATGAATAACTCACTGACAATTTCTGCTGAAGCGACACAACAAAAAATTTCTTCCGGGGAGCATTACGTCATCCGCCTTAAAGTTCCGGAGAATACTGAGATCAAATTCACCGACATCATCCGTGGCGAAGTATCCTTCAGTTCAAACATCGTTGACGACAAAGTATTATTGAAGAGTGATGGAATGCCCACGTATCACCTGGCGCACATTGTTGATGATTGCCTCATGGAAATCACGCATGCCATCAGAGGAGAGGAATGGTTGCCGTCAGCACCTGCGCACATTTTGATTTATCGTTTTCTCGGATGGGAAAAACTGATGCCGCAGTATGCACATCTTCCGTTGTTGTTAAAACCTGACGGTAACGGGAAACTCAGCAAACGTGACGGAGATAAATTAGGGTTCCCTGTTTTTCCGCTGGAGTGGAAAGATCCAAAGTCGGGAGAGGTTTCGAGTGGTTACAGGGAGAAGGGTTATTATCCGGAAGCATTTGTAAACATGCTTTCATTTCTGGGATGGAACCCGGGAACTGAACAGGAAGTTTTTACGATGGATGAATTGATTCAGAAATTTTCTTTCGAGCACGTGCACAAAGGTGGTGCGCGCTTTGATCCTGAGAAAACAAAGTGGTTCAATGAACAATGGCTGCATCGTCAATCAGAAACGGATCTCGCATCGCGATTAAAATCATCATTAACGGATCAGTTTCATTTTGAAGAAAATGACAGAAGGGTAAGTCCGGGATTTCTTGCAACATGCGTTCAGCTTTTGAAAGTCCGCACACAATTCGAAAATGAATTTATAGAAAAGGGCATCTATCTGTTTGTGGCTCCGGCCTCGTATGACGAACAGGCGATTCAGAAAAAATGGAAACCTGAGCTGGGAATTTTTTTCCGGCAACTGTCAGAAGCTTTTTCATCCCTTGAATTATTTGTTGCTACGGGCATTGAAAGTTGTCTGAAGGAAACTGCAACAAAAAACAACCTGAAACCCGGGGACGTATTGCAGCTCTTTCGTGTGTTTATGAGCGGACAATCGGCAGGTGTAGATTTATTTCCGATGTGTGAACTACTGGGAAAAGAGGAAGTGATAGCAAGGATAAATGTTGCACTGAGGTCAATCAATGAATAACCCAATATCACTTTTGCTAAGATTGAGGCGAGACGTGGTATATAAAAGACAAAAATAATTGCCACAGATGCACAGATTAAAAACAAATAAAGAAAGCCACAGGCTGGAAATCTTTTTGATTAAATACCTCACGGTATTTATCCTTTCCTAAATTTCAAACCACGGGCAAGCATCGCAACTTTAAACATCAAACTCTAAACTACCAGTGGGAATCATCAACGTAAACGGAATTAAGCTTTATGCTTTTCATGGCTGTCTGGAAGAAGAGGCCATCATTGGCGCGAATTATATTGTAGATGTAAAAATTGAAACCGATTTTTCCATTGCCCAGGTATCGGATCAGCTTTCAAAAACGGTTGATTATGTTTCCGTTTACGACATTGTCAAGTCCATGATGTCCATTCGTTCGCGTCTCATTGAGCATGCGGCGTCGATGATAGCCGATGAGCTCATCAAACAACTGCCTGACATTCAAAGGACAGAAGTCACTGTTACCAAACTCAATCCGCCGATGAACGGGGATGTGGGTGAAGTGAGTGTAACAGTGGAGGCCGGAAATCGTAAACAGGCCTGAAATTCGATTTTCCGAAGTCCCGATTGGCTTAAAATCACTATCATTGCAGCCCTTTAAAAAATAAGGTTCCGTGGCCGAGTGGCTAGGCAGAGGTCTGCAAAACCTTCTACAGCAGTTCGAATCTGCTCGGAACCTCAATAAATAAAATCCCATCCCGCAAAGCGGGGTAGGGATTTTTTCTTTTCCGGCAACTCGAGCTTGCTCGAAGTTGAAGGGAAAGAAAAAAGACCATGGATGGCGAAGCCAGACATTGGGATTTATTCTGACTTAGGGTGACAACGCTGATCAGCGCAGCTAATCTGCTCGGAACCTCAATAAATGAATCCCTTCCCGCGTAGCGGGAACGGGGTTTTTTATTTGGCAGCAACTCAAGCTTGCTTGAAGTTGCGGACAAATAAAAAAGACCGGCGACTGCTTTGCTTCGCTGAAGCTTCGCGAAAGTGAAGAAAGGCGCATGGATTATTGTGACTTAGGGTGACACCGCAGATCAACGGAGTTAATCTGCTATCATAGCGGCGGAGAAATAAAAAAGACCGTCCTGCATATCAGGAAAGGGATTCATTTTGACTTTAGGCCTTTCATTGCAGATCAGCGATGCTAATCTGCTATTTAAAGTTGCGGAGAAATAAAAAAAACCGGGCGACTGCTTTGCTTCGCTGAAGCTTCGCGAAAGTGAAGAAAGACGCATGGAGACATGTTGACTTTAGATTTCATTGCAGATCATGAGCATAGCGAATAATCTGGCTTATCAAAAAAGTCGAATCGACCCAAGCTTGCTTGAAGGAGATGAGAAATAAAAAAGGCCCCGCGACTGCTTTGCTTCGCTGAAGCTTCGCGAAAGTGAAGAAAGGAGCGGGAATTCATTGTGACTAAGGGTGACAAAGAGATCAACGCAGTTAATCTGTCCTTAAAGTCACAGACAAATAAAAAAGACCGGCGACCGCTTTGCCCCCCCTCCACCACACCGGGTTTAAGCCCGGGGCAATGGAGGGATAAAAATTTTCTAATACCCTAATGCAACCAAGTTCATCAATTCTTTATCAGACAATTCACCGATCCATTTTTCGCCATTTGAAACAGCAAGATTTGCTAATCTTCTTTTGCTGCGAATCATTTCATCAATCTTTTCTTCCAACGTGCCTTTGGTAATCATCCTGTGCACCATCACATTTTGTTTTTGCCCGATACGGAAAGCGCGATCAGTAGCCTGTGATTCCACCGCAGGATTCCACCACAAATCATAATGGATAACATTTGCTGCGGCAGTTAAATTCAACCCGGTGCCTCCGGCTTTAATACTTAAAATAAAAGTATCCGCCTGTTTTGAATGTTGAAATGCATCAACCATTTCATCGCGCTCCTTGCGGGAATTTCCTCCGTGCAACTGCAATGCTTTTTTACCAAAATGATTGTAAATAATCGTGCGCAATATTTCTCCCATCTCCCGGTACTGCGAAAATATAAGTACCTTTTCATTGTTCTCATATATGGTCTCAAGCAATTGAATTAGCATCATCGCTTTTCCTGATAGTTCCGGAAGATGATTGTCATTTTTAAGATACTGTGAGGGGTGATTACACACTTGTTTCAAGACTAAAAGTAATTTCAAAACTAATCCACGCCGCTCTATGCCGTTTGAATTTTCAACCATTGCAAGTAAATCATGCGTCAGGTTTTGGTACAATGCCGCCTGCTCTTTAGTAAGATTACAATACTGATTATTTTCAATTTTATCCGGAAGGTCATTGATAATACTCTTGTCCGTTTTCACCCTTCTCATTATAAATGGCGCAGTAATGAGTTTGAATTTCGCTAACTTATTCCGGTCCTGGTTGATTTCGATCGGCTTCCCATATTCCGAACTAAACCAGTTTACATTTCCCAGATAATCAGGATTGGCAAAATCAAAAATGCTCCAGTATTCATTCAACCTGTTTTCCACCGGCGTTCCGCTCATTGCAATCCTAACCTTCGCCTTAATTTTTTTTATTGATTTCGTCTGGGTGATTTCATGATTCTTAATGTTCTGCGCCTCATCAACCACCATCACATGCCATGATTCTTTGCTCAGCTTTTCGTTTTCTGTACGTGCAATCCCATAAGTAGTAATAATTACATCCACATTTTTTTTGGTAAACGTTCTCCCTGTACCATGAAACAAATGTGTTCTCAATCCCGGGGCGAAGCGGTTTATTTCATTCATCCAGTTCGTGAGGAGTGTGGTTGGGACGATGATTAATGCCGGGTTCTTTTCAAGCCTCCCCTCTTCCTTGAATTTCAACAATGCCGCAATTACCTGCAACGTTTTTCCCAACCCCATGTCATCAGCCAATAGTGAACCCAAACCAAGCTTTGCATTTTTATAAATCCAGTTGAATCCCCGTTGCTGATAAGGTCGCAACGTTGCGTTTAATCCGGCAGGCAATTTGATCTTATCTTCAGAAGTAATTTCCTTCAACTGTTTTTTCAGTTTGTCATCTATTTTCACAAACGCACCCTCATGGTCGCTGCTAAGTGCGGCCTGAAGGAGCTGACTTTTACTCAGTGCTTCCGGTTTTTCAAGCTGCCTGATTATTCTTGTTACATCCTCTTCAGTCATCATCACGTATTGGTCGTGAATTCTCACCAGGCCGGATGTGGATTTTGACAATTTGAAAAAATCCTTGGGTGAAATATGATTTTCTCCGATTGCAATCTGCCAGTCATAACTGATCAATTCATCCAAAGAAAAATACTGTTTGGAAGTCTTATTGGAAGTAAGGCGGATTGAGGCTTTGGGGCGAATGAGATTTTGAAGGCTCTTCGGTAACAGTGCTTTTATTCCAAAGAGATTCAGTGCCGGTAATATCCTGATCAAGACATCTGAAAAAGTCTGAGACTGATAGACCAATTTCTCCTTGCCATTTGTCTCGATTATTTTATTCAGATCAGGATAATATTCGCCAAGCAAATTCAGGTCTTTCATTACCTGCATCTTCTCATCATCTTTATTATTCAGTATAAATGATTCTAAGGTTTGTGGGCCTTCCAGTGAACGGTCACTTCTCTTCACCAAAACTTCCACTTGAAATCCCTCGCCATTCATATCGTGAACTTGCAGAATTGGGCTGAAATTTCGTTCGGTCATAAAAAACCGTTGTAACCATAACTGTATCGTATTAGGAATTTCCTTTTCGTTAAATGCTGCAAATTCCTGCGGCGTACCACTTAAGAATAAATTTAATACTTTGAGATCAGTCAACGAGTTACTTTTAAACAGAGAATTCTGATGCTCGTTTTTTCCGATTGAATTGGTGATGAAGAATGAGCATAGCAATTGGAGCGCATCTGCTTCTTTAAATACCATTTCGTTTGCGCTTCTGTTTTTTTCGTTCTTCGTTTGCGATTTCTCTTTCGCAGATAATGAAAGAAGGCTTTCCGGCATCCAGGGAATAAGTTGACCAAACACGGCAGCTACGCTTTCATTGAACAACGCAGGTATCCATTGTATCTCATAGACGTCTTTCTTATGATGCATCAGCCGTGGCAAGTATGCCCCACGCTCGACCAGGATATTGCAAAAACGGAATATCCTGTAAAGTGCAACAAATGATTCAGAATAATTTTCCAGGTGTTTCGACTCGGTCTGAGAGAGTAATATTAGTAAATCAGAAAAATTTAATCTGGATCGCTTATTTGAATCACAAACAAAAAGATCAAAAGACTTTTCAGGATTAATTACAAATCTGAATTCGGAATATCGCAATTCGGAATAGATGCTTTTTTCTCGTTTTTTATTATCAAGTAAATCTGCCTGTTCTGTCTTTGCAGTTCGTTTATAAATATCCTGAATAATCTCCTTAAAATTTTTCGAAAAAAATAATGAAGAAGACGGAAACAAAAACGGAAGCGTTGTCAGCAAATTTTCTATTTGGGAAAAATCCGGTACTTCCCGCGTGGCTTTCTCCTTATGTTTTAATTTTTTCGCCGGCAATACTTTCAAATCAGCAAGAGAAAAAATTTTTTCTTTTTCAAGTGATCCAATATCAATTTTCATTTTCGATAGTTCAGCAGCAAGATCAACGTTGTGGAGTTTGAAAACGATAAAAGGATTTTGATCAATTTCATTTGCAATCATGTAAATTACTGCTGCAATATGCTTACATGGTACAGCCCAATCGGGGCAACTGCAATTCAGCTTAATATCCTGCCAGCTTTCAGGGAATATTTTTATTTTATGCTGCTCACAGACTTGCAAAAGATCAGTCGGCAATTCCCGATTCAATAATTTGGATAGCAACAGTGGATTTTTGCTGATCAACGACAGTAAAACCTGTTTCTCTTCATCAAAAAAAGGAGGCACCACAATAGTGACAGAATAGGGTTTAGGCCGGCTTCCATCCACTTTCGCATGAATAAGATTCCCTTTTATCTGAATGGATCTGACAGAATTATTTTTTGCATATCGCAATCCCCGCTCAAGGCGATTACTGTAATCAATGCGGTCTAGCGATTTAAGCCATTGTTGGCCCCACCATGTTCGTCCGAAGTTTGACATTTAGCTTTAAAGTTTGATGCAAGAAATAAAAACAAAATGAATATGAGGGAAAGAATTTATGCACAAGTGAAATAAATCGTATTACTGCTTTCAGAAAAGTAAAACTTGCTTTTAACCGGCCAAATTTCGGGGCAACATTCCCGGTACTTGCTTTCATCATTAGAGCTATCACATCCGCTATGAGACTGAATTAAAATATTTATGATACTGTAACGCATTAAAATATATATTCGATGTCGAAAAAAGGTTTTGTTGCTTCTCCTCCTAATGCGCGCCATCATCATCCCCCTCAACGAATATTTCTACAACTATCAGAAGTATGATGGCAAAAATCCTGTCGAAGGTTTTATTTACAGGCGCAAATGGCTTTACAATTTCATAAAAACAAAATTTGGCAAGAAGCTTCTTCTGGCGATAATTGTTTACCCGCTTGTCCTGTTTGCCTTTCTGTTCTTCTTTGGCCCCTTTTACCTATATCATTTGCTCTTGTCGAGAAAGAACGAGGCAATGGAAAAAGCAGATTTAATATTTGACGCGCTCGACAGGTGGACTGATAAAATCACTCGCAAAGACATCATTGCTTCCCTCAGCATTTTTGAAAGGAATGAAATGAACATTCTGGTTTACTTCAATGATGAAATGATCCCGGCTAAACCGAAAGAGCGCGATAAATTTTTTCAGAAACCGGAATCAATGAAGCAAGGCCTCAAAGTTCATCATGTATTTGAGGCGAATAAAAAAGAAGACGTGGAAGATGTAATTCAGAGGTTCAATATTAATCCGAACCAATCATTTTTTATGAGTGATGGGAAGATTGATTTAAATCCCACCTCCATTGCCCCGGGTTTAAATCCGGGGCAATGGACAAAATATTCGACTGGTGCGAATCAGTGATGCAAATTCAAAAAAACCTGTGCATAATAAAATGGTATTAACCTCAGGGCAAGCCCCGGGGAATTAACCAAGCCTTCTCGTCCTCCGTAGCGGATGCGAAGGCGGATCAAAATGCGAAAATCCATCTTAAAACTTATGGGAGCAAATATTTTTATTGTGCGAAATAAAAAAATTAAATTTTAAATATCACTTTACTACCACAACTTTCGCACGACTAATCAGCCTTTCATCTATATCCGAAAGTGAAAGTGAGTAAATACCTGCCGGCAAATTAAAATGGTGCCGCTCATCCCGTTTTATAAAATCTCTATTGATAAAAATCCTTCCTGACATATCAGCTACTGTAAGAAAATAATCTTCTCCTAAGCCATCTATAATTATCTCACCACCGGAAGGAACAGGATAGATTCGCACTCTTTCGCTGAAAGTACCGGTTATGGCGCTGCAAATAGAATAAACAACAACAATTGTATCTGTACCAGCCGCACCGGTAGAATCAGTAACCGTCACTGTAATATTGAATGTGTCTTCTGCGGAGGATTGCAATGCGAGAAATTCCCCTACCGAACCATCATTCCATGCATACGTACTGTACTCAGACCCCGCATCAAGAGTTATAAGATCGCCGGTACATAGAAATGTATCATTGCCTAATGTGAATGGCAGTGATGGAATAGCATAGTACGCCGTGAACACAGTATCATTTGTGGGAGTAGCAAAGCTTTGATTCAATGTTCCGCCGTTACTCCAATGCGTAAACATATAACCGGATTGGGCATATGGCGCGCCAATAAGCCTAATCATTCCTTCCACACCGGTTACTGTATCCGGCGCCTGCATTGGCTGACCTCCGACATTTATCATTAACCCCTGTGGCTGAGAGTTAATAATAAAGGTCGTGGTACGTGGTACTATATCAACAGAATCAGTATCCGATGCACCACCTCCGTCATGTGCATACATATATAATCTGTAAAATACATCTGCTGAAATCTCTCCGCTGCTTGGAATTATAAATGAACCAGCGCCAATTCCCTGAGGAACCACAGGTCCCGGGTGTATATGCGTATTGTGGTGAAAGTCCACTTGCCAGTTATACACGCTGTCCGGCAATGTGCCTTCTTCAGGATCAATGGCACTACCGTGAAAATAAATTGTATCTCCACCTGAATACATGGCGCCTGTCATCGGAATATCTATTGTTGCAGTTGGAGGTTGGTTTCCTGTAATAATAAGATGTGCGTCTAAGCTGGTATCAGCACCATAAGGATTATAAACGATCATATTATAATCTCCTGAATCGCTGAAGGCAACCACGGGAATACTATAGCTATTGTTCGTTGCTCCCGGAATAATTGCATTTCCTTTTCTCCATTGGTAAGAAAGTGGGGGCAATCCGCTTGCAGTGGAAGTGAATGTTACATTATAACCGAGCGAAATGGTTTGACCAAGCGGATCTGTAATTATTGAAGGAACCGAATCAGGAGTATATGTAACTTTATACAGTGCTTCATTATTGCGCGAGAGAAAATACAGATTTCCGTCTGGTCCGGTCTTAATACACACAGAGTAATTTGCAATATTCGATGCCATGTGCGACCAGCTATAATTACTATCCAGGCTTATACTATTTATCCAGTTCCCACAGTAGTCAGTAAAATAATATCTGTTCAGGTATTGTGGCGGATAATTGGTTGAATCCGGATTAAAAAAGGTTCCCCCGGTTATCGCGCATCCCATGCTGTCAGCACTACCGTGGTGGTAAACATAAACAGGGTCAACTGTGGTTGTATCCGTGGTGTGACCTTCATGTTGCGGCCACCCGAAATTTTGGCCACCCATTGTACATTCATTAATCTCTTCCCAGGTTACATCACCAACATCATCAATAAACATTCTTCCGGTTCCCGGTTGAAAAGAAAAGGTAAATGGATTACGGAGGCCATAGGACCAAACATTTTTTCGCTTATCAGGTCCCGGAAAAGGATTGTCAATCGGGGTAGATCCGTCAGTATTGATGCGAAGAATTTTTCCAAGATAACTATCCAGGTTTTGCGACAGGTAAGGTCTTTCATTTTCTCCTGTAGCGATATATAATTTTGCATCAGGCCCTATTTCCAAGTGACCGCCACCATGGTTAAGTGCAATGAGTGTATCCAGATCAAGCAATGTCATTTCACTTCCCGGAACTACTGTATCTCCGCTGGCGGTAAAACGGCTTACGCGGTTGAATGCACAACCAGGAATAGTATAATAAAGATAAACGTAATTATTTGCGTTGAACTGAGGATCAATCGCTACGCCAAGTAGCCCTCTTTCTCCACCGGTGCAAACGGGCAAGTTTATGAATGGCTGCGGGAGTAGTGATCCATTTTTTAATATTCTGATGATTCCATTTTGCTGAACGATGAAGAACCTTCCATCAGGTGCAATAGCCATAGTGGTGGGTTGTATAAGTCCTCCCGCAACAAGTACTTGATTAAATCCTTGTGGGAATGTCTGCGCATTGACATAGGCAGAAAAGATGAAAATGACCAGCATCGCCGGGAATAATTTTCGTTGCATTGTTTTTTGTTTATTATTAAATGATTGGAATTAAAGTCCGGATCGACTTTAAAAATTTGTGCCAGATATAAATTGTGAAGGGCAAGCAGATTTTTCCATTTTCTTAAGGCGATACTATTTATATCGTTGTTCAAATTATGGTTTTTCGCATCCTTGCATTAGGCAGGTGCAATCCTTCACGGTATTTAACAACCGTCCGTCGTGCAATTTCAAATCCCAGTTTATTCAGCTCCTTCACTATTTCAAAATCTGTGAAGGGCTTTGATTTATTTTCCTTCTCCAAAAGTTCAACGATAGTTTGTTTCACTTTTTGTGTACTCACAACTCCACCATCAGTTGAACTGAGGGAGGTAGAAAATAAATCTTTGAGTAAAATATTTCCATATGGGGTTTGGGCGTATTTGTTACAGGTAACCCGGCTCACAGTACTTATGTCATAACCTGTTCTTTCTGCTACATCCTCGAGTATCATGGGTTTCAGATTGATGCGTTCGCCGGTAAGAAAAAACTCTTTCTGAATTCCCGCGATCACTTTCATAATCTCCATTAGGGTATGCTCACGCTGCTGCAGTGCTTCTATCAGCCATTTTGCTTCATCCACCTTTTTGCGGAAATAATTAAATTCTGTTTTTCTTTTCTGTGGCTCCCCTCCTTTTGTAACCAGGTTCTCATATTCTTTATTAATGGTAATTCCTGATGCAGGATTATTAGCAAGGGCGACCTCCATAATATCATCTTCAATCGTAACTACGAATTCAGGAATGATGCTTTGTGCTACGGATAAATCTTTTGTTGCAACAAACACAGGCTTGGGTGTTAGTTGGCCGATTACGCGAAGTGAACTCTTAAGTTGTTCCTCGTCTAAAAACATCTCACGTTTTATCTTATCATAATTCTTATGGTACAGTTCAGAAAAATATCCGGTAATAATTCTTTCCGCCCGCAAATGATTTTCATGTTTATTCTTTTTGCGCCGGAGCTGGAGAAGCAGACATTCCTGTAATGATCGGGCGCCAATGCCCGGTGGATCAAACCCCTGTACAATGTTAAGTGCTTCATTCATAGTTTCGTCGCTCACGACATGTCCAAGTGAGAAACCAAGATCATCACTCAAATCACTGAGAGCGGTATGCAGGTAACCATCTTCATCAAGCGAATCAATAATATATTCTACCAGGTGTTTCACTTGCGGGTCCAGTTCCATTTCCTTTAGTTGATCTTTTAATTGCTCCTGGAACGATTGATAGTAAACTGCCGTAGAAGTAAACACGGGCTCATCTCTGTTTGTATTATTGCTTTGCGTTTTATAATTGGGTACTTCATCGTCGTCGAAATATTCGGCAATTTCATTCAACTTATTAACTTCCTCTGTGCCTTCAGTCTCCTCATTTGAAAAAACATCTTCCTGCTTCTCTCCCTCCTCTGCTTCTTCCAAAGCGGGATTCTCTTCCAACTGATTCTTCAGATATTCCTCAAGAGCAACCGACGGCAAATGCATGAGATGAAGCACCTGTAGTTTTTGCTGAAGTAAAAATGTATTAAGGCCCTGCTTCTGGGCTTGTACCTGTGATTGAGAATTACTCATAAGTTTGGTTGATTTTTCCCGGGTGTTTCAACAATCTTTCCAAAGTGGTTTCACTCTCTAATTATTGTCCTTATCGCTTTGAGTTGCTGAATTCGTTGCAAGCTTTGTAGAATAATATTCCCGTAAAGATTATTTCTTCTTGCCGTCTTCGTTTCTCCGGCCACCCTCTTTATCTTTTTTTGTAAATAGTTTCTCAAGAAAATTCTTCTTTTCGTCGGGCTCCTTGTTTATAGAACTCAGGCTGATTTCATTGTCAATTGCCGGAACGAGCGCCTGAATGAACGCATTGACAACTGTTTGCACAATGGCCTCTACAATACCAGTACTCGGATTCTTAAAATTTCCTTCTATCGGGATTTTCGTTGCCACCTGATCCTTCTTTTGATTTCTGAATACAACCCCAACCACTCCTACCGCACCCTCCCAAATTTTTTGAAGGAAATTGTCATTCCTGTCTTCGGGGCCTACTACATCAAGATCCTTAATTATGGGTTTTACATATCCTGTAAACTTTCCATCTTTTGCTGCCATCTCTGTAAACAATCCGAAATTGCCGCGATGCACATCGAATTTTCCATATGCTTTAAAAAACTCATTCAGCTTGACCAGATTTGTGTTCTTCAATTCACTATTCATATCAAACGCTGGATCATCACTGAGTGGGTTCAGCTTCATATCAAGATTGAGCATCCCTTCATATAAATACGCATGCGCAATTACCGTTGCGGGCAGTACATCATTGGCATCATAAACATTTTTCAGATTCTCCGCAAGGATGTAGGTTTCTGTCATTTCAATACTCACGGCAGGTGTGGTTGAAGAATCATGGTAAGCAATCAGGCCATGATTAATTTCAAAACGATTTATCTTTAGCGGCATTAATTTCCTGAGAACAATCCTGAAATCAGTGGTGTCCTTCTTTACGTCATTTGGTTCCGCTTTGTCTTTTGTAAACCGAAGCATAGGACGCTCAAATACCAGCTCACCCACAACGGAACCATGAAACAGCGCCTTCCATTCAATCGAAAGATCTATTGTTTCTGAATGAAAGAAAGGTGTTTGTCTTTGTGTCGCTGCATCAATTTTATTTATATAAATGTTATTCAGTTGATACGCTCCGCGAATCAAAGCAATGTCAATGTCTTCTACATGTCCATAATAACCATGCATAGATGCAAGTGTTTTATTTGCAAAACGCAATACCAACGATGGCAATAGGAGACGAATGATGACCAACATACCAAGAAAGATTAATAAAACATTTCTGACTTTTTTTGCACGAGTCAGGCCGTATTTACTTTTTGCATGGTTGTTTTTTTTTGTCATAATCTGTCAAATTATTGCATTAAAAAAGAAAAGAAACGGGATGTATATTTCTCGTTTCTTTTCCTCATGCTTACTTACCTGATCCAAAGATCACTAAGCTTCAAGATCAATATCCACTGTTGATTCGTCAAAATGCTTTCTTTTCTGGTTTGGCTTACGTTTTAGTTTACTTAACAACGTTTGCATTCCATCAAGAATATTCTCCGCATTTTTCGTAATCAGACTGTTTGCATAATTCTTTGCCACAAATGAAATGATTGCTTTTGTTACAAAATTTCTTTTACGGAACAGTATATTTTTTACCAACATATTTACTGTCATCCCTACAGATTCTCCCACTATTCCATGATCCTCAGATTTCAACATGTTTCGTAATGTTTTACCTGCCAGATTCCATGGCTTCAAATCATTCTTAATCTCCGCGAAATTATCCTTGATTCTTAATTCAAGATCATTTATCCGGAGTTTGCAAAGCATTTTCTCCTCCTTTAGCTGTTGGTATGATTCAATCTTCTTCATCAGAGATATTCTTTAGAAATGCATTCATTATTGGAAGGCCTACCCATTTTTCACGATTCGACCACAACATTATTGCCGCAATAAAATAAAATACGCCTACTATCAGAAACCCCAGGGATGGTTGGTTAAGCCACTGTCCAATAAACCATGCAGCTGCCATGCTTAAAAAACCAAGCATGAATACGGTTAGAACAAGAACAAAAATAAGCGAGGCAGTGCCTGCGACTGCTTTTGACGTTTTCTCCTGTACCGAAAGTATCATCAGATTCATTCGTTCCTCTGCGTAATCTTTAACATCAGAAAGGAGATGTTCAATTTTTATCTTCTCTTCCATGGTAGATATAGTTTAGTGAAAATCCGGCGTTAATGAGAATGACCGTTGGAAGTTGCGCGCGTACGTTTGGCATGCGTTTCCACTTCTTCTTCCACAGCATCGGATACTTTATCCTTTAAATCATTTGCCGTTTCCGTCGCCTTCTTTTTTAAATTAGATAGTGCTTCTTTTCCCTCATCAATCTTTTCAGAAAGGTCATTGATCAGATCTTCGGCTTTGCTTGCAATCCTGCTCCGTGTTTTACTTCCTTTATCAGGAGCGAATAAAATTCCGAGTGTAGCACCGGCTGCTGCTCCGAGTAGAATAGCGCCTAAAAGTTTTGTTGGATTTTCCATAATTTTATTTTTTACTAGTTAAACAATTTTGAATATTCGCTTTTGAAATTTTTATGCCAGAAAATTTTCAGAGTAAAGCCAATCACTCATCTTTACAAAAAGAGAGCTTTTATTCGCATACTGGGTAATAAAATACACCATTGAGGAAATTAGTATAAGAATGTGTGTCAACCACTTCAATTTTCCTACTTCACCTTCACTGTTCTTATTGTGAGGATGGAGAATATAAAAGTTATCATTATTGTCCGACTAAATTTAATCCGCCTTCGCGTCCGCTTCGGGCGCCTACGCCAACCGCGTGCGCTAAAGCTATAGCGGTGGCGCAAGCTATAGCGACAGCGTGCGGACGAGAAGGCTTGGTTAATTCCCCGGGGCTTGCCCCAGAAATTTGGGTTCAGTCCCGATAGTTATCGGGATTGCCCTGAGGTTAATACCATTTTATTGAGATTCCTCGCTGCGCTCTGAATGACAGGACTTTTGGAGAGCAAATATCCTTGCAAACACCTGATAACATTGTCTTTCAGAGCATAGCGATGAATCTTTCAAAGCAAAATTATTTTTAGTCGGACAGTAGTGAAAAGTTATCTGTAAGTTAATTCCACCACCTGGAAAAACTATTGATTAAATCTATAATTAATGAAAGTTCTGTAACAATCAATACATCTTTTAGAAACCTTCGAATTATAAATGGCAGTTACCTGCCATTTTCTGGTTCTTCAGAAATGAAGGAATATAGCATGGCATACATTTTTACTATTTCACAAAAAGAGAATAATGAAACAAATAATAACAAATCAGGAACCTGAAAAGAATGATCCGACCAGGATAAAGCCGGGAACCAATGACCCGAGTAAAGTTGACCCTACGCGAATTGATCCGGATATAAATGATCCGCGGAAAAATGACCCGACTAGAATAAATCCGGGAACAAACGACCCGGGCAAAGTTGATCCTACTCATATTCCATCACCTCCCGCTCCTGTGGAACCCGGCCAGCCTTCTCCTTCACATTATACACCAATTACTAATTATTAATTTTATGGGAAATATCCTTTATCTTATCGCAGTAGTGCTCATCATCATTTGGGCTGTTGGCTTTATTGGTTACTCGGCAGGCGGAATAATTCACCTGCTATTAGTAATTGCCGTAATTGCAATTTTACTACGGATTATCCAGGGTAAGAAGCCACTCTGAAAATTTATTTATCATTAATAAAAATTAAAGAGAAGAAGAATGAAATCTTCCTCTCTTTTTTTATGCCGTTAATTCTGATCTTTCATCATCATAAAAAATCGAGTAGGAAGATAGTGATTATTTTTTCGGTAATCGCTATCTGTCCTCTCACACCACCGTACGTACCGGTCTGGTATACGGCGGTTTGTTAGAACGCTTTTAGCTGGTAACTCTTTTTCCAAAAAGTTAACTCATGGCTCTTATCCTCTTTCTCATCCCTGCGGTTAAGCTCCTCTTATCTTCTACTTTCGGATTCCGTCCTATCCTCTGATAAGCAGTTCTCTTACGTGT
>JBBRAY010000046.1:0-30314 GCA_038206355.1 Bacteroidia bacterium
TTCCTTTTGATAATTTTGGATTCCTTTTTTTAATTTCAAAAGTGCTTCTTTAGAAAGCCGTAGTGACTTCCCTGTTTTGTATTCAACCCCTGATGCACAAATATGCAGGTGAAAATGCTGCTTGTCAAAATGAGGAACGGCAACGTAGATACCTTTAGGATTCCGCAGCCTCATATATTCTCGCGCCATTACTTCCATCTTTTCCAGTGTGATGTTCTTTCCATCATCCCGATGCCACGATAGGATTTCATGGGTTAAGCGCACGCTGTCTTTTCGTTTATTGATTCTCAGGAGTTCATTACTTTTATATTGCTTTACCCACTCGGCGATTGTTTTTCCTTTAAGGTTGTGGGTGAGGATAAAAGTGTTTTTGTTTGTGTGCTGTCATTAGTGAAAAATACTAGTTTAAAAATGCTAAATATTTATTGAGCGATATGGTTACGGAAAATCAAATGCAAATTTAGCGCTTCCATAAATGGATAGTTTTTATCCATTTTTGGAAGCGCGGATCCGGTATGTTTGAAGCAAATTTTAAATCACACCATCATGAAAAACTCCTTCCAATTATTTCACTTTCTCTTTGCATGTATGAGTTGCTGTACCGATTTGACAGCGCAAAACCCCTACCCGGTACTCGAATCATAAATTACTTAAGTAGAAAATGAAGCCTTTTCTGTTAATCAAAAGTTGGTAATGCTCCGGCCATTCCTGCAACTGCCGGGGCCTGAATCAAATTCATTATTTGTACCAATAATGTTTATTATATTTGTAATGAAAAATTTATAATAATGATTTTTGATCCGCTTGATATCAAACAGGAACTCATTCATGAGCGTATGAAACAGCAGAAGCTTATAAACGACGTACATGAATTGCTTGAGGAGGTTGACAGAAAGGACGAAAAAATTTTACAACGCCTGAAGAAAAACGAATCGGATCATGACCTGAAGATCGTGCCGGACGATGCCGACATTCAACACGTTTTTTCACTCGAAGAAATCAAGAGGACCTGTATCCGCTACCGGCTTCGTTTTCTCCCGTCGAAATTTTTCAAGTCTGAGTTTCCTTACGAAGCGCTGATGAAAATAAAGGCGTTTGAAAATAAATATGATGTAGCAGTTAAAGATTTTAAAATCATCGCCCCGGATCACGCTTTTGACTTACAAAACATCAACAAGGATCCATTACTCTTTGCAAAGCTTTCAGACGATTCTTTTTTTCTCCTTCACAAATGGGGTAAGGACCTGGCCTGGTATAAAAAATTCCTGTACTTCCCATTGCAAAATCCCGTTATATTTTTCATCACCCTCCTGGCATTTTGTGCCATCGGTTCTCTGGCTATTCCTGTTCAATGGATGAACGTAATGAATTTTGAAAGTGAAGTATTCCTGCGGTTGTGGCTGGCTGTTCACTTTTTTATTATGACAAGCGGTATTGTCCTTTGGATAGGAGTTTCCTTCAGCAAGAATTTTTCGTGTAATACGTGGAGCAGTAAATATTACAACTGGTAGCATTTACAGTTCAGCTCAGAAAAAAATCCTGCCCTTGATTTACAGTCAAAGAGCAGGACAATACCCCCCCCCAAAAAAATATTTTTTTTATTCCCCCGGTCGATTTTTTTTCAACCAATCAACCATTCAATCAAACCTTCACCACCTGAATACTTGCATTAATTTTCACTTCCTCCCCGACTAATATTCCACCGGCTTCTGTAATTACATTCCAGTTCAATCCGAAATCTTTGCGGTTTATTTTTCCATTGATGGTAAAACCATATTTTGTATTTCCCCATGGATCCAAAACCTTTCCTTCGAACTTCGTTTCAAATGATACAGACTTGGTGATATCACGAATGGTTAAGTTGCCATTTAAAATATAATGGTCATCCGATTTCTTAACCATACCTGTAGAAACAAATGTCAATTCCGGGAATTGTTCCGGACTGAAAAAGTCATTCGTTCTCAAATGCCCGTCACGTTGCTCGTTGCCGGTATCAATGGATGCAACTTCTGCAGTGTATGAAATTTGTGCTGTTGTAAAATCATCGTCTTCTGTTTCAATGCTTACTTCATAATTTTTAAACTCACCGGTGATGGTGGTTATCATCATGTGTTTTGCCTTAAACTGAATTTCAGAATGGGCTTTGTCTAATCCCCACTTTGTAGTGGTTGCATTTGCTGTTGTCATAACTTTTTGATTTAATTTATTATTTATTATTTATTATTTACTTCCTACTTCCGCTCCCTACTTCCTCCCCAACCCTGAACGCCCTCATGCTTATACTTCCAATCGTTTCTTCATTTGTGAAATGAATGTTTTCGTTCTTGTCAGATAGCCCCAGTGAATAAATTAACGGTACATAATGGTCAACTGTCGGAACACTGAGTTGAGCAGCTTTTCCCTGTTTCTCATAATCAACCAGTGATTGAAAATCTTTTGTTATTATTTTTTCCTTCACCCATGAATCGAATTCTGTTGTCCAGTCATAAGGAGAGGTGTCATTGGGTCTCGCAAAAAACATTTGGAGGTTGTGCACAATATTTCCACTGCCAATAATAAGAACGCCCTTGTCACGGAGTTTTTTTAGCCGCGATGCGAGATCAAAATGAAATTGCATCGGTTTGTAATAATCTATGCTCAACTGAAACACGGGAATTTTTGCATCGGGAAAAAGATGGACGAGCACTGACCAGGCTCCGTGATCCAGCCCCCATTTGTGATCTTCTTTCGCTTCCGGCAGCAACTGCATTACCTGTTTTGCATATTCAGGTGAACCGGGGGCAGGATAGGATTGCTTATAAAGTTCTCCCGGAAATCCGCCGAAATCATATATCGTCTCAGGTGCCGGACTGGTGCTTACAAACGTGCCATTGGTCAGCCAGTGCGCACTGACTACGAGAATTGCATTTGGTTTTTCATGTACACCTTTCCCCATGGCTTCCCAGCTACGCGTATATGAATTGTCTTCAATGGCATTCATCGGACTTCCATGGCCAATAAAGAAAACCGGCATACGGCCTGTTTTTTCGAAGCCATCAGTAATATTTTTTAGTTCGCTAAGATTCATTGCGCTTGTTGCCAGAGGTAATATTGATACTGCCCGTATGAATTTTCTCCTGTCCATATTTTCAGTTGCAAAAATACAGCGGCTGCTCCGGCGCTGCATTGACATAGGATAAGAAATGCGAATTAGGAATTATCTCCTGAAGGGTGCCTAAAGTCTAACATCTAACGTCTCATGTCTTTCGTCTTCTTCATCTTCCCATCAAAAACACCACAGGCTTTTTCTGAATATCGGGTATGTTTTTTTTCCACTCAGAAACAGTTTTTGTTTTTACAAATTGAAAAGGGGATGTAAGATCTGCAGCAAGACAGAGCAGGGTAGATGCAGAGCAGTTTTGTAAAATGTCTTCCAGCAAATGCATATTTCGGTATGGGGCCTCAATAAAAATCTGCGTTTCATTGAATGATGAAATTTTTCTTTCAAGCTCCCTGATTGCTTTTATTCTGTCGTTGCGCTCTTTTGGCAGATAACCTGCAAAAGAAAAACGCTGACCGTTGAGTCCGCTGGCCATCAGTGCAAGTAAAAGTGATGAAGGCCCGACCAGCGGAATGATCTCTATGTTTTTTGTGTGTGCAATCCGCACCAGATCGCTTCCGGGATCAGCGACTGCAGGACAACCGGCTTCTGAAATTATACCCAGATTTTTTCCTTCAATAACCGGCGTCAGTAAATTGGAAACTTCCGTTGACCTGGTATGCTCGTCAAGCACATGCATACCAACACTACTTAGTGGCTTCGGGTATTTAACTGATTTTAAAAAATGCCTTGCCGTTTTTTCATTCTCCACCACAAAATGGTCGAGTGAAAAAATGATATTTTTTGTGTCAGCAGGAATTACCTCAGCATTTTCTTCGCTGAGCAGACTTGGTATCAGATAAATGACTCCTGTTTTCATTCGGTTTCTTTCAGATTTTTGATCAACGCATCACATGATTTCTCCATCATTTTAAACACATCGATAAATCCATCATCGCCTCCGTACCACGGATCAGGCACCTCGCGGTTACTTCCCGGAGCATCCACATCAAGCAGGAGTTTTACTTTAGCGGCATCTGCTTCTGAACGTGCAAGGTCAAGCACATCACTGCGGTTGGAATGATCCATCACAAAAATGTGATCAAAAGCAGCAAAATCTTTTTGGGAAAATTTGCGGGCAACCAATTTTGAAATATCGACATTGAATTTTTTAGCCGTCTGAATGGCCCGTCTGTCAGGGTGTTCGCCGGTATGCCATCCCCCTGTACCTGCAGAATCAACAACTGCATTGATTCCACTATCTGAAATTTTTTTTCTGAGTATGCCTTCAGCCATCGGTGACCTGCAAATATTACCCAGACATACCATCAGTATTTTTACCTGCACTTCTTATATTCTCAATTGAAATATTTTTTTCGCTATTCGTAAATTCGTACCTATCCGTACTTAATACCTCTATATTCACAATCATTCACTATTCGTATTTCGTACTTTTTTTCATAAGTACTTCGTAGATTAGTACAAATTCGTAATTCGTAAATTTGTACTTCGTACATCCTTAATAATTAGTACTTCGTACATCCTTAATAATTAGTACTTCGTACCATTTACTTAGAGACATCCACCGAAAAATTCTTTGTCAAATCCTCAGGCGGAAAAACGTCTGCAATTGTTATTTCTTCTTCTACCACCGGGAATCCATACCCTTCCACTTTTAAAAAATATTCACCGGGAGAAGCATTCAGTACATATTCATTACTGATAAAATAAGGCTTGTATACCGACAGCACTTTTTTATCCGGTTTACTGAGCAATGTAACCTGTCTCAGTTCAACTTTTGCACCGTTCGGACTACTCACAACACCGGATATCAAGGCACGGAAAGGGTGTGTAACAGTATCGTTAAATGTAACTCTGTAGACGTCCCTGTCGCCAAGTCCACCTTCACGAATTGCTGCGATGTAGGCATGTCGTTCATTACCCGTCATCGAAAAAGAAGTCTGGTCATCCGCATTGTTAATCGGGTATCCCAGGTTTTTTGGTTCACTCCATTTTGCAGTCCCGGAATCATAAGAAGATGAAAAAATATCAAAGCCTCCCATGCTGTTGTGACCTTTCGAGCAAAAGTACAGGGTGAGACCATCAAGAGAAATATACGGATCGGTTTCATCGTACTTTGTGTTTATCGTAGGACCCATATTTTGTGGTGTGCTCCATTCACCGGTCGTTTGCCTGATGCAAAACCACAGGTCAGCCATTCCCTGCCCTTCTTTTCTGTCACTGGAAAAATATAATACCTGTCCGTCATTGGAAAGGCAGGCACTGTTTTCAATGGTCTTGCCGTTTATTGTTGGACTCATCATAATTGGTTTCTGCCAGTTGCGGCCTTTTAACATGGAGATGCCAAGGTCGCCGTAAAATTCCATGTTGTCGAAATAAACCAGCAACTGATTTCCATCATGCGTCATGCCCACCGTTTCTTCGTCCCAGTCAGAATTTACTGTTGCACCAACACTTCTTGCTTTTGTCCATATTGTATCTCGCCACATTGTCGAAAAAACATCTGCAGTATAAACACCGATTTCGGGGATGAAGCCACCCATATTTCCTTTTCTGCGTGAGGTGAATGCAAGTGTTTTTTCATCAGCTGAAATCATCGGATTGTATTCATCAAAAGGTGTGTTTACGACCTTCAGCATATTCTCAAAACTAACATCAATCGGATGCGCAGTAATTTCTTTTCCGTTAACACACATTTCAAGCATGCGTTCTACAGGTAGAAAATCTTTTGAAGGCTTTTGCACTCCATTGGTTTTACTGGTGTTGAAAGCTTCAGTGGCTTCATCCCATTTATTGGCATTCATATATGCCATACCAAGGTAATACCAGACGTCCTTTTTTGTTCCGGATGCTTTACTTGCCTTCTCTAAGTATTCATAAGCTTTTGATTTATCACTGTTGGTTTGAAGTATGCAAACGCCATAGCGATAATTGTATTCAGGATTTTCTCCGGCACTTTTTACGAGATCCTTATATGAACTTATCGCACTGTTAAAATCACCGGAACTAAAAGCACCATTGGCATCTTTCTTCACCAGCTTTGCTTCATCTGCCGTAAGCGTATGCGTCTTTGCACGTTGCGCAACACTTTGTTCACTTATAATTATTAGCCCGGAAAAAACAAAAGCGATAGAAGCTATGCGTAATGCAGGTTTCAGAAGATAAAGTTGAAAGGTCATAAGCAAGAATTTTGACGAGTTGAAGAAAAGAAATAATTGCGTACTAAATCAGGATGTGGAAAAATTTATCCGTACACAATCGTCAAATGCTGACTTTCAGCGATTGATGAAAATCACATCTGCCTGTTCACATCCCATTGTTCCAGATAATCTGCAACACGCCTCACAAAACTTCCACCAAGTGCACCATCCACAATGCGATGATCGTATGAATGCGAAAGGAACATAAAGTGACGGATACCGATTGTATCTCCCTGCGGCGTTTCAATTACTGCAGGTTTTTTTCTGATGGCACCCGTGGCCATGATTGCGACTTGCGGCTGATTGATGATCGGAGTCCCCATTACATTTCCGAATGTTCCTACATTCGTAAGCGTATACGTGCCACCCTGTATTTCATCAGGTGTGAGTTTATTGCTACGGGCCCGGTTGGCAAGGTCATTTACTGATTTTACAAGACCAAGTAAATTGAGGCGGTCGGCATTTCTGATTACAGGAACGATGAGGTTTCCACTCGGCAATGCCGCTGCCATTCCGATATTGATATCTTTTTTGATAATTATTTTTGTGCCGTCAAGAGAAACATTGATCATCGGAAAATCCTTGATCGCTTTAATCAACGCTTCAATAAAGAGTGGCGTAAAAGTTAGTTTTTCTCCGTCGCGTTTTTCAAAAACGGATTTCATTTTCTCTCTCCACATCACCATGTTGGTTACGTCAGCTTCTACAAACGAAGTAACGTGCGGAGAAGTATGTTTGCTCATCACCATGTGTTCGGCGATAAGTTTTCTCATCCTGTCCATTTCAACGATCTCTGTATTTCCCGAAGTGGAAATTGCCGGTGATGTATATGAAGCTTTTGAAACCGCTGCCGGTGCAGAAGCAACAGCCGGAACTTCACCGGATTTTCTTTTGCTGATGTGTTCCAGCAAATCATTTTTTGTAACACGACTGTTCGATCCCGATCCCGGAATATTTTCCAGCTCAGCCATAGTTACCCCTTCCTGCTTTGCTATCGTGCGGACCAGCGGTGAATAAAATTTACCGGATGAAGATGTTTTACTGATCGGTTCAGATGATGACGCAACCGGAGAAGATGTGACTGCAACTACCGGCTCGTGTTTTCCATTTGACGAAGGCGACGGTACGGGAGCTGAAACAGGTGTGCTCACTTTCGGAGTTTCACTATTTGCTGATTCTCCTTCTGCCCCAATCATTGCAATGACCTGGCCTACTTTTACTACCTGTCCTTCTTCAAACATTCTTTTCGAAAGAACCCCTGCAACGGGTGAGGGTACTTCGCTGTCAACCTTATCGGTAGCAATTTCCAGCACCGGTTCGTCCATTTCAATTTTATCGCCTTCTTTTTTCAGCCACTTCAGAATGGTTGCCTCGGCTACACTTTCGCCCATCTTGGGCATGATCAGTTGAGTCATTGTAATTCTTATTTCGTACTTCGTAAATTCGTTTTAAAAATTCATATTTCGTATTTAAGTCTTCAAAGATACGAGATTCATTTAAGCTGAAGTAAATTATCAGATCAGCATTTGCGCCACAGTTGTTTTTTGATTAGTATCACCTCCCCAGATTTCTAAACCCTTTCCATATAATATTCAGGTCGGAATAAATCCGGTAATCTTTTGCATACAATGAATTCAACCGGTTAATGGTGTGATCGTCGAGCTGTGAATTTTTTTGCGCGTCGAGTGGATTTAATATTCCTGTTCTGATTTTGGGCAGCATAGTAACAGAAATGTTTTGCCCTGAAACATAACCTACCCATGACATTTTTCCTAATATAACTTTAAAAACATTCCTGAATAGTCCGGCGGGGCTTTTCTGAATGAATACAAGCAGCGGACTTACTGCGAGAAATAAAATACTGAGAAGAATATCAACCAGCCGCTTATTTCTTTTATTCATCCATTTTGAAATACTGTTGATGTCAATCACATACATCTCTCCTGCATTATCCATCGAATTACTTCCGATAATAAACATGCTTTCGGGAGGAGCGATTTTATATTCTACTTCGCGCGAAGTGATTTCGCTCATGAATGTGATGATGCGGTTCGATGCGATGTCGCGCGCGCAAAAAATAATCTCATCTATCCCAAACACTTCAATGACCTCTCTGAATTTTTCAGTTCCGCCGAGGTTGAATTTAAAAAATTCTGTTTTTGTAACCATTGAATTTTTTTCCTGCGGACGAAGGAAACCGATGAAGTTATGCGTTGTCTCGGACATTTTCAGCAATGAGAGCACACGGCTGGCTTCGTCTTCTTCTCCGACGATCAATAGTTTTTTTCTGCTGTTGCTTTCCAGCGCAAACTGTTTCTGGTTTAAAAAATTCAATGCCAGTCGCATTGAAATCATTGACAAACTTGCCCATACAGATCCGAGCAGAATCAGTGCACGTGAAAAGCGGTAGTGTTCGGGAAGCAATGCATAAATGACAAGGATGAGCAATGTGCCACTGAATAATCCGCGAACAATTTTCTGTAATCGTACCGGTATGTCATAGCCGCCGCTGAAATAAACGGAGAGGATCCAGACGATGATGTAAGCAGGAACAGCAAGCATCATGAATTCAGGCGGGTACTGAACAATCATATTTCTGCTCCAGTATTCTTTCAGGAAAAAAAGTCCGGTAAAGACCAACGCAAAATCGAGTACAGGCAAAAATGATTTTTTCAAAAAACGATTGAGCAGTGCAGCACCTGCGCGAATGTAGATTGCAATACGGATGATGAAAATAAACAAGGCCGCATTTTGTTTTGAAAAATGTTTCCGCGCGAATATGATCATGGCATTATAAAATACCAGCACATAATTAACACTGCTCTTTTTTGTGCTTTCTCCCTTATAATGAATGATCCTTGTTTCGGGGAAGTAATAATTTTTATACCCGGCTTTTAAAATCCGATAGGAAAGATCAATGTCTTCGCCATACATGAAAAAGTCCTCGTCGAGCAAACTTGTTTTTTCGAGCACAGATTTTCTAAGCAGCATAAATGCCCCGGCGAGAATTTCAACTTCATTGGTTTCGTCTTTGTTCAGATATCCAAGGTGGTATCTGCCGAAAGTCTTAGATTTCGGAAACAAAGATGCCAGTCCGGAAATTTTATAAAATGCTGCAGATGGCGTAGGAAGTCCGCGCTTGGATTCAGCCAGAAATTTTCCGGCCCCATCGAGCATCTTCACGCCCAGTCCACCCACATCGGGACGAGCATCCATGAAATCAACTACCTTCCTGAAAGTATCTTCTTCAACAACAGTATCAGGATTCAGCAGCAATACATATTCGCCTGTGCTTTCGTGAATGGCCTGATTGTTTGCCTTTGAAAAACCCCTGTTGTCCTTGTTTTCAATCCTGATAACTTTAGGGAATTTCTGTTTTACCATTTCCATGGAGCCGTCCACAGAATTATTGTCCACAACAAAAACTTCAGCAGCTAAACCATCACACGACTTCAGCACTGAATGCAGGCATTGCTCAAGGAAATACTTTACGTTGTAATTGACGATTACGATGCTCAGCTTCATGGAGTGTGCGAATGTAACATACATAATTCAGGTGCAGTATTTCTTGCATAAGAATTATAAAATCTTTATATTACAGCAAAACGGATGTCAAAGGAATTTAATTCGGAGCGTATCGAAATAATTTTTTTTTTTTTATATAAAGTGGAAGACATCAGGTAAAAGAAGAATATAAATTCGCCTATCAGTTGAGTCAATTTACATTTCGGTACAGGCGATTCACCAAAATTTGAAAAATCGTTTTGGTCTCAATGCGCTGTGAACGAAAATAGTATATCTTTGAAATTTCATAGCCTAATTATATTTAACTCGCATGAAATCCATTTTACTTCGGTTCGCATTACCTGCGATAATATTGTTTATTTATTCTACCGGTGCATTTTCGCAAAATGTTGGAATCGGAACTGCTATTCCTTTGGATAAATTGCATGTTGTCGGAAATAGCCGTTCTACAACCCTTGCAGGTGTTGGTAACAGGCTTGTAATGGCTGATCCCAACGGTACATTGATCGTTTCAGGAGCCGCGGCTGCTGCGGGTTCCCCGGTCTGGCTGGTTACGGGAAACTCCGGATTGAATTGGGGAACGACGACAATCAATGGTGTCAACTTTCTCGGAACTACAGATACGTTGTACACTGACTTTAGAACCAATACTTTAGTAAGAAAATAATTAAAAGAGCTTAAAAAATTTATTATGAAAAATGTTAATATTTTAGCGAGTACACTCATCTTAATTGTATTCGCTTCCATTTCTTCATTTGGACAAAATGTTGGAATCGGAACCGCAGCACCGCTTGATAAACTGCACGTCATTGGTAACATTCGTTCGAGCACTCTTGCCGGAGTAGGCAATCGATTTGTATTGGCTGATCCGAACGGAACCTTGGTAGTTGGTTTAGCACCCGGAACTACCAATCCCGCCTGGACAATTCTCGGGAATGCCGGTACAGTAGCTGCAACCAATTTTGCCGGTACAACTGATAATATTGATTTTCGGATTCGCACAAATAATATGGAAAGAATAACTGTAAAAAATACAGGGTCGATTGGTTTTTTTACAAATGCTCCTGTTACCGCATGGCTTCATAGTGTACCTACTACCCTTATCGGGGATTTTCAATTTAAATGGGATGACAATCTCAACGGGGATGCCGCTGCCAGATTTCAGAATTCAGTAACCACTAATCCGAACAGAACTTTTCTCGGAACAACTAATTTTAGCGGGACCGGATTTGCTGCATCTGCCGTCATTGGACTTGCATTAAATGCTACCAATACTACGCCAACATTATCCGGCGGTGAAGGGGTTAATGGGTTTTCAAATAGCGTTTCAGGAATAGGAGTGCGTGCGGGCTTCGTGGGTGGCAATACCGCTGTAATTGGATGGGCGCTTTTGGCCAATGGATGGGCGGGAGGAACTACACCATGGATCAATATTTCCGATGAAAAAATTAAAACCAATATCACTACAATAGGCGACGCACTTTCAAAAGTTTTAAGGCTAAGGGGTGTAGAGTATAATTTCAGAACAGAAGAATATTCGAAACTGAATCTTACTTCAGAGAAACAGGTTGGTTTTATTGCTCAGGAAGTTGAACGTGTAATTCCTTCAGCTGTTCATGATAAAGGAATTCCATATGATATTGATCCGGTTACTGATGGAATAAATTCAAGACGGGGTACCTACAATCTGAAAGGTATTGCTTATACCGATATTATTCCTTTGCTGGTAGAGGGGATGAAAGAACAGCAAGGGATTATTGATGAACTTAAATTGCGCATACAATCACTGGAGAAGAAATAGTAAATCTGTTTTCAAATTGAACCATCTGATAGGTACTGATTTCGAAAGCAAATAATTTTTGAAAATGAAAAAGAGCATCGGTTTTATTTTATTGTTATTCAGCCTTGGTACATCGGGTCAATGTCTCACTTATCCTGTCCCTTTAAACCAACGGATTAATGATGCCGCTGCAATCGTAGAAGGTAAAGTTGTTTCGCAGCATTGCTTCTGGAATGCCAATCATGACTTTATATATACCGCTTATCAGATTGAAATATATAAAGTTTTTAAAGGAGGTATAAATTCTTCAACAATAGAGTTGATCAATGAAGGCGGAGAAGTTGGATTTACAAAAGTGGTTGTGGAACCCAATCTTGAACTGAATGAATTTGAAACGGGGATTTTCTTTTTACAGTCACCGGATGTATACAATACCTCTTCCCCCGTATCCACAAACCTTCAGTTTAAAGGAACTTCTTCACAGCAGTCGTTTGTGAAGTATGATTTATATGAGCGCACAGCATCTGATATCTATACGAATTATACTGACATCCAGAATGACCTCTACGATAACATTGAACAAATAACAGGCAACAGCTTTCTCCAGATATCTTCTTTTTCATTTCCACAGCATAATACCGGAGGAGGAAATCACATTCTTGTTTTTCCTACGATTTCCGGAATTGCCACTTCGCCAACAACAGCCGGAACCTTTACAACAATTACAGTTACAGGAACCAATTTCGGCGCTGCTTATGGCGGTACAACCAATTTGCAATTTCCGGATGCAAATACCGGCGGTGCAACTTACATCTCCACGCCGGCAAATCATATCGTTAGCTGGAATGCGACATCCATTCAGGCACGTGTACCAACAGGTGCAGGAAGCGGTTTTATCAGGGTAACGAATGACCTCAATGAAACCTCAACATCAGGAATCAACCTTACCGTCAACTACAATGAATCAAATGTAAACAGCGGAGGAATTTATTATCAACCGGACCTTATCAATCAGAATGGAGCAGGCGGTTATACTTTCAGGTACAATAATACATTCAATGCCAATGGCCCGGCAGTTGCTGCGTTTGAACGCGCTTTGCAAACATGGCGATGCGCTACTTATGTAAATTTTACCCGTAGCGGAACCACAGCAATAGCCTGTCAGGCCCTTGACGGAACCAACCTGAGTTCTTTTGATGGATCATGTGCATTGCCTGCAGGTGTACTTGGAACGTCTTATAGCTATTATTCAGGATGCGGAGCAGGTAACTGGTACCTCAGTGAAAATGATTGCAAATGGAGAACGAATGGTACCGGAGGTATCACCTGGCAATACGGTCCTGCACTTCCTACAGTTGCTGAATATGATTTTGAATCAGTTTGTGTACATGAATTGGGTCATAGTCACCAACTCGGACATACAATTCTTCCTGTGACAGTTATGAATTATGCCATCCCAAATGGTACAGCCAGAAGAGGACTTACACCAGCCAGTGAAACTGCAGGCGGAAATGACATCATGAGTCGCAGTGTAATTGCGAATTCATGTGGTCCTGCTCCAATGATCGCTTTAACGCCAGCCAATTGTACATTGAATGCCCCGACTGCTGATTTTATCGGTAACCCTTTGTCAGGATGCGCGCCATTAACCGTAAATTTTACTGATGCAAGTCTGAATACTCCTACTACATGGGCCTGGACTTTTACCGGAGGTGCGCCTGCAGCATCAGGACTTCAAAATCCTGTAGTCACTTATGCTACTCCGGGCGTTTACACTGTCGTACTTACTGTCACAAATGCTTCCGGCTCTGATACCCGTACCAAAACAAGCTACATCACCGTTAATGACTGTTCTCCGGTATCTAATTTTAATGGTAACCCGACCACATTGTGCGAAGGACAAACGGTTTCTTTTTTTGATGCCAGTACCAATACACCTACTTCATGGAGTTGGACGTTTCCGGGAGGAACCCCGGGTGTATCCGGTGCGCAGAATCCGGTAATCACTTATTCAACAGCAGGGGTTTACAATGTAACACTACAGGTTACGAATGCATACGGGACCAATACCATTACCAAAACAAATTACATAACTGTTAATGCTTGTCCGCCTCCACCGGTATCAAATTTTACAGGAACGCCCACAACAGTCTGCGTTGGAAGCAATGTAAATTATTCAGACCTCTCAACAGGATTTCCAAATTACTGGCAATGGACTTTCCCGGGCGGAACACCTGCAACCTCACTTGCTCAAAATCCATCAGTCACTTACAATACCCCGGGCGTTTATTCTGTAACCCTTCAGGTTTCAAATTCAAGCGGAACGAGCACTTTTACCAGGTCAAGTTATATTACTGTCAACGCCTGTTCAGCGCCTACGGCAAATTTTGCAGGAGCACCAACAACCATTTGCGCAGGTCAGGCTGTAGGATTCTATGACCTTTCCACCGGCGGACCATCATCATGGAGCTGGACATTCACAGGAGGCGCACCGGGTGCTTCTGCCGCACAAAATCCTGTAGTCACTTATGCTGCAGCCGGTACCTATGCCGTTTCTCTCACGGCTTCCAATGCCTTCGGAGGAAATACCAAGACTGTTGCTGCTTATATAACTGTACAGACTTGTCCAAGCGCAGGTAGCGGTCTAATCGTCAATGACGGATCGCTCATTTATTTGCAGCCGGGAGCTTTAATTTATGATGAAGGAGGATTTATCAATCAGGATAACGGTGCCAATATTGGCAACATTGATAACAGAGGAACATTTGAATTAAAGGGCGACTGGACCAATAATTCTGCAAGTAATTGTTTTATCAATAGCAGTCCGGGTACAACAGTAATGAGTGGAGGATCGCAGGGAATTCTTGGTAGTACACCAACATATTTTTTTAACCTTACACTTCAGGGTACCGGTGTTAAATCTCAGGCTGTGGATGCAATGACGGAAGGTATCCTTGCATTAAATGACAGGGAACTCGCAACCAAAGATTATGTAATGCATGTAACTAATACGGCTGTCGGTGCCATCACACGTACCGGCGGATTTAACTCAACACCTGTTCAGGGATTTGTGAGCAGTACCAACAATGGAAAATTGTGGAGAAATACCAATAGTACCGGCAGTTATTTATTTCCTGTAGGATCAATGGTTGGGTCGCCAAGATTCAGACCGGTAGAAATAAAACCTGCGGGCGCCAGTGCGGCAACTTTTGCAATCCGTTTTGTAAATAATGATCCCAATAATCAAGGGTATAACCGTGCGATGAAGGACCCAAGTCTGGGTATCATTAATCCTTTATGGTATCAGCGCGTTACACGCATTAGTGGAGTTGTGCTTACCGATATAAAACTGTATTACGATAATGTCGCTGATGGTGTCACCAGTTTTGCAAACAACCTGATGACAGAGTGGGGGCCTTATTCACCTCCTGTGCAATGGAATGACATGGGACTTGTAAGCAACACCGGAGCAGGATCTCCGGCCTTGTCGAGCGTTACCAAAGCAGGCTGGAATATTTTTAGTACGGAGAACTTCAATATATCACCCCAGTCAATTCCGCTTCCCATAGAGTTACTCAGTTTTGGTGCAGAATGTGTGAAGGAAAGTGTGACCATATCCTGGACTACCGCCAGCGAGTACAACAATGACTATTTTATGGTTGAGAAAAGTTTTGACGGGGAGAATTTTGTAGATGTAGTAAAAGTTGCAGGTAGCGGGACCTCTACCGAACTGCACTTTTATAAGACTGAGGTTAAAAAGGAAATGGGTACGGTATATTATCGCCTGAGACAATCAGATTATGATGGTACATCAACAACCAGTGACCCAATTAAGGTCAACTGCGACCACAAGGGAATCCATGAAGTGATAGGGATTTACCCTAATCCGTCTCATTCAATGGTAGCTGTCGATCTGTATTTAGCTGAAAACTGTGAGGTAAAAGTTGTTCTGTATAATACCATAGGACAATTGGTTATGGATCAAAACCTGACGTTGAAAAACGGCTTTCAGAAATTCTCAATTGATCTTTCCGGTCTTCCTCCTGATGTATATCAGCTGAACCTGACAACGGGCGACGCCGTTACCGTGAAAAAAATAGTGAAATTGTGATCTGATTACCTTTCTTTAGAGGTTCTTTATATAGGATTCATTATTTCTTTAAATCACCTTTTGTGGTATGCATTCTTTTTTTACATTTGCATCCCATTTTAGTAAAAACATTAAAATTTAATCAAAACCGGCATGTTACATCATTATGAAACAGTTTTCATTATGACTCCCGTTCTATCGGAAGATCAAATGATGGATACTGTTACCAAATTCAAGAAAATCCTCACCGACAACGGAACCGAGATTGTTCACGAGAACAATTGGGGATTGCGCAAGCTGGCTTACCCGATTCAGAAAAAGAATACCGGGTTTTACTATCTCATCGAGTACAGGGCAGAGGGAGAGCTTATCAGTAAGCTTGAACTCGAGTTCAAACGCGATGAGCGGATCATGCGCTTTCTTACCGTTGTCCTGGATAAACACGCAATTGCGTACAATGAAAAGAAACGTAAAAACGCTACTGTTAAAAAAGAAGAAGCACAGGTAGCTTAAAATCAAATCCGAAAAAAATGGCAATGTCAAATGAAGTCAGGTACCTGGCACCTCCGCAGGTAGACACCACAAAGAAAAAGTACTGCCGATTTAAGAAGTCAGGCATTAAGTACATAGACTACAAAGACCCTAATTTTCTGCTCAAGTTCGTGAATGAACAAGGTAAAATACTTCCGCGCAGATTAACAGGTACTTCTTTGAAGTATCAGCGTAAAGTTGGTCAGGCAGTAAAACGTGCACGTCATATTGCATTGATGCCTTACGTCTCTGATTTAATGAAGTAAATAAAGCAGTGTGCGGGTAGGTTTTTAGCAGGAGGTTCTGAAAAATTTAATAACAGAAATTAATCTTCCTTCTGATTCACCAATTATCCAATCAACAAATCAACCAAACCTTATGGAAGTTATCCTCAAACAAGACCTCGATAATCTCGGCTATGCTGATGAAATCGTCAAAGTAAAAGACGGCTATGCGCGCAATTTTCTGATCCCACGCGGACTGGCAACTATTGCCACTGTAAGTAATCGCAAGATGCTGACAGAGACTCAGAAACAGCGCTCACATAAAGCTCAGAAAATAAAAGGTGATGCTGAAGGTGTTGCAAAGCAGCTGGAAGCAACCACGCTACGCATTGGTGCCAAAGCCAGCGAAGCCGGGAAAATTTATGGTTCAATCACTTCTCTTCAGCTTGCCGATGCACTCAGCAAACATGGGGTGAATGTTGACCGTAAGAAAATCCGCATTGATGGCGATCATATCAAAGCAACCGGAACATATACTGCTACTGTAAATCTTCACAAAGACATTAAAGCGAAGATTACTTTTGAAGTTGTAGCTGAATAAGGTACGAATAACTAATCCCGCCTGAGGCGAGGCGAATTTACGAATTTCAAGCTCCGTTTTCCGGGGCTTTTTTTTTCAACAGTTTTATTTTTTCGTTTTCATTATCACTACATTCGTCACCCTCATACTTTTTTTACAAAATTATTTATTTTCGCCCCTGTAGTTATCAGGATTCTTAAATTCGTAAAGCTTCGATATTCGTACCCTCATGAATAACTTTATTGTTTCTGCAAGAAAATACCGCCCTGATACATTTGATTCTGTAGTCGGACAAAATAATATTACGCATACATTAAAGAATGCCATCAGGAATAATCACCTGGCACAGGCATTTCTTTTTACCGGACCAAGGGGTGTGGGTAAGACCACTACTGCAAGACTGCTTGCTAAAACTGTTAACTGTACAGCTATTTCCGACCTTACAGAAGCATGTAACAAATGTGAATCCTGTACCACATTTAATGAAGGGACTTCGCTGAATATATTCGAGCTGGATGCCGCCAGTAACAACAGCGTCGATGACATCAGGGTGTTAGTCGATCAGGTTCGTTACCCACCACAAGGCGGAAAATACAAGGTGTATATTATTGACGAGGTCCACATGTTGTCTGCAAGTGCATTTAATGCATTTCTGAAAACACTGGAGGAGCCACCGGCCTATGCCATTTTTATTCTTGCGACAACGGAGAAGCATAAAATTATTCCTACCATTTTATCCAGGTGTCAGATATTTGATTTCAGCCGCATCACCATCGATGATATCGCTGCGCAACTCGCAATGATTGCGTCAAAGGAAAATGTAGTTGCTGAGGATGATGCATTGCATATAATAGCCCAGAAAGCAGATGGTGCGATGAGAGATGCGTTGAGTATGTTTGATCAACAGGTCAGTTTTGCCGGAAATAACCTCTCCTACAAATCCGTAATTGAAAACCTCAACGTTCTTGATTATGATTACTATTTTAAGATCACAAGTGAAATTCTTTCTGCAAATATTTCATCAGCCCTGCTTACGTTTAATGAAATTCTCAACCACGGTTTCGATGGACATAATTTTATCACCGGGTTGTCTTCTCACTTCCGTGATTTGCTCGTTTGTCAGGATGACATCACACTAAAACTTCTTGAGGTAAGCACCAATGTCAGAGAGAAATATAAAGTACAATCCCGTCAGGCGCCGGCCCGGCTTTTTCTGGAATTGCTGGATCTCTCTAATAAATGCGACATGGCTTACCGCGCTGCGAAACACCAGCGGCTGCAGGTGGAACTTGCGCTCATGAAAATGTGTTCGCTATCAGGTCACGAGGATAAAAAAAAAAGTGATGGCGGGATAACAAATAAAATTCCTGTCGCTGTATTGCCATTGCCGTCAGATTCAAAATTGAATGCTGAAAAAATTCAAGTCCCGACAATAAAAAAGAATCAAGCGGTAAATGAGCCGGAACCAGCGCCACTCAAAAAGGAAAATCCGGATAAGAATTTTCCGGCAGTGAATACTGTTTCAAAAACCGGAAGAGCCTCGGGTAGGACGATTTCAATAGCTGATGGATTAAAAGCGAAAGCTGTATCAGCGGATACCCCCATAGATGATGAAATGATTTCCGGAGAAAGAGATTTTACAAAAGAGGAATTTGAACAGGCATGGATTGAATTTGCCGCAACACTGCAGATTGACGGCCGCCTCACAATGCATACTGCACTTACCAAACGCAAACCGGAATTGAAGGAAAATTATGCCGCCCATTTTTCGCTCGATAACGGGGCAGTAGAAAGGGATGTCAATGCCGTAAAACAAGAACTGCTGACCTTTATCAGGAAAAAGCTTAGCAATGGGAAAATCACCCTTACTACGACCATTGACAGGGACAATACAAAAGGCAAAACTCCTTATACGCCAAGAGAGAAATTTGAACACCTTGCCCTTAAGAATCCGGTGCTATTACAGTTGAAAAAACAGATGGATCTGGAGATTGATTTTTAAAATCTTCGACACAAATGGCGGTTGAAAATCATTACATTTTTAAGTCATTTCTTGCAAAAGCAACGGTCTTTTTTATTATATTTGAGAACAAATAAGAGCTGGTTTTACATCAGCTTTTTTAATGTCCGGAAGGCTTTAAACAGGGGGGGGAAATAGTACTAGAACATAAAATATTAATGGAAGATTTGATCAGAGAAAAACACTTGGCAGCACAAAAAGCATCCAGCGATTATTCAGCAGACAGTATACAGGTATTGGAAGGTCTCGAGGCCGTACGCAAACGTCCGGCGATGTACATCGGTGATGTCAGCGTTAAAGGACTTCATCATCTCGTATATGAAGTTGTAGATAATTCAATTGATGAAGCGCTTGCAGGACATTGCAAAAACATTGATGTATTTATTCATCCTGATAATTCGATCACTGTAAAGGATGACGGGCGGGGAATCCCTACCGATATGCACACCAAAGAAAAGAAAAGTGCACTTGAAGTAGTAATGACTGTTCTGCATGCCGGTGGAAAGTTTGACAAGGATTCTTATAAAGTTTCAGGAGGACTCCATGGTGTAGGTGTAAGTTGTGTGAATGCATTGTCTTCTCATATGCGTACGGAAGTTCACAGGAACGGAAAAGTTTATGTTCAGGAATACAGTTGTGGAAAGCCATTGTATTCAGTAAAAGAAATAGGTGTTACCGAGACCAGAGGTACCATTCAGACTTTTATGCCTGATAATACCATTTTTATTACCTCGGTTTATCATTACGATACGCTTGCGGCAAGACTTCGCGAACTTGCATTTCTGAACAGGGGAATTAATCTTTCCATTACAGATTTAAGGGAAGCAGATGCCGAAGGAAAAAATCCTACAGATAAATTTTACAGTGAAGGCGGATTACGAGAGTTCGTTGCATTCCTTGATGAGAATCGTGTCCGGTTGATTCCCGAACCCATATATATGGAAGGTGATAAGGCAGGTATTCCTGTTGAGATTGCAATGCAATACAATACCTCCTTCAATGAGAACGTTCATTCTTATGTAAACAATATCAGTACCCATGAAGGGGGTACCCATCTTTCCGGTTTTCGCAGGGCATTAACACGTACGCTGAAAACGTATGCTGAAAAATCCGGTATGCTTGAAAAATTAAAATTCGAAATCAGTGGCGATGATTTCCGTGAAGGTCTTACTGCTGTTATCTCTGTAAAGGTTCAGGAGCCGCAGTTTGAAGGCCAGACTAAAACCAAGCTCGGTAACAATGAAGTGATGGGTGCGGTAGATCAGCTGGTAGGAGAAATGCTTCAGAATTATCTGGAAGAACATCCACGCGAATCAAAGACGATCGTTGACAAAGTTATTCTAGCCGCCACAGCAAGGCATGCTGCCCATAAAGCGCGGGAACTTGTTCAAAGGAAAAGTGTACTCACCGGTACAGGACTTCCCGGCAAACTTTCTGACTGTTCAGAAAAGGATCCCGGTATGTGTGAGGTATTTCTGGTTGAGGGAGATTCGGCAGGCGGAACCGCAAAGCAAGGCAGAAACAGAAAGTACCAGGCGATTCTTCCATTGCGCGGAAAAATTCTCAACGTGGAGAAGGCAATGGAGTACAAAATATATGAGAACGAAGAAATCCGGAATATCTATACTGCGCTGGGAATTTTCAGGGACGAAAAGCAGGAGGGAAGGCCATTGATTATGGATAAACTCCGGTATCATAAAGTCGTTATCATGACCGATGCCGACGTTGACGGAAGTCACATCACCACTTTAATACTCACTTTCTTTTTCCGTCATATGAAGGAACTTATTGAAGGCGGGCATTTATATATTGCAACTCCCCCTCTTTATCTTGTCAAGAAGGGAAAAGAACAGCGGTATGCATGGAATGACGAGCAACGGTTATTATTTATTAAGGAATTGGCCGGCGCGGGTAAAGAAGAGAATGTAAATACACAGCGCTATAAAGGACTTGGGGAAATGAATGCTGATCAGCTTTGGGAGACCACCATGAATCCTGAATCCCGTACCCTGCGCCGGGTAACTATTGAAAGTGCTGCAGAGGCAGATCGTATATTTTCTATGTTGATGGGGGATGACGTACCTCCAAGAAGAGAATTTATTGAGCGTAATGCAAAGTACGCAAAGATAGACGCCTGATTTTTCGGAATTATATTTTTCCTTCGGGATACTACTTTCCTGATTGTAACAACGATAATTTTTTTCCGGAAAGATTCTCATAGGCAATTCGTGAGAGATCACTGAGTACCTCCGGCAACCGGTGTACTTCCTTTCCTTTTGTCATGATGGTGATCAGGTATGGTTGGTCGTCATAATACACAATAGCTGTTTCATGAAGCTGGGCTTCGTTAGCTGTACCTGTTTCACCAAACTTATGTGCTATTTTTATTCCCTTCGGTAATCCATCAACGATACCTTTTGTGAAAGTGCTTTTTGAAAGCAGTGTGAGCGCAAACTCAGAATGTTCGCTGCTTAAATAAGTGGAGTTAAACAATATCCTCATAAACTTGGAAAGGTTTATAACATCCATCTTAAAATTTCTGTCACGAACATTTGGCTCTGCAATTCCAATATCAGTGAAAAACTTCCTGAATAAATTCAGGTCCAGGGATTCATTGATAATCAATGTTGCGTCATTATCTGAGTTGACAATTACGCGGTACAATAGATCTTTGGCAGTATATCTTCTGCCGGCAACGAGCGGATCATCATTAAATGTCTGGTTTGGCGTTCCTTTAACTTTTCCCTGAAATAGAAATTCTCTATTTAATAAATCAGGTTTCCCTTCACACATTTTTAAATATGTAATCATTGCAGCAATTTTGATCACACTTCCGGGAGCATATTCTGAACTGCTGTTTACAGAAGTCCATTCGCCACTGTTGAGGCGTCTTAAATATACGGAAGCATCGGTGATCGTGCCATTTGATTTCTGGGTATTAATTTCAAAGTCAAGTGCGCGTTTTATATCTTTCAGGTTTCCTGACTCCGACCTAACCTCTGTCAGCAGGAGTGGTTTAGTAAACTGATACTCCTTAAGACGAATTTGCTCAATTTTCTCTGAGTTGTTTTGTGCCGGTATCATGGCATGCTGAATTTCTAACCGGGCATCAGAACCGATACTGTTGAGGTGGTAAATGATGAGCAACAATAACCCGGTTGCAATTGCAAAAAAGTAAAACGGGATTTTCCTGAGGAGCAATCGTTTCATAAAAATATTTAATCAGTAAAAATTTCAAAGGGGAATCAAAAGTCAAAATCAATTCTGTAAAAAAATTGATAATTATTCATATGGGCAAATAAAAGAAATGTCTTTTAACTGTAAAGTCCAATTTTAAATTGAATTAATCAGGTTAATTGAAATAAATGTTGCAACACGTGATAAAGGTCATAATGGGGCAATTCAGGAGCCGGAATTACTTTTTTTTATTCCGGATAAAAACTGTGTTTTCAGGGTAGTATCTTCTGTGATCTTATTTCTGACAGCAAACATGACCAGCCCTGCAATATTCTTTGAGTTGGTAATCTCCATTAGTTTGGTTCTGTATCCTTCAACAGATTTTTCTGCGACCTTAATCTTTCCTGCAATTTCCTTGGTAGTGTATTCATAGCAAATTAAGAACAGGACTGCGCGTAACCGATCAGTAACGTCATCAATGCTCTGCTTACTATCTGGCGTCGGTTTGTGGATTAACCTGTCATATAAATTTTTTTCAACCTCGTCAGCATAATATTGGCTTCCATCAAGTATCGTTCTGATTGCTTTTTTTACTTCTTTAATTTCGGCGCTTTTTAAAAGATAACCCCTGGCTCCGGCATCAATCATCCTGATAATATTTTCCTTGTCATCAACGCTTGTAAGCGCCACAACAGGCAGCTCAGGAAATCTTATGCTGAGTTTTTTGGTAGTCGTGATGCCATCCATTTCAGGCATCTTTATATCCATGAAAACAAGGTCGAATTTTTTTTTCTTTACCAGTTTAAATACTTCATTGCCGTTTTCTGCATGCGTAACAGAGCCAACAAAAGAAATTTTTTTCAGAATGGACTCAATCCCAATCCTGAATAAAATGTGGTCGTCAACGACGAGTACGTGTATTCCTGATTTTTTATCGGCCATAAAAAAGGGTCAAAAGCAAAAAAAATATTCTCAGAATAATAAATATTCTTTTACCGGCCGGATATAAACCGGTCTTCATTTACAATCGCAGTCAGCCGTATGCGGTTTTCCGGCTCAGAAATATTTTCTGAATTACTTTCCTTAAATATAGAACTGCGTTGGCTTGCAATGGTTAATTTCCGTTTCCTGTCATGGAGTACAGAATTATTTTGAATTTCGCTTCCTGCTGACAGCGTATCAATTTCCACTCCCATTCTTTCAGCCAGTTCCTCAATCTTATCAAAATGCCTTGCCAGTTCACTCAAATCTGTGTGTTGCTTCTTTGATAGTTTCATCTGTAAAGTGTGTTAAGTTAAATTGACCGGTGGTTAAGTTCCGGCAAGTTCCGAAAAAGGCAGATGCAAGTCAAGTATTTAGGTAATCCCTAATTTGCCTGTTCGTCAAAGGCATATTGGATCAGGTTGGATCCCATCCTCAAGGCCTGCAGGCGTCTTTCAGGAGCATCTTTGTGCACTTCATAGTCTTCCCAGCCATCACCAAGGTCGCATTCAAAAGAATAAAATGCTACGAGCCGGCCCTTGTATATCCAGCCAAATCCCTGAGCCGGTTTACCATCATGCTCGTGAATCTTAGGGAGACCATTTGCAAAATCATATTTCTGGTGATATACCGGATGCGAAAATGGGAGTTCTATACATTCGAGTTCAGGAAAAACTTTTTTCATCTGTGGTCTCACATAAGGATCAAGACCAAAGTTATCGTCAATGTGCAGGAAACCACCTGCTGTTAGATAATTCCGAAGATTGTCAGCTTCCTGTTGTGATAAAACCCAGTTGCCATGACCTGTCATATGAATGAAAGGATAGTTGAAAATTTCCTGACTTCCTGCTTCCACAATGGCCTGATCCGCGTCAATAGATGTTCCCAGGTTTTGATTACAGAATTTGATGAGATTTGGTAAGGATGTTTCAAGATTCGCATACCAATCGCCACCTCCATTGTATTTCAGGAGTGCAATTTTATATGATGTCTGGTTAAATGACGACAATACCAGACAAAGAAGTATGACAGAAATATTTTTTTTCATCCCGGAAATAGTGTTCAATTGCCGCAGTTAAATATTATTGATTCAGCAAAGATACAACGGAACAGGTTACAATTCCTGCTGTTTCCGTTCTTAACCGGCTTTGCCCGAGGTTTACAGGTATAAAGTGATTTTGTGCGGACAATAAAATTTCCTTTTCAGTAAAGTCACCTTCGGGTCCAATCAAAAGCAATGTATCGGACCCGGTAGATATTTTATTTTTCAAATGATCCGTGGCATTCATTAAGCAAATGTATTTTTCAGGCGATGATGTGCCCGTTATAAATTTCTCAAATGATACGGGCTCATTCAGTTTCGGCAGATATGTTTTTAACGATTGCTTCATCGCTGAAAGCAGTACTTTATTCAGCCGTTCTGATTTTACAATTTTCCTTTCCGACCGCTGACATATTACAGGAGTGATTTCATCAATTCCGATTTCTGTTGCCTTTTCAAGAAACCATTCAAAACGTTCAATATTTTTTGTTGGAGCAATGGCGACATGCAATGCATAGTTTCTTTTCCCAAAAGCTGATTTGGTTTCGCGAATATGTATCAGACATTTTTTAGGATCGGCGATTGAAATGTGCCCGGTGTAAAAATGACCTTCTCCATCGGTGAAATAAATTTCGTCTCCGGCTTTCATTCTCAGTACCCGTATGCAATGGCCGGATTCTTCCTCTGTAAGAATGGCATTTCCATTTTCAGAAATATGACCGAAAAATATATTCATAGTTCCGCAAAGGAATAATAAGTAAGTGAGAAAGGAAAAAAAAGAGTGGAGTAATTAATTGACTCCCGGATCTTCGGGGAAATCATTCAGGATGCCGTAAATGTGACCGTTACGCTGAAGAATATTTCCCCAGGCGGTATCCGGATGTTCTTTAAAAGCTGACTGAAGGTCTGCATCAGTGACCCACCAGTTTTCATTTTTTATCTCTTTAGCCAGTTTCCTGGGGCTCCATGAATTATAGCCGGCAAGGAATTTTATCTGCTCCGGATTTATTTGTCTTGTCTCAACCATCAGTTTGAGGTGTTCATAATCTCCACCCCAGTAAATACCGTTTGAAATGGGTTGCGCGCCCCTCAGGCCGGGAAGGGTATGAATATAATAAACCGAATCGAGCCGCTGGTTTCCGCCCCAATGCACGTGCGCATTGAATTCGGGAAAATCGTCAAGAACATCGTTGATTAAAAGTGGTGTTGGCTTATTTAAAATAAACCCGATGCTCCCGCGCTGGTCATGCTGACTGATCAGCACCACTGCACGTTTGAAATTGGGTTCCGGGTTGAATGGTTCGGAAAGTAAAAGCGCACCTACGTGAGGTTTTAATTTTTCCGTTTTCTTTTTCTTGTTCGTTGCCACCGATTCTTTAAACATGAAAGGATGCACAAATGTTATGGGCAGAAGTTAACTTTCAGAAAATAATTTTAAACAGAAACTCAGTCCTGAAAATATTTTTTCTTTTAACTATAACTTATTGTCAATAATGAAGTAAAAGGTTTTTTTTGCAGTTATTGACTTGCAGGAATAAGAGGACTGCTATCCACGGAAAATCCAAGTACCAATCAGGAAAATCAGAAATCTTTTTTTGTCCGGAGGTCAATATTTTCATCTCCGGTTTTGTAGGGCATGCAGGTGATGATAAGCTGAAACATTTCATCGGTAGTCCTCATGCTTCCATTCCTTTCAGAAACTATTTGCGGCGGATGAAAAGGATTCAACGGGTTTTCGGAAGTGTTGTCGTAAACACCTTCTGTAAAAATGGTGCTTCCTTTTTCCAGTTTAATAATTTTATTGAAAGTGTAAAAGTACTGCCAGCGAAAATCCCATTTGGGAATACTGATCAACGGAATCGTATCATTACCCGGTGTCACCCCATAAGCAAGGAAGGATTTTCCCAGTAAATGCATGTGTGGATTAACCGTCAGCAATGAAAGATCTGCATGTAATTTATAATGTGATTTAAAAGTCTGAACAGTATCCGGCCTGATCATAAGCGGGGGCTCAACTTCTGAAATGCCGGATGTACCAATAATAAATTCTGTGGTTGGCCTTACCGGCGCGCTTGCAGCGAAGAAAATATTGAAGGTCGTCGAATCGGTGGTATCCACCGGGGACGGACCATAATGAATATTGTCAAGCAGCAGTATTCCTTTTTGTTTTACACGATAGCCGCCAATTCCTACGGGATACAAAGTTGCTTCAACACCGGGAAGATAATTGCTGACTGAAGGAGTCAATAGCGGATACGAGCCATCGTCGTTTTGAAGATCCAGTTCGCGATACGCTTCAAGTTTGTCCATCGTCTCTGTATTCACGAAAAATTTTCCTCCCGACAAATCTTTTTTCGCATTGTAATCATAGGAGATCAGGTGGGCGTTGATGTGGTGAACCAGTTTTTTATTACCGGGAACAATTTCAATAGCGCGGATAAAAGTATCCCGTGGCAACTCAAAAGGAATTTTCATCATCATAAAATGGTCTTCATTATTTCCTTTGATGAAAAAAGATTCTTTCATATGTATGATCATGTCAGGCTTTCCAAAGGAGCTGCTTTCAACAAAAACAGGAAGTGAAGGAAGCTTTGATGGATCTCCCTGCGGAGTACCGTTGTCAACCCATTCAGTAATCCGGCTGATTTCTTCTTCACTCAGTACTTTTTCATCACGAAAATGAGTGTAGGAAGGATCAGCAGGATAAGGCGGCATGAATCGCGATTTGGTAACCAGGGCGATGCTTCTGGCTTTGTTCTTCACGTCATCATACGTAAGCAGGTTAAATGTACCTGCTGAGCCCGGACGGTGGCAAGGCGTACAGTTCTTAAAAATTATTTTCGCAATGTCCTCAGAAAATGTAACAGGTTTTTTATTTTCATTGCAGGCTGAAAAAGTAAAATAGGTAATTACAAAAAACGGAAGCAGGATTTTTCTCATGTCAGTCAATAAGACAACCAACGGCCTGTGTTTTACCCACCCGTACTTTTTTCTGTGATGTGATGGCGTCCAGGGCGTCTTCCAGTTCATGGTGTGAAATCACGGTTCTTTTCTTTCCGACAGCATACATCCAGTCATCAATGCGTCCCTGATAAAGCAGCACAGTATTGTCATTCAGCACAAATGCCGAGGGTGCTACATGGGCATCAAGTGAAATCATTAGTTCTTTGTTGTAATCAATCAGTAGTGGAAAATTTATTTTATAAGCAGTTCTGAAATTCTCAATTTCTCCCGGTTTAATAAATTGAGGAAAGACGCCATAAAACTGTACGCCAGACGCAGCATATTTTTTCGAGAGAGAATTCAACGTGAGTGTATAATTTTCGCATGCAGGACAATCAGGCAATAGAAAAACAAAAACCGATGAATTGAATTTTCTGGTTTCATACATCCTGAAAACTTTACCATCAGTTGCTTTAAGTACAGAAGAAACAATTTCAGTAGCGTTAATTTTTTTTTGTGCGAAACACTGCAACGCCGAAAATAAAAACAGAAACAATAATTTATTCATTCACGCAAAGGTAGAGAATCAGAATGCAATTATTTTATTGGTGTGGGCTTGTCGCAAGTGCCTTTGAATGATGCGTTGGACATCCCTGTTGTCGGAATAATTTTTTATAAATAATTTCAGCTGATCAGGTGATGTGGCCGGAAATTCATTGTCCATATAACCGAATCCAAGATAACGGCCATGCTCAACAGCGACCACAGACTGTTCAGTTTTCTCTCTTCCTTCCCCGATGATAAAAAAATTCCGGTTTTCATACTGCCACTTCCTGATCACCTGAATCACGCGTTTATTGTATTCTGCGGGATCTTCTTTGCAGATGCAGGCGCCTTTGCACTGATTGACGTGGAAGCGAAAGCATGCGTATTTGATGTCGTAAAGTCCACACAATTTCTGGCATAAATTATATTTTTCCACCTGCGCATCCAGGATTTCACGGGCTTCATCAGCATTGCGTGCTGTGATGAGTGGTTCTTCATCATTCTTTTTCACCTTCGCTGATTTCAGTGTAAAGTAGCCGTCATCATTCACCCTTTTAAAAATCCCCCATTGTAAATGAGATTCACGCTGCATCCTGTTATAGCGTGGCTTGTGTTTTTTTATTTCGTCGGATTCGAGCAGCAGCGCCACCAATTCGCTGCCTGTGCGTTCATAAGTAATGCTGCTGATTTCAGTTTTCATGGAAAGGGATTTGGCATTCTCCTTTTCGGCAAAATGGCTGAGTGCGCGCTTTCTGATGTTGTTACTTTTTCCGATGTAAATGATGTGGCCTCCGGCGTTATGAAAATAATATACTCCTGTTTCTTCAGGTAATTTATTGACGTCTTCCCTGTTGAGGTTTGGCGGGAGTTTCATCAAAGCCGGATCGTCCATGATGCTGCTGTTGATGATTCCGGATTTGTCTTTTGACAAAAGCACGTCAAACAGCTGGGTGGTTGCAAATGCATCTCCACGGGCGCGGTGGCGGGCTTCATTGCTGATTCCTAATTTTTCGCAGATATTTCCGAGGGAATAGGAACGGTGTCCGGGAATAAGTTTCCTGCTCAGTTTCACGGTACACAGCATGCTCCTGTGAAAATTATATCCCAACGACTTAAATTCTTCACGGATGAAACCAACATCGAAGTGGGCATTGTGTGCGACGATTATTTTTCCTTCGGTGAGGGCAACAATATCTTTTGCCACCTCATAAAATTTTGGTGCAGATGATACCATTTCGTCAGTAATACCGGTAAGCCGGGAGATAAAAGGAGGAATATTTTTTTCCGGATTTATCAATGAAGAATATTCCTGAACGATTTTTTCTCCGTCGTGGATAAAAATGGCGATCTCGGTAATTTTTTCAAACCGCGCATTTCCTCCCGTTGATTCTATATCAATAACAGCATACATGAGTGATTACGAAAATAATCGTGTTGAACACGAACCCGTAGAGGTAAAAAGAAAATTCTAATTCACTTATCAACAAAAAAAGCATCCCGTTGATCAGGATGCTTTTCATTATGTATGAGTTATTAACTTATTCTACTATCAGTTTTCCTGTAGCGACAATTCTCTCTTCGTCAAGTACAGAGTATAAATAAATACCTGAAGCCAGTCCTTCGCGATCAATACGGAATTCAACTTCATTATTTGTGCGGTTGAAGACGTTCATTGAAGTATGGTCTGCAATTTCATTTCCGTTCACATCCATCATTCTCAATTCCGGTTGTTGCAAAGCATTTTTCGTTTGTACTTTTAAAATAGCTTCTTTGATGACAGGGTTTGGGTAGATATTATTAACGAGAATATTTTCTTCGAGTTCTTCAACACCAATTGTGGTTGCAAATTTTGCAACATTGGTTCCCGGAGATGTAAAATCCCCACCTGCAATCAGGTTGCCACTAAAAAAGCAAAGTGCAGAAATACTTCCATTAAAAGTATTTGTTCCTTCCGGAGCCCATGGACCGGAAATCGGTTTCTTGGAGAGATTTGTTGAAGTATTTGCTCCCACAGTAACTGTAAATTTTCCACCGGCATAAATAAAGCCGGTATTTCCTGCGGAACTTGCTGCAAAGCAATTCACCTGATCCGATGCTCCTGCAGAGAAAGTATTAAAAGCAGTTCCCCATGAGCCTGAATTAATACTGCTATACGTACAAATAGACGGTGATGGTGGTGTTGTGAAATCACCTCCGACAAATAGCGTATAAGACGAAGAAGTTGGGTATTTAAATGAAATAAGGGAATATACTCCTATACCGCTTTGTAAACCACCGGCAGCCAAATCAACCCATTGCGCTCCACTAACATGTAGTTTATTGATCCATGGTGCAGAACCTTGTCCACCGACATAAAATTCATTGTAATAAACGGCCATTGCATAAACGCCCGCAGAGCATTTTGGAGGTGCACCACCACCAACCTGAGCCCATGCAGATCCGGCAGTATTTAGTTTTCCCACTTTGGATAATGAAGCTGAGCCGGATTGCGTAAATGTACCGCCGGCATAAAGTGCGCCGTTAAAATTGCAGAATGCTTTTACTTCAGAACCTGCAACTCCCTGTAAGCCCTCAC
>JBBRAY010000047.1:0-29889 GCA_038206355.1 Bacteroidia bacterium
ACACGTAAGAGAACTGCTTATCAGAGGATAGGACGGAATCCGAAAGTAGAAGATAAGAGGAGCTTAACCGCAGGGATGAGAAAGAGGATAAGAGCCATGAGTTAACTTTTTGGAAAAAGAGTTACCAGCTAAAAGCGTTCTGACAAACCGCCGTATACCAGACCGGTACGTACGGTGGTGTGAGAGGACAGATAGCGGTTAACAAAATAACCGCTATCTTCCTACTCGATGACTGAATTCGGATTTGAAAATGTATTTTCGCAATTCTAAAAAAAATAAAGATGCCCTCACTCAGCTTAAAACGACCGCTTGTTTTCCTTGACCTTGAAACAACCGGCGTGAATGTCGGTGGCGACAGGATTGTTGAAATTGCACTGCTTAAAATTCATCCGAATGGAACAAAGGAATCCAGGCGCCATCTTGTGAATCCAACCATTCCTATTCCTGAAGTAGTGACAAAAATCCATGGTATCACCAATGAACAGGTGAAAGACATGCCAAAGTTTGCAGAATTGGCTTCTGAAATTCATGCATTCATTGGTGGAAGCGATCTCGCAGGGTATAATTCCAATAAGTTTGATATCCCGATGCTCATCGAAGAATTTACCCGTGCCGGAGTGCATTTTGATATTTCTACGTGCAAGCTCGTTGACGTTCAGAATATCTTTCACAAGATGGAACAACGGACTTTGTCAGCGGCATATAAATTTTATTGCAACAAGAACCTGGAAGGCGCGCATACTGCCGAAGCCGACACCAATGCAACATTTGAAGTTCTCGTGGCCCAGCTGGAAAAATACGACGATCTAAAAGGTGATGTGGATTTTCTGTCGCAGTTCAGTACCATGCATAAAAACGTGGACCTCGCCGGACGTGTTGTCATGAATGACGATGGGGTAGAGGTATTCAATTTCGGTAAGCACAAAGGAAAATCTGTGAGGGAAGTATTCAAAAAAGATTCATCCTACTACGACTGGATCATGCAAGGCGACTTCGCCACCAATACCAAAAATGTAATGACGAAGTTGCGGTTAAAGGATTTCAATAAAGCGTAAGGGTAATTGATTAGTTTATTGGTTGATTTGTCAATTAGTTAATTCGTAATTTGTAAATTAGTAAACATTCGTATTTGGTACCACTATGAAGATCATCTGCATCGGCCGCAATTACGTTGAACATGCCGCCGAACTAAAAAATGAAGTTCCGGGTGCTCCTGTATTTTTTCTGAAACCGGATACTGCTTTGTTGCCAAAGGGAAAGGATTTTTATATTCCTGATTTTTCAAATGACATCCACCATGAAGTGGAACTTGTTTACCGGATTTGTAAGGAAGGAAAACACATTGCAGAAGAATTTGCTTCAAAATATATTGATCAGATAACGGTGGGACTTGATTTCACCGCCCGCGATATTCAGCAGCGACAAAAAGAAAAAGGGCTGCCATGGGAGCCGGCGAAGGCTTTCGACAGCAGCGCACCCGTAGGGGATTTTATTTCTTTGGCTGATCTTAAGAGTAAAAACAACATCCCATTCGAATTGAAGATAAACGGAGCAACTGTTCAATCAGGAGTAAGTTCCATGATGATTTTTTCCATTGAAAAAATTATTTCATACGTCTCGAAATATATCACCCTGAGAAAAGGAGATTTTATATTTACAGGAACTCCAAAAGGGGTGAGCAGAATAAATGCAGGAGATCAGTTGGAAGCTTTTCTGGAAGGAAAAAGTCTGCTGAAGGTTTCAGTGAAATAATATTCCTGTTCGTTTAACTAATTCCCCTTATCCGGTTTTCAACTTCTGAATTCAATCAGATTTGATGATATAATTGAATGTGATACCAGATGCTTTCTCCTTGTACTGATAGGAAAACTGAACGGGAGTTGCTGCCTCATGTAGCCTGAAGTGTATGTTTATCGTCTTGTGAAACATCACATACAACCCCTTGTATTTCTTTTTATCAAACTGAAGCAGGTATACAAGACGTATGGCTTCTTCATCACAACCATAACCGACACCGTGTTTCACTTTTGCCGCTGAAACTTTTCCATAGACATCAATATCAATTTCCACAGCAACAATACCTTCAATCTTTTGCTGCATTGCTTCTTCAGGATATCGAAGATTTTTTTTGATGAACTCATCCATCGCTTTATTTCCACCAGGATAGTTGGGTTGTTTAATAAAGCTATTGGGTTTGCGCGATTTCATAATTTCAATAGTGCTAAATTAATCAATTGAAATTATAGCATAAATCTTGATACCCCCCTCTCCTTATGCTTGCGCTGAAGCTTCAGCATAGGCGCATAGAGAGGGGTCGGGGGTGAGGCTTAAAGATAAGAGCCGCCTTACGACAGCTCTTTCTAATCATGAAAACAAAAATCTTTATTTCACTTTTCCCACGTATTTCCATTCGCGGGTATCAATCTTTATCACCTCACCGATATTTACAAAAAGCGGAACCTGGATAATGGCCCCGGTTTCTACAGTCGCAGGTTTCAGCGTGTTGGTTGCGGTATCGCCACGAACTCCGGGTTCAGTATAAGTAACCTCAAGTTCAACAAAGGTTGGTGGCTCGGCACTGATTGGCTCATCACTTTCAAAAGCAATTTTAACTGTCATTCCTTCTTTCAGCAATTGCGAACCATCGCCAAAAAGTATTTTAGGTATGTGTATTTGGTCAAAAGATTCAGGATCCATTACGACCAAATGCTCGCCTTCAGGATAAATAAATTGCATTTCTTTGTATTCAACCCTTGCCATGTCCACTTCTTCATCAGCACGAAAACGGTTTTCGACAACCTTGCCGTTTTTCAGGTTTTTCATTTTTGCCTGATAAAATGCCCGCAGATTGCCCGGTGTGCGGTGAATCACCTCGGTAACAAGTACCAGTTCATTGTTGTACCTCAGGAAGGCACCCGGTTTAACGTCGTTGATTTTAGCCATTTTATTAATTATTTTTCGGGGTGCAAATGTAAAAAAAGATGTCGCATGGACAACTAAGAACAGCCCTCAATAGTAAGCTATTTGGAGTTTTTCCTGATTATTAACTCAGCAATTTATAGTTCATCAAGTCCGCTTTGTTCCTTATGATCAGGTTGATTGCGTCAGAGAATGGGCTACCTTCGAAATTGAGATTCATGAAAAAATATTTACTGACCTTACTTTTTGCTCCCCTTATTACATCGGCACAGAACTGGTCGCTATTCAATTCTGTCGAAAGATTCAATTACCGTCTTGACGATGATAATTTTATTACCACTACCATCTTATTAACCCGTTTAGATAACGATCAGCAAATTAAATCTGTTGACATTTCAAAGTTACCTGATGGCATTTACATCATTGAATTGAAATGTGGAACCGAGAGTCATCATCGCACTTTGGTAAAACAATAATCTTCCTGCCACATTCTTCAAGTCGTGATTTTTTACACTGATGAAAAATTTATTATTCGTTATTCGGTCAATCGAAATGAGCATCCCGCTTGATCAAAAATAAAATAGATCTACCCCGCCTTCAATCCATTGCGTGGTGTTCAATATCCCAAAATCTTCATCATGCTTTTTGCACTCTGTTCTTTAGCAAAAAGTTTGGTCACAATCTCACCATCTTCTTTACGGTCAATAATTACATGTTTCGGAGCCGGAATCAGACAATGCTGTATGCCTCCATATCCACCCAAACTTTCCTGATATGCTCCGGTATGAAAAAAACCAATGTATAGCGGATCATCATTCAGGTCTTCTTCTTTAGGTAAGTATACCTGGTTGACATGACTTTCCGTATTGTAGTAGTCGTCGCTGTCGCATGTGAGCCCGCCAATATTTATACGCACACTGTCTTTCTCCCAGTGATTAACTGCAAGCAAAATAAATTTTTGTTTTATTCCCCATGTATCCGGTAACGTTGTAATAAATGAACTGTCAATCATGTACCAGAGTTCATTGTCATTCTGTTGCTTCCGGTCGATAACAGAATATAGTGTAGCGCCACTTTCTGCAACAGTAAAACTTCCGAATTCAGTATACAGGTTGGGCTCCGCAACACCTTGTGACTTGCATGTAGATTTAATCTGTTTCACGATCTGTTCGGCCATGTATTCATAGTCATATTCAAAACCCAGTGATTTGCGGATAGGCCATCCACCTCCTATATCCAGTGAATCGAGGTCAGGACAAATCTTTTTCAATTCACAATAAACATTGACGCATTTATTCAGTTCACTCCAATAGTAGGCATTGTCCTTGATGCCGGTATTAATGAAAAAGTGAAGCATCTTTAACTGAAATTGTTTGTTCTTTTTAATACTCTTGACATAATAATCCTTTATCTCACTGTAACGAATGCCTAGTCTTGAAGTATAAAATTCAAAATTGGGTTCCTCCTCTGATGCAATCCGGAGACCGATCTTCACTTTCTTTTTCCCTTTCAGGTATTTGGGATAGTGGTCGAGTTCATTCATATTATCCACAATCGGAATCACATTATTGAATCCGTTATTGATCAGGTCAGAAATCCCTTTGATATACTGCGGTCGTTTGAATCCGTTGCAGATGATCACCGTGTTTTTGTCAATCTTTTTTGCCTGATGCAAAGATTTTATAAGATCAATGTCAAAGGCAGATGAAGTCTCCAGATGAACATCATGTTTCAGCACTTCATCAAGTACGAATGAGAAATGCGAGCTTTTCGTGCAATAACAATAAGTATAAGTGCCTTTGTAGTCGTTCTTTGCAATGGCAACGTTGAAAATCCGTTTGGCTTTCTTAATTTGCGAGCCGATCTTGGGTAGGTAAGAGATCTTGAGCGGAGTACCGTATTGTTTAATGATCTCCATCAGGTCAATGCCATAGAAATTGAGATTGTGATCAACCACCTCAAAACCCTCTTGCGGAAAGTAAAAAGTCTGTTCGATGAGGTCGCGATAGGTATTCTTCATAGTGTTTGGGGTTAAAGGTCTGAGTCCCGATATCTGTCAGGATAAAGTTGAAAACAGTTGAGTCGGATTGATAATTTTGTGCTAATGTAAGTGAGTTGGATAAACAAATGTAAGATACGGCGGGATTGTTGAAAATATTTTATTTTGGAATTAATGACCGATAATAGAACTATCCTATCCCTTATCCGTAAATTCGTCCTTATTCGTAATTCGTATATTCGTATTGATTGGTAATTAGTACCCCCCCATGAAGAAGCTTAAGTTTATTGAAGTAAAATCTGAAATCGGTGCAGGTACCCGTGGTGCTTCAATGGGCGTTGACGCCATTAAGATTGCCGCACTTGATTATGGAAGCAACCTTTTCAGGAAAATGGATACTGTGGAAGTACCCAATGAAAACCACATGCTGTTTGAGTCGTCAGGTAGTCCTTATGCTAAGAGGATTAAGAGTATGCTCACCATGTATGAACGCGTTTCCAATGCCGTGAAAACTTCCCTGAAGAACAATGAATTCCCATTGGTACTTGCCGGTGACCACAGTACGGCGGGAGGAACGATAGCCGGTATTCGCATGGCTTATCCCCGTCAGCGACTCGGAGTAATCTGGATTGATGCCCATGCTGACCTCCATTCACCCTGGACAACGCCCTCAGGAAATATGCATGGAATGCCAATCTCTGCTGCGATGGGAGAGGACAACCAGAGTAATAAAATGAACAAACCCGATAAGGAGACCTTGGAATACTGGAATAAGATCAAAAAGATTGGAAATATTTTTCCGAAGATTGAGTGGAATGATATTGTTTACATCGGACTTCGTGATGTGGAACCGGAAGAATCTTATTTGTTAAAGAAGCATAAAGTGAAAATTTTCAGCACCAGTGAAGTGAAAAGAAACGGAGTTGAAAAAATTGCACGGGATGCTTTGCAACACCTCACCCGATGTAACCTGTTGTACATTTCATTTGACGTTGACTCGATGGATTCCTCTATTTCCAAAGGAACCGGAACTCCTGTGCGAAACGGGATTACCGAAAAAGAAGCCGGTAGTCTGCTCGTACGTCTCATCCAGAATGAAAAAGTTTGCTGCTTTGAAATCGCTGAAGTAAATCCAACCCTCGATAAAGAAAACCTTATGGCGGAGAATACATTTGAGATATTGCAGAGAGTCGTAAGTCAGTTGGTGTATTAGTTTATTGGTTGAATAGTTGATTGGTTTATTAGTTGGTTGAGAAGTTGAATAGTTTATTGGTTGAATCGTTAATTCATCAAGGCAACTCCCGGTTCGATTTTGGCTGCTTCTAATCAACCAATTAACCAATAACCCTTCAACTTTGCTATTTCGATCAACCTTACTAACCGGCTGTTCCCAATCAACTAATTAACTATTCAACCAATCAACAAAAGTGAAATTTGAGCCCGAAATAAAATCTGCAATCACCAACGCTTTACAAAAGCTTTATTCCATAACAGCTTCCCCTGACGAAATCAAGCTCGATGAAACGAAAAAGGATTTTGAAGGTGACGTAACATTCGTCGTTTTTCCTTTTACAAAGAGTTCAAAAAAATCTCCTGAACAGACGGCCACAGAAATCGGAGAATACCTGAAAGCCAATTGCAGCATCGTTTCCGGATTCAATGTGGTAAAAGGATTTTTGAATATTTCCATCAGTGATACTTTTTGGAAAAACTTTTTTGCCAATGCATCGGGTCTGCAGGAATTATTTCTTGACCTGAAGAAAACATATTCTTCGCCGGGCCACCTGATGGTTGAATATTCTTCGCCAAATACCAATAAGCCATTGCACCTCGGACACATGCGGAATATTTTGCTTGGATATTCTGTCGCCGAAATATTGCTGGCTGTGGGGCATAAAGTGGAGAAAGTAAATCTGGTAAACGACCGCGGCATTCACATCTGTAAAAGTATGCTGGCATGGAAAAAATATGGTCATGGAGAAACACCGCAATCCTCGCATACCAAAGGTGATCACCTTGTTGGCAAATACTATGTGGAGTACGACAAACGGTTTAAAGAAGAAGTAGCCCACTTTGTAAATAAAGGAATGACGAAAGAAGAGGCGGAGAAGCAGGCGCCCATAGCCAAAGAGATTCAGGAGATGTTGTTGAAGTGGGAAGCAGGCGACAAGGATACCATGGAACTCTGGACAATGATGAATGGATGGGTGTATGAAGGATTCGATACAACATATAATAAGCTCGCTGTTGACTTTGATAAAGTTTACTATGAGTCGCAAACATATCTTCTCGGAAAAAAAATTGTGGAGTCGGGATTAAACCAAGGAGCCTTTTTCAGAAAGGAAGACGGATCAATATGGATTGACCTCACCGACGTAGGACTGGATCAGAAAGTATTGATGCGTGCTGACGGAACTTCTGTTTATATCACGCAGGATCTTGGAACGGCTTCGCTGCGCTTTGAAGATTATGCAGGATTGCAGCAACTCATTTATGTTGTGGGCAATGAACAGGAATACCATTTTAAAGTATTGAAAGAAATTTTCAAAAAACTTGGACGTCCGTGGGCAAACGGATTGTTTCACCTTTCTTATGGCATGGTGGATCTTCCTTCCGGCAAAATGAAATCGCGTGAAGGAACAGTCGTAGATGCCGATGATCTCATCAGGGAAATTGATGAAGAGGCGGAGATGACAACAAAGGCATTGGGTAAGCTGGATAATTACGACAGCGATGAAGCAAAAAAACTTTACCACACCATTGGAATGGGTGCGTTGAAATATTTTATTCTGAAAGTAGATCCAAAAAAGAAAATGCTTTTCAATCCTGCTGAAAGTATTGACCTGAATGGGAACACCGGACCGTTTATTCAGTATACCTATGCGAGGATCAGAAGTGTAATAAGAAAAGGTGAGGCTGTATTCGGAGATGAAGTAGAAAATCTTCTCCCTGTTGCAGACCGGAAATACACCGGAGAAGGACATGAGGACAACGGACAGCAGTCATTGGTGCTCAGTCTGCAGCCGGAAACTATTTCTGAATATAAAAATATTATCAAGACGTTGTACCGTTACCCTGCAGCAGTGAAAGAAGCTGCTGAGAGTTTTTCGCCTGCCCTGGTTGCTGCTTATGTATATGACCTGGCCAAGTCATTCAACCATTTTTACCACGACAATGTAATCGTTGATGCAGCAAGTAAAGAGACTTCGTTGTATCGTTTGCAGATAGCGTCATTAACTTCAGAAGTAATAAAGGAATGCCTGAGGCTTTTGGGGATTGAAGCGCCTGAGCGGATGTAGGAAGCCTCTCCCCAATAGCTCCTTAATCAAGGTTATTTCGACTTGCCTTATTTTGTATCTTTGAATCAGTAAATAAAAAACCGAAAGATTAAAAGAGTAATTATAAATATTCAGAAGAGTACTGAGAAGTGGTTACGAACTTTATTTGATAGATTTATTTTGAAGCATAAAGTACTTTCGTGGCAATTAAAGGAAGATATAATTCTTGCCGGGATTATTGATGTGGTAATGGATGAAACCGGCGAAGGGGATTCGGAGAAAGTAATTGCTTTTGTCAGGAGATATGGATCTTGATTTTTTTAAAATAGTTTAGTTGACATATAGAAACCAAACCTGCACAACTAATTATAAGGAGAATAGCCACGCCGCACTCACTTAAGGGCCGGGGTGAAGCAAGGATTTCAAGCCAATAACATCAATTCAAATTTTTACATCACAACATTTTTTGAAAAGGAAAACCCCCGTCATTTTAGTCCTCTTATTGACTGCTGCATTTGGTTTCAGTACAAGAAATTATTTCGAAAATGATAGCCATCGCATTTCTTCGGCTGAAAGTTATTCGCATTGGACTAAAGCACGACCCGAGACTTCTCAGCTCCATTCCGGCGACCTCATTTTCCGTCATGGCAAAGGATTCATCAGTAAAGCACTGATGAGTTTCGGTCGAACAGAGAAAAAATATTCTCACGCAGGAATAGTTGCTGTTGAAAATGGAAATGTATTCGTTTATCATGCCATTGGCGGCGAGGAGAATAAAACAAATAAACTCCGGAAAGATCCGCTTGAGGTTTTTTGCAATCCGGCTGATGTTTATGCTTTTGGTATTTACCGCACTGACATTAATCCGGATCAGATCAAATCAGTAATTGAAATTTCAGACACATATTATAAAAGCGGGTTGGAGTTTGACACAAAATTCGACCTCAGCACAGATGACAAAATGTATTGTACTGAATTCGTGTATAAAGTTTTTGAACATGCAGCAGGAAATCAGAATTACATATATTTGCCCACCCTTACCGGGAAGAAATACATCACGTGCGACGATTTATATTGTAATTCACGTTGCAGGGAAATTTATCAGTATCATTATTAATGAATTCACAAAAGATGAAACTTAATTTCAAACAAATTTTACTTTCTGTTATTGTTGCAACATTAGTGGCCTGCGGGGGTGGCGATACACCTAAGTCAGTCGCGGAAAAATTCCTGAAATCACTCAATAAAATGGACTATGAAACTGCAAAGAAATATGGCAGCGAGGACACCGGCAAACTACTCGATATGATGAGTGGATTTGCAAACCTGATGCCTGATTCAGCGAAACAGGAACGGAGTTTTGAAATGAAAGAAGAGAAAATTACCGGTGATAAAGCAACTGTAACTTATTTAGCGTCGGGAGAAGAAGGCGAACAATCTCTCAACCTGGTAAAGGTTGATGGCAAATGGAAGGTAGCCATGAGTAAAGACTCAATGAATGATACAGAAGGATCTTCCATGGATGCCGGAGCTACCTCAACAGATACTTCATCAGTGAATTAAACATCGCCTGCTGATACTTCAATGAAATAATATGATAAAATTTTATTGCGGAGTATAAATATTTTGTGCAATAATGAGAATTTATCTTTCCTTTTTCTTTCTCCAACGAATTACTTTCAGGTATTATATTGTTTGTGGTAATTTATTGAATTGCAAATCTATCTTGTATGCACGTTGCCAACGCTGAATTCGATTGGTGAAAATTAGAGAAATTCGTGGCTTGTTACATAGGTATTTTTTCCTGGTGTTTTTCATTTTACTTATAGATTCAGCCAGTTTCCCATCATTTCTTTCCCGAATTCTGTCAGAATTGATTCTGGATGAAATTGAACACCACACACATCATAATCTTTGTGACGCAAACTCATAATCTGGCCCTCACCATCAATACTTGTTACCCTGAAACAGGTAGGCAGGTTTTCTTTTTTTACCATCCATGAATGGTAGCGTCCGGTTTTGAATTTTGCCGGGAGATTCCGGAAAATTATTTCTTCTTCATCAATAACAGTGATCTCAGATGAAACGCCATGCTGCACTTTTTCAAGGTTAAAAAGTTCCCCTCCGAAGACCTCTGCAATCGCCTGCAATCCCAGACAAACACCCATCATGCTTTTCTTCCCGGCCATTTCCTTGATCAGTGGTTTTAATATTCCCGATTCATCAGGTAAACCGGGACCGGGAGAAAGAATGACCTTGTCAAATCTTGCCGCATCTGAAATATTAAATTCGTCATTGCGGGAAACTGAAATTTCCACACCCTCAAACTGCTCCATAAGGTGAACAAGGTTGTAGGTGAAGGAATCGTAATTATCGAGCAGTAGAATTTTCATTGTCCCTGGTTAATTTCAAGGAGTGAAATATATTTGTAAAAAAGTATATCACGCATAGCCGCATATTCCGATAATTATCGGGGCGCAAAGGTATATTTCGTTTTCATTTTTCTTGCCGTACTTTGCGCCGTTGTGAGTAAATTCTAGCACTACTATGAAAACAATTATCAATACAGAAAAAGCGCCAAAGCCAATAGGCCCATACAGTCAGGCCGTTTTAATTAATGAGACCCTTTATATCTCAGGACAAATTGCGTTTGAGCCTTCCACCGGAAACCTGATCACAGTCAACATCATACAGGAGACCAGTCGCGTGATGAATAACCTGATGAATATCCTTGAGGCAGCGGGAATGAATTTTTCCAACGTGGTAAAGACAACCATTTTTCTAAAGGACATGAATGATTTCATAGCGATGAATGAAGTCTATAATCAGTTCTTTGAAAAAGATTACCCCGCACGAGAAACTGTTCAGGTAGCGGGGTTGCCGAGGGGAGTGAACGTTGAAATCTCGATGATTGCTGTGAAGTAGGAACAGCCGGAGCAGCCGTCAGCCGAGCAGCCGTCATTGTTAACAACCAGACAGCCGTCATTAGTCATTGAGTCATTGGTAACAGCCAAACAGCCACTAACCTTTAATAAGTTATTTTGCAGACACCAACTTGAAACTGCTGACATGCATCTTTTGACTTCTAACTTTTGTTTTTTGAATTGATGTCGAACAGCGTGCATCGGTAAATGGTTGCCAATGACTAATGGCCCAATGACCAATGACTTTCGGTTCCTAGTTCATATACGAATACGTCTTACTCACCGCACTCTTCATCCACTCGCTGAAAAACTTCTGCTGAGTAGTGGTCGGATTTTCAGATTTTATAAACTTGTATTCATAAAAATATTTGTCGTGACTCAGTTCAAGGGTAATTGTCCTTAGCTTTTTCATCGGCGTACATACTTTCAGAGTTACAACTGCTGCATGAAAATGGGTAAGCAGTTCTTCAATATTTTTTTCTACCAGCACATCATTTACCGCAAGGACCTCATCGTCCTTTCCCAGGCCGGCTTCGTAAGCCGGTGATTCAGGCGCAACTTTCTGAACCTTGATTTTACCCTTTTCCTCAACTGTTTTAAATCCATAATCCCTCTCACTGCATTTTGAAGAAAGTGACTTTTGCAGTTTCAATCCGAAATGGGAAACAAGATCGGTGAGCAGCGGCTCATAATCTTCCGTTCCATATACGTAATCAATAAAGAAATCAGCAACGCCTTCATTGGTAAGATTTTCAATAATGGAAATATAGTCGTGTTCGGTATATCCGATTTTCTTTTTTGCAAAATCATTATACAATGCACGCATCACGTCGTCCAACGACTTTTCATTATTGGTTTTTCTGCGGATCATGAGGTCTGTCATCAAAGCTATCAGGCAGCCTTCATCATAAATGGAAACTTTCTTGTGCGGAACTCCCGGCACATATCCATCCAGCCATGTGTCAAAAGATGAATCCGCAACAGATGAATTAAACCGTCCGAAATTGTCGAAATGTTTTTGTGCGCGCAATGAAATTTCTTTAAGAAAATGCTGAACGGTATAAACCCCGCTTCTTGCAAGGAATAAATCGCCGTAGTAAGAAGTCACGCCTTCATATACAAACCCCAAACGAGAGTAATTTTCCTTTGTGTAATCATAAGGATACATTTCATGCGGACGAATACTTTTAATATTCCATACGTGAAACAACTCATGCGAAGCAACACCTACAAAATCCTCGTAAATTTTATCGGTCATGATTTCAGTTCCCGGACCAATGGCCAGTACTGTACTATGTGCATGTTCAACGCCGTGATAGAATTTATACGGAAGCGCGAGAACCAGAAAATGATAATCATCCGTCGGTATGTCATGCATCATTTTCAGTTCCTCTTGTGTGAATTTGCGGAAATCATTCACCAGCCGGCCCCAGTCAGGATGACATTCACCATAAAGCCAGATATGAAAATTTGTTTTTTCAATTTCATAAGTATGGTGCTGGAGAGAAGGGCTGGCCATTATCGGGCTGTCCGCCAGTTCATGGAAATCAGCAGCAATAAATTTTTGCTTGCCATTGTTCTTTAAGGATGTGGCAAAAAGGAAGTGTTCAGGAGCCGAAAATTCAAGTTCACAGGTTTCCGACATTTTCTCCGGTACATACATACAACAATGTACAGGGTTGATATATATCAGGTCATCATCCAACCAGCAGGACCCTGCATCTGCCTGAGAAGCATAGTAGGCGTAGTGGATGTGAATTTCTTTCGCACCTTCCGCTTTAACCTTCCAGCAGTCTTTCGTTATTTTTAAATGCGCAAGAGATTCCCCGTTTTCATCAACAGCCCTCCATTGCAGAATATTCTTTGCAAAATTCTGTAACTCATACCTTCCCGGTCTCCAGGAGGGTAACTGAAAAAGTATTTCATCCCTGTTGAAATCACTCACAATCGTTTCAACATGGATGAGGTGGTCGGAAGGATGGGGGGTTGAGAAAATGTATTTCACCCTACGAAGGTACAGAAAGAATGTATCACAGAAGGCAGTCGCACGCTAAGTTATTCCGTTCTTACTGTTATATTCGCACCACGAAAACAAGTAAAAGTTAATATGAATTACGATGTAATAGTTATTGGCAGCGGTCCGGGAGGATATGTGGCTGCCATCCGTGCCTCCCAACTGGGATTGAAAACTGCAGTTGTTGAGAAAAGTGAACTTGGGGGTATATGCCTGAATTGGGGATGCATTCCTACAAAAGCTTTACTGAAAAGTGCTCAGGTATATGAGTATTTGCTTCATGCACAGGATTACGGTGTTAAAGCATCAGGTGTGGAAGCTGATTTTGACGCCATCATCAAGCGTAGTCGTGGTGTTGCAGATGCCATGAGCAAAGGCGTTCAGTTTCTCATGAAGAAAAACAAAATTGACATCATCACAGGAACAGGAAAAGTAAAGCCCGGCAAAAAAGTGGAAGTTACCAATGATGGTAAGTCTGAACTGTACGAAGCAAAACACATTATCCTTGCTACCGGAGCGCGTTCACGTGAACTGCCGTCATTAAAACAGGACGGAAAAAAAATTATCGGCTACCGTGAAGCAATGGTTCTTCCGAAGCAACCGAAAAGTATGGTGGTTGTTGGAAGCGGAGCGATCGGAAGTGAGTTTGCCTATTTCTATAATTCAATTGGTACAAAGGTGACATTGGTAGAATTTCTTCCAAATATTGTCCCCGTTGAAGATGAAGAAGTTTCAAAACAACTGGAACGCTCTTTTAAGAAACAAGGAATTGCAGTGATGACGTCTGCAGAGGTTACTTCTGTTGATACTACAGGATCTTTCTGCAAAGTAAAAATCAAGAATGCGAAGGGAGAAGAAACGATTGAAGCGGATATTGTTTTAAGTGCTGTCGGGATTTCTTCCAATATCGAAAATATCGGACTTGAAGAGGTGGGTATTGCAACGGATAAAGGTAAAATTATGGTCAACGATTATTATCAGACCAATATGCCGGGATATTATGCCATTGGTGACATCGTCCACGGACCTGCACTGGCGCACGTAGCATCACATGAAGGTATTACCTGCGTGGAAAAGATTTCAGGTATGCACGTTGAACCCATTGAATACGGCAACATTCCGGGATGTACGTATTGTCAGCCGGAGATAGCATCGGTAGGACTTACAGAAAAGCAAGCAAAAGAAAAAGGTATTGATTATAAGGTGGGAAAATTTCCTTTCAGTGCATCCGGTAAAGCAAAAGCCGGCGGTAATTCAGAAGGATTTGTAAAAGTAATTTTTGATGCGAAGTACGGCGAATGGCTGGGCGCTCACATGATTGGCGCAGGCGTTACCGAACTCATTGCTGAAGTAGTTGTCGCACGCAAACTGGAAACAACAGGACATGAAATTATCAAATCCATTCACCCGCATCCTACCATGAGCGAAGCGGTAATGGAAGCAGTTGCTGCCGCTTACGGAGAGGTGATTCATATTTAGTCGTAAGTTGATATTGAATTTTCAATGACCAATGACTGATTGATGACCATTGACACCATACATTTGGGATGCAAACCGATTATCTTTTTTCTGGCTTTTAACTTCCCTCCCCCATGTGCGGCATAGCAGGCATAGTCTCTTTTTCTGAAAAATCAATTTCTTCCCTCGATAAAATTGAGGATGCCGTGCAATGTCTCGATAAACGCGGACCGGATGCAAATGGTGTTTACAGGCATAACAGGGTTGCATTGGGTCAGACGCGCCTTGCTATTATCGATACTTCTGACGCCGGACTGCAACCGATGCATGATGCAACCGGACGTTACACCATTATTTTTAACGGTGAGTTTTTTAATTTCAAAGAGCACAGGGAGTTTGTGCTTAGTAAGGGTTATCAACTGAAATCAGAAAGTGATACGGAAATATTACTGTATCTCTACATCATTGAAGGTGTAAAATGTCTACAGCGCGTGAATGGATTTTTTGCTTTGGCTATTTATGATAACCTCGACCAATCTCTTTTTATTGCCAGAGACAGGATGGGAGTGAAGCCACTGCTGATTTACAAGGATGACGACAAACTGATGTTCGCTTCCGAAATGAAGTCTCTGATGGCAATGGGAATTCCGAAAGTGATAGACGAAGTTTCAATGTTGACATATCTTCAACTGAATTATATTCCTGCTCCGCATTCCATTTTTAAAAATGTTGTCAAATTATTGCCGGGATATTTTCTGAAATTCATGACCGGTAGCGGAAAGTTTACCATTCATGAAGAAAAATATTCAGAAGTATCGCAATCTCCGGAGTTTGCTGAAAAGTATTATGAGATAAAGCAATCATCCACTACGTTGAATTATGATGCTCAGCAGAAAAAAATGTTCGGACTGATGGAAGACGCCGTCCAAAGGCGATTGATCAGTGACGTTCCGCTCGGTACTTTTTTAAGCGGAGGAATTGACTCATCTGTCATATCAGCATTGGCAGCAAGACATACCAAACACCTCAAAACATTTTCAATCGGATTTAAAGATGAACCGCTTTTTGATGAAACACGATATGCAAATATGGTCGCAAAAAAAATTGGTAGCGACCACACTGTTTTTTCACTTACCACAGATGACCTTTTTGCAGACCTTCATGATGCACTGGATTATATTGATGAACCCTTCGCCGATTCATCAGCATTAAATGTTCACATTCTTAGCCGCCATACAAGAAAACAAGTCACCGTTGCATTGAGTGGTGATGGTGCTGATGAAATGTTTGGCGGATACAACAAGCACGCTGCAGAATTAAAGATCAGAGAAAAAAGTCTGGCGAATTCTGTTATCGGTTTACTCAATCCGTTATGGAATGCACTTCCGCAATCGAGGAATTCTAAACTTGGAAATAAAGCAAGGCAACTAAAAAAGTTTGCCCGCGGAATAAAAATGTCAGAGAAGGAACGTTACTGGAACTGGGCCGGCTATTCGTCAGCAGAAGATTGCGATGCATTATTGAAAAGAGAAACGCTTTCATCATTTGAAAGAATTGTAGCGTATTCACAAAGAAAAGATGAAGCACTGAAATTTATACATGAGGACGGTGATATCAATGAAGTGCTCCTGACTGATATGCACCTCGTTCTTGTGAATGACATGCTGATGAAAGTGGATTTAATGAGCATGGCCAATTCGCTGGAAGTGCGTACGCCTTTTCTGGATTATAAGGTGGTGGATTTTGCATTCTCAATTCCACCCGAAAGCAAGATTGATTCCACAGGAAGAAAAAAGATTGTTCGTGATGCTTTCAGAAATCTGTTGCCCGAAGAATTGTATTCAAGAAGCAAGCAGGGTTTTGAAGTTCCATTGTTGAAATGGTTCCGCACAGATCTTAAAAGCATGATCACAGATGATTTACTTTCGGAGAAATTAATTTTAGAACAGGATATTTTCAATTACGCAGAAATTAAAAAACTTCTATCCCGCCTTTACAGTAACAGTCCCGGTGATTCTGTCGCCAGAGTGTGGGGCCTGATTGTATTTCAACACTGGTGGAAAAATAATTTTAAATAAATAAACACCAAATAGTACCCGGATCCGGATTTCTGGCCTCTTGATTCTTGTCTCTTAATCTTTTGCCTACTCCCAATGCCCCGCATCATCCGCATCATTAACAGACTCAACCTCGGTGGTCCTACCTTCAATGCTGCATTGCTGACGAAGTATCTGGCTCCGGAATATGAAACGTTATTGGTTGCCGGAACAAAAATGGATACGGAAGAAAGCTCGGAATTTATTTGCGAACAACTTGGAATTAACTACATCAAATTGCCGGAGATGAGTCGCGAGATCAATTATTCAAAAGACAGAGCGGCATACCTGAAAATTAAAAAACTCATCGCAGATTTTAAGCCCGATATCGTTCACACACATGCAGCAAAAGCCGGCACTTTGGGCAGACTCGCAGCGCATAGCATGAAGGTCCCTGTAATTGTTCACACTTTTCATGGTCATGTTTTTCATTCTTACTTCAATCCCGTTAAAACAAAAATGTTTTTAGGTATTGAGCGTTACCTTGCGAAGAAATCAAATGCGATTATTGCCATCAGTGATTTTCAGAAAGAAGAACTGGCGATCAAATTTAAATTATGCAGGCCTGAAAAAATTGAAGTGGTGCCTTTGGGTTTTGACCTGAGCCGTTTTTGGGAAAACATGGATGAAAAGAGAGGATCATTTCGCCGCAAATATTTTTTGGATGATGATGAACTTGCCGTTGGAATAATCGGAAGGCTCGTACCCGTTAAAAATCATGAAATGTTTTTGAAGGTTATGCAGAAGATTTGGCAACGAACGTCAAGGAAAGTGAGGGCATTTATTATCGGTGACGGAGAAGACATTGAAAGTCTGAAGTTGAAATGCGCTGAACTTGGAATTGAACACACATATTTCCTATCAAATCCGGTGAAATCAAAGCTTACATTTACTTCCTGGATGAAAGATGTGGAACTGGCAATGGCCGGACTTGACATCATTGCACTCACTTCTTTAAATGAAGGAACACCTGTAAGTCTGATCGAAGCACAGGCAGCCCAAAAACCGATTGTGAGCACAAATGTTGGCGGTATTGAAAACGTTGTAATCAAAGGTGAGACCGCTTTCCTTTCAGAAAGTAATGACGTTGAAAGTTTTACATATCACCTGCTCAACCTGATTGAAAATGAAGGTGAACGGTTAAAAATGATTCAAAAGAGCCGACAAAACGTTGAAAACAGGTTCCATTATACACGACTTGTTAAAGACGTAAAATCTCTTTACACTCATTTATTGAATGGTGGCAAGGGTATTTAAAGTATCCGTCAAAAAATTATTTTTGGCTCTGATTATAAGTTCTATTTTTGTTCGCCTTGGAAAAATTAAGTATGCGTAGAATTCTTTCGATTATAATTCCACTCCTTTTTTTGATGTCTTGCCGGGTACTTAATCCTCAAGTCATGTTTAAAACCCCCAAGAATTACAATTATGAGGTGGATACGTCCAGTGCTTATAAAGGTGAGTACGTTATTTCTCCCGGCGACAGGATAGAAATGCGCTTTTTTACAATTGATGGGTTTAAACTCGTTGACGTTACCAATTCCGTAGGTACATATGGCAGTGAGTCAATTAATTACCTTGTTGAGCGGGACAGCGTTGTTAAATTACCAATTCTGGGTTCTGTTCAGCTGGCGGGAAAAACCATTGAGGTGGCGGAGAAAGAATTGGAGAAAACTTATTCCAAATATTATATCAACCCCTTTATTCAGTTAAAAATTACCAACAGGCACGCCTATGTTTTTTTTGCTGATGGCGGGAAAGGAACAACGGTGAACATCGTTAGTGAAAACACTTCAATTATTGAAGTCATTGCGCTGGCAGGTGGACTTACGGATAACAGCAAAGCATGGCGTATCAAAGTGATCAGAGGTGATTTGCATAATCCAATAGTAAGGATAATCGACATGTCAACTATCGGAGGAATGAAAATGTCTGATCTTACAGTTCGGTCAAACGATATTATTTATGTCGAAGCTACTCCGAATTACAAAATCAAGATTTTGGCCCAGTTAACGCCATTCGTTGCAGTTATATCCAGTGTTTTACTGATACTAAATCTGGTGAAATAGGAACATGGCGAGAAAGAAAATAACCCAGCTGAATTCGGATTTTGATGCAAAGTTATTTGCAATTATTGCCCGTAAGAATTTTTATTGGACTGTATTGATGATAACGGCAGCCATTTTGCTGTCGTATCTCTACCTGCGTTACACACCTTCAACATACCAGTCTCAGACCATGGTAAAAATAGGCGTTGTAAATAATGCCAATGCCATTTTGAATCTTAACAACTCTGATATGTTGAATGGTTTAGGTATGACACAAGGCCAGTTGGCCGGTGACGTGGAATTACTGAAGTCAAGAGTCATCATTTCAAGGGCCTTGAAGTCTATGCCATTGAAAGTAAGTTATTATGCAAAGGGTACCGTTTTGGAAAATGAACTTTATGACAAATCCCCTTTTCAAATTGAATATGAACTGAAGGATTCCACCATTGAGGATATTCCGATTTATGTGAATTTTATCAATGAACAATCTTGTACGGTTTCTTACACTACGCTTCGGCAGGTAACTATTTCTAAAGAAGTCACTTTGGGTTCCTGGTTTGAGTTTCCGCAAATGCGCCTTAAGGTAAATATCCCTGATTTTGAAGGTATTGTTTCGCAACAATCAAGGGTTAAAAAGGACATTTTCTTTTTTACAATTAATAATTCAGAAACATTAATACAACGGTATTCCAAGCAACACACCATTTATCTCCTCAACCCGGCTGCGCAAACCATTATCGTAAATTTCAGCGACAATACTCCTGAAAAGGCCGCTGACCTGTGCAATTTCGTAATCAGTGAATTTAATGCTTATGATCAGGAGCGTAAGACAGAAGGCGCCGACAGGTCCATTTCATTTATTGAACTAACACTGAAAGGTGTAGAAGAAGACCTCAGGAATTCCGAGTTGTCGCTGGAATTATTTAAGAAGGAAAATAAAATTATTAACCCTTCCCAGAATGCACAAAATGACCTTGAACATATTTATGACCTGCTCGATGACAAAGTAAAATTAATGCTTGAGAAAGCGACCATTGAAAGATTGCAAAGAGATATTAAAAATGAACCTGATATTTCCAAATTGCTGTCTATTCTTTCAGGTACATTTTATGACGAGGTGATCAAGCAGATTGTGGACAGGATAAAAGACCTGGAAGATGAAAAAAGAAATAAGAAGCTTCAGGTGACGGATACAAATGTTGCAATTATCACCCTGAATAAAGAAATCGCAATTCAACGCTTGAGTTTAATCAGCAGTATTGACAATGCAAAGGCTGCTACCGAAGATAAAATAAGTAATATTGAAGAGCGGGTCAGAGAGATCGAAAGCGACTTCCTTACACTTCCTTCCAAAGAAGCCGAACTGGCGCGGCTCTCCCGTATGTACGATATCAATCAGAAGTTTTACTCACTGTTGATTGAAAGGCGGGTTGAATTTGAAATTACCAAGGCGGGTATTATTTCAAATAACATTGTGCTTGAAAGAGCAAGAGTTAATCCGGATCCCGTATCTCCCAACCGAAAACTTGTTTTTGCCGGAACGATACTCATTGCTTTTATCATCAGCTTCCTCATCACTTTCACTCGCTATCTGTTTTATAACGAGATCACCTCACTCGATGAAATTAATTCATACACTGATGCAGCTTTGCTCGGAATCATTCCGAAATATAAAAGCGAAATCCCCGTATCTCAATTGCTGGTTGACAAAAATCCGAAGTCGGCGATCTCGGAGTCATTCCGTTCTCTCCGGACCAATCTGCAGTTTATCAGCAATGAACCCGGACCAAAAGTGATTGGCATTACGTCTACAATTTCAGGAGAAGGAAAAACTTTTGTTGCCATTAATCTGGCAGGGGTAATTGCATTTTCTGAAAAGCGTGTTGTGATCATTGACCTTGACATGAGAAAGCCGAAAATCCATTTGGGATTCAACGTAGAGAACATCAGAGGGATGAGCACTATTCTCATTGGAAAAGATCAGACTGAAGAATGCATTAATCACAGCAACCTGAAAAATCTGGACTTTATTACTGCGGGTCCTATTCCTCCGAATCCTTCTGAGCTGATTTTAAGTACGCGCATGGGTGAACTGCTTGACTACCTGCGTGCGCGATATGATATTATTATCGTCGATACGCCTCCGGTAGGAATTGTTACCGATGGCGTCAACATCATCCAAAATGCCGATTACCCGATCTACATTGTACGTGCGCTGTTCTCCAAACGAATGTTTATTCAGAACGTAAATCACCTGATGACTGAAAGTAAAATCCATAAACTTTCTATAGTTTTAAATGGCGTTGAAATGTCCCGGTTCAAATATGGATACGGATATGGATACGGCTATGGATACGGTTATGGCTACGGCTATGGTTATTATGATGAAGAAAAAAGAAAGGCACCAACACGTTTTGAAAAACTGAAGATGCTCTTTAAAAAAACCTGATGTTTGATGAACATGAAAATTCAAAAATTTGACATAGAAGGTTTACTCCTGATTGAATCTGACATTTTTAAAGATGACAGGGGGTATTTTATTGAACTCTATAACCAGAAATTATTTTCCGGATTTAATCTTCCTGAGACTTTCAGGCAGGATAATTTATCGGTGAATAGGAAGAATGTAATCCGCGGACTTCATTTTCAGGAAGCGCCTTTTGCACAAGGGAAACTTGTTCGTGTTATCAAAGGCGCTGTGCTTGACGTGGCTGTTGATCTCCGTGAAAATTCAGCAACTTTTGGAAAACATTTGTCTGTTGTCCTGTCCGGAACCAATAACCATATGCTCTGGATTCCTAAGGGTTTTGCACATGGATTTGCGGTGATTGAAGACGATACCATTTTTCATTATAAGTGTTCTGATTTCTACCATAAGCCTGCAGAGGCCGGAATCAGATTTGATGATATTGAACTTAACATCGACTGGCAAATCAGTAATCCGATCGTCTCGGAAAAAGACAGAGAACTTATTTCATTTGCCGATTATAAAAGAAAAGCAGGCATCAAGGCTGCCATCGCTTGACAATGTTTTCAGATAACCAATATTTCTATCTTGTTTTTGGAGCATTTTTTTTAATCTCTATCATATTCTCATTGCTGATCAACAGGCTGTTTTTGAATTTTGTAAAAACACTCGGTATGAGAAACAACGGAGACGCAATGATACGCTGGAGTTCCCAGACAAAACCTGCAGTCGGTGGTTTTTCATTTTACATTATTTACCTTCTTGCAATCGTCAGTTTTTCCATATTCTTCGACACCAATAAGGTATTTCTGAATAAAGAATTCATTGGCATTTTGCTCGCAACAATGCTTGGCTTTTTACTTGGACTTACTGATGACGCATACAACACAAAACCAATCCTGAAACTTGCAGCGCAGATAACCTGTGGCGTAATCCTTATGATAACGGGGACCACAATTACCGTATCTTCAAGTACCATGTTTAATTCAGTTGCCACTGTATTCTGGGTTGTTGGAATCATGAACTCACTAAACATGCTCGATAACATGGATGGTATTACCAGTACCGTTTCCGTCTCCATTCTCCTTTCTGCGTTGTCAGTAATGATTATTCACAATGATTATGAAAGTGTTTACTTTATGTCGATGACAGGTGTAATGGCAGCCATCCTGGGTTTTCTTTATTACAACTGGAATCCTTCAAAGATGTATATGGGTGATACAGGATCACAATTCCTCGGTGTTTTTCTTGCTGCCATGGGAATAAAATTTCTTTGGAATGCGGAACCGCCTTCAGGAGATTTAATAAGTGCACGCAACTTATTGTTGCCTGTCATTGTTTTTCTAATGCCGATCATTGACACTACAACTGTTGTCATTAACAGGATGATGAAAGGAAAGTCACCGTTTGTGGGAGGCAAGGATCATACTACCCATGCCCTTGCATACCTGGGTTTCAGCGACAGGCAGGTTGCACTTGTCTTCTGGGCCATTACTTTTATTTCATTGATTCTGGTATTGATTATTGAAAGATACCTTGTGGCATGGAATCATTTTTATACGATATTATTCGGAGCTTATATCGTCGTCATGTTTTCGGTGTTTTATTTTGCAAGTAAAGTGCATCTGAAAAGCTAATGCAGATTATTGTTTCCTGATACAAAAGAGGAAACGCAAATTATTGATTCTTCTAAATGAAAAAGACATTATCGGTTCTTATTATACTTTTACTCGGAATATTGCTGATCGCTCTTATCTTATAATTTAGCAGAATATAATATACCTGGGAATTCCTTTAAAGAATCCCTTCCCTCACAAGGTCGTGAAGGTGAACCATACCTACATACTTATTTTTATCCGTAATCAGGAGTTGCGAAATATTATGTTCTTTCATCAGGCTCAAAGCATCGACTGCCATTGTATTTTTATCGGTGCGCTTGGGATGTTTATTCATGATGTCGCGTGCACACAAACCATCAATAGATTTTTTATTCATCAGCATCCGTCTTAAATCGCCGTCGGTAATTACACCTGTTAACTTACCTTTTTCAACAACCGCCGCTGCACCAAGACGGTTGGAAGAAATTTCAAGTATTACTTTTCGGATATCATCACCACCCGAAACTTTCGGAGATGCATTGTTTGGATAGATGTCACTTACCTTGAGATATAATTTTTTTCCCAGCGCTCCCCCCGGATGGTATTTGGCAAAATCTTCTTTTGTAAAGCCATGATGATCAAGAAGGCAAACAGCAAGTGCATCGCCCAGTGCAAGTTGAGCAGTACTGCTGCTTGTAGGGGCGAGGTTGTTCGGACAAGCCTCTTTAGCCACATAGGTATTCAGCAGGTAGCTGGAATTTTTTGCGAGAAAGGAATTGGGATTGCCTGTCATGGCTACAAGCACATTCCCCCAGCTTTTCAGTAAGGGAACAAGAACTTTTATTTCAGGCGTATCGCCACTTTTGGAAATACAAATGATAATGTCTTCCTTCTGAATGATGCCCAGGTCACCGTGAATGGCATCAGCAGCATGCATAAACACCGATGGCGTGCCCGTACTATTGAAGGTAGCCACCATTTTTTGAGCAATGATGGCACTTTTGCCAATTCCTGATACAATCAGCCGGCCTTTTGACTTGCTGATACGGCGTACGATTTCAGCAAATGTGTCGTTAAGAAAATGTTTAAGTTCACTAATTGATTCACTCTCAATAGAGAGTGTTCTTTTTGCAAGAAGAAGGATTTCACGGGATGTTTTAGCCATAAAAATTATTTGTGAAATTCATGTAAATTATTCATTGTGTTTTGACAAATTTATTTATTTTAGCTGAAAATTATCACGGGGGGAGATTTTTAATACCAAAGTCAGTCCTGCACTACTTTTTAGCATTCACAAACGGTGCTGAGGTAAATAAGATACTGCACAGCGAAGGTAAACGTTAATTATTAAGAGTTATTCAAAGAGAATGGGAGCAATCACAGAAGAACTTTCTTTAAAAGGGTCTCTTCGAAAATTTTTCGGTTTCGATAAATTTAAGGGCGAGCAGGAAGCAATTATTAAAAATGTACTTGCCGGTAAGGATACATTTGTAATCATGCCCACCGGTGGTGGCAAAAGTATGTGCTACCAGTTGCCTTCATTGATGATGGAAGGCACTGCAATTGTAGTTTCTCCGCTCATCGCACTGATGAAAAATCAGGTAGATGCCATGCGCGGTTTCAACTCCGATGATGGCATCGCACACTTTTTAAATTCATCTCTGTCGAAACAGGAGATGATTGATGTGCGGAGCGATATCAAAGCAGGTAAAACAAAACTATTATACGTAGCGCCTGAGTCACTCACCAAGGAAGAGAACGTAGAGTTTTTTAAAGGCGTAAACCTTTCCTTCTTTGCCATTGATGAAGCACATTGTATTTCAGAATGGGGGCATGACTTCCGTCCTGAATACCGCAGACTTCGTCCGATCATGGAAGCCATCGGCAAACGTATTCCAATCATTGCACTTACAGCAACGGCAACGCCAAAAGTTCAGATGGATATCATGAAAAATCTGGACATGACGGAAGCCGCCTTATTCAAGGCCTCTTTCAACCGTGCCAATTTATATTATGAGGTGCGTCCGAAAGTTGATGCCATTAAAGAAATTATCAAATTCGTTAAGCAGAATGCAGGGAAGAGTGGAATCATTTATTGTCTGAGCCGGAAAAAAGTGGAGGAGGTAGCGCAGTCGCTGAACGTAAACGGCATCCGTGCATTACCTTATCATGCAGGTCTTGAAGCGCCGGTTCGTGCAGCTACGCAGGATAAATTTCTGATGGAAGAAATTGAAGTGATCGTTGCCACCATAGCATTCGGGATGGGAATTGATAAGCCGGATGTCCGATTTGTAATCCACCATGATATTCCTAAATCACTGGAGGGATATTACCAGGAAACAGGCCGAAGCGGACGTGATGGCCGTGAAGGAAAATGTGTTTGCTTCTATAGCTATAAAGATATTGAGAAGTTGGAGAAATTTATGAAAGGCAAGCCGGTGGCGGAACAGGAAGTAGGTAAACAGCTCATCCTGGAAACCGTTGGCTTTGCTGAAACCAGCGTATGCCGAAGAAGGGTGTTGCTGAATTATTTCGGCGAAAAATATGATAAGGAAAATTGCGGTAGTTGTGATAATTGCCTGCATCCTAAGAAAAAATTTGACGGCCAGGATGAGGTGCTTAGCGTACTGGAAACAGTAAAAGCAGTGAAGGAAAAATTTGCCGGCGACCACATCATGAATGTGATCATGGGCAAAGCAGAAAATGCTGTGAAACTTCATCAGCATGACCAGCTCGATGTCTTCGGAGAAGGACATGATAAAGATGAAAAACTCTGGACGGCAATCGTTCGTCAGGCATTGCTCGAAGGGCTCCTGCAAAAGGAAATCGAGACATACGGCACGCTCAAACTCACAGAAAAAGGAAAAGCATTTCTGAAAAAACCTTACCCGATTATGGTTGTGGAAGACCATGAGTTCGGAAATACAGAAAGCGATGATGATGAAGAATACGGAGGTGGTGCTTCTGCCGATCCGGAATTGTTTGCTTCTCTTAAAGACCTCCGCAAGAAAATTGCCAAGCAGCGCAATGTTCCGCCATTCGTGGTATTTCAGGATCCGTCACTGGAGGAAATGAGTATCCAGTATCCGATTACTACCGATGAATTGAAAAATATCAGTGGAGTAGGTAGTGGGAAGGCGCTGAAATTCGGAAAACCGTTTCTTGACCTCATCAAAAAATATGTAGAGGAAAATGAAATAGAGCGTCCGATGGACATGGTGGTAAAGAGTATTGTAAATAAATCCACCATCAAGGTTTATATCATTCAGAATATTGACCGCAAAATTGCATTGAATGACATGGCCAAATCCAAAGGCATGAAGATGGAAGTACTCATTTCAGAAATTGAATCCATCGTCGGCTCAGGAACAAAAATTGACATCAATTACTATATCAATGAAGTGATTGACGAAGACAGGCAGGCAGATATTTTCAATTATTTTAAAACTGCTGAAACTGATTCTGCTGAGGAAGCACAAAAAGAACTCGGTGAAAATGACTATACGCTCGACGAGATCCGTATGATGCGCATCAAGTTTATGAGCGAGTTGGGAAATTGATTTCAGGTTTCGGTTAACATATCAGAGCCCGTTGCATATTATTTGTGACGGGTTCTTCTTTTAAACGGGACGTCAAATCATTTACCCGGAAAAAATATTTTTTTAGGATATGAATGGGCCGAATCAAAAAGGAAATCCCTGTCCGTTAATGTGAGCAGGAAGGTCGTGAGATCTACTTTTTCATTTGAGGACAATACAATTGGAATTTGTAGTTTTGCCGAAATGGTTTTGTTTCGCTGAATGCCATCCGTATAATGATTCATCACCTCCGTTAAATTTTTAAACCTGCCGTCATGCATATAGGGATTTGAGAATTCAATATTTCGCAATGTCGGTACTTTGAATTTCAAAGAATCAGAATTATCCTTCGTAATTTTCATCCTGCCATGATCATTCAGCGTAGTGTCAGACGGTAGTCCATTATTTTCAAATTGATTATTCGTGAACAAAGGTTCCGTATGGCATGACGAACAGTTTTGTTTAAAAAGCCTGTATCCGTTTTCTTCCTGCGCTGAAAATAATTTCACACCCCGCATTACGCTGTCGTATTTTGCATTGGCGCTGATTAGTGTGAGCATATACTGTGAAATCGCCTTTAGCGCATGTTCCCCTGTTATTGTGCTGTCAGCGAAAGCATCAAAAAAAAGAGCGGGATAAATTTTCGATCGTTGTAACCTGAAAACTACGTCGCCCATTTTACTGTCCATCTCATCCCTATTGCTGATCGGCGCCAGCGGTTGCATATCGAGGTGATTGATGGCTCCGTCCCACATAAAATTATTTTGCCACGCCAGATTCATCAATGCAGGGGCGTTTCTTGTACCGATTCTATTTTCAATGCCATGGCTTAATGCATGGTCGGTATGTGCAAATGCAGTATATTGAGAATGACAGCTGTTACACGAGATAGCGCTGTCACGCGAAAGAACAGGATCGTAAAAGAGCGCCCTTCCCAGTTGAGTTTTAGTTGATGAAAACGGATTGCTTGAAAAATCATATTGCGGCTTTGGCCATCCAGCCGGAATTTCAAAATGTGGTTTCTCCGTTGGACTGAAAGCACATACCACAATAAAAACTAAAATAAAAAGTGGGGTTCGTTTTTTCATGCTAACGGATACGAAATGCTGCCGCTGCTTTTTCAGATAGCAATATGGCATCGGCTCCCGGTGACATTACCTGGTTTTCTTTTGAAAGGTCAACCTGTTGAAGAAATAGTTCAGCATCGAATAAAATGTCAATGTTGTTTTTGGAGTCTGTATTTAGCACAACAGATTTAAGCGCATTGAAAGGATACTGATATCCGCCCAGGTGAAATTCAAATTCATTCTTCCTTGTTTTAGCCAGGTTACTTTTCCCTTCCATCTTGAAGTTGATATACCCGTTTTGCCATGTCCAGTACATTCCCTTTGTAGGATCCAGGTCACCTCCCATGGCACCGGAAGTATTGGTGGTGCTGTCAATCCCGAGGTTAAACTTTATTTTATTGAATGATATAGCGTGCTCAGCGCGTAGTTCAAACTTCAGTGTTTTTTCTGATGATGCATCTATCAGATGAAAACTGTTTACTTCAACCCAAACAGGTATGTTGCCATTTAATAATTCTATTCCGGAGAGATAAAATTTCAAAGTCTGAAATGTGATACTGTCGCCATTCACCTGCTCATAGTACGATTCTTCTAATTGTACAGGTAAATTTCCGAAGACATGATTCAATGTTACGGTATACGTTTTGTTTTTTTGAGCATGAAGCTCAGGTGCAGAGATGAAAAGTGTGAAAAATATAATCAGGTATTTCAATTTCATTTTCAATATTAATAAGAAGACTTGAAATATACCCACGGAATATTAACGCGTGAAAATAATTTCAGGCTATGATGAGAGTCACCATAGCCTGATCACTAAATTCAAATATCGGTTTTATTATTTTACTATAGATATTTTTTTGCTGATGGAATGTGAGTTATCAGAAACCAACACAATATAATTTCCACTGTAAAGTCTTTTGGTGTCGAAGTAAGTAATGGTGCTGCCGGGATTGAGCATCGTCTTGTCAAACAGTTTGCCTGCGACGTCATACAGTGAAATCTGAATTGATTCTTTTGTAAGTCCTTTGACCTGAACAGCAATAAAGTCATTTGCGGGAACGGGGAATACATTTATGGCGGTTACTTCATTCAGGTTCTCATTTAATCCTGTCGTAGTTGAATTGTATACAGTAACTGATTCTGTAATGGACGTTACTTTAGCAGCAGATACCACACCATAATAAGTGGGTCCGACAACATATGGATACGCAGAATTCCAGTTTGCATCAACGGTTCCAAAGTAGCAGTAGGTACCATTTGGATATTCCGGCGTTTTGCATAACCTTCCATTGTGTTCATCAAGATAATCAGTTTGCCCCGGATGTGAAATAAACTCATAGTCCTCCCGAAAATAACCAAGGGGATAAGTCGTATTCACCGGCGGGCCATCATCAACATTTGTTCCGTCAGCCCAGTGTGTGCGCACAGTAATATTTCTCAATTGGTATCCGGATTTCATTCTTGTAATGATGCCTGATCCGCCGGTATCAGCAAATGCATACGCTCCATAGATCGGAAATCCATCATATGCGAATCCAATCAATGGAGAATGTTGTGTGCTGTCAATAGCATAAAGTCCGTCGGCATCGTACAAATTACAAATGGTTGAAATTACATTCAGGTCTAAGTCGAATGCAGAAGGATTCTGGTGGTGATGATAGTTCCCCATAGCAGGATGCCCTTTGGCACAATCAAATCCAGCTCGCTCGGCCGGAATCGCATCTCTGTTCCATGGCATCACAGCACCCGGACCACCGGGGCATGTCGGATTGCCCGGACCGCCACAAAGTGCGTTGGATGAAGTGTTCCATGAAACACCGTCACGGTAATCAAACAATGCAACACCATTGATAAAGAGGCCGATGTTACCGGGTGTTGTCTTAGTGGGTACACCGGTATTTTGCACTGGGTTCAGTGGCATTTTGAAAATGGCATTTTGACTTGTTGCTACCGATGGGTTTCCATCGAGAAAGGGACCAGTGATATAGGATGGTATTCCGTTGGCTCTGATGTATGACCAGTTTGCAGAGTATAAAACTGTTTTTACGTTGGCGGAATCAGCCCCGACAATGGGTGTAAAATTTCCTGAGGTATAATGACTGCCGGTGATACCTGTTGTGTTTTGCAGCCATGCAGTTATTGCCGGATTGGTTTGTGCGAATGTTGCGACCGCACAGGTGATCATAATCAGGGAGACAATAATTTTTTTCATGTATTATTTAATTGTTGTTGTTGTTTAATGATTTGTGATTAATAGATATTGAAAAGGCAATTCAGATTAGCATTGAATAAATGTCTGAATAAACCTGACAATACAGAACAAAATAATAAATAATCACTACTGTCCGACTAAAAATAATTTTGCTTTGAAAGATTCATCACTACGCTCTGAATGACAATGTTATCAGGTGTTTGCAAGGAGGGGGCTGGGCTTCGCGGCAAA
>JBBRAY010000048.1:0-29533 GCA_038206355.1 Bacteroidia bacterium
ATATTTACTCTCCAAAAGTCCTGTCATTCAGAGCGCAGCGAGGAATCTCATTAAATTTAGTCGGACAGTAATGAAAAGATTTCACAAGCAAAAAGCAAATAGCTAAAGCATGGGTCAGGAAAATAAGGTATGAAAAGGAAAACTTAAGAATATTCAAAGTATCCCCTTCAACTCCTTCAGTTTCGAAATCTCATGCGTTATTATCTCCGCATGCTCAATCTTCTTCGGATTAAAATAAACTGCATCCCATCCCGCATTCTGCGCACCAAGCACATCCACTTCCAGTCCATCACCAATCATGATGCATTCTTCCGCTTTGGTATTGGCTGACTCTACGGCGTAATAAAAAATATTTACATCGGGCTTTTTAAATCCTACATGCTCACTGATGATGATATTCCGGAAAAATTTTCTGATGCCCGTGCCATCCAGTTTTACAAACTGCGCCTCATGAAAACCGTTCGTAATAATATGGAGTGTATATTTCTGGTGTAGATATTCCAGAACTTCAAAAGCATCAGGAAAAAGATGATTTCTTTTCGGAGAAAAACTTACATAGTCATTTGAAAGTTGCAGGGATATTTGCTCCACCGCTTCAATACCCATGTCCCAGAATGTTAACTCGAAACGCTTATTGCGAAGCATATCCTTGTCAATTTTTCCCAACCGGTATTGTTCCCACATCATTGCATTCCGTTCCTGGTATTTGCTGATAAAATGTTCAGGAGATTTTATTCCAAGATCAGCCAGTTTGTATTTAGCGTACAACTCATTCAAAGTCTCCGTTGAATTGCGGTCGAAATCCCAAAGGGTGTTGTCGAGGTCAAAGAAAACGTGAGCGTACTGTTTCAAAGTAGTATTTGAAATGAGAAAAGTAAATGATGATTATTGGGTACAGGTGTGCGTAATAGAAATTGAATTTCGAATTGTAAATACCAAAGCTCGAAAAAATTTCGAAAGCATAATATTTAAAGTTTCGAGATTAGGTTTTCTTTCGGGATTCGTTATTTAGTATTCGAAATTTTGAAGCTTATTTGACGATTTCCGGTATGTTCCGTACATGTGCAAATTCAAAAATAGAAGTAAGCAGTAAGGACCAGCACGTAATTGAAATCAGCATATACCACAGTATCCTTTTATTACTTGATTCAAATCGCGCCATGATAAATGTTCCGATTGGAATGGAGAATACAATTGGCGTCAGCGCTGCCAGTCCCACCAATCCATAGCCCTGCCATATTTTTATAATCCTCCTGTTACGTGATGTGAAGATTTTTTTCTTCGGTTCGTTGGCGGTCACATAATCATATTTCACTTTTACGGGCGCATCAACATCGGTAACAAGATCAGAATACAGCTGATCGTTTTTTCTGAAGACATGAAAATAGTGCGCCCTGACTCTCCGGTACATCCTCAAAATCCATTTACTGAGATAAAGAAAAAACCATACGCCCAGCATGCCGCCGATGATGGCGTATATGTTCGTCTCGATAAATGTAAAATCGTAATTCTCATTCAGGTAAACGAACGATGGCCCCAGTGCAAACTTCACGCTGCTGATCAGCATCACTGATAATATTTTCAGAATTTCATCCAATGAAATGTGGTGTTTTAAAAATGGATAACAAAAGTATTTCCTATAGGTTCCCCTGAAACAAAAATGAGCAGTTAAATTTTTGTTCCAAAAGCAAGATCGCCGGCATCTCCGAGTCCCGGAACAATGTATGCCTGCGCAGTCAATTCATCATCAATGGCTCCCGCCCAGATGGTGATGTTGGTGGATAGTTGGCTCTTTACATGGTTTACGCCTTCCATACTTGCCAGCGCGCATACAATGTGTGTATGTTTCGGAATGCCGCGTTCCATCAATGCCTTACACGTCATTACCATACTTGCGCCTGTTGCAAGCATCGGATCACAGAGGATTACAATGCGGTCTGTCAGCGACGGACTTGAAACATATTCGAGTTTAATGTCGAAGCTTCCGTCCTTGTGGTGTTTGCGGTATGCACTGATAAATGCATTGTCGGCATGATCGAAATAATCCAGTATCCCTTCATGCAATGGTAGTCCCGCACGAAGTATCGTTCCGATGACCGGTTGCTCCTTCAAAACCGGAACTTCAGCAATGCCAAGCGGCGTCGTAACTTCCTTAACAACAAATTCACACGTCTTGCTGATTTCATAAGCTATGATTTGTCCTATGCGGTGCAGATTTTTCCTGAAACGCATCCTGTCTTTCTGTATTTCAATATCCCGGATTTCACTGAGGTATTGATTGATGATGGAGTTGCTGTGACTAAGGTTGTGAACCATAATTTATTTTCTGTTTCTTTCTTTTTGAATTAGTTTCTTCTGTCTTTCCCCGTGCCTCCGTGTTTAAAGGCTGTTTAACTTAACACCCACTTTTCTCCGGTTTAAGCACGCCCGTTTCCATTTTCAACGCTCCCTCCGTGGTGAGTAATTTCATTTCAACCACCGCACCATCCACGGCAAATTATTTTTTCTGATCTGTAAATATACAACTTCATCCGATCCGAAACTTTTATAAAATCTTGAAAGCCCCGAATCCATAGAGCCCTCAAAATCAAGTTTCATTTCTGATGTAGAATGTGTGCTGATGAAATGGTCTATGATGAATGTCATTGCTCCCGATTCCTTTGCCTTTTCCCCTGTTGCAGAGAAAAGAAAAATATATTCATGATCAGACTTAAAAAAAATGGCTCCCGCTTCCAGTCTGCCCTCATTACTGACTCCTATACTCGTTACCAGCTTTCTTCCCCGCCCTTCTTCAACCAGTTTCTCAAAAGTAAAATAATCATTTTCCTTCAGTGTACTCACTTCCTTTCCCCGGTTCGTCTTGAAAAGTGATATCAGTGCTTTCGTATCAAAATCTTTTTTAATGGTAAGTGAATTTTGTGCAGCGCGCCTCAGATTTCTCTTCAGGTTGTCAGAATAATTTTTCTTTATAATCTCGTATGGCCTGTTGAGGTCGAGGTGATGGGTTTTGCGAACGGAAATTTTGAAATCATTTTCATTGATGTGATTGCTTTGATTCAGTTGAATCTCTATCAGTCGAAACTTTTTTGGAATGGCAGACAGGAAACGCTCAACGTCATTTTCCTTCAATGTGGTTTTAGAGAATACGCCAAGCTGCTGTGTAAAGAATGGCTGGTGAAGATAATTTATCCCGCCCTTTTTTCTCCACGTAACCGGAAAAACAATTTGATATTCTTCTTCTATGAGCGCCTCCCATCCCGGAGAAACAATATTCAGATACCATGATTTTGCATATACCATTCCGGCCTGACATGCATCAATCGCAGCATCCCACTTTGCAAAATCTATTTCTTCATGCTTCAGATACCGGATCATGCTGTGGCAACCTTAACCATTTGTGAATATAAATCTTTCCAGTCTTCCCATGGTGCAATTCCACTCAGCGATTCATTGTGCCACAGCGAAATAAAAGTTCCATCAACAGCCCGCACTTCACTTGCCAGAGAGCGGATCAGATTCAACGCTTCTTCCGGTTTCACTTTTAAATAATACCTGAACGTTGCATCCATCAACATAAACGGATGCACGCGCAATTTTGTAGTCACTTCCCTGTCAAGATCAAAAAATAAAAAAGAGTAACACGTACTTGCCCTGAATCCCACATCTCCCGCATGCCCCATGCTGTAGTCGTCAGTGATGTCGTGGTCTAGCAGGTTGCGGTAGGTATAAGGAAATTTCAACATCAGAAAATGCTGACGGCTTTTCACCACATCCCTGCGAATGATTTTTCTCAGGCGGCTTTTCTCTATTGAAATTTTTTCCGGAACAGTATTGGAAACATAGGAGGGATGTATTCCGCATTCATTATAATCGGAAATATATTTGATCAGCGACTGAAATACTTTACTCGTCACCGGAACATTCTTATCGTTCTCCGCATAATCGCCGAGTAGAAAAAAATAAATACATGCAAGATGATATTCCTGCTGAATCGAAAATAAATCAGCGTAAGTATCATAAGGGTCATGCCTCAGACCTGCCAGTACCAGCAGCCTGTTCAAAAAAGCAGTAGGTTTTAGTTGCACCAGACTTCGTACCAGGGCACCCGTCGTTCGCACAATTCCTTTTTCCTTAAACGCATAGGCATTGTCAATGTCAATTGTAGAAATGTATTGGTACGATTTCTTCGGAAATACCAGTCCGGGAAATTTATTTTTCAAAATGTCCCTGATTTTAAACGCCCATATATCCACAAGCGGTTTCTGCAAAAAACCTTTTTTCCATGCCAGTGATTCTTTCACCTCGAACCTGTCATGTTCATCACGTTCATGCGGCAGGTATTCTTCATAGCGCGACACGAGATAAAACGCAGCAGCAAAAGGATCAAAAGGAAAAACATATTTCGGGTGCGTGGCAAAAAATGCTTTTGAATCTTCCCAGTCGAAAACGGAAATGTCCTGTACGTGAATTCCTTTTTCAAAAAGAAGCTTTGTGCTGAAGAAAATTAACTCGTCGCCGATGGGATCTTCGCAATACGAAAATTTTGGCAAAGCACTGTCCCTGAATTCTGCAGCCACATCCGTAAACTTATACGTGATCCCAAGAATGTCCTTGAAAATAAAATCAAATATATACGTGAGCCGGGGACTGGAAGAAGCAGAATAGATCAGGAGCATGCGTCCGCAAAACTAATAATTGTAAGCAGGAGCGGAAGCGATTTCTACTGTTCGTAATTTGTCCCGCTTTTCCGCCATGAAGTACGCGCTCACGCTATACTTCATGGCGTCAATCGGGGCTATTTTAGAATACGAATTTCGTCTATTGAAATTCCTGAAAACAGCCAATGTAATGCATCAAAAAATGAAACCTCTGTCCCCAATAACTGGTACCGGCTGTTTTACTTCTGCCTTAGTCATTCAATTTTCGTTATTCGGTGTTTATATTTCCTGTTCAATGAGCCACCATTCTTTGCGATAATTATTCTACTGATTCCAATCGGACTCTGCAATATGATCCGATAGTCTAAAGTTCACCAGACCAAAACCGGCAATGAATTCTCTTTTTATATTGCTGATAATATATTTCCTTATTTTATCTTGCCTTTTCAATCTGATCACTATGAACAAAACAATCATCATCAATCAGTATAATTTCAACTATAAGTATGCTGAAGCACTCGTTATGAATTTAACGAAGGAGCAAATGATTTCAGTACCCGGAATAGGTTTTGAAAATCATCCGGCATTTACATTGGGACACCTTACAACAGGCAGCGCTATGCTGGCAGAAGATATGGGTGCGCCTTATGAAGTTCCGGCCGGCTGGCATGAATTGTTTTCCCGCAATGGTCCCGGTGATCCGCGTTTTCCTGATGCTGACCATGGAAAATACCCGTCAAAAGAATTATTGCTTTCCGAATTAAATCAACGGCATGAAAAAGTGAAATTACTGTTGTCTGAATTAAATGATGAGGTTCTGGCTCAACCAATAGGCTGGCGTTTTAATATTTATATGCCAACCCTTCTCGACCTGATCGTTTTTATGTGTATCAACCACGAAGCCATGCACCTCGGACAACTTGCGGGGTGGAGAAGGGCCATGAAATTACCATCTGCCCTGGCCGCCTTGTAACCTGAATCAACTGCTGACTATTTAATTTGCATTGTATTTCTTTCAACCTGAAGCTTCCTATTCAGTTAAAATATTAATTGTGTAACTAATCCTTGCCCACTGCCCGCTGCATATTGCCAACTTCCTGTTTCCTTCTTACTTTTCCCTTCCAACATCCCATTTCTTAAATTATCTTCGCACTCCCAAAATCCGTATTTCGTAAATTCGTATTCATTCGTAATTCGAACATTCGCAATTATTGGTTATTCGTACCACAATTATTCGTACCATGAAAATTACTTTCCCCGATAAAAATGTCCGTGAGTATCCCGATGGTACCACAGCCCTCGACATTGCCAAAAGTATCTCTGAAGGACTTGCCCGCAATGTGCTCTCCGCAAAAGTGAACGGAGTTGTGCAGGATGCTACCCGTCCAATAAAAAACGACTCCACATTAGAACTGCTCACCTGGGATAGTTCCGATGGCAAAGCAACCATGTGGCATTCTTCTGCGCACGTTATGGCTGAAGCGCTGGAGAGCTTTTTTCCCGGCGTAAAATTCTGGGTAGGACCACCTGTTGACAATGGCTTCTACTATGATGTTGATCTTGGTGAACATAAAATTTCATCAGAGGATTTTCCGAAGATTGAAAAGAAAATGCTCGAACTGGCACGGCAGAATAATCACTTTGTCCGCAGTGAAATGAGTAAGCAGGATGCCATCACCTATTTCAAAGATAAAGGTGATGAGTATAAACTGGACCTCCTCAATAACCTGGAAGATGGTACCATAACATTTTATCAGCAGGGCGGATTTACTGACCTGTGCCGTGGTCCGCACATTCCGCATACCGGTTATATCAAAGCGGTTAAACTGACGACCCTTGCAGGTGCTTATTGGAAAGGCGATGAGAAAAATAAACAGCTTACGCGCATTTACGGAATCACCTTTCCAAAGCAAAAAGAACTCGATGAATACCTTGCAATGCTTGAAGAAGCGAAGAAGCGCGACCACCGAAAGATCGGCAAGGAGATGGAGATTTTTATGTTTGATGATGAAGTGGGTCCCGGACTTCCGCTTTGGTTACCCAACGGAGGTGCTATTATAGAAGAACTTGAAAGGCTGGCGAAGAAAACAGAAAATGAAGCCGGTTACATGCGCGTGCGTACTCCGCATATTGCCAAAGAAAGCATGTACCTCACAACAGGGCATCTTCCTTACTATGCAGACAGCATGTTTCCTCCGATGGAAATGGATGGCGAAAAATATTACCTCAAGCCGATGAACTGTCCGCACCATCACAAAATATTTAATGAATTAAATCCAAGTTATCGGGATCTTCCGATACGACTCGCTGAATACGGAACCTGTTACCGTTATGAGCAATCAGGAGAATTATTCGGACTCATGCGTGTGCGTTGCCTGCAGATGAATGACGCACATATCTATTGCACCAAGGCGCAGTTCGCTGATGAGTTCCGAGGAGTGAATGACATGTACCTGAAATATTTTAAAATTTTCGGAATTGAAAAATATGTCATGCGCTTCAGCACCCATGCACCTGAAAAACTTGGAAAGAAATACCTTGACAATCCGGAGTTATGGAAGGAGACCGAGGACATGGTCCGCAATGTGCTCATAGAATCAAATATTCCTTATGTGGAAATTTCAGATGAGGCAGCTTTTTACGGACCCAAGATTGATGTTCAGGTTTGGAGCGCAATTGGAAGAGAATTTACGCTTGCTACCAATCAGGTTGACTTCGGAGTTCCGGCTCGTTTCGGATTATCCTACCGTACCAGCGAAAATACGCAGGAAACGCCGATTTGTATCCATCGGGCGCCACTTGGAACCCATGAAAGATTTATCGGATTCCTCATCGAACATTTTGCCGGCAATTTCCCTTTGTGGCTCACACCCAAGCAGGTAGCCATTCTTCCCATTAGCGAAAAATACCACGAATATGCTAAGGAAGTTTTGAGTGTTCTGAAAAATTACGATATTCGCGCCCTCATTGACGACAGGAACGAGAAAATCGGCAAGAAAATCAGGGATAATGAAATGAAAAAAATCCCTTTCATGCTGATCGTTGGAGAAAAGGAGATGGAAGACAAGCAGGTTTCTGTACGTAAACATGGAGGCCTTGACGAGGGAAAGAAAAGTATTGAAGAATTCACCGGCCTCATTCAAAATGAAATTAAAATGCAACTGAGCTAAAATTTATTCTGGCAAGGAATCATTATCTGAAACAATTAAAAAAATAAACCCATAGCAACCCCCTTTACACCCAGGCCCCGACCGCCATTCACCCCACGCCCTTATGGCCGTTATGGTGGACCAAGAAAAAGAGAAGCAGAGCATCGCATCAATGAGTTAATTAAAGCTCCGCAAGTACGACTGGTCGGAGACAACGTAGAATCGGATATATACCCGATTGAAGAAGCATTAAAACTGGCGAAGGAACAGGAGCAGGATTTAGTGGAAGTAGTACCGACTGCTGATCCTCCGGTTTGTAAAATTATTGACTATCAAAAGTTCTTATACGATAAAAAGAAAAAAGAGAAAGAGTTAAAAGCCAAGCAGGTTAAACAGGTAGTAAAAGAAATCCGCTTCGGGCCAAATACAGATGAACATGATTTCAATTTCAAACTGAAACATGCCATCAACTTTCTTGAAGAAGGTAATAAAGTTAAAGCATACGTTCACTTTCGCGGAAGAGCCATTGCATACAAAGAGAAAGGTGAAATCATCCTCCTCAAGTTTGCGCAAGAACTCGCCGAATACGGTAAAGTGGAGATGATGCCAAAGCTTGAAGGAAACAGGATGTTCTTATTCCTCGCTCCATTACCTCAAAAGAAGAAAAAATAAGAATTGGTACTTCGTAAATTAGTAACCATTCGTAATTAGTATTCAGTAAATTAGTAAATATTCGTACTTCGTAAATTCGTATTCATTCGTTATTCGTACCCAAGTTATTCGTACCCAATATGCCTAAGCAAAAAACAAACTCCAGCGCAAAGAAGCGCTTCAAAGTAACAGGAACAGGAAAAATTAAGCGCAAGCACGCTTACAAGAGCCATATCCTCACCAAGAAAGACACAAAACGCAAACGCAATCTCACCAAGGCTGCATTGGTAAGTACCGCTGATACTGACAGGGTGTTGAAAATGCTAGTCATGAGGTAGGCTATGTTCATTATCTCATCCCGATAGCTATCGGGGCTCACGTCTCATATCTAAATTCTCATTTCATAACCAGACAAAAAGCAAATAAGAGTCTGCTAACGCAGAACGCTTTCGTCAAAAAACAAAAAGTAAAATGCCAAGAAGTGTCAATTCCGTCGCATCAAGAGCCAGAAGAAAAAAGCTCTTAAAACTCGCCAAAGGTAACTGGGGATCCAGGGCGAATGTATTAACCGTTGCAAAACACACGGTTGAAAAAGGATTAACGTATGCTTTCCGCGATAGAAAAGCGAAGAAACGTACCTACCGTTCTTTATGGATTTCACGTCTCAATGCCGCCGCACGCGAGCATGGAATGAGTTACGCTGCATTCATGGGGAAAATTCACAAGAATAATATCGCGCTGAATAGAAAAGCGCTTGCTGATCTTGCAATGAATCACCCTGATGCATTCAAGGCAGTTGTCAATTCACTCAAATAACTACGCCATAGTTTTTAGTGGTAAGAAGGGAATCCATTGCGGTTCCCTTTCTTATTTCTGAAAGCCGGACAACAGATCACTTTATTTTAAAATGAAGAGAGTGCAAATTCTTCAGAATGCTTTGTATGGAATTCTGCTTATCGTTTTCCTGGTTCTGTATTTGATTCTTTCTCTGAATAACAGACCGGCTGCAGATGATTTTTATTTCCTCGCTAACTTCAACGACTACGGCTGGTGGCAAAGTATGCTTGTGTCGTGGCATTCGTGGGTGACGAGATGGTCTTCAGTACTTTTTCTAAATGGAATATTTCTTCTCCACAAACTGAACGGCAACTTTTTATTTTATCATGTAGTCACACTGCTCATGCTCTGTTTTGCATTGTACCGGCTGTCTTGTTTTCTCACCGATTTTATTGTACGAAGTAGTAATAACAAAAGCGTTTATTCGTCATCATTATCTGATTTACCCAGACATTCCAGGTTTGCAATAGCACTGCTCATTTCATTTTTTATTTTGATGCCCGGTACAGGAGAGACTTTTTTCTGGATCACCTCCTCTGCCATGTACCTGTGGGGATTTATTGCATTCTGTTTTTTGATTGCAGAAATATTAAGAGCAAAACAAACGTTCAGTTCAGTATTGGTTTGTGTTATAACTGCAGCATATATTGGCGGCTCAGCAGAATCAATTGCATTGCCCACTGTTACGATCCTTGCCGTATTTCTTGTTTACCGGTTCATGCGAAAGGATTTTAAACCGATGACAGCCATCGCACTTGCCATTCTTTTGATTTCTGTAGGTATTAGTTACGCAGGAGAAGGCAGGGCATTCAGACAATCAGCGCTTCCTCAACATGACTTGTTAAAATCATTTATACTGACGGTGAAATCGGTTGCGCGTATTGATTTGTTTTTTCTAAAAGAAAAATTTACATGGCTCATTTTGTTTTTTATCTCCTGGACAGGATTCTCCGCCATGTTTTCCGGAAAACTGAAGTTGACGATAAAGACTGTAACAATCATATTGATCGGATATTTTGTTTTATGTTTCATTTTTATTTTCCCTTCATGCTTCCTGCTCGGAGAAATTCCTCCGCAACGAGCATGGCTACTCATGGTTTTCTTGAATTGTATTTTACTTTCATTTGCCGGAATTGTGACAGGTTCATTTTTCCGGAATAAGAAAATGATCATATCGGTATCTTCACTGGCTGTTGTTTCAATGGTCGTAATGATGGGATATTTGGCACTTGAACAAAAGACTATTACCGGCGTTTATGCAAGAGCTGTGGATTTAAGAATGAAACTGATTACAACATTCAGCGATAATATTGATTCGATAACCATTATTCTGGAACCATTACCCGACTCAGGTATGTTGCAATCATCCGAAATATCTTCATTGACATCTGATTTCAGAAACGAACATTTGAAAAAATATTTCGGATTAAAATCAGACCTACGTTTAAAATAATAAGATCAATTTTTTTTATCACTGATTAAATGAAGAGAAGAGCATTTATTAAAAACGGTTGCACATTGTGTGCAGGACTTGCAGGAATTTATCTCACGGGCACTTTGCTCGAAGGATGTGCGCCGGGAGTCATGATTTTCAATGCGGAAAACAACGAAGGCAGGATCGTCATCCCGATTGAAAAATTTGCAGACAGGAAACACCTGATTGTTCGTTCCAAACATCTTGAGTTCGATTTACTTGTCGTAAAGGAGACTGAATCCTCTTTCCATACCCTTGCCATGCAATGCACACATCGTCAGCAACCATTGGTGTTCACGTCCACCGGACTTTTTTGCAATGAGCACGGTAGTCGTTTTGATTTAAATGGAAATGTACTGCGTGATCCTGCAACGAAACCACTTTTAAAATTTAAAACCGAACTTGCCGATGGCTCAGTGATCGTTCGTGTTTCCTGAATTCAATATTTTATTCGGTTGCTGACTTATTGAAAATAATGTAGCCGAAATGGAAAAGAAGTGAAAAAGGATTTCTCCTTTCATGGTAATAGTTTACGTTTAAGCTGATCGGCCCCAATGGGCTGTGAAAAACAGCAACAGCACTACCGATATAAAATTGTTTTGCAAATTCTTTTCCGTATTCCGTTTTCAGGTCTTCTGTTCTAACCAGCTCACGAAAAGGTTGAAACACATATGCCTCCAGCCGGAAATCTAAATTGTTTTTTATCATCCATACATTACGGAGTCCAAATCCGCCATACTGATGCGAATGAAAATCCGGAAGGTATAGCGTCTGCATTTCTGCAACCGGTTCAAAAGCCGGTGAGGCCAGGATGGTACTTGTATAATTTGTGAAAAATGGTTCGTTCGACCATTGCAGCTCAGTGAAAAAACCAAGTTTCAAATGCCCGCGCCTTTTATAATAATTCTCATACGTAATTTTTGCCTGTAGCCACTGCCGTCCGTTATTTTTTTCCTGCCTGTCGATGGATGTGGAGCCCGGAATCGTATATTCTACTCCGTTGACATAACGCAGTTTCATGCCCAGGAAAGTACCCTGATTGGCATACATCTTTCTGTTAAGTGTGCTTCTTTCGAAAAGCAAATACCCGGTTGCACCAAGGAAAATACTCTGATCTGCCGTATCTTTCTGAATAAATTCTGCAGTCTGATAATAGCTGTCCTTCGTCCTGATATATGATCCGCCAATCACAACCTTTCCTTTATTACGTGCCGGTATTCCACCGCTCATTCCGAAGTTATAATCAGTTTGTATGATGTAACTCGGTTTTTCATCATTGAAAATTGCTGTGCTGCTTTTGTAAAAATCATACTGGTTGAGCGTGGCATCAGCTTCAATGAAAAAAGGTAGCATTGTTGGGGAATCCATCCTTATTTTTAATTGTCCGCTCGTATATAGTTTTCCAAAATATAGATTGGTGAAAAAACTGTAAGATTTTTTTCTCCAGAAATTGTATTGTGCACCTACAAACACTTCACTGATGGGACGGGAAGAAATGTTTCCGCCGAATTGTGTGATCAGGTCTTTTTCCCTCGTTATTCTCAACGAAAGGTCATACATTTTTGTATCGGCATTGTATTTCAGCTGCGGGTAAATTGATTTTACATTTTCATCTGCAACGAGCTGAAAATAATTCCCCTTCATTCGTTCAATCGGAAGCGGACCTGCTCCTGGTTTGATGATTTTTTTTACGTAATAGGCTTGCCTTTCATTGAGGCCTTCTACTTTGATCTGATCCACAAGTATTTTTGGAAGATCATATCTAAAAGAATTCCGCCTGCGTTTCAGGTCCGTAGAATCAACCCTGCGTTGAATATAAAACTGGATGTCATCCATCTTTGACATCGCTGCATCATGTCCTGCATTGATTACATCGGTCAAATGGTCAAAATCAAACAAACCAAATTTATCTGTATTTACATCAATCAGAATTCCGTTTTCGCACAACACAGAAAAATTCGTTGGCGTCGTAAGCATGGTCCTGATCTGTGAAACAATATTTCCTTCTGTGGTAGGCGTGCTGCTGCCTCCTGCATTCACTCCGATAATGATGTCGGGTTGAAAATCATTCAGCATAATGTCGGCAGGAAAATTATTGTACATCCCTCCGTCATATAATATTTTCCCGTCAAAGATGATGGGCTTGAAATAAAAAGGATATGCGCTTGAGGCCCTTACAGCCTGCGCCAGATCACCTTTACGAAAGACAACAGTCTGCTTATGTTCAATGTCGGCAGCCACACAACGGAATGGCACAAAGAGTGAATCGAAATTAAATTTTGCTTTTGCAATGACGGGCGCTAGATTTTCCATCAGTGAATAATCGGCCTGTACAGAACTTACAAGATTGGTTGGTAGTGAAGTGGTGAAGACTGAATCAAGCGAGAAACGTAAAGTAATCCAGTTTGCATTTTCATCTTTCCTCCTGAAATAGTAAGTGTAGTCCTCATTCAGCGTACCGGTGGCCCAGTTTAGAAATTCTTCGGAGTTAACGATGCTGTCAATCTGATCCGCCGAATATCCCTGTGCATACATGCTTCCAATGATTGCGCCGGATGAAGTTCCTGCTATGAAATCAATCGGAATGTGATTTTCTTCCAGCGCCTTGATTACACCCACATGTGCCATTCCACGTGCGCCGCCACCGCTTAACACAAGTCCTACTTTTTGTGCATCAGCAATAAAACTCACGCAGAAAAGCAAAACAGAAAAAATAATAGCTGCCGGAAGACTGAATTTCACTTGACTTCTCAATGTAATTTGATAAAATATTTATGTGCGCGAAGTTACTAGACTGATTGAATCTGTTCAAGTAGTTTCAGAAAATAGGTTGGCGCATATTGCATTCGTGAACCATACCATGAAAACAGTTCTCCGTCAACGCAAAATGACTTTGTGCCGGGAAATTTTTCACGGAATTCATCAAGGTGTCCTTGCTTAAACGGAAAGGGTTCGCTGGAAAGAAATATCATGTCAGGATTTGATGCTTTTACCTGATCAACAGTAACTTCGGGGTAGCGGTTTTGCTTTCCGAAAACATTTTCCAGGCCACAGGCTTCCAGCATCTGACTGATGTAAGTATCACCTCCGGCTACCATCATCGGTTTGTTCCAGATGAAATACGCCACTGACGTTGGCTCGTATTCCTTTATCGAAAACCGCAGTTCATCAAATGCTGCATCAATGTTTTTCAGTAATGATACCGACTCAAAATACCGGTTTGTTATTTGTCCGATTGCCAGGATCATTCTTTTGGCATCAGTGAAAGTATATATATCACTGATCCATACAGGGAATTCTGCAGCAAGCGCTTCAATTTCATGTTGCTCATTCTCTTCTTTGTTGGCAATAATCAGATCAGGATTCAACGAACGGATTAGTTCAATGTTCAGGTTTTTAGTACCACCCACGCGGGTTTTATTCCTGAACCATTCATCAGGATGAATGCAAAATTTAGTAAGCCCGATAACTTCATCATTTAGCCGAAGGTCAGAAAGTAACTCCGAAAGCGAAGGCACCACGCTGATGATTCGCTTTGGTTGATCAGCTATTTCAATGGTTCTGCCCGTTTGATCTGTGGATCTTTGCACCTTGTAAAAATAGATTTTATGACGATATAAATGAGGATAAAATTAAATCTGTGGCATCGAAATAATTCGTTTTCTTATTCAACTTTCGCAATCTTTGCCGCCGGAAAATATTCCCTCATATGAAGATCCTTTTTCTTACTTCAAGGTTTCCATATCCGCTTGAAAAGGGGGACAAACTCCGTGCATATTACCAAATCGTCGAGCTGAGTAAAAAACACCATGTCATTCTTGCTGCCGTGAGCGATGAGAAAGTATTGCCCGAAGACCTGGAAGCATTGAAACCCTTTTGCAGGAGAATTATCATTCATAATATCGGTAAGGCAAAACAGGTTCAGAATCTTTTTCGTGCTTTCATCAACGGGAAACCTTTCCAGGTAGAATATTTCTATTCAAAGGAATTCAAAAGAAAGATTGATAAAATTATTCTTGACGATAAACCGGATGCAGTTTTTTGTCAGCTGGTCCGAATGGCTGAATACGTGAAGAATGAAAAGCAGATTTCAAGGACACTCGATTACCAGGATGCTTTCAGCAAAGGTTATGAACGGCAGGCACAGCGCGAAAATATTTTCAAAAAAATTCCTGTCATGATGGAGTGGAAGCGGATGCTTAAATATGAAGGCAGGATTTTTAATAAGTTCAATAATAAAATCATCATTTCAGAGCAGGACAAAGAACTCATTCAGCATCCCGACAACCAACAGATTGAAGTAGTTCCCAATGGTGTTGATTTCAATTACTATGCTCCGCAGACCAGAGAAAAAAAGTATGACCTCATTTTTTCGGGCAACATGAATTATCCGCCCAATATTGAAAGTGCTGTTTATATCGCCGAGAAAATAATGCCACTGTTAAAAAAGAAAAGACCGGGGATGAAACTGATTATAGCCGGTGCCAATCCTGCTGCTGAAGTCATCAAACTGCAAAACGATTATATTAAGGTTACAGGATGGGTGGACGACATCAGGATTCCATTTGCTGAATCGAGAATACATCTGGCGCCCATGCTCATCAGCATCGGTTTGCAAAATAAAATTTTACAGGCCATGGCCATGAAGATTCCATGCATCGTTTCCTCTCAAGCCAACAATGCCATTCATGCCCCCACAAATGATTGCTTATTAATTGCAGATACACCTGAAGAATACGTCAATAAAATTATTCTTTTGCTTGACGATAAGGCGCTGTATCAAAAACTTTCTGCCAACGCTTATCAATTTGTCCGGAAAAATTTCGACTGGTCATCAATGAATTCTATACTCGAATCAGTCCTGGCAAGAAAATAAATTCTCCATTGAGTGATTTTTTAATCCTCAATTAACAAATAAACCAGTCAACGATTCAACCAACCAACCAACCAACCAACCAATCAACCAACCAACCTTATCTGCCAATTAGTCCAATTGCCACTCCCGGGTATGGTTTTCGACTTGCAAATCGTACTTTTACAAACTATTTTATTTTAACAAGTAAATTTAATCTGTCAGAAAAATGAACGATGACGAGTTGAAATTTCCAAGAGTGGAACTGGGTAATGTTATTGATGATGATACGGAATTTATACCGCTGCTAACATCTGAGGATGAGGAAAGTATGCATGCGCAGGTAATTCCCGCCACACTTTCTATACTGCCATTGCGCAATACAGTTTTATTTCCGGGTGTTGTTATACCAATTACTGTAGGACGCGATAAATCCATCAACCTGATAAAGGATGCATATAAAGGTGACAAAATAATCGGCGTTGTTTCTCAAAAGGACACCAATATCGAAGATCCGAAGTTTGAGGATCTGAATAAAATCGGAACAGTCGCCCATGTATTGAAGATGCTTCGTATGCCGGATGGAAATACAACCATCATCATACAGGGTAAAAAGAGATTTGAATTGAAGGAATTGATTCAGACAGAACCATACATCAAGGCCAATGTTTCTGCCATCTCCGAAAAAATTCCTGCAAAGGGCGATAAAGAATTTGATGCAACGGTTCAGAGCATGAAAGACCTTGCGTTGCAGATCATCCAACACAGTCCGAATATTCCGAGTGATGCTGCTTTCGCCATCAGAAATATCGAGAGCAGTTCTTTTCTCATTAACTTTATTTCATCCAACATGAATCTGGATGTCGTAAAGAAACAGTCCTTACTGGAGATTGATGATTTGCGCGAGCGTTCTACAAAAGTGCTCGAACACCTCACGAAGGAATTGCAGATGCTGGAATTGAAAAATCAGATCCAAAATAAAGTCAAGACTGATATTGACAAACAGCAACGTGAATTTTTTCTCAATCAGCAGTTAAAAACGATTCAGGAAGAACTGGGAGGACAAACGCCGGAACGCGAAGTGGCTGAATTGCGTGAACGTGCCAAAGCAAAAAAGTGGAGCAAGGAAGTAGGAGATACTTTCAACAAAGAATGTGACCGCATCATGCGGATGAATCCTGCTTCAGCAGAATATTCAGTGGTGATTAATTATCTCGAAGTATTACTTGATCTACCATGGAATGAATTTACCAACGATAATTTTGACCTCAAGTTCGCGCAGAAAGTTCTCGAAAAAGACCACTGGGGATTGGAGAAGGTAAAGGCGCGCATACTCGAATACCTTGCTGTACTTAAGTTGAAGCGCGATATGAAATCTCCCATCATGTGCTTGTACGGCCCTCCCGGAGTCGGAAAAACATCACTGGGCAAGTCCATTGCACGCGCACTCGGAAGAAAATATGTACGCATGTCACTGGGCGGACTGCGTGATGAAGCAGAAATCCGTGGTCACCGTAAAACATACATCGGCGCTATGCCCGGCCGTATCATTCAAAATTTGAAGAAAGCAAAGAGTGCAAATCCTGTTTTTGTACTTGATGAAATTGATAAACTTGGAAATGATTTTCATGGTGATCCATCGAGCGCATTGCTTGAAGTGCTAGATCCGGAACAAAACAATACCTTCTATGATAATTTTGTAGAGATTGATTTTGACCTGAGTAATGTATTGTTCATCGCTACAGCAAATTCATTAAACAGCATTCAGCCTGCATTACTTGATCGTCTGGAAATCATTGAAATCAATGGTTATACAGTTGAAGAAAAAATTCAGATCGCAGTGCGCCACCTGATACCGAAACAACTGGAAGCACATGGATTGAAAAAGGAGCATGTGAAGCTGTCTCCGAAAATGATTGAACTGCTGATCGAACAATATACGCGTGAAAGCGGCGTGCGCGGACTGGAGAAAAAAATTGCATCACTCATTCGTGGCATTGCAAAGAGTGTGGCCATGGAAGAAGAATATAATCCTGTCGTTGACGAAGTAGCCATCAATAAAATTCTTGGCGCTCCTGTTTTTCAGAAAGACAGGATATTGAAGAACGACGTTGCCGGAGTGGTTACCGGTCTTGCCTGGACAAGTGTGGGTGGAGATATTTTGTTTATTGAAGTGAGTATAAGCAAAGGAAAAGGCAAGCTAACACTTACCGGAAACCTCGGTGAGGTGATGAAAGAATCTGCCGTCATTGCTTTGGCATTTCTGAAAGCACATTGCGGCGAACTCGATATTGATCCACGTGTACTCGACCAGTGGGATGTTCACATTCACGTTCCTGAAGGCGCAACACCAAAAGACGGCCCATCAGCAGGCGTCACGATGCTTACTGCATTGGCATCAGCATTTACGCAACGCAAGGTAAAAGAGAATTTAGCCATGACAGGCGAGATTACATTGCGCGGAAAAGTATTGCCGGTAGGAGGGATCAAAGAAAAAATTCTGGCGGCCAAGCGCGCCGGTATCAAAGACATTATTCTTTGTGCCGATAATAAAAAAGACATTCTCGAAATCAAAAGAGATTACGTCAAGGATTTACGCTTTCATTATGTAACGGATATGATTGATGTCATCAAGAACGCGCTCATGAAAGAAAAAGTGAAGAAGCCGCTGGATGTTACTTATCATAAAAACGGAGAGGCGAAGAGGAGCGAGAAAGAGGAAGCCTGAACGGCTCGGCGAAGTACGAAACAGGTACGAAATTACGAATGAAGCCCGTGGGCTTTTTGCTTTGACGGAAGTCTGTGAAATATTCTCGTCAAATAGTAGTTTCATTTCAAAGCGCAATTTTCAATTTACCTTCCCGGTCGGCTGCATATTCATGGCAGGCAAGTTTATGCTCTTTGGAGATGCCGGGGAAATCGTTAATAATTTGTTCGTACGTCATACCCGTTGCAAGCCATCCAAGTACATCTATTACAGCTATTCGGGTACCATCAATACATGGCTTTCCAAAACGAATTTCAGGATTGATTGAAATGATTTCAGTGTAAGACATACCGATATAAATATTAACCAAAACTACCAAAAAAGTATGGGTTAACTTGCTCCATAATAATTCGATAGTGCCTCGGTTTTAATTTATAGAATCAAACATTAGCATCGATCCCGATAGATATCGGGATCACTAATTATCACGAGAAAAAACAGATTAGTGTAATTTTAAAATTGATTTATAAACGGTTTGCATATTGAATTACTTAGACAGAGCCCATTTTTTCCAAACAATTCTTATCCCAAACATTTGTGTTAATTGGTGAAATTAGTGGCCGATTTTTTCAAACTAAACCAATACCTATAATTCCGGAATGCAATTCAGTTATTACTTAGCATTAATAAAAATGAAATCATAACCGCATTTCTTTCTTATATTTGGTGGATACTATTTCATCTTATCAACGCCAAATGAAAACCACAAATTCCAATCTTATACCTTCAGTTGTAGTATGTTTTTTGCTAATGTTTTCGTCTCTCGCATCAGCGCAATTCTACGACCCTTTCAGCGACGGGAATTATTCGCTTAATCCAACCTGGAGCGGTGATACAGCGAACTTTAAAGTGAATGCATCTCACCGGCTTCAATCAAAAGATACGACTGCCGGAAGGTCCTATCTTTCCACAGCAACACCGCTTGCTTCACTCAACAATATTCAATGGAGTTTTTACATTCACCTTGGTTTTCCACCATCAGCAAATAACAATGCACGGGTTTATCTTTCTTCTGATTCCGCCAATCTAAAAAACGGATTGCATGGATATTTTCTGCAGTTTGGTGAGGCCCTTTCTCTCGATGCAGTTGAACTCTTCAGACAGGATGATACCGTTCTCACTTCTTTGTGCCGCGGCAACAATTCAGAAATTGCATCTGCATTTTATCTCGGCGTAAAAGTAACGCGCGACTCAACCGGTTTCTGGCAACTTTTTGTTGATACTGTTGGTGGAACAAACTATGTACTGGAAGCATCTGCTACCGATATCACTTACAATACTTCATCGTGGTTCGGTGTTGTGTGTAGATACACGACGAGCAATGCTGTTAGTTTTTATTATGACAATTTCAATGTAAGCAGCTCGTTGTGTGCTGTTAACGCAACCGTCTCGGGTACGGGCGTAACGTGTTTTGGAGACAGCACCGGTAGTGCTACGCTTATTGGAAGCGGAGGTTTGCCACCTTACAGTTATTCCTGGTCGCCTGACGGGCAAACTACGGCTACGATAACCGGATTGCCGGCAGGTATCTATTCAGGAACTGTAATTGATATAAATCTTTGTACGTCTGAAGCAGAAATAAGTATTTCGGAACCACCGGCATTGATTATCACTGATTCGGGAACTGTAGCCTCATGTTCCGCTTGCTGCGATGGCACAGAAACGTTGAATCCAACAGGTGGAACGCCTCCTTACACTTACTCTTGGAGCAACGGTGAGACCACACAGTCCGTGAATGCATTATGTCCGGGTACATTTACTGTTACCATAACAGATGCATCGGGATGTTCAGTTATCGATACTGTAATTGTGACATTTGATGTGGGAATAAATAATATCCACTCCGAAAGTATTTTTCACGTATCTCCGAACCCGTTTACAAATGCAATTTCAATTCGTTTCATGTCAGCTCAAAAACAAAACGCCCGTCTCTCCATTATCAATGCAATTGGAGAAGTCGTACTCGAAAAAAAAATCCTCTTGGAAGACCAAACACTGGATCTCTCCGCACTAACAAAGGGTATATATCTGGTAGGAATAATTACTGAAGAAGCGGTATATACAAAGAAGATTGTTAAATAATTAGTTCCACCGAAGTACGAGTCAGATACAAAATTACGAATATGGAAAATTCGTAATTTCGTATGTATTATTAGTACTTCGGTGAGATAAATAGCGCTTCGTCGATGTCACTTCCGTATTACAGCTCCAGCTTCCTTCTCAAAAGCTTCCATCAGCCTGCTCATCACTTTCTCAATGGTTTTATCCGTAAGGGTTTGTCTTTCGTCGATCAAAATAAATGAAACGGCATAAGACTTTTTTCCTGCTTCAATCTTTTCGCCTTCATACACATCAAACAGGTTGATTTCTTTCAGCAGATTTTTTTCAGTGCGGAATGCAATGTCGCGGATCTGTCCATAGTTCACATCTTTGCCAATGACCATACTCAGGTCACGTTTTACCTGCGGGAATTTAGAAACCTCTGTATAACGCACTTTATTTTTTGAAGCATTTTTGAAAAGCAATTTCAGGTTGAAGTCGGCGTAAAAAACTTCTGTATTGATATCAAATAGTTTCAGATTCTTTTTCGAAACAGATCCGAATGATACCAGATCCTTCTCATTCATTTTCCAGGAAACGCCGTATGCAAATGCAGAAGAAGCATTTTCTTCTTTCAGTTTTGTAACGTCGGTTCCTGAGAGTTGAAGGATATGCTGTACAAATGTTTTCAGGAAAAAGAAATTGACATTTTCATTGCCGCCTTTCCACGATTCATCATTTTTTCTGCCGGTGATAAACAGGGATAAATGTTGTTGTTCGTCAAAACCTTTTTCCGTTTTGCTATAAGTCGTTCCGGATTCAAAAAAACGGAGGTCAGCATTTTGACGATTCCTGTTGTATTCAATGGCTTCGAGTCCGCTGTAGAGCATGGTAACCCTCATTATGCCGAGGTCCTGACTCAAGGGATTCAAAATCTTTACAACAGCATCATCATTAATACCTGACATTTCAGCGTACGCATGTTTACTCAGGGTATTATTCAGCATTTCCAGAAAACCATTGCTGCTTAGATAACCACCGATTTTTTCAAGCAGATCATCTGTGTCATGTTTTGGGAAATAAGAAAGCGCAGCAGAAAGTTTTTGTGGTACATCCATTTTGTTATACCCATAGATGCGGAGTACTTCTTCAATAACATCCACTTCACGCGTTACATCAACTTTAAAAGTCGGAATCTGCAGTTGCAATGATTCCTCGTTTTCCTTTTCTACAACAATCTGTAACGATGTTAATATTTCCTTCAGTTCATCTTTGCTGATTTCTTTTCCGATCAAAGATTCAGCCCGCCTGAAATTATATTCAACTTTTTTTGATTCAATTTGTTCAGGATAAATATCCACCACCTCGCTTGATATTTTTCCACCTGCAATCTCTGTCATTAACAAAGCTGCCCGCTTCAATGCATACATCGTAGCTTCAGGATCAGTACCGCGTTCGAAACGGAATGATGCATCTGTTTTCAGACCATGCTGTTTAGATGTTTTGCGAATGGATGCAGGATTGAAATATGCACTCTCGATAAAAATATTTTTTGTTTTTTCACTGATGCCTGACTTAATTCCACCAAATACGCCTGCAATACACATCGCCTCATCTTCATTGCAGATCATCAGATTGGAGGAAGTCAATGTCCGTTCAACACCATCCAGTGTCACGAATTTTTCTCCTTCTGATGCATTCCTTACAATCACTTTTTTTCCTGAGATGGCATCAGCATCAAATGCATGCAACGGTTGTCCGCATTCATGCAATACGTAATTCGTGATGTCAACAATGTTATTGATTGGATTTACTCCGATTGAGAGCAGTTTGTTTTTCAGCCACTGAGGAGAATCCTTTACTTCCAAACCGCTAATGGTAATACCTGTGTAGCGGGGACATGCAATTTTATTCTCCACAACGACTGCAATGCTCAGGTCAGAATTCACTACTTTGAATTTTTCTACGGAAGGATGAACAACCAACGCCGGCGGTTTCCCGATAGGTGATGACCGGTGACTGTTCCTAATTACCGCTGCTAAGTCACGCGCTACGCCAATGTGAGAGGCAGCATCAGCCCGATTGGGAGTAAGACCAATTTCAAATATGATATCAGACTCGATTTTGAAATATTCTTTTGCAGGCGTTCCCGCTTTAATATCAGGAGGCAGAATAATAATTCCTTCATGCGATTTTCCCAGACCGATTTCATCTTCAGCGCATATCATTCCTTCTGATGCCTCCCCGCGTATTTTTGATTTCTTTATTTCGAATGGTTCACCTGTAAACGGATATAACTTTGCACCCGGAAGTGCCACTACTACTTTTTGCCCGGCTGCTACATTAGGTGCGCCACAAACAATATTCAACAGTAATTCACCGCCTGCATTAATGGTTGTAACACTTAATTTATCTGCATTGGGATGTTTGCCACAAGTGATAACCTCGCCGGTTACGATTCCTTCAAGGCCGCCTTTTACTGACTCAAATGTTTCCATGCCTTCTACCTCCAGACCGCAGTCTGTTAGCATTTGTGCCGCATCCGCCGCGCTGAGATCTGTAAGAAGATATTGTTTGAGCCAGTTAAATGAAATTTTCATGATGAAATGTTTGTGTGAAAGGGCAGCAAATATAGGAGTAGAAATGAAGCGAAGGATATTTCTTTCAGGTCTTAATATATTCTTTGCCATTAAGAATATTTAGTATTTTTGCCTCAGGGATTTTTTTATTTATTAGTTCGGGAGCTTTCACTTACATATTGTGAAATTCGGGATCATGATTCAAAAAATATTTTGTTTTGCCTGCATTTATGGCATGGCATGATAAGTTGAGTCGGGATGAGTTGAATGTATGCGCTGATTAAAACCTATCAGGTGCATTCAGAATGCTCCGCTAGTATAAAGCGAGATAAAAATTATGGTAAAGTGTTCTATTTTTACTTCAAAGGAAGAAGTATTTAAAGCGCTTCAGGTTTTCCTGTCGGAACGAAAATTTAAAAAAGTAAACATTGACAAAGCACAAAAGCTGATCAATGCTCAAAGAAGAGATTCAGTTTTCAGCAAAAAGTATGCAGTCCGTTTTGAGGTAATAGCTAAATCAGATTCTGTGAGCGACATTGAAATTACAGTGAACCCCCAAAATGCAATTCCCAATCCTTCCGATACAAAACTGGAAGAAAAAATACGAAGCAGATTATATTTTTATTTCTAAGATAACTAAAAAATAAAAAAGCAACCCGAAAGAGTTGCTTTTTTTATTTCACCGGTTTGCTTTATTAAAAATCATCATCATCATCCATCTCATTGGCAGGAGAGGTGTCATCCATATCCTTCAGGTCATCCAGCGGCATGGCATCCATACCGTCATCATTATCCATGTCAAGATCAATGTCCCGCGGTGGCGGTGCTTCAACGATAGTTTCTGTATCCTCTACAAACATCATCTTTGCAGGCTCTTCAATTCTTCTTGCTACCGGTTTTTTAACAGTAGCTTTCTTTTTTGATGCAGCTTTTTTAGGAGCAGATTTTTTTGCAGCGGGCTTTTTAGCAGCAGGTTTTTTCTTTGCTTTCGCTGTAATTTTTTTCTTTGCCTTTGGCTTAGAAGCTTTCTTTTTAGTAGCTCCCTTTTTCTGTTTCTTTCCGGCGGCTTTTTTCTTAATCGTTTTTTTTGCTTTCGGTTTTTTTTCAGCTTTTTTATTTTTTGCCATGGTTAATAGTTTTGAAGTATGTGCAAACTTAATTTGTCGCTTTCAAATTTACAATAACTTAATTGAGGTTTCCAAATAAAATTTAAGTCAGGTATAATTATTCTTTTTGACCATTTATGGAGGAATAAGTATCTCCAATCGGGCAGACGTTTCAATCTGATATTTTTTTCTCCGAAATAACCATGGTTCCGCTTGAAAATATACCGGTATTCAGGATACTGTTACTTTTACCGCAAAATAAGTTGATAATGACTAACGCATATGATTTTTTACAACGGGAATTTATGGGAAACACAATTGAAAGCTTTCTCTGGTTTGCAGGTATCCTCCTTGCCGGAATTCTGTTCAAACGTTTCATCTCAAAACTTATTTCCCGCCTCCTCTTTGCCTGTTTTGGGTCGAAAACCCGCGTGATTGGTGTAGATTTATTCCTTGAATTGCTTATCAAGCCATTTTCCGTTTTTATACTGCTGATCACCTTTTATCTTGCATCAGACAGACTGACTTTCCCTGATAAATGGGAATTTGATCCGGTGGAAGAGTTTGGGTTAAGGATGGTGATCATCCGGCTTTTCAGTATTACAATTATTTTCTCCTTTACCTGGATTGTTCTCAGATTGGCAGATTTCTTTTCAACTGTTTTTCTTTACAAAGCATCATTAACAGAGTCAAAAATGGACGATCAGCGGGTCCTTTTTGCAAGAGAAGTGATGAAGGTAATTATTGCCATCACCGGCTTGTTTGCTGCCATTGCCGTCGGATTTAACCTCGACGTAGTTTCTCTGGTCACCGGTTTGGGTATTGGAGGACTAGCTTTTGCTCTCGCGGCAAAGGAGACGCTGGAAAATCTGCTCGGCTCTTTCACTATTTTTCTCGACAAACCATTTAAAGTAGGCGACCATATAAGGGTCGGTAGTGTGGAAGGAGTAGTCGAAAGCGTCGGCATCCGTACAACCCGACTGCGTTCGATGAACAAATCCCTCGTGCTTCTTCCGAATAAAAAAATGGTGGACGCTGAACTGGTGAATGAAGATGAACGTTCCATCCGCAGGGTTAAATTTACAATTGGCCTTACTTACAGTACCTCAACACAACAATTGCAAAACGTAACGGCTGCAATCAAAAAACTTCTTGAAAACAACTCCCGCGTGGCAGAAAAAATTAAAGTCCATTTCCGTGATTTCAATGCCAGCTCTCTTGATATTGTCATTATATATTTTATCACAAGTCCGCAATATGAAACTTACCTCGAAGTAAATGAAGAAATTAACCTGAAGATAATGGATATCGTAAAGGAAAACGGATGCTCATTTGCATTTCCTTCTTCATCTGTTTATCTGGAGAAAATGACTGAAGCTGAATAATAAAGACTTTTTGCTTTATTGTCAGACAGAAATCCCTGATCTGCTTCGAAGTTGATTTAATAATAATTGCTTTTGAACTTGAAAGATCAAACTTGCTGAGACCGGTATATTTTTTTTTCACCTTTAATCAATGCATCCTTGGTAACTTTTTTTTAAAATTATTTGCCGGCTTGATTTAAGGCTGTTCTATAATGATATTATTTATCCGGTTATTCCAAAACTCAAATATTTGATTTCAGATTCCGTTTAAGCTAACAAAACAGTGTTTAAAAGTGCATTGCTCTGAAGCGGGTGCATCACTGTTCCCATCTACCTTTGAATCCCAAAACAAAAAAACGAAATGCTCGGCATCCTTCTTCAAATTACACAAAACACAGGCGAATCACTAAACCAGGTAGTCGCTGCAGTTGACAAACCGGTGGAACAATCCATTTCATTATGGGATATGGCACTAAAGGGTGGACCCATCCTGATACCCATTGCCATCCTATCCATCATGGCAGTGTACATATTCTTTGAGCGCTTTTTTACCATTCAGAAATTTTCTAAGGTAGATCAGAACTTCATGAACCAGATCCGAGACCACGTGCATAGTGGTAACATTGATGCTGCAAAGTCGCTATGTAAAAATACCAAAGGTCCTGTTGCACGAATGATTGGCAAAGGATTGATGCGCCTCGGAAAACCCATCAGCGAAATTGAAGGAGCCATTGAAAATGTGGGAAAACTGGAAGTGTATAACATGGAAAAAAACCTTGGTATCATGAGTACCATTGCAGGTCTTGCTCCCATGTTCGGATTCCTCGGAACCATCTTCGGTGTAATCAAAATATTTTATGAAATCAATTTACAAAACAGTCTTGAAATCGGAACCATTTCCGGCGGGTTGTATGTGAAGATGATTGCCAGTGCGGCCGGATTGCTCGTTGGTATCATCGCTTACGCAGGTTACCAGTTTCTTATTCACCGCATCGACCGCGTTATCCATGATATGGAAATGAATGCCGTTGGATTTATGGATCTCCTTGAAGAGCCCGTTAAATAATCCCGGTTATTCTTCTCTCACCTCTCACATCTCATATCTCACGTCTCATATCTAATTACATCAATGAACCTCAGAAAAAGAAGAGAACGAACCACAGAAATTTATACTGCTTCGTTGAATGACATCATGTTCTTCCTGCTGTTGTTCTTCCTGATTACCTCAACTCTTGCAACTCCGAATGTACTGAAACTCCTGCTGCCCAATTCAAAAGCAAGTACGCAGAGTATCAAGCATCCCATCACCATTTCTGTTACAAGCGATTTGCAATATGCAGTGAATAATACTTCCGTTTCTCCTGAGCTGATTGAAGAAACACTGAAAGCCATTATCAAGGACCAGACTGATCCAACAGCATTATTAAAAGTAGATAAAAGTGTAGAAGTCCAGAACCTCGTTGACATGCTCGATATCGGAAACCGTTTGAAAATTAAAATGGTCCTGGCGACATCTACTTCAGGAAATACACAAAAGAAATAAAGTGAACGCAGAAATCAGATCGAGGTCCTTAATCATTTCAGTTATAGTTCATGGCGCACTTTTTTTGTTGCTGCTGTTTTTCGTGATGACTACACCTGTTCCTCCATTCCCTGAGGCCGGTGGAGGTGGAGGAGTGCTGGTGAATATCGGATACATTGATGAAGCAACCGGTGACGTGCAGCCGATGAGTTCTACTGTTACTCCGGAACCCCGGCAAGTCAAAGTGATTCCTCAGCCAACACCTGATGAAAAAATTACAACGCAGGAAGATGAAGAGTCAGTGGCGATGAATACAAGCGACAAAAAGGAGAAAAAGAAAGACGTTAAAAAAACACCTACAGAAACTAAAATTGTTGAGCCGGTTAAAACGGTAGATGCCGGTTCGATGTATAAAGGCAAGAAGAATAATTCTACCTCGCAGGGAACTTCAACAACAGGAACCGGTGACCAGGGTGATCGCCAGGGGGACCCGAATTCAAAATATACCGGCAAGAACGGTACAGGCGGAGGACCCGGAACAGGCACTGGAACCGGCGGCGGTGATGGAGATGGAAACGGTCCCGGAAAAGGAAGCGGTATTTCATTTGACCTCAGTGGAAGAAAACTGTTGCTCAAGCCGTCAATTGATGATCACTCACAGGAGACAGGAAAAGTAGTAGTAAGCATTACCGTTGACCGGACAGGAAGTGTTACAGAAGCGCGCCCGGGAGCACGGGGATCAACAACGACCAGCGCATACCTTTTTGAAAAAGCAAGAGAAGCGGCCATGAAGGCTAAGTTCAATGCCAGTCCGGAAGCAGCAGACATCCAAAAGGGAACTATGACTTTTGTGTTTTTGGTTCAATAATCTGAGGTTAATTTTTTCATTGAACTCCTTTTTTTTATCCCAAAAAGGACTTGTTACCTTTGTAGCCACTAATTTATTTTCACACTAATATATCAACCCTTGACATTCGAAGATTTTCATTTTGACGAGCAACTCATGGACGGCATCCGTTCCATGGGTTACGACAACCCTACACCGATACAACAGCAAGCCATTCCGGTGATCATGGAGAAACATGACCTCATTGCATGTGCACAAACAGGAACAGGGAAGACAGCGGCCTATGTGCTGCCTGTAATCAACAATATCCTGAAAGCAAAGCACCGCCACTTCAATACCTTAATACTTGCACCTACCCGTGAACTGGCACTGCAGATAGACCAGCAGATTGAAGGTTTCGGGTATTTTGTGTCAGTGAGTTCAATTGCCGTATATGGCGGTGGTGACGGGGCAGCCTGGGAACAGCAGCATAAAGCCATTCATGCAGGAGCTGATATCATTACAGCGACGCCGGGACGACTCATTTCCATGCTTACCACCAAGGAAGTTAACTTAAATCATCTTGAACATTTGGTCCTCGACGAGGCCGACAGGATGCTTGACATGGGATTTTATGAAGACATCATGCGCATCATCAGTTTTCTTCCGAAGCAGCGACAAACAGTTTTGTTTTCTGCAACCATGCCACCCAAGATCAGGGACATGGCAAGAAAAATTCTCAATTCACCGAAAGAGATCACGCTTTCAATAGCAAAGCCCGCAGAGGGAATTACGCAGCAGGCTTACCTTGCTTATGATGCGCAGAAGGAGAAGCTGTTGCTCGATATCCTGAACAATGATGAATACCAAAGCATACTTATTTTTGCTTCAACAAAAGAAAAGGTAAAAAAACTTGGAGCTGATCTCAAGTCTAAGGGATTTGCTGTCAAAGCATTTCATTCTGACATTGAGCAAACAGAGCGCGAAGAAATCATGCGTGATTTTAAGGGCCGTCGGCTTCGTATACTTGTGGGAACAGATGTGTTATCGCGTGGAATTGACGTGGACGGTATCAACCTTGTCATCAATTACGACGCACCACCTGATCCTGAAGATTATGTCCACCGCATTGGCCGTACTGCCCGTGCTGACGCAAAAGGAACGGCCATCACTTTTATCAATGAGCGTGATCAGGAAAAATTTTCACGCATCGAACAATTGATAGGCAAAGAAGTTCCGAAAATTCCAATGCCTGAAAAACTGGGACAAGGTCCATTGTACGAGCCGGGTAAAAAAAGACCGCAGTCATTTAGCAGAAATAGTGGTAACGGAAGACCGGGTGGAGGCAAAGGCAGACCCGGAGGAAACCGCAGGCGTTTTTAGATTATTCCTGAGACAATAATTTCAGAAGCCGCACTGAAATCATTAAGTCGACCCCTGAGTTTCGCATACACGCTTACCTGATTCTCTATTTGGCTGCAATGTCCCATCGGGACATAATATAGGTAGCATCAAATAGTATAGTGAATCAAAGTCCCGTAGGGACGACATATTTTTATTGAATGAATCGTAATTTATATCACCTCGCTGCAGGGTTCATGCTTGTAGATATAAAGTTTCATTACTGTCCGACTAAATTTAATGAGATTCCTCGCTGCGCTCTGAATGACAGGACTTTTGGAGAGTAAATATCAAGGAGGGGGTTGGG
>JBBRAY010000049.1:0-29473 GCA_038206355.1 Bacteroidia bacterium
AGTTCCTCATAGTCAGAACTTTCCAGTTGTTTATCCCTGATGTTATTCAATATGGAAAGAAATTTATCATCCTGCTGACGGTAAATTTTCTTCAATTCAATCTGAACAGCGTCAAGTCTTTTCCATACCAAGGAATCAAAAAAGTACGGACTGGAATAATATTTTTTCAGAATTTCCCAATCATGATCACGGGTTACCGGTTGTAACTGATGCATGTCGCCAATCAGCAATACCTGCACGCCACCAAAAGGAGATTTATTTTTTCTGACGTATTGTAAAACAAAATCAACGGCATCAAGGATGTCGGCACGCACCATGCTAACTTCATCTATGATAAGGAGTTCCAGTTCTTCGAGTACTTTTCTTTTTTCTTTACTGAAGCGCAGATTTCCTATCAGTAGCCCGCGATTAACGGCAATCGAAGCATTGATAAAATCATTGGAAGGAATGATACAGGAGGTAGGAAGGTGAAACTGCGAATGAATGGTAACGCCGCCGGCATTGATGGCAGCAACGCCCGTGGGCGCCACGACGACAAAATTTTTCGTTGTCTTCTCGGAAATACGTTTCAGCAAAGTTGTTTTTCCTGAACCGGCTTTACCGGTGAGAAAAATATGCTGCATTGTTTCAAGTGCAAATGACAATGTAAGTGAATACTCATCCATATTTTGGAATTGTGTATTGCTTTCAGAAGTTTCATGTTGATTAATCATTGGATTTCGATTTAAGATAAACAAATCTCCCTGCTGTTATCAAGGGTGTGTTTAACTTCCACGATAGGTGGAATATCCATAAGGATTCAACAGTAGCGGCACATGGTAATGGCTGTTGTCGGTGATTTCAAATTCAATTGAAATATTCGGATAAAAAGATTTTTTGTTTTGTGCTTTGAAATAGGATGCCGTTTCAAAAGTGAGACGGTAAATCCCATTCTCAAGAAGGTTTTCTGAAACGAGCAGGTTGGTAATGCGGCCGTCAGAATTTGTAATTCCCTCTGCAATATTTTTCCACGATCCGGAAATAAGTTGATCGAGTATAACAGGGATGCCTTCAGCCGGTTTGCCTGCGGAGGTATCGAGGACATGTGTGGTAAGTTGACTCATGCAAATAATTTATCGAGGCGAAGGTGCGTAATTTTATTCTGTTCTGCAGCAGCAACGGTGCTCTCAAAAGCAGGATTATTTATCAGTCTTTTTTTTAACATCGACAACATCTCCTCTGCAGACTTACCTGTGGCGCATACAATAAATATATATCCGAACTTATTTTCGTAGTCATTATTTCCTTTTTTCAGCTCTTCCAAAATGTTTTTGTCGGCATACTTAACACCTGATTGTTCACCTTCAGCCATTGTTGCAGTGGAAGCAAATTTTATTGTCAGACTATCCACGTCGCCGATTTTAGGATGATGGGAAAAAGCTTCTTTCCAATCTGATTCATTGAGTGAAAACCAGATTTTATCTGATTCTTTTTTCACGTCATCCAGAGAAGGCAGTGGAAACAACTGCAGCAACTTTTCCGCCCATGCAGAACTCCCGCAGCACTTTAGTAAATCACTTTTTGATATGGTGATATTCATAGTTTAAATAATATATGGAATGCAGATCATCATGATCTTTATGATTCATATGGTCGCATCAGCGTAAATCATAACCATCATAAAAAATCAGCGTTCTCATGCTTTCCTTCCTGTTAGCCGCATCCTGCTTATTCCCCCGTCAGGAAAAATGGTAAGCCGCACATGTGTGAACGAATCCTTACTTGCAATTTCCTTGTCAAAATAATGTTCAAAATCGGCATTCAGTTTTGATTGCGGAAGAATCGTTGCCCATTTTATTTCAGGAGAATTTATTTTTGATTCTTCACTGAAGGGAATCGAACATCCTTCTATCAGGCAACTGTCAGGATAATTTCCTTTGAAGTGACAGGTGTCAATCAGTATTTTTTCGATGATGCCTTGATGTGCAAGCCGTACGATGACCCAGTCCTTGTTACCGGGCGTGCGGTTGCGTTTTGTCTCCCATCCGTCGCCCATGTTTACGCCACGACCCGGCATAATGAGGTTGTCCATGTGTGAGAAAAACATGTCGTTGCACAAAATGGATTTCGCGCCGTTGATTGCTGCTGCAAGATCAATCGGTTCATTTGCTTCAACTGATTTCCAGTCTTTATAAACTTCTCCATACACTTTCAACCGTGCCACGCCGCCGTCAGGATAAATATTTAATCGGAGATGTGTATAGACTTCGTTGTTGCTGATCCCAAAATAATTCTGCGAACCCGGTAACAACGCCGACTTTACCAAAATCTCCTTCCATGTAATTTTTTCAGGATCAAAATTTTCTTCGGAAGAATGATTGCAAGCTTCAATACTTGCAAATGGTGGATGGTTACCAAGAAAATGGTTGGTATCAATATCTACGCCTGCAATTTTTCCTGATGCTGCCAGTTGAATAATACACCAATCATGTCCCGGAATCCTTTTCCTGCGCGATTCCCAGCCGTCCATCCATTTTCCACGGTCGGTATATTTCTCGGGAATAAAAATTCCACGACCCGGTTTCAGAAGATTTTCTTTTTCTGCAAAAAAATCGTCGCTACAGGAAATCGTTTTTCCTCCCAGGCGTTCAGCTGCGAGGTCAATGAATTTTGTAAAGGAAGGAGCAGTATGCGTTTCAGTCATGTCAGATTTTCAAAATTATTTTTCCGCCACCGGGGTTTAGCAGTTTGTCAGCATCAAAAATTTTATTTCCGTTTAAATATGTTTGTCTCACGATGCCATATAACTCTTCGTTGAGATACGGCGTAATTTTATGACGGAAGCGAATCATATCTTCTTTAACAATAAAATTACTTGCAGGCATCCAGATGCAAAGGTCGGCATCATAACCTTTGGCAATTTTCCCTTTATGGGTATCCAGTCTTAAAAACTTCGCAGGATTTTCGCAAAGCCATTTGCATACATCGGTAACAGAGAAATTTCTTTCCAGTGCACCGGTCCACACGGCAGGCAATGAAAATTGCAGTCCGGCAATGCCGCCCCATGCCTGTAACAGATTTCCCGATTCCACTTCCTTTAAACCGGCCGGAGCAGGGGAGTGGTCGGTGGCAATAAAATCTATGATGTTGTTACGCAATGCATCCCAGAGTTTTTCTTTATTTGCTTTTTCACGGATGGGAGGCGCACATTTGTAAAGCGTATTTCCATCCCTGATCATTTCACTGTCAAAAAATAAATAATGCGGCGCTGTTTCCACTGTGATAGGTAGCCCTTCTGTCCTGGCCTGTTGAATCTGTTCAATGGATTCGGCAGAGGAAAGATGAACGATATGAACCCTTGCGCCGGTTTCCCGGCAAAGGTCAATCATCAGTTTGATAGCTTCATTCTCTAATGATTTGGGTCGGGAATTCAGCCATGCGATATAACTGTTCGGATTTCCTGCAAGTTCATTTGCATCACCGGGATTTGGTTCCATCTCACAATGCACAAGCAGCGGCTTATCATACTTTTTGAGGATCTTCAATGCATGGCGGATCTGAACGGCATTGGCATTTGGAAAATCATCAATACCTGAATGGGTGAGAAATGCTTTTAGCCCCAGCACGCCGGCGCTGAGCAAACCTTCCAGTTCATATTCATTCCCGGGAATTACGCCGCCCCAGAAACCGCAGTTGATAAACAGTTTATTTTTGGTGGCATCGAGTTTCAGTTGAAAATTATTTGCCGTCGTTGTAACGGGGGATGAATTCAGTGGCATGTCAACGACTGTGGTAATCCCTCCGGAAGCTGCCGCTTTTGTTGCAGTTTCAAATCCTTCCCATTCGGTGCGGCCCGGTTCGTTGATGTGCACGTGTGGGTCTATAATACCCGGCATCACCACACAATCACCAACATCTTCAATGGGAAAATCAAGTAAGGTGGTTTCTTTCTCCTCTCCATAGGATAATGTAGAAATCACATCAGCAATTTTTCCATCGCTGATTAAAATCATTCCATCAATAATATCCGAAGGAGTGATAATATTTTTACTTTTTATTGCGAGATCCACCTGCACGGAAACAAAGATACGAGGATCCGTATTTCTTCTGTCAGGAAGAAATTAAATTATACAGTGACATGCTGGAAACTCCCTCACTGCATACAGTTTTTCCGGGATCGTTTTGATATGTATCTTTGTTGTTGTAGTCCTGTTTAAATTTCAATCAATGAGGTTAAAAAATGAAAAAGTTAGCTGATTGCGACAGCATGGAAATTACTTCGAAGCAGGATTACTATCCATTCGGGATAGTAGTGTATCAATCCATTATCATCGTTTAGCATTTGTACTTTTGTGATATGCGCGAGACGAAGTTATGGAAATTTATCGCTGAAAAACTAAGCCGGAATCAACCTGTCATGTTCATGTGTGTGGTGGAGAGCAGGGGCAGCAGCCCTGGCAGACAGGGTTTTAAAATGGCTGTCACCGGAGATGAGATCTGCGGTTCTGTAGGCGGTGGTATCATGGAACATAAATTTGTAGCGCTGGCAAAGGAAAATCTGCATCAGCTTTCAGTAAAATCATCGGTTAAAAAACAATTTCATCAGAAGAATGCTGCCGTTGATCAGAGTGGTATGATTTGTTCGGGAGAGCAAACGATACTCCTGTTCCCCTTACAACGGCAAAACCTGCCCGTCATTGAAAAAATAGTTTCTGTGCTGGTAACCAATCAGCATGGCTTTCTTCAAATTGCATTTTCTGAATTTGATTTTTATGAGGATGATCCCGGTTCAGATGGTTTTAATTTCATGATGAAGTCGGAATCGGATTTCAATTACACTGAAAGACTGGGATATCAAAATCACTTGTATGTTATTGGCGGAGGGCATTGCGCACTGGCACTTTCAAAACTTATGCGCGGAATGGATTTTTACATCCATCTTTTTGAAGAACGGGAAGGATTAAATACGATGGAGGAAAATAATTTTGCTCATGAGAAAAAGGTCGTCAGGAACTACGCGGCCTTATCGGCACTGATTCCATCCGGAGAAAATAATTATGTAACCGTGATGACTTTCGGTTATAGAACCGATGATGAAGCCGTACGTACGCTTGTGAAAAAGAAATTCAGGTATTTCGGTGTGCTGGGAAGCGATTCAAAAATTAAAAGACTTTTTGCGGAATGGCGCGCTGATGGAATTTCTGAAGACCACCTGAAGAGAATAAACTCACCCATCGGCATTCAGATCGGCAGCGAAACACCTGAAGAGATTGCTGTGAGCATAGCCGCAGAGATTATACGTGTTAAAAATGATAGGGATTTGGAAAATCAATAATGCAATTGCCGGTTGCAAGGGGACTCCAAACAATTAATCATGACAAAAAAAGTATTGTAATAACTTATTTTTTTTTCGGTTCTTCTTCTCCGTATTTCACGCCCATGGATTGGGTAACTTTTCCCGTTTCGTCATAGAAAATCGCTTTGCCATCCATGTTGTTGTTCTTCATTCCGCACTGCATTTTCTTGATGCCACTTTTATAATATGATACCATCATCCCATTGGCCTGACCATTGCGAAATTGTGTTTCAGTCATCAATGCGCCATCAGGGTAAAATTCTTTTACCAGTCCGGAAATTAATCCCGATTCATCATATTGAATTTCCATTTTTGGAGTCTGCTCAAGTGTGTAATATGCCCATGACTTTACACGATGACCGTTACCCATGAATCCTTTCTGATAAACCTTTGTCTGTTGGGCATCATAAAAGATGGTATAAGATCCATCAGGTAATCCGGGTTTCATCACATATTCGTCAAGGTCGGGGTTTTTTGCATCCCTGACAGGATTAGGAACCATGAATTTCATGTCTCCGTTCACGAAGGAATAAGTCTGACCAAATGCTGTGTTGAAGGCTATTAAAAACAGAAGGGTGAATAGTTTTTTCATTCCGGTGTATTTTGAAGCAAAGTTATCAGAAGAATCCGATTTTATATTCCCGCCGGCAAATAAATATTCACGTTAAAGGCTACCTTTTCATCCATACTGTCAAATTTGTGACGGTATTGTAATACCTTTGTTATATAAATCCACTCATATGAGACTATCCCTACTAATTGCCTTTGTTTTTGCTACCTCTTTAACTCAGGCACAAATTACCCTTAACAGCGCAGATTTTCCTTCTGCAAATGATATGTATTTAATGAGTGATGCAACTGCATTCACCGGAATGGATGCAACACTTACAGGAGCAAATTACAATTGGGATTATTCGTTGCTCAGCACCACAACTACCGGTCAGCATACGGATACTTTTTTTACGGTTACCAATATGAACATTATTTACCAGGCCGTATTTGGTGATTTTGGTTTCCTGCCCAACAGAAGCAACCAGGCAACACATGGGATGGATGTTTCTTTTGGTGCGCTTACGATCACCAATGTATTTAATTTCTTTTACAACAATTCAAACGACTATCACCAGTCGGGCTTCGGCGCTGAAATTAATGGCGTACCTGCCCCAACAGCTTATTCTCCGCATGACATCCTTTATAGATTTCCGATGCAGTTTGGAAATGCAGACTCCTCATTATCCGGTTATTCCGTATCACTGCCTAACATACTTTATTATTCAGTAAATAGAAATCGCGTGAATGTGGTTGATGGCTGGGGAACCGTTATTACGCCCAATGGAACTTTCAATGCATTGCGTATAAAGACAACCATTCAGGAGCACGACTCTGTATTTTTAGACACATTGGGATTTGGATATGGGTTCAATTTACCTCTCAGGACTGAATACAAATGGCTTTCACCGGGCGGGGGTTTACCGATACTTCAGGTTGATGTTGTAAATGGTGTTGTTTCTTCTGTTATTTATAAAGGGGAGAATACTTCAGGTATTGAAGATATGAAATCGGCAGCTACAGATTTAATTGTTTTTCCAAATCCTGTCAAGGACAAAGTTTTTATGCAATATTTTCTTCCCGTGACTGATGATGTTGTCTTTAGTATTACAGCAACAGATGGCAGGGTAATTTCCTCGTTAATTCAAACGAAAAGAAATGCGGGAGAACATATTCAGGTCATGGACATACCTACCGGTATTTCAGCAGGTAACTATTTCGTGAAAATGACAAATGGAAATCAATCCATCACAAAATCAATTACAGTAGTGCGCTGAAAAGTTAAGAGTTACCACCCATTGTCTCCAAATAAAAACGAAAACATTCCGACTGTTGTTGCACGTTGCATATCCCTATTACACTTATCGGAACATAAATGACTTGTGAACCACGCATCAGCTTCCACACAACACCTGCCGGCACAAATAATAGTATCCACCCATCGGCTCCAAAATAAAAACGAAAACATCCCGGCTGTTGGTGCACGTTGCACAGCAATAGATATCCCTACACCATTCTTTCAATCACAATCGCACTCGCGCCACCACCTCCATTACAAATCGCTGCTGCACCAATTTTTGCATTGCGTTGTTGCAACACATGTAATAAAGTGACAACAATTCTGCTGCCGCTGCTGCCAAGTGGATGACCCAATGAAACAGCGCCTCCGTTTACATTTACTTTTGCCGGATCAAGTTTCATTTCATTGTTATTTGCAATTGCAACTACACTGAATGCTTCATTGATTTCGAAAAACTCAATGTCAGACATCTTCAAACCTGCTTTGGCAAGGGCTTTCGGAAGCGCTTTGCCTGGTGCTGTCGTAAACCATTCCGGTGCCTGTTGTGCATCAGCAAAGGACCTTATTTTAGCAAGCGGTTTAATTCCCAGTGCATCAGCTTTCGCTTTGCTCATCAATACTACTGCAGAAGCCCCATCATTCAACTTGGATGCATTGGCAGCAGTTACCGTTCCATCCTTCTTAAATGCAGGTTTGAGGGTGGGGATCTTCTCCATTTTTACATTCTTGTATTCCTCATCCTCACTGATAACGATCGGATCTTTACCGCGTTGCGGAACTGATATCGGAGTAATTTCATCTTTGAACAAACCCTTCGAATATGCATCAGCACTTCTCTTATATGAATCTATTGCATATGCATCCTGATCTTCACGACTGATCTTGCATTCTGTTGCACACAATTCAGCGGCGCTGCCCATGTGGTAATCGTTATAAACATCCCACAGTCCGTCTTTTACAAGTCCGTCAATGATGGTTCCGTTTCCGAGGCGGTAACCGTTGCGTGCTTTGTCTAAAAAGTACGGGACGCTACTCATGTTTTCCATTCCACCGGCAACAACGACTTCATTATCCCCGAGCATGATACTCTCTGCTGCAAGCATGATTGCCTTCATCCCTGATGCACAAACTTTATTTACTGTTGTCCCGGGAACCGTATTCGGTATTCCTGCGTAAATGCTTGCCTGCGTAACGGGCGCCTGTCCGAGGTTTGCACTCAGTACATTTCCCATATATACTTCCTGAACTTCTTTAGGATCCAGTTTGATTTTTTCCAGGGCTGATTTTATTGCATGCGCACCAAGTTGAGTAGCGCTGATTGATGACAATGCACCACCAAAACTACCGATCGGCGTACGGGTAGCGGAAACGATATAAACTTCTTTAAATTCTGACATAGTATTTTTAAAATATTTCGGAGCGCGAAGATAATGATTGTGGGAGAATTGTGTTCAGGAACTATTAAAATTCCGGAGCTACAGATGATCATTTTATACCTGCAAAAAATATCCATAGAGGCACCTTAAATAAAGCGGCTGATCTCAGTGCCCTCCGTTTCTCCGTGTTTACCGGCTGTTGATTCCGACTGTTCTCAGCGGCCCTCCGTGATTTCTCTGTGGTAAAAGACTGTTAAAAAAAAATCCTGTGTTACAGAATCAAACTCAATTCTATTCACTCAGGTAATTAAAAATCTTATGACCGCCTTCCTTCAAAAATTTATCCTTACGGAATAAGGCCAGGTCACTTTGCATCATTTCAGTTACCAGCATTTGTAAATCGTATTTCGGTGTCCAGTTGAGTTTTGTCCTTGCTTTTGTCGGATCTCCAATCAGTAAATCCACTTCTGTAGGACGAAAATATCCAGGGTCAATGCTCATCACATGTTTTCCCTTTGGCAACTGAAATTCTTTGTTGTCGCAGGAAACAACAAATGCTTTTTCATCAATTCCTTTTCCTTTAAATTCAATTTCAATTCCTGCTTCTGCAAATGATAGTCTTAGGAATTCCCGCACCGGAGTAGTAACGCCTGTCGCAATTACAAAATCCTCGGGTGTATTTTGCTGAAGCATGAGATACATCGCTTCAATGTAATCTTTGGCATGTCCCCAGTCACGTTTGGAATCTATGTTTCCAAGAAAAATCTGGTCTTGCAATCCGAGCGCAATACGTGAAACAGCTCGTGTAATTTTTCTTGAAACAAAAGTTTCTCCGCGCATTGGTGATTCATGGTTAAATAGAATTCCGTTCACTGCAAACATATTGTATGCTTCCCTGTAATTTACAGTGATCCAGTAGGCATACAATTTTGCAACTGCATAAGGCGACCGCGGATAAAAAGGTGTGGATTCCTTTTGTGGTACTTCCTGCACCAATCCATATAATTCTGAAGTTGATGCCTGGTAGATTTTTGTTTTTGCTGTCATTCCAAGCATACGTACAGCTTCAAGAATTCGCAGCGTTCCGGTACCATCGGCATTGGCAGTATATTCAGGTGTTTCAAAGCTGACTTTTACATGGCTCATGGCGCCGAGGTTATAGATCTCATCGGGCTGTGTTTCCTGGATGATGCGGATGATATTTGTGGAATCAGTAAGATCACCATAATGCATTTTGAATTTTACATTGGTTTCATGCTGGTCTTTGTACAAATGATCCACACGGTCAGTATTAAACAACGAACTCCTTCGCTTAATGCCATGAACAATGTATCCTTTGTTAAGAAGAAATTCAGCAAGATAGGCTCCGTCCTGCCCGGTTATTCCTGTAATCAGTGCAACTTTCATAGTGTGAGGTGCGGTGGTTTTTTCTCAAAAGTACAAATAATAAAAGAGGACAAAATACTCCCGTCCGGCAATATAACATTCATCTGCCAAACTGAAATCTCCCTGAGGTGGATGTTTTTTACTTTATTGCAGAAAAATATTCAAAAGTGAAAATCGTATTTGCATCGAATAACAATCATAAAGTTGAGGAATTAAAAAAACTACTCCCTGCTGATATCGAATTGCTGACACTGAAAGATATCGGTTGCGATGATGAACTTCCTGAAACAGGGACTACTTTCCGACATAATGCAGCACAGAAAGCACGATACGTCAGCGATAAATACGGCTATGTTTGTTTTGCAGATGATTCGGGACTGGAAGTGGAGGCATTGCATGGACGACCGGGAGTTTATTCTGCCAGGTATGCCGGACCAAGGGCTAAATCATCTGATAATGTTACCAAGGTGCTCACTGAGATGAATAGAGAAGAAAACAGGAGGGCCCGGTTTCGTACGATCATTTCACTCGTGAGGGGAGAAGAGGTGAATTATTTTGAGGGTGAAATAAAAGGTGAAATCACACTCACAGAACGCGGTGCCAATGGATTTGGCTATGATCCCGTTTTTATTCCCGAAGGTTTTCATGTCACCTTTGCTGAGATGGCTCCTGAGATTAAAAATAAAATCAGTCACCGTGCAATTGCTGTAATTAAACTGGTAGAGTTTTTAATTAATGAAAGATAGAAATGTTACCGAAAAGAATACCTCAAATTACTTTCAACAATTTTTTCGGAATTGAATGTGCTTTGCTTTCTTTGCACCCCGATTTATAAATTGGGGCATTAGCTCAGCTGGCTAGAGCGTTTGCATGGCATGCAAAAGGTCATCGGTTCGACTCCGATATGCTCCACCCCTGAAGCAGAAAAAGCCTCCGCGAAGTGCGGGGGATTTTTCGCTTCAGGGGTCTGAAGTGACTAACGAAGGAAGTCTACTTCAGATCTATCGCACTCCGAAGCTCAAAGAGCGAAGGAGGGCTTTGACTTTTTATATATTTCTACATTTGACAGAATGCATTTTCTCAAACTTCTCCGGCTTCGGGGGATGCAATCCACAAGAAAATCATGATTTATAATTTGCGCATACACTATCTGCTTTGGAGAGTGTCCTGTTTTTTCTTACCATGAATATTAAACTATTCAGTTCCTGATCTATCTACCTTTTCCATTTTATAACCTCATGAAAAAATCAATTGTCTTCATCCTGTATTTTATTTTCCTGTTTGAAGGTGTCCGCTCCCAGATACCTGCTTTCAATGCCGCTATCTACGACTCAAGTAAAACTGCAGGTTACTATTTTCTTGTTCCCAACAGAATCAATTCCCCCAACCTGGGATTTCATGCTCAGTTAGTGCTTGATAAATATGGCGATGTTGTTTACTATAAACCCCTCGGCGCGACTGTCAATACTCCTGATTTTAAAGTGCAGCCAAACGGAATGATCACCTATTTCATGAACCAGCAGTTTTATCTCCTTGACAGTACTTTTATAATCGTTGATTCCGTAAAATGTAAAAACGGTATCATAACGGACAGCCACGATCTGCAGATTTTAAATAACGGCCATTACCTTTTACTCGGTTTTGAATATGCGATTATGGATTTGTCTGCTTACGCCTGGTTTACGCCGGCAGGAACTCATGGCAGCGCAACTGCAAATGTGAAATGTAATGTGATACAGGAGCTGGATGCAAATAAAAATGTCGTCTTCGAATGGCATACCAAGGACTTCTTCTCTTTCGCTGATGTCGATTCTGTTTGGCTCTCAAGTCCTACTAACGTGGACTGGACACATTGCAATGCAATTGAACAGGATATTGACGGAAACATTTTGCTCAGTAGCCGGCATTTTAATCAGATCAATAAAATAAACAGAGCAGATAGCTCAATCATCTGGCGGATGGGAGGTAATCAGAATCAGTTTTCTTTTCTGAATGATACCATTCCGTTTTACGGACAACATGATATCAGAAGAATAAACAATGGAAATATTACTTTACTTGACGATGGGTTTCGCGTCAACAATCAGCCTTATCACGCTTGTCGCGCGCTGGAATATCAGATAGATGAAATAAATAAAACAGGTTCGCTCGTTTGGGAATATATATACGATCCTTTAATGTTTTCGAGGGCGACAGGAAATAACCAACGACTTCTAAATGGAAATTCGCTTGTCAACTTCGGAACGATTTCACGAAACAACGTCACATTTGTAGTGGTGGATTCACTGAAGAACAAAGTGTTCGAGCTATCCTTCGCTGATACCATGTCTTCTTATCGTGCATTCAACTTTCAGCAATTGCCATGGATGTTTTACCGTCCTGAGGTTACATGTATAGATTCCGCAGGAAATTTTTACCTCGATGCCGGTGCGGGTTATTCTTCATACAACTGGAGTAACGGTGAAACAAATCGAATCATTCCTGTTTCTTCTGCCGATACATTTTTTGTTTTTGTTCCTTATGGCAATAACGGATACATCTCTTCTGAAAAACTGATTGTTACCAATGCAAATGATCCTTGTAATTTTATTTCTTCGACAGCAATGCTGAGTGATGAAAATAAAATGGAAATATATCCAAATCCTGTCACTGACAAAATCTATATTTCCTGCGGGGGAATATCGGCTTCAAATGGTGCGGAATTTAATGGCGCTGAGATTGAAGTTTACAATTTAATGGGTGAGTTGGTTCAGACTGTTCAATTGCACACTGCGAATTGCGAACAGCCAATTGAAACAGATATTCATTCGTTGATTCCGGGTATCTATTTGCTTCGTGTCACTACTTCTGAAAAAGTGGTCACATTCAGATTTATAAAAAACTAATCACTCGCCTTCCTGGTCCACAATTCTGATCTCATATTCACGAACCGTGATCAGTCTATCCTTAAATAAATTTCCAATTGTTTTCTTAAACACTTTTTTACTGATTTGAAGTATCCGGGTAATTTCTTCCGGAGAGCTTTTGTCACCCAGTTCCAGTATGCCGTGATTTTCCTCGAGCTTTTGTAATATCATTCCTTTTGTGTCGAGTACATTTCTGAAGCCCTGCTTCTGTAGGGTAAGATCCACTTTACCATCTTCACGAACGAATTTTACAAAGCCCTTTTTTATATCTCCTTCTTTCACCGGCTGAAAAATTTCATTGCGGTATAGAAGTCCTTCATATCTGTTGTCAATGATGGCCCTGAAACCTGCATCTGTTTCCTCTGCGATCAGCAATTGTACTGCGTCGCCTTCGTTGAGGTCGTCAGTTAATTTATCAATGTATTTTCCCCATTTAGACGACGCCGCAATGCGCCCTGAGAAATCATCCATGAAAAGATGCACGAGGTATTTCTTTCCAATCTGCATCTCAGTGCGCTGTTCCTGGTATGCAACAAAAATATCCTTAGCAATACCCCAGTCTAAAAAAGCACCATGTGCAGTAACATCTTTCACAGTGAGAAATGCAAAATCTCCAAGCAGTGCATATGGCTTCAATGTCGTGGCAACAGGCCTGTTCTCATTGTCTAGATAAACAAAAACATTGAGCACATCACCCACATTGGTATTCTCAGGAACATACCTCACCGGCAGCAATACACGCTCATCCCCATCATGGAGATAAAGCCCTATTGCAGCTTTTGATTTTACAATCAGCTCGTTGTATTTTCCAATGTCAATCATTATAAATTAATCCTTTGTATCCGGTATTTCTAATATTAAAACTCAGCATCCTGATTCACCTACGGTGCCCTGCGCGTCGTTCTCCCTTTAGGGACGGGGTGAGCGTGGGATTTTTACATTAAGCTCGTCGTATTTTCCTTCTTCTAACCCCTACTGTTTTTTTCGGATTTCGATATTAATTATTTGATATTTTATTTTCGGAAAACTCAACTGTGCGATACATTTCATTCTTTATTCCTTTAATACCCTCATCACTGATGTATTCATCAAACGTCATTCGTTTGTCAATGATTCCGCCGGGAGTGAGTTCAATTATTCTGTTTGCAACGGTATGCATAAACTCATGGTCATGTGATGTAAACAATGCCACATGTTTCCAGTCCTTCATCGAATTATTAAATGCTGTGATGCTTTCAAGGTCTAGGTGATTGGTGGGCTCATCCATAATCAGGCAATTGGCATTGGCCAGCATCATCCTGCTGATCATGCATCGCACTTTTTCTCCGCCGCTCAATACATTGCTCATCTTAAAAACTTCTTCTCCGCTGAACAACATCTTCCCGAGGAAACCACGCACATGCGTCTCATCTTTGTCTTTTGAAAACTGACGCAACCAGTCAATCAGGTTATCGTCGCCATTGAAAAACTGTGCATTGTCATTGGGAAGATATGCGCGCGTAATCGTACTTCCCCAGCGAAATTCACCGGCATCTGGTTTTTCATTCCCGACAAGTATTTCGAAAAAGGCTGAGATCGCACTGTGTTCCCGACTCACCACAGCAATCTTATCTCCTTTGTTCATCGTAAATGTGATGTCGGCGAAATACGGAACGCCTTCAGGTGATGTCTTCGCAAGATTTTCTACATTCAGTATCTGATCACCGCAATCACGTTCCGGCTTAAAAATAATTCCGGGGTACTTGCGCGTACTCGGTTGTATATCGTCAATAACTAGTTTCTCAAGTAACTTCTTACGACTCGTAGCCTGCCGGCTTTTAGATGCATTGGCACTGAATCGTTCCACGAAATCCTGCAACTCTTTCCGCTTATCTTCTATCTTTTTGTTCTGGTCGCCACGCTGACGCAATGCCAGCTGACTGCTCTCATACCAGAAAGTATAGTTACCGGTGAACAATTTAATTTTCCCGAAATCAATGTCGGCAACGTGCGTACATACGGCATCGAGAAAGTGCCTGTCGTGACTCACAACAATCACTGTATTCTGAAAATCGGCAAGAAAATTTTCAAGCCATGAAATCGTATCCACGTCGAGGTCATTCGTCGGCTCATCGAGCAATAGAATTTCAGGATTGCCAAACAAAGCCTGTGCAAGCAGCACACGCACTTTTTCTTTACCATTCAGTTCACTCATCAGCTTCTGGTGATACTCTTCCTTCACGCCAAGTCCGCTCAGCATATTCGCTGCATCACTTTCTGCATTCCAGCCATTCATCTCTGAAAACTGGTGTTCGAGGTCAGCCGCTTTTGCGCCATCTTCATCATTAAAATCAGCTTTGGCATAAATGGCATCCTTTGCAGCCATTACCTCATACAATTTTTTATTGCCCATCATCACAGTTTGAAGCACAGGGTAGCTATCGAACTCAAAGTGATTTTGCTTCAGTACACTCATCCGCTCCCCGGGAGTAATAAATACTTCGCCCGTATTGGGATCAATTTCACCCGAGAGAATTTTCAAAAAAGTGCTCTTTCCGGCCCCGTTTGCGCCAATTATGCCATAGCAGTTGCCGGGGATAAATTTGAGGTTGACCTCTTCAAACAACACCCGCTTACCGTAACGGAGCGACAAATTCTGGACTGATAACATTACTTATAATTTTTGGGATTGCGAAAGTACAAAAAAAAAGGGCAGTACAGCTTAAAGGCCTCAGTACAAAAGAGAAGTGAATGAAAACATTATAAAATGATGCTGAAAATGGGTTGTAAATTGGTGACTCGGGAATAAACCACCCATCATACTTCTGCTTGCGCTGAAGTTTCAGCATAGGCGCATGGAGGAGGGAAGTGAGAAGGCCTGGAGCGCATGTCCCTGCATATAATTACCACCCGTCCCGCTGTCCGCTACAAGTCCGGCCCACACAAATGCCGGCGCATCCGGGCTTTACGCTTTCATCGGGGCTAAACAGGAACCGCCGATCTTTCATCGGTAGCTGTATTAACAGCCGGCAAGCTTCAATATAACTCCGTTGACATGGAAAACATCTCCGAATGTTTTTTGAATACGTCCATTTAAGATTCAAATCGATTAATCAAAAAATACCTACAAACTAAATTAGTTAGTCCCGTCGCATTTGACTACCTTCCGAAATATTTCCGAACCAACAAACGGAATACTTTTTTTATTAGTTCACTTTTTTAAATAAATAATCAAATGAAAATGCCGGGAATGGATGAGAACTGGGAAGATTTTTGCGAACGCCTTCAATGGAGGTTTTCAAAACTTACTTACGAAGATATTCAATACACAGAAGGACGCGAGGAGGAGACATTGAACAAGATTCAGGCTCGCCTCGGTAAAACAAGAAAGGAATTACTCGAACTTATGGAGCGTATGAGGCTGATTCCGGCTTAACTGTACGAATAACGAAAGCTTACGAATATACTGATTTACGAATCGCGAATTTCACTATTGAAAATTCGTGATTTGCATCCCGATAGCTATCGTGATCGCAATCTTTAGTTATTCGCACTTTTCGGATTTGTAAATTCGTATTTACTGGTATTTCGTCCCCCTTTAGAGGTAGGTATTCCATATTTTTTTTCTGCAAATATGTAATCCCATTGCAGCGCATGCATTGATCCGGGATAAGAAAAAAAGGAATTAAGCTTCCGGCTCTGCGGTTTCAGTTTTATCGCTTACCGTTTCCGCCGGAGCGGGCTCTGCTATCTCTGTTATCTCAGCCGCCGGTACTTCCTGAGTTTTAAATTTCGGCTCAATGGAAAGCACAAACTTATTGTTCAGGTTAAAAGTTATCCCGCCGACTTTTACAATTGAAAACAAGGTCTCATTTTCTTTTATTGCCCTGGCAAAATCAATTCCGACTGAGGAAGTTTCCTTGCTTTTTAATATGCGTCCTTCATTCATCTCCAAACGGAACATATAACTTGAATTTTTACGGTGACTCGCTTTTTCAAAATCCAGCTTGTCCATCACCAAAAACTCGGTTTCCTGCTTCTTCAAGGCTGATTTCAATTTTAAATAAATAACAGGAAAAAATTTATCCCAAACCGGTTGATATGGATTTTGTGTACTCATAGGTAAATTCAATATTTTGTAAAAACAGAAATTCTAACCTGAAGCCGAAAAATATTTTATTGCACTAAATTGACTAATAAAACTTTGTAAAGGTATCGATTTATTCGGTATTACTCATTTTTAGTCAAGATTAATCAGATATTGAGTGATAATATTCTTAATTAAAATCGATTTTGTAATCCCGTTCCTTGCTTCTGGCTACTTGCCACTGGCCATCCCTTAATTGCAATATGTTATGTACGGCGCACGATGATCGAGTAAACTATCGGGAGTGCATGGTGAATTGCTTCCGGCTATTCATTGCTCATTGCCTACCTGCCGAAGGACGGATTCGCTCCTGGCGAACTGCCTATTGCCTCTTTACTCTCATATCTCACCTCTCATTTCTAATTTCTCATACACTCTTTTCCTTCCATTATTCTCATATTTTTGCTGTTCTTTATAATCAATGCGCAACTATAAATATTTCTGGAGCTTAACACCGGGTATTGCAGTCGTCTTTGGCAATATAGCCGGCGGATGGTGGGGCATGAGTAACTTTATTTTTTCCCTCGGAATACTTGCCTTCATTGAATGGTTTTTTCCGGAAGATAAAAATAATGATGCAAGCGGTTCAGCATTTATCCCGGATTTCATTTTAGTACTTCATGTGGCTTTGCAAACCCTGGCAATTACTTCTCTTTTTTATGCCATCAGCGTAAATAAATTCACCATGTGGCAGCTCTTCTGGGCCTGCTTATCCACGGGTGTTCACAGTGGCTCCAGCTCAATTGTTATTGCCCACGAACTCATTCACCGCAAACAAATCCTGTGGCAGTGGATGGGAAAGTTTTTGCTCTTCACTGCCGGCAACATTTACTTTTATGTGGAGCATCTGCGCGTTCATCATAAATATGTGGGAACACAAATTGATCCGGCAACGGCACTTTACAATGAATCCCTTTACACGTTTTTTTTTCGCACTTCTTTGCAACAGATAAAGGGCGCATGGAAAATGGAAGCAGAACGATTGCGAAAAGAAAATTTATCTGCCATTCATTATAGAAATTATGTCGTTGTTTCTATTGTAATGTTATCCTTGGTACTCATAATGCTGGGAGTTGCCATCGGTCCGGTCGCAATTTTTGCTTTCATTTTACAAGCAGTGATTGCAAATTTTTTACTCGAATACACCAATTACATTGAACACTATGGATTATCGCGGAGGGAAAATGAACGCGTCACTGAAGTCCATAGCTGGCAAAGCGACAAGGTAATTTCGCGATTCATTCTGATTGACCTGAGCCGGCACAGTGATCATCACTACTACGCTTCCAAGCCCTATCATCAGTTGATTACCTATGAAAAAAGTCCGGTGCTGCCGGGTGGATATGCATCTGCCATTTACCTTGCACTCATTCCTCCGCTTTGGTTTAAAGTGATGAACAAAAGGATTGAAAAATTTCATCAGACTTTTTAAATGACCGCGTCAGACAATCCCGGATTAACATGAAAATCTTCTGTCTTCCAACCAATAAAAAATTGAGCCTGATATTGGGTTTTATTTTAATGCTCAATTTCTCCTATGCACAGTTTCCGGGAGGCATGGGGTTGGGTGGAAGCAGCACGCCCAAAATATATGACGGGAAAATTTCAGGTACCGTTGCTGAAAAGAACTCAGGCAATCCAATTGAGTTTGCAAACATAGCCTTGTATGAATCAGGAAAGGAAAAACCACTTGATGGAACAGTCACTGATGATAAAGGAAATTTTAAACTGAAAAATATAAAAAATGGATTCTATAAGCTGACGGTTACTTTCATTGGTTTCGAAACAAAGACATTTGACTCTCTTGAAATATCTGATAAAAAATCTTCCGTTGACCTCGGTAAAATTGACATTGAAGCCGGTAAAACATTGAATGAGGTTAACGTGGAAGAAGAAAAACCACTCATCGAAACAAAGATTGATAAACTCGTTTACAATGCCGACAAAGACATTACAAGTAAAGGCGGAAATGCAACCGATGTCCTTCGTAAAGTACCCATGGTTACTGTTGACCTCGATGGCAATGTAATGCTCCAGGGAACGAATAATGTGAAGATACTGATCAACGACAAACCCTCTTCCATCATGGCAGGAACCGTAGGTGACGCGATGAAAATGATTCCTGCCGATGAAATTGAAAAGGTCGAAGTGATAACAAGTCCCAGTGCAAAATATGATGCTGAAGGAACCGGTGGTATCATCAACATCATCACTAAGAAAAAAAATATCCAGGGACTTAGTGGCATGATTAACTTCGGGGTAGGAACACGATCAAGTAATCTGTTCAGCAATTTTAGTTACAGGCAGGGAAGGTTCGGTACAGGACTGAACCTTGGCGGATTTGGATACACCGGAACCGGTAACCTCAGCTCTACGAGAACGCAAAATGATACCCTTGTTTTCAGTCAGTCAGGGAAGAATAAAAATATTGGCGCTGGACCTTTTGTACAATGGACAACAGATCTCGACCTCAACAGCAAGAATAACCTGAGTTCATCTGTGAAATTTTTCGGATTCTTCAATAACGTTACAGGTGACAATGACACAAAAATATTTTCTCAGTCTTTTAATGCGAAAAACAATACACAGGTAAATGGAATTAATTATGATGCCTCCGTTGATTACAAACGCAAGTTCAAAAAACCGGATCAGGAATTTTCGATGAGTGTGCAGAATACCAATAATACCCGCTACATCAACTATGACATCAGCAGGGTTTATGATTCATCAGTGTCAATAATAACCGACGAAACAAGTAAGAATAATAATGTCAACAGAGAAACAACTTTTCAGTCTGACTACAATCACCCGTTTTCTAAAAAGTTTACACTTGAAGCCGGTGCAAAAGCTATTCTTCGGAATGTTACCAGCGATGCGACTACTTATCGTTCAAGCAAAGATGGGTTTATTCCCGACTCAATTTCAACAAATGAATTTAATTACCTGCAGAATGTTTATTCAGGTTATACAGTCGGGTCTCTTTCGCTGAAGAAATTCGGAGTGAAGTTGGGCGGTCGCTACGAGCAGACTCAGGTTGATGGAGACCAGGGCAATGACACAACAAAATTTTCAGGTAACTATGACAACTGGATTCCAAGCATAACTGTTTCCTATCGCAAAGCAGGAAAGTATCAGTTGAAAGTGAGTTATACGCAGCGTATTCAGCGACCCGGAATGACCTATTTAAATCCGTATCGCAATTCCAGCGACTTGTCGAATACGACTTATGGCAATCCAAATCTTGATGCAGAAACAAGTCATGCTTTTGAATTGGGATATTCAGTCTTCAAAAAATTTGGTTCCATCAACTCAAGTGTTTATCACCGCTTCACGAATAACGCAATTGAAAAATACAGTTTTGTAAATAGTACTTCGGGACTTTTCGAAACTACTTACGGCAATATTGGAAAGAATACCTCAACAGGTGGAAGCGTTGGGCTGAATGTATTGTACCGGAAGCTGATATTGTCGCTGAATACAAATGTTTATTACTACGAAGTAAAAAGCAATCAGCAGGAGTTGAAGCTTACAAATACCGGCGTCAACTACAATGTTAGTTTATTTGGCTCTCTTAAATTTACTGATCGCTGGGGTTTGCAGGCATTCGGAAATTTCAGCGGACCGAAATACACGGTACAGGGATATTCCACTTCTTTTTTCTACTACAACCTCAGTGCGCGGAGAGAATTTAAAAACGGCAAAGGTGGAGTAGGATTGGGGCTGGATAACTTTGCAACGCCATATCTTCATTTCAAAAGTGTGTATGACGGCGATGGCTTTCGGTATAAGACCGATAATAAAATATTTTTCATGGGAATCCGCTTAAGTGTTGACTATCGTTTTGGAAAAATGGAATTCGGAAATTCAAAAAAGAAAATCAGGAATGATGATTTAAAGCCGGGTGATGAAGGTGGAGTGGAAGGGGGAATGGGAGGGAAGTGAAGTTGAAAGTAAAAAGTTCAATAGTCAAAAGTCAAAAGTCACATCGCGCGGGCAGTAATCCGTGCAATCAATTTTATGATATATAAAACCATAACTGAGGACATAAACATTTCAGGGATTGAAATTCACCTTCTTCGCATTGTAAACGTTGATGAACTTTATGAAAATCTCGTTTCAAAAGGCGAAGATCATGATGATGTAAAGGACGAACGCATTCCTTACTGGAGTGATCTCTGGCCTTCAGCAATTGCGTTGAGCGAACACATTGTGAAGTCAAAGCTGATCACAAATGAATCAACTGTTCATGAATTTGGCTGCGGACTTGGATTGCCGGGAGTTGTTGCAGGGAAGCTTGGCGCTGATGTTTTGTTTACAGATTACCTTCAGGAAGCTCTTGACTTTGCAAAGCAAAACTGGGAACTCAATACTAATAACGATGCGAAATTTCAATTGATGGACTGGCGTAATCCTGATCGTAATTTAAAGGCCGATGTATTACTCGCGTCTGATGTTGCTTATGAAAAAAAATCATTTGAATTTCTTCCCCATGCATTTAAAACGCTGGTGAAGCCAAATGGAAAAATTATAGTGAGCGAACCCAACCGTTTGTATGCGCAGGAATTTTTTAAATCACTTTCATTTCGTGGTTTTGCAGTCAAGAAATTTGTCTATTCAATTGAAAGAAATGATCTTCATCACAATATAAACGTATTCGAAATCGAAGTTGGCTGATCTAAATCTTTCATCTTAAATCTTACTTCTTACATTGCTTTCATGGATTCCGTCCGCATCGACAAATGGCTCTGGGCCATGCGCTTTTTCAAAACCCGCTCGCTGGCATCAAAGGCCTGTGACCTCAACAAGGTTTCTATTTCCGGAGTATCTGCGAAGCCCTCAAGAAATATAAAGGTCGGAGATAAGATTGAAGTGAAATGGAGTGGGGGATTAAAACGTACCATCGAAGTACTTCAGATTACGGAGAAAAGATTGGGTGCAAAACTCGTTGTTGAATTTTACAAAGACCACACACCACAAAAAGAAATTGACGATTACAAAGCCCGCATTGCCCGCGCTGCTGCCTACCGTGATCCCGGCGCCGGCCGTCCTACCAAAAAAGACAGAAGAGATATGGATGACTTTTTAGATGCTGTGGATGATCTGTTTTGAAATGAAGTATGGACAACAAGCTATACAAGCCATGATTAAAAAAATCAATGCTTTTGTTTACAATTTAATAAATTTTACAGTTGAGTTACCATCCTGTGCATAAACTTTCAAAAAATAAATTGCCGGAATCAAGCCTGAAGTATCCAGGATGAAATCTTTGGAATCACGACGTTTGAATGTGACCTGACCATTACAATGTAAAATAGAAATCAAAAAAATAAGTGAGAGTATTATTTTCTTCATCCCCGCTAACCTAAATATATTTCCTCACAAAAAATTAGGAAAGGGTGGATCATTAACAATCATTAGGCAAACAAGTATTATTTGAAGACAAAAATTGTCTACTGTCTATTGTCTATTGGCTTCTGGCTGTTTCTTGCCAACTGCCAACTGCCAACTGTCAATTGCCAACTGCCAACTGTCAACTGTCTATTGCCCACTGCCAATTGTCAACTTGCATTTCAATGAATAGTATGAAACAACCTTCCCCACCTCACCTTTGATAAGAAGCTTCCATTCGTATCCCAGCTCATCCAGATAAAAACTGCTTTACCCACAATGTGGTCTTCAGGAACAAATCCCCAGAAGCGTGAGTCAGCAGAGTTGTGGCGGTTATCACCCATCATAAAATAGTAATCCATTTTGAAGGTGTATTCAGTAGCCACCTGTCCGTTGATATAAATTTGTCCGTCTCGCTCTTCCAGTTTATTGTTTTCATATTCACCGATTGCCTTCCGGTAAAGTGCAATATTCATGGAATCAAGTTTTAAAGTTCCGCCCTTTTTCGGAATCCATAGCGGACCGAAGTTATCGGCATTCCAGCCGAAGCGCCTGTCGAACGGGAAAATATAATCTTCATAATTTCCTTTCGGATCAACCATCGGATCTATGGCTTTTACATTGGTCATGGAATGTAGTTTTTCAGTTCCTTCTTTGGTCAGATTGAAAGCATAATCTCCCTGGTCCGACGTTGGACCACCTTCACGGATGTCCATCTTTTCGAGCATGGTTGGATTGAATCCGTTGCCATCTGTTTTTACATGATAGGTGAATTGAGACCTTTCAGGAAAATCTGTCGGCTTGCCATTGATGTAAACGTTGCGATCAATGATGTTAATCGTGTCACCTGCAATCCCAATGCAGCGTTTAATGTAATTTTCCTTTTTATCTACAGGTCGTCCTTCATTTTCTGCAGGCCAGTTGAAAACAACGACATCATTGTTTTTGATTTTTCCGAAACCCCATAACCTGTGGTAGCCAACTTTAATCCATTCCACATAGGATTTGCCACCGATCAACGGCATGGTATGATGTGCAAAAGGAAATGAAAGCGGAGTCATCGGAACCCTGGCACCATAACTCACCTTGCTTACAAAAAGAAAATCCCCTACGAGCAATGACTTTTCCATACTGGGTGTAGGAATGGTATAAGCTTCGATAAAGAAAGTACGGATGATGGTAGCGGCGATAACGGCGAAGATGATGGCGTCAAGCCATTCTCGTGTTGCGGATTTTCGTTGTCCTTTTCTGGTCTTTAACAGGAACCACACGCCAATAGTGAAAATTCCGAAAATGATGTCCTTGATGAGGTCCCAGTTAATTCTGATTCGCTTCATAATTTGTATAAATGGTTTGTGTTGAAATGGGTGGTTGATTTTTGGTTCGTGGCAAATTTATACTCAGTGACAGGAATTAAGTATTAACGTGTAGTTAAACACATTCGTTACAGTTGCAGTAAATCCTTCATGCCGTAAATACCTTTCTTCCCGATCAGCCATTCTGCAGCAGTAACAGCTCCTTTTGCAAATCCGCTGCGACCCTTTGCTTCATGGATCAGTTTTATCGTGTCATCTTCACTTTTATAACAGATTTCATGTAATCCGGCAGCGTCACCGATGCGGTACGATCGAACAGGAAGAACACCGCCTTTTCCTGCTTCAGTACCGGGTATTTCTTCAGTAAAACCCTCCCACTTTTTAAGCCGGGATATATTTTTGAGAATATCATTTGCAAGAGAAACTGCTGTTCCGCTTGGTGCATCTTTCTTCTCAGTATGGTGTGTTTCGGAAATGGTAATGTTGTCGTACGATGGAATTCGTTCAGCCATTTTAGCCATTTGCTCACTCAGTGCAAAGAACAAATTCACACCTATGCTGAAATTTGGCGCATGAAAGAATGAACCATTTTTCTCCGGACAGATTTTTTTTGCTTCGTCAAGTTTGTCATTCCATCCCGTGGTTCCGCAGACGACAGGAATGCCGGCTTCAAAGCACTTCAATACATTATCAAATGCAGCTTCCGGCTGGGTGAATTCAATGGCAACGTCTGCTTTTGAAAGATTGTCATTGGTGAATTCGGACATTGTATCCTCTGAGATTTTCAGGACAATGATATGTCCCTTCTGCAAAGCAATTTTTTCAATCGCCTTACCCATTTTACCATATCCGATCAGTGCAATTTTCATTCTTTGTTAATAGATTGCAAGGTGTATAAATAAGTTCCCGGAGATGAAAAAAAACGACTAAAGTTTTGAACGGAATGAAATAAGAAATGGCATCAATATATTGCAACCTTGCCAGAAATACTCATCGTGCGATTTTGAAGGGATACAATATAAATTCCGGGCATGAGTATATTTTTACTGATTTGGCGTCGGATATGGATGCGCAACCTTCGACTGTATTTAGCGCACCGGTGACTAGGGTTGCCGTTCCGGAAGAAAAATCAATTCCCGCATTCCCTCCAAAATACCAATGCCATGCTTCCTTTTGTGCAAGAATATTTTGTGATAATAATAAACAGAAAACTAATAAGTTTTTTGTCTTATTAATATTCATATCCATTAATTCATTTTTAAATCATAACCCAATTTCCCTCCAGCTTAAACCCATTCAGAAAATCCTTAATATTCATCTTGCTTCTACCTGAAACGTGAATGCCATTCAGTGAAATCAAACCATCCTTTACAAAAATTTTCAGGTAGCTTTTATGGTCGGTATCAATTGTTCCGAATGGTTCTGTATGCTGTTTCATTTCAATACCTACGTCATAAATTTTCAGCATCAGACTTAAATAATTCTCAGGGAGATTTAGTTCAGCATGAGCCCCGGGTTCAGGTGTAAGTCCGCGAATGAAATTACGGATCTCCTCAGGCCCTTTACTGAAATCAATTTTAGTATTTTTTCTAGTGAGTTTGGGTGCAGGCTTTAATTCTCCTTTGATCAACTCAGATTGTTCTTTCATCCGGAATTCTTTTTTCTGAATTGCATTCACTGTTTTTACAACAAGCTCTGCACCGATATTTTTCAACCGCTCATATAAGCTGCCTGCATTGTCTGAATCAAGGATGGCTATTTTTTCCTGCATGATAATACTGCCCGTGTCAATTTCATGCCTCAGAAAAAAAGTGGTTACGCCCGTTTCTTTTTCTCCATTGATGATGGCCCAGTTAATGGGGGCCGCTCCCCGGTATTCAGGAAGAAGGGATGCATGCAGGTTAAATGTTCCCAGTTTCGGAAACTTCCATACCAGTTCCGGCAACATTCGAAATGCAACGACAATCTGCAATTCAGGATCTAACTGATTCAGTTCTGATAAAAAGGAATCATCTTTTAGGTTTACCGGCTGAAGAATTTTGAGATTGTTTTTCAGTGCGCATTCTTTCACTGCACTGTAATGAATTTTTTGTCCGCGCCCCGCCGGCTTATCCGGAGAAGTTACGACAGCGAGGATATTTATCTTATGTTGAATAAGCCGCTCAAGAGAAGGCACGGCAAATTCAGGTGTACCGTAAAAAACAATTCCTGTTGACATATCCCTTAAAATGTAATTGGAACTATAACGCGAATATAGGATATGGAACTATGCAAGTGACATCAGATTCTGATTTTTGTCCACCTCAGACTCCTGATGAATAGAAAAGAAACGAGTCCGGTAAAAAGCCAGTATATAGTTTCAGCAAACCAGGCGACTTCAAGACTCATATTCAGTTGGAACACTACGATAACGAGGTAGATCATGTAGATCAGGATAGCAACAATTTCAATGTACAATGCCGTACGCGTAGCTCCGGTTCCGCTTACTGCACTGATGGAAACGGTGGCCATTGGAAAAATAACCATCACAATGCAAATCATCATCAGGCTTCCAAAGCCGTCTGCTTTCAGGGCTTCATCACTCGTGAACAATCCCATTACCTGAAACGGAAAAAGTACATTCAGAAGTACGATGGCAAGGGAAATGAGGGTTGCCATAAAGATAATTCTTTTCGTCAATACATATACTTCATCCTGCCTTCCCTGTCCGATCAGGTTGCTCACCATACTGTTGGCCGCAACACTGAAGCCCCACATGGGTGTCATGTCAATCATATAAATACTTCGTGTGATATTTGAAATGGCAAGTGAATGCTTTCCCATCTTTTCAATGAAGACAAAGAAAATAAACCAGGCACCCATGGAAAGGAGATTTTGAACTACCAGCGGTGCCGATAATGAAATTGTTTTAGATATTAATGGTCTGTTAAATGACCGGAAACGAAAAAGCTGAAACTCTTTCACCGCATGTTTATTGGAAGTGTAAATAAAGAGATAAATCAATCCTGCGGCCTCTGCAATACTTGATGCCAGTCCCGCCCCGGCAATACCCATATCCGGCATTCCGAGTTTTCCGAAAATTAGTCCATAACCAAGAATGATGTTTATAATGGCCATCAGAAAAGAATAATATCCCCAGACTTTTGGAGAAGCTATTCCCACATAAAATGATCGGAAAGCAGTGGCCATCATCACGAAGAAAATTCCCCACGACCGGTACATTAGAAAACGATTGCACGCTTCATTCACATCCGGGTCACCAATGAGCATTCCGAATATTTGTCTTGAGAAAAAAAACAAGAGGATAAACTGAATGATACTTAATCCCAGCATCAAATAAAAACTATGGTCAAAAATTTCTCCGATGGCAGCATTGTTTTTTTCGCCTGCCCTTCTTGCAATGAGGATTTGTGTTCCGATTCCCAATGCAGCGCCTACCATCACCATTACAAAATAAAAAATACCGCCTAGTGCAGATGCGCCAAGTTCCGTTTCGCCGATTCTCCCAAGGAAAACGGTGTCTATTACATTCAATACGGTCACTGCCAATCCGCCTAACATCACCGGATACGCCATTCGCCAGATATCGCGATATGAAGAATTAACCTGCATTTTAAATTTTCGGTGAGTTCAAGGGAGAATGATAAACCGCTTTTGAAAGAAAAGTGCGCAAACTTAATCAACCCTATCGTTTCCAAAACGTTTTTTAGGATCCACAGTCACATATTTATTAAGCATGTATTACATAATACAACAATGAAGCGGAAAAGTATTTTTTTAATAGTCATGCTCTGGCAATTGCTGACCGGCGTCCTTGTACAGGCAACGACAATATCTTCCACATCATCCGGATATTCCATTTATATCTGAAGTAAAAATCTCATTTCAATCGAAGCAGAACGGGCCGGTGAATATAGAAGTGAAAAATTCATCAGGACAGATTTGCTTCCAACGCTTTGTCGCTGCACAAAGTGGGGTTAATAACCTTTCAATTGATGATCTGGCAAATCTCGGTACGGGCATTTACACGTTGACTGTTTCCACCAATGGTACAGTTTCCAGGCCTTTGGCAATGCTCAAAAAGTAGTTATTTATCGTCAGGGAGTAGAACTTGAAACAGGAATTATTTTCCCGTTGAATAATTTTGATCCCTCCATTGCAAAGTCAATGATGAATTTTGCTGCCTCTTCAACTTGTAATGCTGCAGTGAAAGAAGGAAAAGCTGCCCTAAACATTTCTGTTTGTACGCTGCCCATGCACAAACAATTGACTGCAATATTTTTGTCCTTTAATTCTTCTGCAAGACATTCTGTGATCCCAACCAGTGCGGCCTTACTCGAACTGTAAGCCGAAAGACCGGGGAATTTTGCACTGCCCTGGAATCCTCCCATGCTGCTGATGTTCAGAATATGGCTTCTGATATCAGGGGAAAATAATGGCAACAATTTGCGCGTCAGATCAACCACAGCAAATACATTGGTTGAATACACATCCTTCCAGTCTTTCGAAGAGAGCTGTTCGAAAGGTTTGTAGATAAGCATTCCGGCATTATGGATCAGAATGTTGATGGTTTTTACATGCGATTTAATTTCTTTTGAAACTTCATCTAAAAATTTTTCATTTGAAATATCTCCTGCAATAATATTGAGTTTGGCATTTTTGTTTTGTGATTCTGCTTCCTGTTTTAGTTTTTCAAGGAGTTCTTTTCTTCTTGCAATAGCAAAAACGGAATGCCCTTCGACGGCCAGTTTTAAAGCAGCCTGATAGCCAATGCCTGTACTTGCACCTGTAATTACAACGTTCATCATAATTTTTTACTCATGTTTTGCACGAATGTACGAAGTGAAAAACAAACTACCTTTGCAATCGTTAATCCTGAATCGTGAAAGTAAAAAAGAAACTCATTTTAATAATTGCATCCTTTGTTTTCATTTGCAATAAAAGCAATGCGCAGCAGGAGGATCAGCCCCAACAGCAACCTCAACCGGGTTCTCTGGAGGATAAAGGTTTCTGGGACAGGATTTATATAGGGGGTAACCTCGGACTTCAGTTCGGGACAAATACCGTTATTAACGTTTCGCCTCAGGTGGGTTATAGGGTAACGGAAAAGTTTGTACCCGGCATTGGAATTACTTATATCTATTTCAACTTCAGAGATCCTTACAGCAATTCACGATATGAATCCAGTATTTATGGCGGAAGTATTTTCGGAAAATATTTTTTTACACAAAACTTTTTTGCGCATGCTGAATACGAGGAATTAAATCTCGATGGCTACGACAGATTCCTTGGCAAATACTCCCGGATATGGGTTCCTTCTTTATTTCTGGGAGGAGGATACAATCAGCCTTTGGGGCAACGCGGATTCATACAGTTGCTGGTACTTTTTGAGGTGCTTCAGGATGTGAACTCCCCATATTACCGCAATAATCCTGTAATCAGGATAGGATTCGGGTTCTGATTTTTTTTCTGTACTTGTAAATGGTATGAAGCACAATGGTGAGAAGTATGATTCCTGCACCCAGATAAAATCCTGCATTCAGTATTTTTCCTTCTCCTGCAAAAATTACCGCAAGGATAATTCCGTAAACCGGTTCCAGGTTTAATGCCAGTGCAACCGTGTAAGCAGAAACTTTCTGAAGCGCTTCAAGTGAAAGTATCCATGTAAGTACGGTACATACAAGCGAAAGGATCATCAGGTAAACCCAGTCCATGGTACCGGGAATAAATTTTTCAGTAGGCTGAAAATGCATGTACAATGGAAATAATAGCGTCAGAAAAATTAAACCAC
>JBBRAY010000050.1:0-28990 GCA_038206355.1 Bacteroidia bacterium
AACAGCCGGGATGATTTCGTTTCTATTTGGAGCCTGTGGGTGGGGACTCTTAATTTGATTCTGTTTTTAGCTGAAGGGATGTGGTGATGATCCCAATCAATGGGTTTTTATTCTTCCGTACTTTTTTTAGAAAAAAGTACGGAAGAAAATCGCACGTCAAAGGGCAATTTTTCTCTCTTCGTCCCTCAGAGAGAAAACCGCGGCTATAAAAAACTCAAATGCGCAAGGCTCCCCTTCGTTTTTTCTACCGCTATTGCTGTGCAACGTGCCCAAACAGCCGGGATGATTTCGTTTCTATTTGGAGCCGATGGGTGGGTACTCTTAATTTAATTCTGTTTTTAGCTGAAGGGATGTGGTGATGATCCCAATCAATGGGTTTTCATTCTTCCGTACTTTTTTTAGAAAAAAGTACTGCAAAAAATCGCACGTCAAAGGGCAATTTTTCTCTCTTCGTCCCTCAGCGAGAAAACCGCGGCTATAAAAAACTCAAATGCGCAAGGCTCCCCTTCGTTTTTTCTACCGCTATTGCTGTGCAACGTGCACAAACAGCCGGGGTGATCTCGATTTTGATTTGGAGCCGATGGGTGGGTACTCTTAATTTGATTCTGTTTTTAGCTGAAGGGATGTGGTGATGATCCCAATCAATGGGTTTTCATTCTTCCGTACTTTTTTTAGAAAAAAGTACTGCAAAAAATCGCACGTTGCAAGGCAATTTTTCTCTCTTCGTCCCTCAGCGAGAAAACCGCGGCTAGAAAAAACTCAAATGCGCAAAGCTCCCCTTCGTTTTTTCTACCGCTATTGCTGTGCAACGTGCACAAACAGCCGGGATATTCTCGTTTTTTATTTGGAGCCTGTGGGTGGATATTTCTTTCATACTTTTTTTAGAAAAAAGTATTGCAAAAAATCGCACGTTGGAAGGCAATTTTTCTCTCTTCGTTTCTCTGAGAGAAAACCGCGGCTATAAAAAACTCAAATGCGCAAGGCTCCCCTTCGTTTTTTCTACCGCTATTGCTGTGCAACGTGCACAAACAGCCGGGATGATTTCGTTTCTATTTGGAGCCTGTGGGTGGGGACTCTTAATTTGATTCTGTTTTTAGCTGAAGGGATGTGGTGATGATCCCAATCAATGGGTTTTTATTCTTCCGTACTTTTTTTAGAAAAAAGTACTGCAAAAAATCGCACGTCAAAGGGCAATTTTTCTCTCTTCGTCCCTCAGCGAGAAAATCGCGGCTAGAAAAAACTCAAATGCGCAAAGCTCCCCTTCGTTTTTTCTACCGCTATTGCTGTGCAACGTGCATCAACAGCCGGGGAGATTTCGTTTTTTATTTGGAGCCGGTGGGGGAGGAGTCTTAGTTTAATTTTGTTGTCGAGCAGCTGAGGATGCTTGATTCACCTTCTATATAGGTATATCTCATTTCAATTACTTCGACACAAGTTTTATTGTTATCACCCCACCCCCTGAAATAACCCTTGCAAAATAAATTCCTGCGCTTAAATCTCCTGTTGAAAATTTCTCACTGTTAAAACCCGGCGCAGAAGTAAAAGATTTTTTCCCAATCAATTGTGGGTGCTTGTGCGATGCATAAATAATTTAACAGCATTAGGCTAATAAAGAGAAATAAATATTTCATTAGTATTTTCTACAATTCACACCCGTTATTATCTAATATTAAAATACTTTGTATGCCTGCTGCCAGACTATCATTTATTTCACCACAACAATTCTCTTCTCCATCATTTTCAAATCTGTGCGAAGTCGTATTGTATAAACACCTTTCGAAAGGTTCAACTGATCGGCATCAAATACATAAGTAAAATTACCGGCCTGATGTTCTCCTGATGTGATGGTGGTAATTCTGTTTCCTAACATGTCAAAAGCTTCCAGCGTAAGATTTGATTTGGCTGCCAGCATAAAAGAAATTTTTGATTGACCGGGAGTCGGATTTGGCGCGATGTCAAAACGGAAAACATCAGTGCTTGTTTCTGCAATACCATTTGGCGTAAAAGTTACCGTAACTACTTGTTGTGTATATCCGCATTGGTTGTATGCAGTAAGTACTATCGTATAATCTCCGGGACCCTGATAACTATAAATCGGGTTCAAACTCGTACTTGTACTTCCATCACCGAAATTCCATAGCAGTGAATCAAAATCAGATGATGTGTTGGTGAAAGTCACCGTATATCCATTTGCTCCATAGGTAAAACTACAAGTCGGGAAAGGCAGATTCAACTGCTGACTGAGGGTAACCGGAACAGCCGTCCAGTTGTTGCTGTCATTGGTTTCAAGAATTACATTGAGCGGATCAGTGATTGATACCACGTAGTAATTTCCATTACAAACAGTGGGGGCGAGGTCAACCCATTGTCCTGTCAAACCCGAACTGTAAATGTCAAGATTCCCGGTAAATATTCCCTGGTTTGTACCACATCCCGATACGGAACCCATCGGTGAATTCGGGATATCGGCCATGGTAACCACATTGCCCGCCGTATCAACGCAAAAACCATTATTGGCTGTACAGTTTCCAAGATTTACCAAGCAATAGCTCTGCTTATTTCCGGTACCAATGATCGGCCAGTCATAAGGCTGAACGCCATAAACCGGCCTCCGCAGTGAATAATGTGCCCAGTTGTCGAGGTGAATATGCCCGTGCTGCGGATGATAGGTCATCGTTCCTGCAGGCCTTGTATAACTTGTAATTGTATTGTGGTTCTTGTGGTAAATGGTTTGGTCAACAAGTTGTGTGGGACCTGATCCATTCGGACAAGTATCGGTACAGTTCACGATGTTGGTATCGCAATAACAAGTATTGGTACCGTGTATTTCAAGCGGGCCCCAGCCGATATTGGGAGTAGCATTACCGATATAAAGCCTGTTGCCGTTTTCATTGTGGTCGTTCATGATGCACTGGTAAGATGAAGTCATATCCGGTAAAAGGTCACAGTCCTGTGTTCCATCAGGGCATTCACACAATGCTCCGTCGGTTGTACTGCAGGGCATTACAATTCCCGGAGTAGGATCGTTGCTGAAGGTAAGGTGCCATCCATAAACACTGCCCGTATCAACGCCTGCCATGTCGGTAACAATCAGGTACCACGTACCATTGGGATCCTGCCCGTTATTCAAAAGCGATAATTGACCATCAGGATCAAATTCACCGGTGTACGGAGGATGATTGGCGCCATCGCTGATCAATCCATTTGACCCCTGTCCGCGGAAACACGTACTGATAAAATTATTTTCTGAACCACCTCTGCGAAAGCTGAGCATGATCTGTTGGTTATCGGGGCTCACAATTTCCAGTCGCAAATCTCCGTCATAGGTATGAAGTAATGAATCAATACAAGCGCGTTCTAGACCAAAAGAACTGTCAATCGAATTCGGCAATCCACTCACCACACAGGTAAAATACGTGGGATGTGCAATCGTATCGAAATCGGGTATTGATCCCGTTGTTCCGTAAAACGTTTGACCGAAGCTATTGAGGGAAAGGAAGGAAATTAAAACAAGTAGTAGTTTTTTCATTTGCAGGAATTATTTTAAGAGTGACAAACTTACATTTTATTTCCTGAAGTTAAGCCACGTTAAAAGGCAAATCATGCCACTTTATCAGACTGTCAGTAAAATACAGAGAGTGTTAATTGGAACTGAAGTGTATTTCTCAAAAACAGCCGTTTACCACGGAGGCACGGAGGACACAGAGAGCAGCCGTGTAGTTCTCAAAAGCAGCCGTTTACCACGGAAGGTGTGAGAGCAGCCATGTATTTCTCCGTGTCTCTCCGTGCCTCCGTGTTTAAAGGATTTTTGTATTTGTATTAATGATTAAAAATATCCAAAGGCTGATGTTGATTTTAAAAGAGACCATTCAGTATAAATCCTCTTTCCTATATCGTCAAGTTATCTACAGGAAGTGGTATTGACGGTTCATTGTTCGCATATTCATTAACCCTGCTGTTCATGAAATCATTTTGCTTTTAATTTTGCAATCACATGTCATTAACGCTTTATATCCTTATCGCCACGGGAATTCTGTCTGTCATCTGTTTTCAAAATGATGAGCTGCGTGACCGTTTTATTTTTAATCCTTTTATCATCCGCGAACAACGGCAATGGTACAGGTTTATCAGCAGCGGATTTATTCATGCTGACTGGATGCACCTGCTGGTGAATATGTTTGTGCTGTATATGTTTGGCAATGTGGTGGAAAATTATTTCAATTCAGTTTTTGAAGGTAGCGGAGAAATGAATTTTCTGTTGCTTTATTTCGGAGGAATGGCTGTTAGTACCATTCGCACTTATCACAAGCATAAGTTTGATACGGGTTACAGGGCGCTGGGCGCTTCGGGTGCCGTGAGTGCTGTGGTATTTTCATACATCGTTTTTAATCCGTTGGAAAAACTTTGCCTGTACGGTATCCTTTGCCTTCCGGGGATCATTTTTGGAGTTGCTTATCTCATCTACTGTTACTATGCCGGCAAGAAGGGAATCGGCTATGTGAACCATGATGCCCATATGTGGGGTGCTTTGTTCGGATTCTTTTTTACTATCCTGCTGAAGCCATACCTCGCTATTTATTTTTTAAAGCAGTTGCCATTTTTACAGCATGCATTCTGATAAAAACAAAGCCGTCTTCCTCGACCGTGATGGCGTGATCAATAAGGAACAGGGAAACTATGTTACCCACCTTGAAGATTTCATCATCAACATTGGAGTAGTGGAAGCATTAAAAATTTTTCGTGATAAAAATTATCTGCTGATCGTCATCAGTAACCAGGGAGGCATTGCAAAAGGAATTTGTACAAAGGAGGAAGTGGATTATCTGCATCATCATCTTCACCGTTCATTTAAGAACAACGGCATTCAGTTATCAGCAATTTATTATTGCCCCCATCACCCTGATGTTACCAATTGTATTTGTCGTAAGCCCGATTCACAGATGCTTGAAAAAGCAATGGCTCGGTTTAACATTGATCCGTTGCAATCTTATTTCATTGGCGACGCCGACCGCGACATGGAAGCTGGAAAAAAAGCGGGCGTGAAAACGATTAAGGTAATAGCCAACCAGTCGCTGATGGATGTGGTGGGGAAGGTGGGGTAATGGTCGTTTAATTTTCTTCTTTTCGAAACAAGACAGTAAAGGGCCTGCCAATTATTTCATCATTATTAGCGTCAATTTGATTTTTCCTTTATCGTATGCCTCGCTCGTTTTTGTGGTGTTGTTCATGGATTGAATAAACGCATAAGGCATGGCATGAATAATCTAAGAAAATGAAAAGGTGGATATTTTCTTAAATCAAATATATTTTAAGAATAAACGAAATTGATTTAACTTAAAATCGTATGTTGGTATAGTATTGACGAAAAAAAAAGTAATTGAATTCATTCAGCGAAGAACTCATTATTGTTCGTTTGAAGTTTGCCTCCCGACTGCCGTAGTATGTTGAAGCGCCTATTTTAAAATTCCCCACAACCGCGCAATGAATTATTCAATTGAGTTTTGAGTTCGCACAAAATTGCGACGCAGTAAAACCTCTCAGGAATTGTAACTTTATTTTATCGCGTTGTATTCGCCATATCCGCGTCAATTCCCACTCTTCCTGCTCTGCGCATCCACAACAGCAATGGCTACCATGTTTACGATTTCGCGTACGCTGCTGCCGAGTTGTAAGATGTGCACAGGCTTTTTCATGCCAAGCAAGATAGGCCCGATGGCTTCTGCAGCTCCCATTTCCTGGAGCAACTTGTAGGAGATATTTCCTGAATGCAGATTTGGAAAGATCAATGTATTTGCGCCTTCTGCAGCAAATTCACAGAAAGGAAAATTGTCGGAAAGCAGCTGCGGATTCAATGCAATGTTGGCCTGCATCTCTCCGTCAACAGCAAGTCCGGGATAATTTTTATGAAGGATGGAAACGGCATCACGCATCTTCTTCGCACTCTCTTCATCAGTAGCGCCGAAGTTGGAGTAGGAGAGTAATGCAATTCTCGGTTTGATGTTGAACTGCTGCACAGCCCATGCAGTAAGCACAGTGATCTCTACAAGTTCCTCAACAGTTGGGTTCACATTGATGGTGGTATCTGCAAAAAACACAGGGCCTTTTTTTGTAACGAGAATATACATACCCGCAACTTTTTTTACTTCATCCTGTGTGCCGATAATCTGTAACCCCGGCCGAATGGTGTCACTGTATTTTCTTGTCAGCCCGGAAATCAATGCATCCGCATCTCCTGTTTCAAGCATCATGGCACCATAATAATTGCGCTCATTCATGATTTTCTTTGCTTCATACAACGTAAAGCCCCTGCGTTTGCGCTTGTTGAAAAACAATTCACCGAATTCATGACGCTTCTCTTCTTCCAGGCGCGGATCAATAATAATGGTATCTCCTAAATCCAGGTTGTTGTCTTCAATGAGTTTGTTGATTTTATAAACATTACCGAGCAAAATCGGTTTGGCAATGCCTTCGTCCCGCACGATCTGCGCCGCTTTAAGAATCTTATAAGTATCCGCTTCTGCAAATACCACGCGCTGCGGATTTTGTTTTGCCTTGCTGGTAACAACGCGCATCAGTTTGTTGTCCAAACCAAGTCGCTTCTGTAATTCTTCTACATAACCATTCCAGTTTTTAATCGGCAACTGCGCAACACCCGATTCCATTGCTGCTTTTGCAACAGCAGGCGCAACAGTGGCAATCAGTCGCGGATCAAGTGGCTTTGGAATAATATAATCTTTTCCGAAGGTGATATTTTTCTGGTTGTATGCCAGGTTTACAATTTCAGGAACGGGTTCTTTGGCAAGGTCTGCAATGGCACGCACCGCTGCAAGTTTCATGGCTTCATTAATCTGCTTTGCACGAACATCAAGCGCGCCACGGAAAATAAATGGAAACCCGAGAACATTATTCACCTGGTTAGGGAAATCGCTTCTGCCTGTGGCGATGATGGCATCAGGCCTTGCTTCAACTGCATCATGATAACCGATTTCAGGATCTGGATTGGCCAACGCAAAAATGATCGGGTGCTTGGCCATGGTTTTAATCATCTCTTTGGAAACCGTATTTCCTTTCGACAAGCCCAGGAATACGTCTGCGTCAGTCAACGCTTCTGTCAGCGTGGAAACTTTTCTTGTCGTAGCAAACAGCTTTTTATTTTCATCGAGGTCGGTGCGATCCACATGCAGTACGCCTTTGCTGTCTGTCATCACAATATTTTCTTTCTTCACACCCAATGAAATGTAAAGCTTGGCGCATGAAATGGCCGATGCTCCCGCTCCGCTGACAACGATTTTTACTTTCTCAATTTTTTTTCCGGCAACCTGGAGTGCGTTAATTAACGCGGCAGCAGAAATAATTGCTGTGCCATGCTGATCGTCATGCATAACAGGAATGGAGAGTTCAGCCTTCAGTCGTTTTTCAATTTCAAAACACTCAGGTGCTTTGATGTCTTCGAGGTTGATGCCTCCGAAAGTAGGAGCGATGGCTTTTACGGTGGCAACAAATTTATCCACATCCGTTTCATCCACTTCAATGTCAAACACGTCAATGTCGGCGAAGATCTTAAACAATAAACCCTTCCCTTCCATCACCGGCTTTGCAGCTTCAGGTCCGATGTTCCCAAGACCGAGCACTGCTGTCCCATTACTTATCACTGCAACCAGATTGCCTTTGGCCGTATATTTATAAACGTCTTCTTTATTCTTTGCTATTTCTAAACAAGGCTCAGCAACACCGGGTGAATAAGCGAGAGAGAGGTCGCGTTGCGTGCTGTAGGGCTTGGAAGGAATCACTTCAATTTTTCCGGGCCTTCCCTGAGAATGATAGTCGAGCGCTTCCTGTTTTATTTTTGATTTTGCCATATTGAAAAATATCGGGAGACAAAACTAAACTAAAAAAATAAAGCATCCCGTTTGGAATGCTTTATTGTAATAAGGCTGGATATTCTATTCTGTTATGAAGAATTTTTTTGCTGCCACAAATTTTCCGTCGGTGACCAGATTGCAAAAATAAACTCCGGATGTCAGTTCACCAAGTGGAAGTCTAAGGTTTGATGATTTGTTATTGATCATCACTTCTTTCACAACCTTACCCAACATGTTGCTGATCTGGATTTTGGAATTGACGGTAGATTCAAAAACGTAATTAATAGTTGCTGTTTTATTTTCATTAATAAAGATATTCAGCGAATTTTTTGACCTGGAAAATTCACTGATCCCGTCATGAATAAAATCATAATTAAGTGTCAGTAAGAGAGTGTCGGAATTTCCGCCCTCGTCATAAAAGGCGTAGGTTACCACATCCTGGCCGGATATTGAAGCAGGTGTAACCCAGCCGTGAAAATTGTCTGTTGTTTCTCCCGGTGCAAGGGTAATGGGAACGGGACTTAAATAAACGGAAGGGTCATAACATTCGAACCAGCAAAAATAGGTTTCATGACCCGGAGTCATCGTCTGACTTACTCTTTTTACCAAAACTGCTAGTGTGGTAGACCCGGTATTTTGTATCCCAAATTCAATTGAATGGCTGATATTATCAGGTCCGGAATAATTCAGATCAGGATGCACAGGAGCCAGCGTTTGGCTCATTCCAATTTTTGTTATAAAAATAAAGCCTAGTAAGTAGATTTTTTTCATTGAATTGAATTAATTATTAATATACTTTGAAGTTGCAATTATACAAAAATATGGCGCTTATTCAAACTATTCAGGTGCAGATTGTCCCTGAAGTGTTAAAACTGACATTTTTATGTTTTAAATATTGATAAATGCCCTTTTTTCTTAAATAATATTTTATTAGTATTGCGTCCTCAATTAAATTTCTAAATAATAATAATCAACCTTAATTTCATTTTCATGAAAAAAATTACTCTTCTATTAGCAGCGGTTACGATGCTGTTTTCAATTCATGCAAACGCCCAGTCGCAGCGCCTGGTAATGTTTGAGGAATTTACACAAGCGTCTTGCCCTCCGTGCGCAACTACAAATCCTAATTTGAATGCAATGCTTAATTCAAATGCAAGCAAAGTAGTTTCTGTAAAATATCAGACCAACTGGCCTGGTACTGATCCTATGAATATTCATAATCCGTCTCAGGTAGCAACACGTGTTTCATATTATGGAATTACAGGTGTTCCGGGTGGTGAGTTAGATGGTGGACTTGGTTTTGCAGGTCAGCCTGCGGGAATGACTGTTGCAAATGTAAATAGCCGGTACGCAATAACTGCGCCTTTTACAATTGATGTAAGTCACGTACTCACGCACAGTCCTGATGTCATTCATGCACATGCTGAGATAACATGTACAGGTGCATTCACAGGTACAACACTTGTGGCTCATATGGCAGTTATTGAGAGAAGAGTATATTTTGCTACCCCTCCGGGAACGAATGGAGAAAAAGAATTTGAAGGCGTAATGAAGCAAATGCTTCCTTCTGCAACCGGTACTGTTTTACCTGCTACATGGGCGGTAGGAGCAACACAATCAATAGATCTTACATGGAACCTTGCCAATGTTTATGATACAAATCAATTGGCTGTTGTAGTATGGATTCAGGACAATGCAAATAAAAATGTAATCCAGGCCGGATACAGCGAACCGCACATTCCTAATGACGCAGGTGTTACTGCTGTTGCAGGTTTAAGCGCTTTAACATGCAATCCAATTGTTACTCCTACAGCAACAATAACAAACTATGCTTCTGTTCCGCTTACTTCATGTACCATTTCTTATTCCGTAGATCAGGGTACTCCGGTTGATTACCTGTGGACAGGTAACCTTGCACAAGGAGCTACAATTACACAGGTACTTGCACCTGCTACACTTTCAACAGGAACTCATTCTATGGTATTTTATACCGCTCTGCCAAATGGTGCTGTAGATCTGGATGCGCACAATGATGCTACTACTAAAAGCGTCAGTATATACGGAAATACAGGTTCTGTCCTTCCGTTGGTTCAGGCATTTGCCATTGCTACTTTTCCTCCGACAGACTGGTATATTTCCAATCCGGATGCCGGATATACATGGACCCGTTCTAGTGCCGGTTACAATGGTGCAGGTTCTGCGAAAATAGATTTCTATAACAGTTCAAGCGGACAAATTGATTATCTTGGTACTAACAATTATGACTTCTCTATTGCGGGAACCAATTCAGCGCAGGTTGATTTTGACGTTGCATACGCACAATATTCAACTGAAAACGATCGTCTCCAGCTTGAATATTCACTTAATTGCGGAACTACCTGGACTTCTGTTTTTAACGAAGCAGGAACAACACTTGCATCAGGTAACGCTGCTACAACTTCAGCATTTACACCATCATCTGCATCGCAGTGGCATCATAAAACGGCGCTGTTAACAGGTGCTGTTGGTAATTCAAGCGTTTTTATCCGACTGAAAGCTACCAGTGCTTATGGTAACAACTGTTACGTTGATAACATCAATGTTTCAACAAATCTTACCACTTCTGTTGCTCCGATTAATTCAGACAAGAACATCAGCATTTATCCGAATCCGTCACAGGGCGAGGTGAATCTTTCACTTAGTTTTGACAATTCACAGGACGTAAATGTCGTAGTTACCAATGCCATTGGCGCAACTGTTACTACACTTGATCTTAAGGACGTAAACAAAGGTACTTTCCCTCTGAACTTAGTTGGTCAGGCTAAAGGAAACTACATTGTTACCATTAAGACAAATGACACTGTTACGACAAAAAGAATTTCAATTACTGAATAATTGAGGAGATTATTATTTTTGGAAAAGGGCTTAAGCGATTAAGCCCTTTTTTATTTGACATAACCGTACTATACTTGCAGACATAATGCAGACCTGAAAAAAAATTATAATGAAAAAAATAGCAACACTTTTATTTGTCCTCTATGGTGCTTTATCTTTTGCACAGGATAAATCCTCCGTCCATTCACTTCCACGGGTTGATATCAAAACCATGACCGGTGAAACAATAAACAGCAGCACATTTGAGAATGACGGCAAGCCAATCATTATTGATTTCTGGGCTACCTGGTGCAAGCCTTGTATTGAGGAATTAAATACGATTCATGAATTGTATCCCGAATGGCAAAAAGAGACCGGTGTTAAGGTGATCATCATTTCACTTGATGATGCTCGAACGATGCAGCGTGTGGCTCCATTTGTAAATGGCAGGGGATGGAACTACGAAAGTTATGTTGATCCCAATGGTGATTTCAAACGTGCCATGAATGTGAATATGCCGCCGCAAACTTTTGTTCTGAATGCAAATAAGGAAATTGTATGGCAACACGTCGGCTATGCGGAGGGAAATGAAGATGAGTTGTATGAAGAGGTGAAGAAGGTAACCGTAGCGAAGTAAATATTACAAATGTGTTTGTACCAGTCATTGTTGAAAATAAAAGTCTGATCCGTTAACCAATTATTAATCTGATCTATTTTGCCAGCCGCCAACCGCCAACTGAATACTTTTTTTAAGTGTAACATTAAGGTAATTATTTTTACGCTTTTCCTTTTTCATTCCAAAGCGAATGCACAACTTCTTGGAGGAAGCATTCATGGGAACATTCAGATTGATGGACAGTATTACCTCACAGATACATTGATCGGTGCGCCTGACGTTCCGGAACACTTTCTGAGCAACGGATTTGCTAATTTTATTTATGAGCGAAGTAATTTTTCTGCCGGACTGAGGTATGAAAATTATACGAACCCAATCCTCGGTTTCGATTCAAGGTATAAAGGGAATGGAATTCCTTACCGCTTTCTTGATTATAAAAATGAAGAGCTGCAGGTTACCGTTGGTAATTTCTATGACCAGTTTGGAAGTGGAATTGTTTTCAGAACCTATGAAGAACGCGGCCTTGGATTAGACAATGCAATGGATGGCTTGCGTTTGAAATACAATCCTGTGAAAGGTGTTTACTTTAAGGGCATCATTGGTTATCAGCGCGATTTTTTTTCAAAAGGTGAAGGTATCGTTCGCGGTGCCGACCTCGAATGGAATATCAACGAGTCATTAAGATGTCTCGACAGTTGCAAAACAAAATTTATTCTCGGAGGTAATTTCGTCAGTAAATTTCAGGATGACCAGGACCCGGTATATATCCTTCCAAAGAATGTTGGCTCGGGTTCGGGCCGGCTGAGCATCATCCATGGTAACCTGACCCTCACCGGCGAATATGCATACAAGGCAAACGACCCTTCTTCAAGCAATGATTTTATTTATAAGGACGGTTCCGCAACCATTATTACGGCTACTTATTCCCGGAAAGGATTTGGGTTTACACTTGCCGGAAAGCGCATTGACAACATGAGTTTCCGCAGCGACCGGACTGCAACATTAACCTCACTCATGATCAATTACCTTCCTGCCATGACAAAGAATCATACAAATATTCTTGCCGCACTTTATCCTTATGCTACGCAACCGAATGGTGAATATGGCGCCCAGGCAGAATTGTTTTTTAACCTGAAGCCACATTCTTTATTGGGAGGTAATTTCGGAACGGATGTTACCGTAAATTATTCCAGGGCGCAGGCAATTGATAAAGTTGCTACAGGAGATGAGTACGGATATACCTCAGATTTTTTCAAAACCGGAGACGCCATTTTTTATGAAGATTTTAATATGGAGTTTAACCACAAGTGGAATAAAAAATTCCGTAGTATCCTTTCCTATGTTTACATCAATTACAACAAAGACGTAATCGAGGGTCGACAAGGATTCGGAAATGTATATAGTCATATCGGAATTTTTGAAACCACATGGAAAATAAATTCCAAAAACAGTCTGAGAGGCGAACTTCAACACCTATATACTGAGCAGGATAAACAAAGCTGGGCGCTGTTACTCCTTGAGTTTTCAGTTTCTCCACACTGGTTTGTGGCGGGATTTGATGAATACAATTATGGGAATGAAATTGAGGCCGAACGGTATCATTATTATACCGGTACTTTCGGTTATACTAGAGGGAGCAATAGAATACAATTGGGTTATGGACGACAACGCGCAGGTATTTTTTGTGTTGGTGGCGTTTGCAGAAATGTGCCTGCTTCCAATGGATTTACATTATCAGTGACAAGCAGCTTTTAATTTAGGATGGCAGATTCCATTTTACAATTTTGAAGCAAAAATTTATACAGATGAAAAAAATATTAATCAGCATTATAGTTTTAGTTGTTACAGGTTTTTATGCTTGTGATAAAGTTGATGGCCCCTTCAAAGAAACGGTTACGGTGAATGACTTTTGTAAAACAGGAATTGCCGATTCTGTCATTCATAAAAAAGTGCTCGTCGAAGATTACACCGGTCACCTTTGCGGCAATTGCCCCGCTGCAGGTGTTTACTTAAATGATACCCTGAAACAGATTTATGGACATTGCCTTGTGGTTGTAAGTGTGCATGCCGGTTTTTTTGCTCGTGTATGTCCGAATTCTCCATGTCCCGGTGATCAGCCGGCAGGATCTTTTCTAACCGACTTCAGAAATCCTGTCGGTGAAGGATGGAATACTTTTTTTGGAATTACAGGAAACCCGAAAGGAATGGTTGACAGAATAGGATATCCCACAGGTACACATTCCAAAGCATACAATGCCTGGGCACCGGCTATTGCAGCCGAAGTTTCAAAAGCAGCCAATGCGTCTCTGGAGATTACAAATTCATACAATAGTTTGAACAGAAGTCTGAGTGTTACAGTGAAAACAGATGTTATTAATAACCTTTCCGGCGACTATAAACTGCAGGTAGTGCTTACGGAAGACAGCATCATCGGATGGCAGGAATGGTATAACCATACACCGGTATATGTTCCCGATTATGTGCATCACCATGTGTTGCGCGATGCAATAAATACACAATGGGGTGAGTCAATTATTACAGGTGGCGCTGCAAGCGGAAACAGTATTACGAAGAATTATACTTATTCATTGAATAATTTATGGAACCCTGATTACTGCAATGTAGTTGCCTTCGTTTACAATGCTACCACCTATGAGGTTATACAAGTGGAGGAGATGAGGGTCAAATAGGTAAGGTGTGCTCACCTTATACTTTTCTCAATGATTCAGGTGAAACTTTTTTTTATTGTTGCTATAGTTCTTCTTTCAGCACTGACTTCCGGGGCACAAAAATTTTCTGCAGGATTATCAGCAGGTATCGTTGCGTCTCAGGTTGACGGAGATCATTTGTCCGGCTTTAATAAAGTGGGAATTAAAGCAGGAGGATTTGTAAACAGAAAAATCACTGAAAATTTTTATCTCAGAATGGAAATTGATTTCATTCAGAAGGGAAGCAGAATGCCACTTAGCAAGGATGGTATTTTTTACCTGATGCGGCTTAATTATATTGAAGTACCTGTAACTGTAGGGTACCATCTCGGGAAAAAGTGGAGTCTTGATGCCGGCGGATCTTTCGCCACGCTTGTTTCTACGCTTGAGGAGGATCAGGTTGGTGAAATTACCAATGCGCCTCCCTTCAACAGGAATGATTACCTCGTATGCGCAGGCATAACTTATCAGTTGACTGATCATTTATTTTTTAACGCACTTTATTCATATTCTGTGAGCACCATCAGGCCAAAGAATGAGGCCTACGATTATTTTTATTCTTCCGTTGGACAGTATAATAAAGTAATTGCCTTTTCCCTGTCATATCAGTTTTAGGAAGTGATTATCCCTCATTTTAAGTTTTACGGCTGATCAAAACCTGATGATGGCTGTAATGACTAATGACTAATTACTAAATGACCAATGACTCAATGACGGCTGTTGCTCTGCTCCATTTGTCGTCCTTACATTTTCACCCGCGCTCACCCATACCCCTGAAGGGGGCATTCGCTCAGATCGTTAATTATATTGTCGATTGTGGTAAATGATTGATGTCTTCTGCTCCCAATGACTCAATGAAGGCTGTTTCAATAACCCGAGGACTAATGACCCGATGACGGCTGCTTCTCCGGCTGTTTTTTCTATCTTTGAAAAATGAACAGTACAGCAACTTCTGTCTATTTCAGAAATACCCCTGCTATTGACCAGGTGGGTGTTGAGGAACGCATTTCGCGATTGTCGAAGCGGAGTATAAAAAAGGACTCTAAACTGACTGCGCTCAAATTGGCGCTCAGCATGGTTGACCTTACAACGCTTGAAGCGCGCGACACTCCGGGTAAGGTGAGGCAGCTTTGTATCAAAGCCATGCATCCGCATGATTCTGTAACAGGAATTCCTTCTGTGGCAGCGGTTTGTGTTTATCCGAATTTAGTTCGTGTGGCAAAGGAAACCCTGAAGGGATCAAAAGTAAAGGTAGCTGCTGTTTCTACTGCATTTCCCAGTGGGATGTCGAAACGGAAAGTGAAGATCGAAGAAACAAAATGGGCCGTTGATGAAGGTGCTGATGAAATTGACATGGTTATTTCGCGCGGAAAATTTTTAGAGGGAGAATACGATTTTGTATTTGATGAAATCGCAGCAGTGAAAGAAGCATGTGGAAATGCCCACCTCAAAGTTATTCTGGAAACAGGAGAACTCAGTACACTTGACAATGTAAGGAGAGCAAGTGATCTTGCCATGGAGGCGGGCGCTGATTTTATAAAGACGTCAACCGGAAAAATTCAACCTGCAGCAACGCTACCGGTAACAATAGTTATGCTGGAAGCCATCAGGGATTTTTATTACCGCACAGGAAAAAAAATCGGTATGAAGCCGGCAGGTGGAATAGCAACTTCGAAAATTGCTTTTAATTACCTGGTGGTGCTTCGTGAGACTCTTGGCGAAGACTGGCTCAATCCTGATATGTTTCGGTTTGGTGCAAGCGCTCTCGCCAATGATTTACTGATGCAGATTGTGAAAGAGCAGACGGGGGTTTATCAGAGTATTGATTATTTTTCAAAGGATTAGTCATGTCAGCCGCAGATTCACAGATTTTAAATGATAAAGATGAAGAATGGATTGTTGCAGATCCGGTAACAAAATATTGGGATAAGTCTGACTTTCAATTTCAGGAAGAGACAGGAAAAATAATCGGGTTATGTATGGAAATCCATCGCTACCTTGGAAAAGGATTCCTGGAAATTGTATATAAGGATGCTTTGGAATACGAATGTATTAAATCAGAAATTCCATTTGAAAGGGAAAAAAAATATGTGGTGAATTATAAGGAGATTGTTTTGCCACATCACTTTTATGCAGACTTTATTCTATTTGGAAAAATTATTGTTGAGATAAAATCACAATCTGGAATTAGCAGTGATCATTCCGCCCAATTAAAAAATTACCTCGCAGTTTCCGGTTCTCCTGTAGGATTGCTGATTAACTTCGGGGAAAAGTCACTTCAATTTAAACGTTTTGCATTATCAAAATAATCATCTATTTAATCTGCGAATCTGCGGCTACTAATTATGGCAAAGAAAAAACTCAAAGACCTAAAAATTAATTTCAATACTTCATGGGAATATGCCCCCGCTCCGGAGAGTAAGGATCACGTGAAATTGAATGACCGTTACGACCTTTTCATCAATGGAAAATTTACGCCGCCCAAATCGGGAAAGTATTTCGATACCATCAACCCCGCAACTGAAAAGAAAATTGCTGAGGTGGCTGATGCATCAGCGGAGGACGTGAATCTTGCTGTTGTTGCTGCTCGCAACGCATATGAAAATGTATGGCGTAAAATGCCTGCCGGTGAACGGGGGAAATATATTTTCAGGATTGCCCGCGCTATTCAGGAACGTGCACGCGAATTTGCAGTGATTGAAAGCATGGACGGAGGTAAAGCCATCAGGGAATCGCGCGACGTTGATGTTCCATTGGCTGCGTCGCATTTTTTCTACTATGCCGGATGGGCCGACAAATTGGAATATGCAGCACCCGGTAAAAGGGTTCGTTCGCTGGGCGTTGCCGGACAAATCATACCATGGAATTTTCCTTTGTTGATGGCTGCCTGGAAAATTGCGCCCGCCATTGCCGCAGGAAATACGGTCGTGTTGAAACCGGCTGAGACAACGCCGCTGACTGCATTGAAACTTGCAGAAGTAATCAGAGATTCAGGATTGCCTGATGGCGTAGTAAATATCGTTACCGGTGCAGGAGTTACTGGTGCTGCCATTGTAAATCATCACGACATCAACAAAATTGCGTTTACCGGATCTACAGAAGTGGGAAAAATAATTCAACGCGCGATTGCAGGAACAAATAAAAAGTACACACTCGAACTGGGAGGGAAGGCTGCCAATATTATTTTTGAAGATGCGGCAATTGATCAGGCCGTGGAAGGAATTGTGAACGGAATTTTCTTTAACCAGGGACATGTTTGCTGTGCCGGCTCCCGGTTATTCGTTCAGGAAAGCGTGGCAGATATTGTCATCAGAAAGCTGAGAGACAGAATGGAAACGCTCATCGTAGGTGATCCGCTCGATAAGAATACTGACATCGGGGCCATCAACAGTAAAGAGCAACTGAATAAAATAAAACAGTATGTGAAAATCGGAATGAATGAAGGTGGTACGTGCTACCAATCCTCATGTGCGATTCCATCCAAAGGATTTTTTCACCGGCCTACTTTATTTACAAATGTTTCTCAGTCGTCTAGGGTCGTGCAGGAAGAAATTTTTGGTCCGGTACTTTCCATTCAGACTTTCAGAACGGTGGAAGAGGTGATTGAAAAAGCAAACAACATTCCTTATGGCCTCAGCGGTGGCGTATGGACTGATAAAGGTTCGAAAATATTTAAGGTGACGTCACAGATCCGTGCAGGAGTAATCTGGGCAAATACCTACAATAAATTTGACCCGACTTCTCCGTTCGGTGGATACAAAGAAAGTGGCGTTGGGCGCGAAGGCGGTCTTCATGGTGTTATGCCTTATGTTCAGATAGAAAATTAAAAATTGAAAACTAGAATTGTCATATTGTTTTTGTTGTGTTGCCATAGTTCATGGTCACAGTTTGCAAGTGTTGGCGCCACCTGGACCTACAACGACTATTACAGTGCATCGCACCAGAATTTTCCGCGGGCAATTGTTTCAGTTGCCGATACTGTAATCAATGGTTTTGCTTGTCACGTTGTTGTCGGGGATTGCGCCTGTGGGAATGGAGGACCCGGATTTATTTATGAGTCAGGCAGAAAAATTTATTTATTTAATACGGCCCTTAATGCATTCCATGTACTTTATGATTTTAACCTGAATGCCAACGAACAATGGACGGTCATCGCGAAAAATGCATCAGCAGACTCACTGAGATTGCAGGTGGATTCAGTAAGTACAGATACAATCAATGGAGTTCTTTGCAAGGTTCAATTCATTCATACTATGGCAACCTATGGCAATGCGGGTATTTTTGAAGGACCCCTCGTTGAAAAAATCGGAAGTAAGTTTTGTCTTTATCCGCAGTCGGCTTCCTGTGATCCGCCTACATTCGGCCTCAGGTGTTATGAAGACAACCAGTTGGGATTATATGATACCGGCCTCGCACCTGCCTGTGATGAAATTTTTGTTGACTCCGGAATTGGTATCAGTGAGATTTCGAAACAGGTGGTTGTATCACTTTCACCTAACCCGTTTCAGCAAGAGGCAATCCTTACATTGAGTAATATTCAATCGGAAAATTATTTTTTTGAAATTATAGATGCTACAGGAAGAATTGTACGGGAAGAAATGCCGGCAGGAGAAATTATAGTTATCAGAAAGGATAATCTGGAAGAAGGAATTTATTTTTATAAAATCAGTTTGCCCAATGGGCCGCTGACAGGTAAGTTTATCATTAATTAAAAAATATTATTGTGATGGATTCAACTAAGACACAAACAGGGAAGGACGTAAGTATGAATGGAAAATCAGAGAACGGACATGAGAAGAAGGGGGCGAGAATAGACGTCCTCAAAACCTATAAGATTTATATTGACGGGAAATTTCCGCGCACTGAGTCGGGGCGTTATTATATTTTAAACGGTATTGATGGCAGGCAACTCGGTAATATTTGTAAATCTTCGCGTAAAGATTTTCGTGACGCTGTTGTAGCCGCGCGAAAAGCACAACATGGCTGGGGCTCGAAGTCTGCATATAATAAAGGACAAATACTTTATCGTATTGCCGAAGTTCTGGAAGGACGCAAGGCCCAGTTTATTGACGAGCTGATGTCGCAAGGAGCTGATAAGTCATCTGCTACCGAAGAAGTAAACCTGAGTATCGACAGACTTGTTCATTATGCCGGATGGAGCGATAAGTTCATCCAGCTATTTTCCTCGGTAAATCCGGTGGAGTCGTCGCATTTTAATTTTTCAATACCGGAACCAACGGGTGTGATATCCATGATTGCGTCAGAAAAAACGGGACTTATCGGACTTGTTTCAATCATTGCGCCGGCTATTATAGGCGGCAATACAGTTGTCGTACTTGCTTCAGAATGCAGGCCATTGTGCGCCATATCTTTTGCAGAAGTATTGCAGACGAGCGACGTTCCTGCAGGTGTGGTAAATATACTTACAGGAAATACGCAGGAATTGTATACTCACTTTTCTTCTCATATGGATGTGAATGCCATTGTATATTGCAACGAAAACGAAGAGGAAATCAAAACCATTCAGGTAAATGCAGCGCTGAATGTTAAGCGCGTAGTCGTTCATTCAAAAAAGGACTGGATGAATAGGGAGTCTCAAAGCCCTTACTTTATCATGGATTTGCAGGAGATAAAAACGACATGGCATCCGATTGGCATTTAAGTTTTAAGAGAAAGCATAGGTGTCTATTGATTTTACCAAGATAAATATGAAATTCACCAAGCCCCCTATAAAATTAAGATAATATCCAATATTTCCTTTTATCTCTGCGCAAATATTTCTTTGGGCATAGAGCCTTTAATGTAGATTTGCCTGAGAAATACCTGCGATTCCAATTCAACAATTTAATAATTACCAATGAAAAAATTAATTACGCTCACCGGCTGTAACGGGCTGTTTGCTTCAGCTTTGATTTTATTTTTGCAAGCAACTGCAATTGCACAATCAACTCCAACGTTTTTAAATGACATTTCTGAAAATGAAATTGAAGTTACGGGGCAGCGCTATACTTTCCCAAAACATTACAGAACCCTTCATCTGGATAAGAATTCGGCAATGCAATTTTTCAGCAACGCGCCACTGGAAAGCGCAGCAAGTATGAAGAATAGCAATGTTATTTTTGAAATGCCTATGCCTGATGGTAGTACAAGTCATTTTCGCATATGGGAAACACCGGTTATGCATCCCGATCTTGCTGCTCAGTTTCCGGATATTAGAACGTATGCCGGTCAGGGTATTGATGAACCGAATGCAAGCATCCGCCTGGACATGACGCCACTTGGATTTCATGCCATGGTCCTTTCACCGGGTGGAAGTGTCTGGATAGATCCTTATTGTGAAAATACAACAAGCGATTACATCTGTTATTATAAGAAAGATCTCCCGTCGGCTGTAAATTTTGTTTGCGAAACGGGAGCGAGGAGAAGTAATGTTGACGACTACCGCGATTTAATTCCTCAGAATTTGTATTCTCAGAAAGTTGCAGGTGCGCAGTTACGTACCTATCGCCTTGCCCTTGCTTGTACAGGCGAATATGCAGCAACCAAAGGCGGAACAGTTGCAGGAGCGATGGCAGGAATTGTAACGAGTATCAACCGCGTTGATGGTGTATATGAAACGGAAGTTGCCATTCGTCTCACGCTGATTGCAAATAACAGCTCCATTGTTTACACCAATTCATCTACCGATCCTTATACCAATGGCAATGGCAGCACCATGCTTGGACAAAATCAGACTACATGTACCAATGTGATCGGTTCGGCAAACTATGATATCGGCCACGTGTTCAGCACAGGGGGAGGCGGTGTTGCTTACCTTGGATGCGTTTGTTCATCATCGAATAAAGCCCGTGGTGTTACAGGGTCTTCTAATCCAGTAGGCGATGCGTATGACATTGACTATGTAGCTCACGAAATGGGACATCAGTTTGGAGGCAATCATACATTTAACAGTACCACCGGTTCATGTGGCGGAGGTAACCGATCGTCATCTGCAGCTTATGAACCCGGCAGCGGAATTACTATTATGGCATATGCCGGAATTTGCGGAGCTGATGATCTGGCTGCACACAGCATAGCTTATTTCCATACTTATAGCTTCGATGAAATTGTAAATTATTCCACCACCGGAAACGGAAATACTTGTGCTGCAATTACCACATCAGGAAATACGCCACCGAGTGTAACCTCACAAGGTGCAAATTATACAATTCCAATCTCGACACCATTTGTATTAACAGGCGCTGCGACGGATGCCGACGGTGATCCGCTCACCTATTCATGGGAAGAGATGGACCTAGGTACAGCCGGTGGATTGAATGTTCAAAGTACAACTGCGCCACAGTTCAGACCATTTAGTCCGGTTGCCTCGCCGTCAAGAACATTTCCAAATCTCACGTCCATTATTAACAACACCGCATCAGTCGGAGAATGGCTTCCGAATCAGGCGCGATCGTTGAAGTTCAGACTTACTGCGCGCGACAATAAAATGGGTGGAGGTGGAGTGATGCATCCTGACGTGAACGTAACAATTACCGTGGCCAATACGGGCGGCGCATTCGCCGTTACAGCGCCAAATACAGCGGTAACCTGGTCAGGTGGATCCTCTCAAAACGTAACATGGAATGTGAGCGGTACAACAGGCGGGGGAGTGAATTGTGCAAATGTGAAAATTTCCCTTTCTACCGATGGAGGAAATACATTTCCCACTGTTCTTCTTGCAAGTACTGCCAATGACGGAAGTGAAAGCATTACGGTTCCAAATGTTGCTTCAACTACAGCGAGAATAAAAGTTGAGGGTGTAGGGAATATTTTCTTTGACATGAGTAATGTGAATTTTACAATCACTGCCGGCTCGGGTCTTACTGCCATTTCTACAACTTCCATTACGCCGGCATCTTATTGTGCTGGTGATGCAAAAAATATTTCTTTCACCACAACCGGTACTGCCAATGCAGGGAATGTTTTTACAGCACAGCTTTCGAATTCATCAGGATCGTTTGTCAGCCCTGTGGCAATCGGAACATTATCAGGAACCTCATCCGGAATAATTGGAGCAAGTATTCCGGCCGGCACAGTTACAGGAAGTGGTTATAGGATAAGGGTTGTTAGTTCAAACCCTGTGGTTACCGGTAGCGACAATGGAGCAAACCTGTCAATTACCGGACAGGTTGCGGCAGCAGGTGTCATCAATGCACCATTCACCAGCTTCTGCGCAAATATTCCTGTCTCATTTTCAGTTGGGGCAATTGCGAATGCAGCAACCTACAACTGGTCAGTGTCATCACCGGGTATTATATTATCAGGGCAAGGAACTGCTACCGTTTCTGTTTCATTTCCTCCGGGTCAACCTGATCTCAATGGTACCGTTTCGGTGTATGGATCAAATGGAAATTGTTCCGGGGCTTCATCCAATTTAAATATTTTTGTTTCAAGTTCCCCGGTTGCAACCATTTCAGGAACCACTACTTTTTGTTCAGGCAGTTCAACAACTTTAACAGCGGGACCTTCAGGTAATGCATACCAGTGGTCGAATGGTGCAACTACCCAGTCCATAAGTGTTTCAACCGGTGCGACTTTCAGCGTAACAGTTACCACTCCATTTTCATGTAACAATTCAACCGGTGTAACAACCACGATCCTTTCGGCTCCGGCACCTACAATCAGCGGAACTTTGTCATTCTGTTCCGGAAATTCAACGGTACTGAATGCGGGAGCAGGGTACAGCAGTTACAACTGGTCAACAGGTGCGACTACACAAACAATCAGTGTTTCAACATCAGGTACTTTTTCTGTAACCGTTACCAATGCAAACGGATGCAGTGGAACTACATCTGTAACAACAACATTAAATTCAAATCCATCACCGTCCATTAGCGGATCATTGTCATTCTGTTCCGGAGGTTCGACCACACTTAATGCTGGCGCGGGATTCAGCAGTTACAGTTGGTCAACAGGTGCAACTACACAATCAATCAGCGTTTCCACAGCAGGAACTTTTTCTGTGACCGTGACCAATGCAAACGGTTGCAGCGGTAGTACATCAGCAACAACAACAATGAGTGCAAGCCTTATGCCTGTCATTACAGGTTCGTTGACATTTTGTTCTGGCAGTTCTACAACGCTCAATGCAGGTGCGGGATACAGTAGTTACAACTGGTCAACAGGTGCGACTACACAATCAATCGGTGTTTCGACAGCAGGAACTTTTTCTGTGACCGTTACCAATGCAAATGGTTGCAGCGGAAGTTCATCGGCAACAACTACAATTAATTCAAATCCATCTCCTTCCATAAGTGGAACCCTGTCATTTTGTTCTGGTAGCTCCACGTCATTGAATGCGGGTGCGGGATTCAGCAGTTACAACTGGTCAACAGGTGCTACCACACAATCAATCAGTGTATCCACAGCGAGTACTTTTTCTGTTACCGTTACTAATTCAAACGGATGCAGCGGCAGTACATCAGCAACAACTATCGTGAATGCGCTGCCATCAGTTTCCTTTAGCGGACTTGCTTCATCCTATAACGTAAGTGCACCCGCAGTAACTTTAACGGGTTCTCCTACTGGAGGCAGTTTCAGCGGTCCGGGGATTTCAGCCGCTACATTCAGCCCTGCCTCTGCAGGTGTTGGGGGCCCATACTCCATTACCTATACATATTCAGATATTAATGGATGCAGTAACACTTCATCCCAACTCACCAACGTGACCAATTGTACCGCACCTGCCCAACCGGGTTCTATCAGTGTGTCAGGCGGATCCGCCAAAGTTTGTCCCGGAGATGTAAGAACATATACTGTCGCATCTGTGAGTGGCGCAACTATTTATAACTGGACTTCACCGACAGGTGCAAATATTACAGGCGGGGCCGGGACAAGGATTGTTACCATTTCCTTCGACAATACATTTATTGTTGGCGGTACGTTGAGTGTTACAGCAGGTAACGCTTGCGGAACAGGTACGGCAAGAACACTTACTATAAGCCGGAATGTTCCATCAACGCCCGGTGTGATCGCAGGCGCCGCAACCGCTGTATGTGCGGGAAGCACAGGAGCATACTCAGTAACAAATGTCAGCGGTATTGTATATGTGTGGACTGCTCCGGCTAATGCAAGCATTGCAAGTGGTCAGGGTACCAATTCAGTTGTAGTTAATTTTTCTTCACTGTTTGTTACCGGAAGCTTGTCAGTAAAAGCAACAAACAGTTGCGGAACTAGCGGTGCACGGGCAATGACTATTTTATCCAAACCCTCAACACCTGCTGCTATCAGCGGATCGTCAAGTGCTGTTTGTGCGAATACTGTTGGAACTTATTCGGTTACGAACGTAGCCGGTGTAACGTATAACTGGACATCCCCTTCAAATGCAACGATTGCAAGCGGTCAGGGTACCAATTCAGTGACGCTGAATTTTTCAGCATCATTTACATCTGGATCTTTAACCGTTACTGGAAATAATGCATGTGGTGCCAGTGCTGCACGTACTTTGACAATTTTGTCAGTGCCTGCAGTACCGGGAGCTATAACAGGTTCAGTTTATGGAAATTGCAATGCCATAAATACATATAATATTTCACCTGTTGTCAATGCACTTTCATATACCTGGTCATGCACTGTTCCCGGATCTGTTGTAACGCCTTCGGGGACATCCTGTACTATTTCTTTCCCTTCATTTACTTCAGGTACTGTTAAAGTCAATTCAAATAATTCTTGCGGTGGCAGTGCTACTAGAAATCTCACTGTCAATGCTGCCCCGGTTACGCCGGGTACAATTACCGGCTCAGCCCTGGTTTGTTCAGGACAACAAAATGTCGCATATTCAATTGCACCTGTTGCAACAGCGACAGCTTATACCTGGACGGTTCCGGCAGGTTCAACTATCAATGATGGAGTAGTCACTTCGTCCGGAAATTCATTGGTAACAACAGCATCCTCTGTTCATATAAATTTCGGAGCAACGGCCGGCAGTGTGAGCGTAAAAGCAAAAAACGCATGTGGATCAGGAGGAACCCGCTCGTTGGTGACAGCATTTAACTGCCGTGCAATGAACCCTGATGGATCATTTGGTTTTACCATTTATCCCAACCCTGCAATGGATGATGCAATGGTTCAGTTTTTATCAGAGAAAGGAACGAAATATTATATTCAACTGATAAATATGATCGGCGAAACGGTTCTCGCAAGAAGTGGGGTTGCGATGGAAGGTTCTACTGTGGTTAATTTAAATCTTACGGGACTGACAAAGGGGGTTTATACCTTGAGGATAATTAAAGGAGATAAATCAGCTTACAACAGGTTTGTGGTGAATTGAATACCCGGCAAATGAATTAATTTTCCGTTCTTGATTCCGGAAGATGGAATCAATTAGGTACGTTTTGCGTACACTATTATATTTGTCGCCTATTTATGACAGCCGATAAAAATATAGTCCCACATGGACATAAAATTTCCATGAACGACCGCAGGGAACTCCTTGCGCAGAATTCAAAAATTATCTGGTTCACCGGCCTCAGCGGTTCAGGTAAAAGTACCATTGCGGGAAGGGTGGAAGAAATGTTGAATGAAAGAGGATTCTTAACCTACATCCTTGATGGTGATAATATCCGCAACGGACTGAATAAAAATCTTGGATTCAGCGATGAGGACAGAACCGAAAATATCAGACGCACCGGAGAAGTTGCCAAACTATTTTTAGATGCAGGTGTGATCGTGATTGCTGCTTTCATCTCACCCTTCAGGTCGGACAGAGACATGGTAAGAAGTCTTGTCTCAAAAGGAGACTTCATTGAAATTTTTATCAACTGTCCGTTGGAGATATGTGAATTGCGCGACCCCAAAGGCCTTTACAAAAAAGCAAGGGCAGGGGAGATCAAAGATTTTACCGGGATTGATTCACCGTTTGAAATTCCTAACCGTCCGGATATTGAAATCAGAAGCGACCAGATGGGCGTTGAACAGGCGGCAGAAAAAATAATCAGGTTAATAAAACCGAAGATTGAACTGGACTAATGATGCCCGGTTATAACCTCTCACATCTGAAGGAACTCGAAAGCGAAAGTATTTATATCATTCGCGAAGTGGCTGCGCAGTTTGAAAAACCCGTCCTTCTTTTCAGCGGAGGAAAGGATTCAATCGTGATGTCACACCTGGCCGGGAAAGCTTTTCATCCGGCACGAATTCCTTTTCCACTGATGCATGTGGATACAGAACATAATTTTCCCGAAACGATTTCCTACCGCGACAAGTGGGTAAAGGAAATTAATGTGCAACTCATTATAAGAAGTGTGAAGGAGTCTATTGATAAGGGCCGCGCAATAGAGGAAAAAGGAATCAGTGCAAGCAGAAATGTACTTCAGACAATCACCCTTCTCGATGCCATCGAAGAATTCAAATTTGATGCAGCGATGGGTGGCGCAAGGAGGGATGAAGAGAAGGCACGCGCCAAGGAAAGATTTTTTTCACACCGGGATGAATTCGGACAATGGGATCCGAAAAATCAACGACCGGAATTGTGGAATTTGTTCAATGGAAAAAAACATCATGGTGAACATTTCAGAATATTCCCTTTGAGCAACTGGACAGAAATGGACGTATGGCAATACATCGCACTGGAAAGAATTGAAATACCTTCCATTTACTTTTCCCACGAAAGAAAATGTTTTGTAAGAGACGGTGTAGTATATGCATATTCGGATTTTATGATGATGAAACCGGAGGAGAAAGTAGAAATGATGCAGGTCCGTTTTCGTACCATTGGCGACATGACTTGCACCGGCGCTGCTATTTCACCGGCATCTTCGCTTGATGATATCATTGCAGAGGTTGCAGCATCCAGGGTAACAGAACGCGGCAGCAGGCAAGATGATAAAAGATCTGAGTCGGCAATGGAGGACAGGAAGAAGAAAGGATATTTTTGATGGTAATTTTCTTGCCGCTAAATGACGTTAGTATGAATCAGTCTTGAGATGAAATTATGACGAAGGATAACAGTTACTTCAATATGGAATTGCTCCGCCTCACAACAGCAGGTAGTGTGGACGATGGCAAGAGCACACTGATCGGGAGGTTGCTCTACGACAGTAAGTCCATCTTTGAAGATCAGATGGAAGCCATTGAACTTACGAGTAAGCAAAAAGGTCACGATTACGTGGACCTTGCATTGCTTACCGATGGATTACGCGCAGAAAGAGAACAGGGTATCACCATTGATGTTGCATACCGGTATTTCGCTACGCCGAAAAGAAAATTCATAATCGCCGATACGCCGGGACATATTCAGTACACGCGTAACATGGTCACGGGCGCCAGCACAGCCAACCTTGCGGTCATTTTAATTGACGCGCGTAAAGGTGTGGTAGAGCAAACATGCCGCCATACTTTCATCGCTTCATTGTTGCAGATACCGCATATCGTTGTCTGCATAAACAAAATGGACCTCGTTGATTACTCCAAAGAAGTGTATGATAAAATCATAGATCAGTTCAAAAGTTTTTCTTCAAAACTTAATGTTCATGATGTGCAATACATTCCCATCAGCGCATTGAAAGGGGATAACGTTGTTGACAGAAGTACGAACTTGGATTGGTACCATGGAACAACTTTGATGTATGTACTCGAAAACGTACACATAAGCGGCGACCACAATCACATTGACTGTCGCTTTCCTGTGCAGTATGTTATCAGGCCGCAGCAGACTGAACACCACGACTACCGCGGTTATGCGGGCAGGATCGCAGGCGGTATTTACAAACCCGGCGACAAGGTCATGATTTTGCCTTCGGGATTTACCACTACCATTAAATCCATAGATACATTTGAAGGAGAAGTGAGCGAAGCTTTTGCTCCCATGTCAGTTACCATTCGCCTTACCGATGAAATTGACATCAGCCGGGGAGATATGATTGTGCGTGAAAATAATATTCCACAAGTGGGGCAGGACATAGAAGTGATGGTTTGCTGGCTGAATGAAAGACCGCTACAACTCAAGGGAAAGTACACCATTCGACATACCACTAAGGAGGCACGATGCATTGTAAAGGAAATCCGTTACAAAGTGGACATCAACACCCTCCACCGCATAGAGAATGACAAAGAAATTAAGATGAATGACATCGGCCGCATACACATACGCACCACTGCGCCATTATTTTTTGATGAGTACCGCAGGAATCGCTCCACCGGAAGTCTGATATTAATTGATGAGGGAACCAATGAGACGGTGGGGGCTTGTATGATTATCTAATTATTAATTTCCTGCAGATATTTTACAGACTTTCATTCAGTCTCGAAAATACCTGTACATTCGCGTGCAACTTTTTTTGAAGCCAATCCACTATGAAAGTTGCCTCCTCCCGCTTCCTCGGCGAAGCCCTTACCTACGATGATGTATTGCTTGTGCCCGCTTATTCGGAAGTTCTTCCGGGTGATGTGAACGTTGCCAGTAAGCTCACCGGCCGTATTAAAGTCAACATGCCCGTCATCTCTGCCGCGATGGATACCGTTACTGAATCAAGCATGGCCATTGCAATGGCGCAGGAGGGGGGACTGGGTATCATCCACAAAAACATGAGCATCGAAGCCCAGGCGGCTGAAGTGAAAAAAGTGAAACGGTCGGAAAGCGGCATGATCCACGATCCCATCACCCTTTTTGAAAATGCGCTGGTCAGGGATGCCTTGAAAATTATGCATGAGCATAAGATCGGTGGGATTCCTGTGATCAACGACAAGCACAAACTGGTGGGCATCATTACCAACCGTGACCTTCGGTTTGAGAAAAATCCGAATCGTCCCATTGCGGAAATCATGACAAAAGAAAACCTGATTACCACCACAGGTATGAAGGATCTGATGGAGGCAGAGAATATTCTCAAAAACTATAAAATTGAAAAACTTCCCGTCATTGATAAAGGCGGAAAACTCATCGGGCTCATTACCTATAAGGACATCCTGAAAAT
>JBBRAY010000051.1:0-24708 GCA_038206355.1 Bacteroidia bacterium
TAACGACGCACCTGTTGATGTGACTGATGCAGAATTCAATCCTGTCGGAAATGAACACGTTGCCGGTAGTGTTGTAAATGTTGCAGATGAAGTCCAGGCAGATGTGCCACCGCTGCAAACTGTTGCTACCTGCCACTGATAGGCAGATGCAGATGAAAGTCCTGTCAACGCTTTAGACGCAGATGTTGTTGTTGTTGAAGTCCACGTAGAGCCACTGCTTAGTTTGTATTGAATATTATAACTTAGTGCACCTGTAACAGCAGTCCAACTTAACGTTGCACCTGTTGTAGTGATTGATGCAGTAGCCAATCCTGTCGGAACCGAACAAGTTCCACCTGTTGTATTGAATGTAAGTGTTGAACTGTAGTTTCCTGATTGACCACTTACACAATATGTTCTGATGAGCCAGGAATAATTTGTTCCAGTTGTAAGCCCGGTTAATGTTGTCGTCGTGGAATTTCCCGGTTTAATGGTCTTGTAATAAATAGTATTTGGAACGGATGTTTTATAATAGCGCACCAGAAAACTGTCGCAAGCCGTAGCTCCCCAATTCAACGTTGCCGATGAAGCGGTAATACCTGATGTCGACAATCCGACCGGCGCATCACAGCTCGTATTGAATACAATAGTAGAACTATAGGCAGAGGTCGTTGAAATGCAGTTGTTGCGTACCCTCCATTCATAAGATGTGCCGGCAGTAAGTCCGGTTACATTTAAATAATTTGTGGATACCGTTACAGAAGTCCATGTGGATGTACCTGTTTTTCTGTACCTGGCATAGTAACTCACAGCATCAGACAAAGTGCCCCAGTTCAGTTTTGCTGAAGTGGAGGTAATGGAAGTCGTTGTTAAACTTGTTGGCGTGGTGCATGCATTTGCACCCGTATTGATGGAGAAAAATCCGATTGAAAGGATTGCCAGTCCACAGAATAATTTGCCTTTGGAATTCATAGTGTATTATTAATTGTTAGTCGAACTAAAAATTAAGACCGCATGCCTTATATCACGCTTATAGAGAAGTAAACAGAGAGTCGCAGGTTTCTTGTTAGCAAAGGATCAGAAACATTCTGTAGGAAAATGGTCTGTTTTTGTTTGTGCTTACAAATTCATTATTTGCACAAAAAGAAAGTGGAAGTCAAAACTATTCTGACAGACGCTTGTAGAATTATTTGTGGAATATATTGGACAAATCTCTTATTGATTAAATCCACTCACAGGATGAAAGGGGGTTAACTACAGCTTTCTGCTATATCGGAAATTTAGAATACACTACTCTCACACAAACTTTATTTTCCTCGCAGCGAAAAAACACATCTTCAGTAACACAAGTCCGTTTTTAAAACGTGAAATGTTTGTGCTGCCATAGGTACGTTCACGGTAACGGATCGGGATTTCAAGAATGCGGAGGTTGAGTTTGTATGCACCGAAGATGAGGTCGAAGTCACCGAAGGGATCAAAGTTCCCGAAGAAGGCCTGGTTGCTCACGAGTTTTTTATAGTCGGACCTGAAAATAACTTTTGTGCCGCACAGCGTATCCTTAATGGGTTGTTCCAGCATCCATGAAAATACAAAGGAGAAAAATTTATTTCCCAAAAGGTTGAGCAATCGCATGGCTCCGCTTTCCATGTCGTAAACCAGACGCGAACCATGAATAAAATCTCCCTGTCCTGATGCAATGGCCGAATAAAATTTCGGCAGCTCTTCAGGCGGCATCGTGAGATCGGCATCCAGTATCATCAGTACATCACCCGTTGCCATACCGAATCCTTTTTTCACCGCATCATTTTTTCCTTTGCTTGCCTGCTGCGTGATTTTAATGTTATGTGTTGCAGCATATTTTTTCTGTACTTCATTTATCACTTCCCAGGTATTATCTGTAGAATTACCTTCGACAAAAATAATTTCCTGACTTTTTCCAAATTGCGGCAAACGGGTAATTGCATTTTCAATGTTGCCCGCTTCATTGCGCGCAGGAATAATAATCGAGACAGTAAATTTTTCATTTACGTTTTCATTATTCGCTGGAATAAGTTTCGCAAATGAAAAAAAGTTCAGGGATAACAAACGAAACAACGGTAACCTGACAAGAAAACGATTCAGAAAAGGGGAGAGGAGAGGAATGTTAAACGGGAACATCATGGTGCGCACCGTTCGGTAGGTTTCAAAACCTGAAAGTGACAATAGATTTCTGATGTCCTGTTGAAGCAACCAGTTCTGGTTGGGCGTTTTTCTTTTGATGCCAATCGTCTCTGCAAATTTTACGAGCGGTTCCCAGAGAAAATTATAATAGGTGATGATGATTTTTGTATTCGGGTGGCAAACCTTATGCAGTTGCTGAAATACAGACTGTACATCATCCGCAAATCCGATCAGGTTGGATAAAATGATGAGGTCGAATTTTTCATTGAGCTGAATATCCTCTGCGGCCATGGTGTGGAATTCAACTTCAGGGAAACGAGATGCGGCAATGTCAATCATCTTGCTACTGAAATCAATTCCTGCCTTTCTTTTTCCTTTGATCTCATGAATCAGTTCGCCGGTACCACAACCGATTTCAAGCACTGAATTTTCATCGTGCGAAAAATAATTGCAATAGCGCGTAATGCTGTTCCAGTAGTAGGAATGGCTTTTACGGTCGCGAACACGATTAGGGGCAAGGTTTTCGAAGTAGTTGAGGTAGCGCAAAAGAGTAGTTGCTGAAGTTTACAAGTTTAATAATAAGTCCCGCCTTGATAAAATTACATTTGAATCAGTAAAATATTCAATTTTCATTTCTACTGCATTTTTCCTGTTCATCAAAATCATTTCGTCAGCATCGGCATTAAATATATTATATCCGAGTGCTGTGATGAAATCGAATAATTCCGTTGCACTGCTTCCTGCTTTCTGCAATCCATAAGGCCAGAATTCAATAAAGAGAATGATGTCAGGATTTTCTTTCAGCGTTATTGACATCCCCCTCAATGCATCCAACTCAAAGCCCTGAATATCCATCTTGATGAAATCAACGTTGAATTTCCCTGCAACATAGTCATCAATGGAAATTTTTTCTACGGAATATTTATCCTTATAGTTTTCCGGTTCATAGGTACGGTGATCTACATTGAGTAAATCAGATGTATAGAGCATCAATGTTCCTGAAGATTCTGCTACAGCTTTTTGTATCAGTGTTACATTGTTGCAGTTCTTCAATTCATTTTGCAAATGATGAAAATTAATTTTATCGGGTTCGAAACTATGTACTTGACCTGATGCACCAACAACACCGGAAAAAAAATTGGAGAAGAACCCGATGTTCGCTCCGACGTCTAATACAACACCTCCGGGACTGATGAATTTCCTCATGAGTTGAAGGTGGTGTTTGTCTTTTCCTGACTTGAATCTGAAATACATCCTTCGGTATAGCGGAAAAGCATACCTGTAAAGCAATGATGCAGATTTTAGTTTCAGCCGTTCAATCATAGCCGGTGCAATATATACCAATCGGGGTTGATCCTGTGAATGGAGCGGTCAAATTTCTTCTCTGTCGCCTGTGAAAAGTAGAAACATTGATTCCTATATTCGCTTCGGATTTACTTATGGGCAACAACAAAAATCAGAAAAGGAAAAAGCATGAAGCGGCATTAAAAAACCCGGTTCAAAAGAATGCCTTATTGCAAAACAAAAAACAGAATAATTTATTCTGGATTGCCTGCATCCTTCTCCTCACGTTTATTGTTTTTTTTCCGACGTTGAACAATGCGCTCACCAACTGGGATGATCCGCATTACCTGAATGACAATCCGTTGATCAGAAAATTGAATGCAGAGAACATAAAGAAAATTTTTACAGAAGTTTTTTTCGGGAACTACCAGCCATTGCACATATTTTCTTATGCCATTGAATACCATTTCTATAAGTTGAATCCGGCAGGGTATCATACCACCAGCGTCATCATGCATCTTGTGGTTACGTTTCTTGTTTATCGTTTTATTTTTTTAATGTCGGAAAACAGTTTTATTGCTCTGATCTCCGCATTGCTATTTGGCATTCATCCTTTACATGTAGAATCAGTGGCATGGGCGGCTGAACGAAAAGATTTGTTGTATGCCATGTTTTTTCTCGGATCATTAATTTTGTATATCCGCTATATAAAAGACGGACAGAAAATAAAATACATCGTCTTGGCATTTTTACTTTTTGTGCTTTCCATTATGTCGAAGGCAATGGCATCATCTCTTCCGCCGGTATTGATTCTCATTGATTATTATTTTGGAAGAAAATTCAGTGCGAAGATTGTGCTTGAGAAGGTCCCCTTCTTTGCCATTGCATTACTGTTTGGATATATCGCAATGCATACTGCGTCAACCACAGGTCAGGTTTCGTTGAATGTTTTTACCCTTTTTGAGCGGATTCTCTTCGCCAACCTTAACCTGCTTACCTATGTGGCCAAGTTGATTTTACCCGTTCAGCTCTCTTCGTTTTATCCGTACCCGCACCGGATTGACGGACACCTTCCATATTATTGTTACATCGCGCCATTTGTTGTTACCGGACTACTGATCCTCATCCTCCGCTCCGTAAAAAAAACGAAAGTGATAATATTCGGCGCAGGGTTTTTTGTTGCCTGTATATTTCTTGTGCTGCAATTATTTCCTGTGGGCCCGACGATCATCTCCGAGCGCTATTCATACCTGCCATCCATCGGATTTTTTTTCGTGGTTGCATGGATGATACAACAATTGATTGCAAAACACCCGGCAGCAAAAACCATTACCGGTGTTGTACTGGGTGCTTATTGTTTATTTCTTTCAGTAACGACATATGCAAGATGCGATGTATGGAAGGACAGTATCACCTTGTGGAGCAATGTACTGGAGCAGTTTCCGAATGTAGGTGTGGCGCTGAATAACAGAGGGAATATTTACGGTAAAGAAAGAGGTGAACTGGGCAAGGCACTGGACGATTTCAATAAATCCATTCAGTTCGATCCGTTGTATGAGAATGCATACGTGAATAGGGGAATCGTTTATTGCATTCGCGGGAAATTTGATGTTGCAATAACCGATTTCAACAAAGCGCTTGAATTGAAACCGGATTACTTTGACGCAAGATTTAACAGGGGTATTGCTTTTACGCAGACCGGCGAATATGACAAGGCAATTGCCGACTATAGCTACCTTGAAACATCTGCTCCCGGTGATGAGCGTATTTATATGGGAAAGGGCCGGGCCTATTCATTGAGCAAGCGTTACGATGAAGCGCTGATCAATTTCAATAAGGCCATTGAGTTGAATCCTGAATATGCAGAAGCGTATTACAACAGGGCATCTGCACGTTACAATAAAGGCTTATATAAAGAAGCGTATGCTGACGTGATGGAAGCCGCCAACCTGGGTTATAAGGCAGAGCAGCGTTTTTTTGAAACAATTAAAAATGCAGCAGAGAACGCTGAGCCCTGATCAAAGATTGATTTAATAGATGTCAATAATTTTTGTTTTGACGCCATTGAATAAAAATTGTTCGCCTGCTTTTTTTCCTGTGAGCATGCGGGCTACGGGCGCTGAAGGGGAGAGTAGCACCACTTTTTTACCATCAGCTTCAATTATTCCCAGTCCAAGTGCAATAAAAAATGTGAAATGATTGGTGATGACAACACTGCCATTTTGGACAACATTAAAAATTTTTGATACCGGCAAGAGATGAATAAATGCCAGGTCACGATTGGCTTCTTCAAGCTGCTTCGCATTCATGTCGCGGCTTTGCTGACCCATGGCGCGTGCGGTTTCATATTTATCGCCCGCCGAACTTTTCTCTTCGCTGTTTGCCGATTCCTGCGCCTGCTGCATGGCCTGTTGCGCAACGGCAATTCTTTTTTCAAGAATGATCCTGCACGACTGAACGATATTCTTTTTAAATGAAATTTTCTCTGCTTCTTTCAATTCTATAAAAATTATTTTTTGTCTGGCTTCTAGCTTCTGGCCACTAGCCACCGGCTATTCAATAGTTGCCTCATATTACATGTAATTGACCGGCTGTGGGTTGTTCATTGCCAAGTGCCAACTATAATTTACTTATTTATTACTTGCTACCGGCTGTTCATTCTTCATTGTGCATTGTACATTTCGCATTGCCCATTGCCTACTTGTTTCTGGCTGTTCATTGTCTATTGTCTATTGTCTATTGTCTATTGTCTATTGTCTATTGTCTATTGTCTATTGTCTATTGTCTATTGTCTATTGTCTATTCTCTACTTCACAAAACTCTCTATTGCTAACCGGTACGAATCAAGCCCGAACCCCGTAATCACCCCTCTACAGCTTTTTGCAATCAATGAGGTATGTCTGAATTCTTCCCGCGCATGAATATTTGAAATGTGAACTTCTATCACCGGTGTTTTGATAGCAGCAATGGCATCGGCAATTGCAACAGAGGTATGCGTATAACCACCGGCATTGAGAATGACGGCATCATAGCTGAAACCGACTTCATGTAGTTTATTGATAAGTTCACCTTCGACATTACTTTGGAAATATTCAAGCGTAACCGATAAATATTTTTGCTGAAGCTCTTTAAAGTAAATCTCAAAATCCACTGATCCATATACGTCAGGTTCTCGTTTGCCAAGCAGATTCAGATTGGGGCCGTTAATGATGATAATTTTCATTTTTTAATTTGATATTTTTATGAAAGGCATCAAATGTCAGGATTGCTATTCCATTATTTCGATTGTTTGCCAGATTCAGGGCAAAGAAACCCATTTTATTCAAAAGCTACTGTGTATAAATCTTTTAAGTGCCGGCGTTGTGCACGACTAATGTCTGCAAATTGTGCTTTCGTAGTTTGAAATTTTTTCTGATGTCGTGGATTGGCTATATCAAGGGATTCAAAAGTTATCTGAAATTGGAAAAGTCGCTGAGTCTAAACAGCGTAGAAGCCTATATTCATGATATCACGATGCTTGACAGCTTTCTTGAAATACATAAAATGAAACTTCAGCCCGCTGAATTGCGCCTCAATCATTTGCAGGAATTTATTGCATGGATCAATGGATTGGGTATGAGTGCCACGAGTCAGGCGCGAATCATCAGTGGCATCAAAGCCTTTTTCAAATACCTCGTGATGGAAAATCTGATTGTGAATGATCCGTCGCAACTGCTGGAGTCGCCAAAACTTGGGAGGAAATTACCTGATACTTTATCGGTGAATGATATCAATAACCTTATTGACGGCATTGACCTGAGCAGTAAGGAGGGAACGAGAAACAAAGCCATGCTCGAAACGTTATATAGTTGTGGGTTGCGGGTGACTGAATTGGTGAATCTGAAACTCTCAAACCTTCATCTTGAAATTGGATTTGTAAAAGTATTGGGGAAAGGTGATAAAGAAAGACTAGTACCGATTGGAAATGTTGCCATTAAATTACTTCGCATTTATATTACCGAAGTAAGAGCGATGCAGGAAATAAAGAACGGCAGTGAAGACATTGTATTTTTAAATAACAGGGGAGGGAAACTTTCGCGTGTCATGGTATTCACGATCATAAAGCGGCTTGCAATAAAAATCAATTTGAAAAAATCAATCAGTCCGCATACATTCCGTCACTCATTCGCAACGCATCTAATTGAAGGAGGAGCTGATCTGAGGGCTGTTCAGGAAATGCTAGGTCATGAAAGCATAACGACAACGGAAATTTATACACACCTCGACCGTGATTTTTTGCGCTCTGCAATTATCAGGTTTCATCCGAGGTCACACCAGGATTAATTCAAATGAAGGATATTAAAAATATAATTCACGGAAGAAAATGGCTGTTGGCTGTTGGCGGTGGTATGATGATGACTATTTTGGTTGTTTTGCTTCAGTCTTTTGTCCATCCATCAGATACCATGTCAGTTTTAAAAAATCCGGTTGATCATTATGCATCAGGTGATACACTTGAGTTTTCAGGGTACAAGTGGGTGACTAAAGAAAGCAATGAACGACATACAGGCCCGGGCAGAAATTTTTTTGCAGGAGGAAAGGATAATATCTGGGTAGATGAGAAAGGAAGGATGCACATCAGAATGACGCACAGGAATGGCAGGTGGTATTGTGCAGAAGCAAGAATTGTGGAAAGTCTTGGATATGGAAAATATATTTTTCAGGTTGAGCCGAACCCAATGAAACTGGATAAAGATCTGGTGGTTGGTTTTTTTACTTATGACCATGATGATTCGCTGTACCATCACCGCGAAATAGATATTGAGTTCTCTAAATGGGGCAATGAAAAAAATCTCAATTCACAATATGTATTGCAACCCTTTGATGTTTCTGAAAATGTTCATCGCTATACAACTGATTTAGCAAAGGAAACCCGACATGTGATCAGTTGGAAAAAAAACCGGATTTCTTTCGAATCTGAATATGTTACCCGCAGGAATGATTCTACTATTTTTTCTAAGTATGCTAGCTGGTCTTATAAGCCGCACCACAAAATTAGGATGAACTTGGAAAAATTTTCTATGAATATCTGGTTGTTTAAAGCTGACTTCCCCAGTGATTTCAGCGACTATGAATTTGTGGTTTCGAAATTTGAATTCATTCCTTATAAACTTGAAAAATATTTGTTCTTTTAAAGGTATGGGTTGAAAAGGAAGATCAATTCATTTAGATTTTTTTGGAATTTGTTCAGTTTTAATATTCCTGAGAAAATTTGTGTTTTAGGCTTCGTGACAGCTTTTAAGTGATTGCCGCTAAGACCCAAAGACATGTAAAAAGCCAAAACATAAAATGAATTTTATTCCTTATTGTCCAACTGTGTGCTAAGGGATTTTCATTTGGGGTATTTTTTTCAGAGAAAATAAAATATATTTGTGTATTCCAACAAACTCAAAAAGAATACACTTATGAAAAAGAAAATTCAATTATTGGCGGCGCTCTTTTTAACCGGCGCTTTTACCGCTTTTTCCCAGACCTACTTAACGCAGGTAAAACCAATGGGAAGTAAAACGTGGGGTTATGCCAATCAGAAAGGTGAGATGGTTATTCCGGCACAATATGCAAAGTGTTATAAATTTTCTTCCGAAGGGCTTGCGGTCATTTACGATCAGACCGAGCGGCAATATTATTTTATTAATACTAAGGGTGAGAAAATCACCACCGAAGCGAAGGGATTTAAACTCCGTGACGGAATGGGTTTCGACGTAGAAGGATTTAAGAGTGGCCTGGCCATGATTAAAATGGGTGATAAATGGGGATACGTTAATACCTCCGGTAAAATTGTGGTACCTGCAAAATATGAAGACGCCAATGACTTCAATGACGGGTATGCTGCCGTAAAAAGCGGAGGAAATTTTTTCATCCTTGATACAAAGGGATCGGAAACTGCTGTAGAAGGAGCGAACATTCTTGACATCAAAGATTTTTCAGAAGGGCTTGCACCTTACAAAACAGCAGATAAGATGACAGGGTTCATTGGGACAAATGGTAAAATTGCCATTGCTTCTCAATACCAAAGCGTAGGATATTTTAAAAATGGTTTGGCATGGGCAAAAGCTGCCGACGGTATGCTTGGTTATATTAATCCGAAAGGGGAGTGGGTGATTAAACCGCAATTCACAGCAGGAAAAGAATTTGATAAAGAGAGCGGACTTGCGCGTGTTAAGGTTGGCGATCGTTGGGGCTATGTGAATAAATCGGGTGAGGTGATGTATGTGAGCGATGCTGATGCCTGGGGAGATTTTTCTGAAGGACTTAGTGATGGATCGAAAAACAAGAAAAAAGGATTTTACAATAACAAAGGCGTATGGGTTATTCAGCCGCAGTTTGATGGCGTACGCGATTTCAAAAACGGATTCGCCGCAGCAAAGCAGGGAGACAAATGGGGGATGATTGACAAGACGGGAAAATGGGTGATTCAACCTACTTATGATGGGATCAAGGATATGGAGAAGGTGGATTAGTTGATCTGTTGAATAGTTGATTGGTTAAGAAAGTTGATTGGTTGAATGGTTCATTAAAAGATGAATTATTTCACTTACCATTAACCTCAGTAATTCCCCATTCGTAAGCATTTGTCATTCTCACTTCGTATATTCGTTATTCGTAAAATATGTATATTCGTATTCATTCGTACTTAGTACCTCATTACCCTTCGGCCAGTTTTTTCAGAAACGCATCTTTCCTCCGTGTAGAAACTTCAATCTCTGAATGATCTGCCATAACCACATAGCCGCCTTTGCCTTTCACATAATTTTTTACGTAAGCAAGATTGATGAGGTGCGAATTGTGAACCCTGAAAAAATTATATTCTGAGAGCATTTCTTCAAACTCTTTTAATGTTTTCGCTACCATCAGTTTTTCTTTATTCTTTAAATAAAAAGTGGTGTAGTTGATATCACTTTCACAGCGGATAATATCGCTGACTTGTAAAAACACCAATCCGTTGATAACGGGTACGCAAATTCTTTTTGACTGGCCCTGGAGATTGTTGAACAGGACTTCGAGTTTTTCAGGTGAAGAGGACCTGGAATTTTTATCGCTGATTTTTTCTACTGCTCTTGTCAGGTCGTCACCATCTACCGGTTTGAGCAGGTAATCGATGGCGCTGAATTTAAACGCCTGCACGGCATACTTTTCAAATGCAGTCGTAAAGATGACATCAAAATTTATTTCCGGAAGTTGTTTCAGCAGATCAAAGCCGGTTTTGTCGTGAATCTGTACGTCGAGAAAAACGAGGTCAGGTTGCAGCTTTTTTATTGCCGCCATCCCATCTTCAATATTCCGGAATGCATCCATCAGATGAATACGGTCTTTGCAATGTTCGTCCAATAATCCGCTCAGCCGGCTGATACAATGCTCTTCATCATCAACAATTATCGTTCTGATCATGTTGTAAAAATAATCCGCGGGAGTCAGATTACAATGCAGGAAGAAGAATTAATTGTTTTGCTTTTGCCCGGGTAAATGGCTCTGTCTCAAAATTTTAATTCCAGTGGCAGGCTTACTACCACTTTTAATCCTTCGGTGAGGTCAGAGAGTTCTACCCCTGCTTTTGATCCTTTCAGTTTATTGATGATTTCAATGCGTGCATTTGTGATTTTCATTCCCAGAGATTTTTTTTCCTGTTTTTCTGATTCTTCTTTCCAGCTAACAGATTTTGATCTCCCGATGCCATTGTCCTCAACGATACATTTTATCATGTCTCCTGACTTTTTAATCTTGATGCTGATATGACCCTGCCCTTCTTTTTTTGAGATGCCATGCCAGATGCTGTTCTCAACAAAGGGCTGGAGTATTAATGGAGGGATCATGGTGTTTTCAAGGTCTATGTCATCGTCAGTTTTTATTTCATAACTGAATTTATTTTTCATCCGCAGAGATTCCAACTGCATGTATAATTCAAGGGCATTCAGGTCGTCAGATATGCTCACTTCTTTTTGTTCTGAGTTTTCAAGGATCATGCGCATCACTTTTGCAAACTTTAATAAATAATTATCTGCGGCTTTGGTATCGTTGTGTGCAATAAAATCGGCTATTGAATTAAGAGAATTAAAAATGAAATGCGGATTCATCTGTGACCTGAGTGCTTTCATTTCTGTATCGGAAACACGGGCTTTGAAATCAGACTCAACTTTTTCTTTTTCCGCATCGCGTCTGCGTTTGTAAAATACAAAGCTGAATGAAGCTGCAAGTAAAATGACAGCGGCAATACCCATGGCAGAATTTTTTACGACGCGCTGTCGTTTTATTTCGGCTGTTGAGAGGGCCTCCTTCTTTTCATGCTCTGTTTTGAGTAACGATTCTTTTCTGTCAAATTCAAACTGCCCCTCTTTTTTTGTGATCTCTGATTTGGTTTCATCACTCATCAGGCTGTCGTGCAGATGGATGTAGCGTTTACTTGCTTCGAAAGCATTGACAATATCTTTTTTGGCTTCATAAGTTTTGATGAGCGCTTCATAAGCAAAGGTCTCCTGGTTCACGGCCTCAATTTCCTGAGCCAGTCGTAAACTTTTTTTCAGGTATGTAAGGGCTTTGTTGTATCGTTGGGAAGGAGGGATGTTTCTGTTTCGCAGAAAACTGTCGGGAGCATTGGTGCAGATTCTTCCCAATTCATTTAAGACGGTGCATGCACTGCTTTTATTTCCCCTGCGTTCAAATTCACTTAATGCCTGCTGTAAATAATCCCATGCAATAGCATATTTTTTTTGAGAAGAATAAATCACTCCCAAATTGGTGAGGTTGCCGGCAATACCGTGTTCGTTGCCAAGTGATTTATTGATGTCGAGAGACTTATTGTAGAATTCCAGCGCTTTGGTCTGGTCATCCATGTCATCATACAAATTTCCAATGCTATTATATACATTGGAAATACCAAGCTCGTTTCCATTGCGGGTGTGAATAGAAAGAGTAGTGTCATAGTAACTAAGCGCGGTATTGAATAGCGAAAGTTCCCGGTAAAGACTGCCGAGGTTGATGTAAACCTCTGTAAGTCCATTCTGATTTTCATTTCCCGCTCGATGATAAAGTTGCAGTGCGTTCAGGAAATATTCTACTGATATAGTGTAGTTCGAAAGGTATTCATGTGCAGTACCCAAACCATTGTAAACTATGGCAAGGCTTACGCTGTCTTTCATTTCCTCAAAAATGTTTTTCGCCTTTTCATAATATTTAACGGCTTCACTGAAATTTGACACATTAAAATAAGCATTGCCGATATTGTGGCTCATCCTGCCTACCGCCGGTTTATTATTGATGCTTTCATGTGCAGTAAGCGACAACAGGAACATCTCAATCGCTTTTTCATTCTCTCCGTTTGCTTCAAAATTAAATCCCTTCATTGCATAGGAAAGTCCCAGCTTTCTCTGATTCCCGAGTTTTTTTGAGAGGGCAATCGCTTTGTCTGAAAATATCAAACCCTGCCCGGGATCAATTTCGCAATAAGTATTGCTGATGGATGCAAGCAGATTTATTTGTGTCGTATCTTCCTGTGGATGCTGCTTCAATAAGGTCAATAGCGAATCCAGTTTTGACTGTTCTGCAAATCCCGTTAGATATAAAAACAGGAAACATGCGATGAAATAGGGCTTCTTCATGTATTTCAGGATTATGTATGGAAAAACTGTCCGCAAAATATAAATATTCCCGAATTTCCTTTCTTTGCAAAACAGATAATAAATGAATTGCAACAAGGAATAAGTGAACCGATGCAATTAATAAACGCCGGTTGCTGACCCTTTAGTGTGACCGTATTATTGCAAAGAAATTAATTAAGTACATCTCTAATCTATAAATCAATACCGACATGAAAAAAAATCTATCCTTATTAATGACGCTGATGCTTTTGACAATGGCCGCGGCCAAGGCACAGCAAGTATCAGTTGTTTATATGCACAACGATTCTATAAAAACTTGTTATGCCCAGTTTTATGACGCCGGAGGCGAGTCTGCCAACTACCCGAATAATGAAAGTGATACGCTGACCTTTTATCCGATTGACCCGGCGCAAAAAATCTGCGTTACTTTTCACTCATTCAATACGCAGGTGGCCAATGATTTTTTGTACATCTATGACGGCAAGAATACCAATGCGCCATTGATTAATAACCTCAACGGGACGGTTAATTTTGGTACCATCAAATCCACTTCCCCGGATGGTAGTCTTACATTCAGGTTTCAGTCTGATGCAACTATACCTGGTCAGGGATGGTCTGCGACGATTTCTGTGGATACGGTTCCTGATGTAATTACGATGTTGACCGGAATCAACTATTACAATACCTCATTCCATGTTTCCAAAGGAAAATTTTTTGACAATGGGGGAGCCACCGGGAACTATAGTGATAATATGAGCCAGTCAACATTAACACTGTTCCCAACCAATACTAATGATAAGTTGAGCATCAGTTTTGATATTGTTGACATTGCTGCGGGGGATTATCTTTATGTATTCAACGGACCTGTAGTAGGTGTGAATCAGATTGCAAGGATTACCGGTCAAAATAAAGGCACGGTTAACTCAACTGCACCGGATGGTTCTCTCACTTTCCAGTTTCAGTCTGCAACAAGTGCTGCCGCAGCAGGATGGATTGCAACCATATCAGTAAATAATACGCCAGAAGATATTACCATGATTGCAGATGGAATTTTCAAAGTTTCCAAAGGGAGATTTTTTGACAACGGCGGACCTGCGATGAATTATACACATGATAAAGACGCAGTAGTAACACTTTTGCCGGAGAATGCAAATGATAAGGTCAGTGTTACTTTTCATGAATTCAATCTGAATACAGGAGATTACCTACAGGTCTTTAATGGCACAACGCAAAGCACAGCATCACTGCTGGCAACCCTTACCGGATTCAATTATGGGACTATTAGATCCTCCTCACCGGATGGCGCACTTACATTTAAATTCCATTCTGACCTGACCTCGAATTCAGAAGGATGGTCTGCGTCCATTGCGACCGATTATTTTATTCCAGAAGACATCACGATGATTGCAAACGGATCATTTAAAGTAGAAAATTTCGGCCGCTTCTATGACAACGGCGGAAGTTACAATAATTACAGTGCGAACCAGAAGGTGAAAACCACTGTGTATCCTGCTAATACAAGCGACAAACTGACGGCAACTTTCCATATGTTTTCTCTGGGAACCGGAGATACTTTGTTTGCCTATAATGGCAATGATACCACGCAGGCATTATTGGGAACATTCACCGGATTATTAAATAGATTTGAAATTACATCAACTGCAACCGATGGCAGCCTCACATTTAGATTTGTCAGCAATGCAACTATATTCAGTTACGGATGGTATGCAAATCTTGTAACAACGGCAGGATTACCGGTTTATAACATGACAATGAACCAGACGGTAACAGATACGACGGATGGGGGATATTTCTACGACAGCGGCGGAGCGAATGCAAGTTATTCAGACAACGAGTTGACAAGTATTAAAACTTTTGTTCCTGCAACTCCGGGAAAAAAAATCAGTGTGTCTTTTGCTTTCTTTAGCACGCATAGCGCGAATGATTATTTGTTTGTTTATGATGGTCCTACAGAATTTGCTCCATTGATCGGCAAATTTTATAAAAGCGGGGCTTATGGGACAGTTAGGGCGACTACGAATTCCGGTGAACTTACTTTTAAGTTTATTTCTGATGGCAGTATTCCGGAAAAAGGCTGGGCTGCGCTTGTTACAACAGATACGGTTCCCAAAATTATTTCCCTTCCCGGAACTTATGTATTACCATCGGGTACCACAGCATTTTATTATGACGAATCAGGACCGGAGGAAGACTATTCAAATAGTAAGGATTTTATAACGACGATAAAGCCTCAGAATAGTGGCGACAGGATTACCATTTCATTTACCAGCTTTTTGACACATGTTTCAGGAGATTATCTTGAGATTCATGATGGTGCACTCATTACTGATCCATTGCTTACAACATTAAATTTTGGAAGCGGTTATGGAAGCATTACAGCATCGGCCGCAAATGCAACGGGTAGTCTTACATTCAGATTTGTTACAAATTCGAACAATGAGAGTAAAGGATGGGCAGCAGTAGTTTCAACTGACACCACTCATAAAAATATATCATTGCCGGGTAAGTATTATGTCAATTCCGGAATTTTTACCGATGCCGGAGGTAATTATTATGAATACATCAATGAGATGGATGCAGTAACCACTATTGCCCCGATTAATGCAGGAGAAAAAATTAGTATAGACTTTACTTATTTCACCACTCACGCCTCAGCTGATTATCTCGAAATTCGTGATGGGAACAGTGTAACTGATACGTTACTCGCAACTTTATTTGAAAATGGTGGATACGGACCTGTTACAGCGACCAATCCTGCAGGGAGTCTGACTTTTAGGTTTGTCAGCAGTACAAATAATACTCAAACAGGTTGGTCGGGAGTCATTTCATCAAATGCTTCATTCAAAAATTTTGCATTGCCAGGCACTTATATTTTGCCATCAGGAACATCAGGATTTTTCTACGATGCAGGCGGGCCGGAAAATGATTACATTGATGCAATGGATGCTGTAACAACCATTAAACCTGCTGATAGTACAGAAAAAATTACGGTTGCATTCAATAAGTTTATAACCTATAGTGCTTCTGACTATTTAGAAATTTATGAGGGCGTCAGTGTTGCGGGAGCACCACTTGCAACTTTGTCAGGAACCGTTAGTCCAATTTCATTTACATCTCAGGATTCGACCGGCAGTTTCACATTCCGTTTTGTTTCAAATGGCACATTTCATGCAGCAGGCTGGGTTGCAGGTATTACTGCTGACCCTTGTTTCTTAAGTACGGTAGGAATACCAAAATCAAATTATGAATCAGCAGGATTATCAGCTTATCCAAATCCTTCTTCAGGAGTATTTTATTTTGAATCATCTGATAGCAGAATAGAAAGACTTGAAGTATTTAATATCCTCGGAGAAAAAATAACCGGAGTTGAGAATCCGGAAGATGGTAAAGTCATGATTGACCTAACCCAACAGATACCCGGACTTTATATAGTTAAAGCGGAAACAAAAAATGGTTCCGTAATTCAAAAAGTTATGAAGCAGTAGCATCCATTGAAAATCATAAATATCGAAAAGTCCACGGAGCAATAATTTTCTTCGTGGACTTTTAATCTGGAATTTAACCCATTAAAATTTAATTCTTACTTCTAACTTCACCTCATTACATCATTCCCTCGTCAGCAAAACTGAAATAAGCACTTTCAGAAACGATGACGTGGTCGAGCACAGCGATCTCAATAAGTTTGCCTGCTGCCACAATTTTTTTAGTGAGGTCTGTATCCTGCTGACTGGGTTTCACATTTCCGCTGGGATGGTTATGACAAAGTATGATGCCAACGGCCTTTGCATCAAGTGAAGCCTTGAAAATCATTTTCGGGTCAACTACTGTTCCCGTCATTCCGCCGGTACTAACATGATGTTTGCCGATGATGTGGTTTGCACGGTTGAGAAATAAAATCCAGAATTCTTCATGCGACTTGTCTCCGAGTAAAGGCTGGAAAATATCAACAGCATCTTTGGAAGAAGTAATTTGTCCGCGGATTACTTTGTCTTCAGGTTTTCTTCTTCGTCCGATTTCAAGCGCTGCTACAATTGCAATTGCTTTCGCTTCTCCGATGCCTTTGAACTTCATCAGGTCATGAACACTCTGACGGCTCAGTTCATTGAGGTTGTTTTCTGATGTCGAAAGAATCCTTTTTGAAAGTTCTACTGCTGTTTCTTCTGCATTTCCTGAACTGATCAATATAGCAATCAATTCTGCATCACTCAACACATGCTTCCCTTTCAACATTAGTTTTTCGCGCGGCCTGTCTTCCTCCGCCCATGATTTAATTGTAATGTGTTCCATAAAAAAAATATTTTATATAAATTGAAACGTGCGGGGCATTCCCCTTCAGGGACAAGGGTGAGCGCGGCCTGTCTTCCTCCGCCCATGATTTAATTGTAATGTGTTCCATAAATATTATCTGTTATATATATTGAATTGTGCGAGGCTTTTCCCTTTAGGGTACAAATAGTTATCGGGAAAGGGTGAGCGCGGCCTTTTATCTTTTACTGATCCAAACGGATTATCAGATTCCTTATATATTGTTTTTAATCTGAGAATCTGTGGCAATTATTTTTTTAACTTAATGTTGATTACATCGGTTCATCCCTTTGATATGGGCTCAGAATTTTCCCCGGCAAAAAAATATCATTTGCATTTCACCCACAACCAATATATCAGCATTTTTTCATCATGCATCAGGTCAAAAAAAAACCCTCCGTATTCCGAAGGGTTTCTGAAAAATTGTATAGATTCTTTATTTGATATGATTCACATGTAAAGACAGCTCACTTTTAAGGTTGGCAGCTTTGTTTTTGTGTATCACGCTTTTCTTTGCAAGGCGGTCAAGCATTGAAGAAACCGTTGGAAGTTGTTTTGTTGCTTCACCTTTTTCAGTGAGGGCCATAAATTTTTTCATTGCCGAACGAAGGGTCTTATGCTGATAGCGGTTACGCTCATTGCGGGTCTCGGTCTGACGGATTCTTTTGATTGCTGACTTGTGATTTGCCATTTTCTGCTTTAATTTTTGGGACGGCAAAGATAACATCACACATCAATACACCAAATAAAAAGACGCAATACCTAAAAAATTCTACTTTTACCACCCTAAATAAGCTATGGACAAAATCAAAATAGGCGTAATTGGTGCAGGAACCATGGGAAGCGGCATTGCACAGGTTGCTGCGACTGCTGGACATGAAACGTTTCTCTTTGACGCTGACCCTCAAATGGTTTCGCGCGCAAAGAAGGGTCACGAGGATATCATGCAAAAACTCATCGAAAAGGGAAAACTCTCAAAAGATGCAGCAACAGGCATTCTCTCGAAAATCAGGTATGCCTCAGCACCGGCCGAATTTGCCGATTGCGGAATGGTGATCGAAGCCATCGTTGAAAACCTGGATATCAAGCAAAAACTGTTTAATGACATTGAAAAAATTGTGGACAGCGATTGTATCCTTGCTACCAATACTTCATCATTATCTGTTACTTCTATCGCATCTGTTTGTAATAAACCGGAGCGGGTGATCGGTATCCACTTTTTTAATCCTGCCCCGTTGATGCCACTGGTGGAAATTGTAAAAGGTATTGCTACCGAATCAGCAGTTGAATCAAGAACAAAAGAAATTATTGACGGTATGGGAAAAACCGCAGTACTCGCAAAAGATACTCCGGGGTTTATCGTCAACAGAATTGCCCGACCGTATTACGGAGAATCCATCCGTATTTATGAAGAAGGTATTGCTGATTTCGCAACCATCGACCGGGCCATGAGGGATCATGGATTCAAAATGGGTCCTTTCGAACTAATGGATTTAATAGGCAACGACATCAATTATACTGTGACAGAAACCGTATGGAGCCAGTTCTTTTATGACGCGCGCTACAAACCGTCACTCACACAGAAGAGGTTATTCGAAGCAAAACGCTTTGGAAGGAAATCAGGACAGGGATATTATGGTTATGCGGAGGGAAGTGTGATGCCGGAATCGGTTACAGATAATATACTCAGCGAAAAAATATTCATGCGTGTCTTATCCATGCTGATTAATGAAGCCGCAGATGCCTTATATCTCAAAATTGCCTCTCGTGATGACATCGATAAGGCCATGACGAAAGGCGTCAATTATCCAAAGGGTTTGCTGCAATGGTGCGATGAATTGGGAGCTGAAAAAATTCTCTCTGAAATAAATCAAATGAGAGAAGAATATGAAGAGGATCGGTATCGTCCAAGCGTACTGTTAAAGAAAATGGTGAAAGAGAAAAATAAATTCTATGCATAAAGAAAAAGACAATGACCTCGCCAAAAAAGTTGTTGACTATATGTATGACAACGATAAATTCAGTCAGTGGCTGGGAATAGAGCGGGTTAAAATCGAACAGGGACATTGCATTTTGAAAATGCAAGTGCGCGATGAAATGGTAAACGGATTCGGCATTGCTCATGGAGGCGTTGCATTTTCTTTTGCCGATAGCGCCCTCGCATTTGCCTCGAATGCTTACGGAAGACTGAGTGTGGCGCTGGATTGTTCCATTAATTTTTCTGTGGCCGTAAAAGTAGGAGATGAATTGACTGCAACAGCTAATGAATTATCACTGACCAATAAAACAGGGACCTACCTGATTGAAATCATGAATCAGAAAAATGAAAAAGTGGGGTTTTTTAAAGGAACAGTATATCGTACTTCGAAGGAATATTTTAAATAGAAAAAGAATACAGTTGAAAGTAGTGGCTCATTTTATGAGATTCCTCATTTCATTCGGAATGACAATAAGGTTGCTGATTAAGTTGGCGGAAGAGAAAATTTGCCCCCGATCCGCAAATTTTCTCTTCCGCCACAAACATCATTTATATCCAGTCATTCCGAACGAAATGAGGAATCTTTAAAATCCAAACTGAGCCATTACCCGGATGACGCTGACCCCGAAATTTCGGGGTGATAAATGCTGATCAGTTGGATAGGTCATCAATAGAAGTTTCGCTGTATTAAAAAAACTCGTCATCATTTTTATCATCACCATCATAAAAATCCGCGTTCAATTTAACTTCAAATGAAACAATCATACATCATAAACGGAGTGCGCACTCCAATTGGAAATCTCGGAGGCTCTTTGGCTTCTGTTCGCACAGATGATCTGGCGGCAATTGTTCTTGCTGAACTGGTCAAGAGAAATCCAACAGTTGATTTAAAGGAAATCGGTGACGTCATTCTCGGCTGTGCAAATCAGGCAGGGGAGGACAACAGGAATGTTGCACGCATGAGTTCATTGCTTGCTGGCTTACCCATATCAGTTCCGGGAGAAACGGTAAACAGGTTATGTGCTTCGGGAATGTCGGCTTGCGTCGCTGCTTCCAGAGCAATTCAAACCGGTGATGCAGAAATGATGATTGCCGGTGGTGTAGAAAACATGACGCGTGGTCCATGGGTGATATCTAAAACGTCAACACCTTATGGTCGCGATGCACAAATGTTCGACAGCAGTTTCGGTTGGAGGTTCGTCAATCCGAAGATGAAAGAAATGTTTGGCACAGATGCAATGGGAGAAACGGCGGAGAACCTTACAGAGAGAGATAAAATTTCACGCGCCGATCAGGATAAATTTTCATTATGGTCGCAACAGAAAGCTTCAGCTGCGCAAATGAAAGGAAGGTTTGCAAAGGAAATTATTGCTGTATCTATTCCTCAGAAAAAAGGTGACGCGATAATTTTTGACAAAGATGAATTTATTAAGCCTGCTACAACGCTGGAAGGGCTTTTAAAGCTGAAGTCTTCATTCAGAAAAGATGGAACTGTTACGGCAGGAAATGCTTCGGGATTGAATGACGGGGCTGCAGCTTTGTTGCTGGCATCTGAAAGTGCAATCAATAAATATTCCTTGAAGCCATTGGCAAGAATTGTTTCGTCTGCCGTCGTCGGAGTAGAGCCCCGCATCATGGGTATCGGTCCTGTAGAAGCAGGTAACCGTGCGCTTCAGAAGGCCGGATTAAAATGGAGTGACGTTGACATTATCGAACTCAACGAAGCATTTGCTGCGCAGTCGCTGGCTTGTACGCGCTCATGGGGTCTTGCTGATAACGACGAAAGAATTAATCCGAATGGAGGAGCCATTGCTTTAGGTCATCCGCTTGGAATGAGTGGCGCACGCATTTTATTATCAGCAGCGATTGAACTGCATGAAAAAAATAAACGATTCGCGCTGGCAACTATGTGTATTGGGGTAGGGCAGGGGTATGCAGTGGTGATTGAAAGGTGCTGAAAATAAACGGTGCGGCATTCCCAGGGGATGAGTTGGATCGGCACGTCTTGCGGGTCAGTCAACAGAGAATAGATTATCAGCGAAAAACGTTTTTGCCTTGTAGTTTATGTCCGGAAGCGCTGACGACTACTCTGGTTTATGTTATCGGATGTGCTACTCGCGCTATCAACTTTCAATAAAGTACATATCAATCATTCCTTTATTCTTTGCTTCAATTTTCCCGCGATGAATGCAAGTGAATTTATTCTTTACCAATTCATAGGTGCTTCCGCTGATGTTTACTTTTCCTGCTTCGCTGGTACGTTCCATTCGTGAAGCAATATTTACAGTATCTCCCCATATATCGTAAGCATACTTTTTGATCCCAACTATACCTGCTACAACAGAACCTGTGTTGCAACCGATTCTGACTTCGAAAAATGATTTTCCTTCTACTTCTCGTTTCTGTTTTTCATTCAGCATAAAATCACGAATTCCGATAGCTGCTCTTACAGTATCCTCTGCGTTCGTTTTGTTGGCAACGGGCAATCCTCCTGCGCACATGTAACTATCACCAATTGTTTTTATTTTTTCTATTCCGTGTTTAGTGATGATATTATCAAAAGCACTATAACAGAAATTTATTTCGTTTACCAACTCTTGTGCGGTAAGTCGCTCGCTCATTGCAGTGAAATTTTTAAAGTCAGTGAAGAGCACGGTTACCTGATTGAAATCTTTTGCTGTGGTAGTACCTGTGTTTTTTAATTCCTCAGCTGTTTCGGCCGGGAGAATATTAAGCAGTAATTCATCACTACGTTTCTTACCTTTCTTAATATTATTGCGTTGTATAAAAAATACTCCCGCAAAGAGTAACATTACTCCGAAACCTGCGATGAATGAATTACGCATATTTATTTGTCTATTGATTTCTTTTTGTTGAAAATTCTTTTCTAAAGAAAGCAATTTTACTTGTGCTTCGTGTTTTTCATTTTCCAGTTTTGTTTTTTCACTAATTGTTTTTTGATGAATTAATTCTTCCTGAGTTTTTAAAAAAATAAGGTATTGGATACGCTTTTCCTTTTCATTTAATTCGAGTTCTTTTTCATTAAGCAATATATTTTGTTCTTGTTCCTTTAACCTTAACACCGACAATTTTAAATAGCCAAAAGAGACATCTGATTGTCCACGAAGGGAATTCAGATCATATTGGTCTTTAGTATAATACTCCAAAGCTTCTCCAATGAAGTGCAAGTCGGTGTCTTTTAGACCAACACGAAAATATTCATTGCTAATTTTAATTAGGTGAAATGCTTTTGTTGTCGCGACTGTATCTTGTTTAATTAATTTTATCAAAGAATCAATAGATGGTTGTTCATAATTTTGCGAGAGACAAAAATGAAATGGGTGTAAAACTATTATGATAATCAAAAGTCTTCTCATTTTGTTTAAGTTGAAAATTCCTTTCTCGATGTTTCAGGCTATTATGTCATCCAAGCTTATCCGATAACGTTCGCATCAAGGATAACTGCAGTGCCGATATCAAATGTACAAACAAAAATGGAACACCTTTATTATAGAAAGGAAAGCGGAAATTTCGAATTTGAAACAGGAACCAGGCATTGCCGCTTAGCTTTTTGTTGAACTAAACCCTCAGGGAACTTTTCTTAATCACAGTATTTTTCAATATTATGCTTTTCAAAGCTACAAAATTTAATTATCACGAATTAAAAAGTCATTTGCGGCATTTACTATTATCCGTTAATTACAGTTAGGAATGACCCATGCCTTTTCCTCACCGCAAAAAGGTATGTCTACAGCTATTTATATTATGCACCGCTCAGGAAACAGTTTACTTTACCCATATAAAGAACGACTTCATTACCGGTACGGCTCACGGGTCAATCAACAGAGAGTAGATCATAATCGAAAAATTTATTTGCCTTTTAGTTTATTTCCGGAAGCGCTGGCGACTACGATGCTTTATGTTATCGACTTTCAAATTCATTGATTAGATTACTTTAATTAAATTTTAGAAAAAACCTTATTATAATATTCAATCTCTATTCAATAAGCTTAAAGCTAGATAGCAGTTTATAAAATTTTCTAACCTCTGCTTTATTGGTAACAGGTGTTGAGAACTGTATATCCATTGTTCCATTATGTTTCTTATCTACAAAATAAACAAGAATATGTACCAAGGGTGTTTTTAATGTGACATTTTCCTTTCCGGTTTTGTTACTTACGGAATATATCTCTAATGCTTTACAGCCTGCTACGGTGATCCATTTATTTGGCTTCCAATTCTCTTCTGCCCATTGAATGAGGCTAAATTGTTGTTGGTGAAAAGCAATTGTTACGTTAGTTTTATCCATATAATCTGATACGGAATCGTTAGTAAAAAAAAGTTGTCCAACGATACCGTCATAAAGGTTAGGTCCTACTTGAAACCAAGAAGAAGAATATTGAAAAGTAAAATATGGCGCATATTTATTTGCAAATGTTTTCCACTTTGAATTTGGCGCATTGGAAATTCTCCGATTAATTTTAGAATCTAAATTAGAAGCATTAACCGAAATTGTACCTGCTATCACGCATATAACAAATACTAATTTTGAAATCAATTTCACATATGTCATATTATTTTTTCGTGGGTATCAAATGTGTGGGTTGCCAAAGCATTGCTGCTAACATTAAAGGATTTTATTCGCAATTTATAAAAAAGAATACATCAGCAGCTCCGAGCCAAAAATTGCGGAGAAAATTTAGTTGAACGAAGCCGCAGGATTCCGAAGGATTTGTTCTATGGAATTGCAATTTTCCGATTTGACTGATAAAGCTTTGAATCTATCCGGGATTGATAAATATTGCGGGGCAAACTTCAGGGCGTGGACAGTTGGGTGAGAATTCGTTTATGCCTTTGTATCTGGTCCCGCCCCTATGAGGGAGAAGAAACCTGAATGGAAAAGGAAGAACCTTATTCGCCTGAGAATCTCCGGTGGCAAGGCGAACGCATGGAGTAGGTCGAGACTGGGACATTGGGCGATTGCACAAAGCCCCATCCTTATTACAACGATCACTTTGGAAAGATTAGCGAAACGCGGCTATGAATCTATGCTCGATTACTATTGCAAAGTAGCCCCGCTCCCGATAGCTATCGGGAACAACGAACCGCTGTAGCGCCTATGCTGAAGCTTCGTCGTAAGCATATACGCGACCCGTACGTACAGTGGAGTGAGAGGCGCACTCCGTCATAATTTTGTGACGGAGCCGCCTACTCATATCTTTGCATATAAAAAAAGAAATCTAAGGCTGGCAATCAGGCGAAGGCCTACTAAACACGTTTTAAAAGCGATGTTGTAATCGAGAAATCTCCAGCCTTAGTTTCTTCTTCCAAAGTTTGAACAGTACTTAG
>JBBRAY010000052.1:0-24522 GCA_038206355.1 Bacteroidia bacterium
TTCCCCCTCGGCGCGCTCCGCCCCCTTATCTTTCTTATCTCCCTCCCCCCCGCGCGGGGGCGCCCCCCCCCCCCCCCCCCCCCCCCCCCCCCCCCAACCCCCTCCTTGCAAACACCTGATAACATTGTCATTCAGAGCGTAGCGATAAATCTTTCAAAGCAAAATTATTTTTAGTCGGACAGTAGTGATTTTAAATCCTTAATTGAGTTTATTAATTTAATGATATTTTTGTTCGCATGAAATCAAGTATCTCTCTAAAAATTATTGCTTCCATCTTGTTATTAATTCCGGTTTACTCAGAAATAAAGGCACAGGAAGATACGTCCGTCGAAGAATCCATTACAGAAGTTATTTACAAAGGAGCTGAAGGATTTCATATCGGATTTTATTTAGGTGCATTTTTCCCCGGTAAAAATTCTACCGATGTTTATGATGGTTACGGATATGATGCCGATGGTAATAAAAATAGTTTCAGCAGAAGTTTTATGAAGCAAAAAATTGTTGATGAAAATAATCCTAATATATACACCGACAGGATTGCATCTGCTTTGGGTGTGACAAGTGAAAACTGGCGATTCCTTGATGATTCTTACATGCCGGTAAATTTAAAATATACTACTTCATTTTTATTCGGCCTTGCACTTCATTATGGTATTGACAAGAAGCAGGCAATTATTTCCAATCTTAATTTTGCAAAACTCAGGGTAATCGGAAACTTCACCATAGAAACTTATAATTCGACAAATCAGACTTCACTTGACTGGACCAGGAATCAGTTTGCAATCGTTGGCCAGGAACAACGGATGGCGATTCAATTGGGCTATAGTCGAATTCTCGGCAACAATGAAAAAGCAAATTTTTTTATTGAGGGTGGGTTGTGTATGAACAATGCGAGGGTAGAAAAGAACTTTGTTCAGATAAATTCACTTGACATTGACCTCACCTATTTTGATCAGAACTATCAGGGGCTGGCGAATAATTTTTACGAGCACTATACAGGATGGGGGTTTGGCGGTTTTGCCGGAGTCGGATTAAACCTGACTATGAATCCGAAGTATACGATTCAGATGCTTTATTCTCCGAGCTATGAAAAAGTAAATCTTGGTCCTGAACCGACAACCTCTTTTCAGCAGGCAGCCGGACTACGTGCTTACTATAATTTCTAGAAAAAAATATTATTCCCGAATTGATCGACTGCTTGGCAAACGGCAGGCATTGATTGGCAAACAAATCGTCCGGAAATAATATTAGTGGATTGCTTGGAATTCATCTTTTAATCATTAACTTGCTTGCGAATTTAAACTCAGCGAAAAGTAAAATTCACTAAAGGCGATACGAACGAAGCAGTAAATGGGATTGCTGCTTCTTTATTATTTACAAAACTTAATATTTAATGAAATGAAAAAACTACTACTCAGTTTTCTTGCAGCTATGGGTTTGTCAATTTTTGCCATTGCACAAACGGGCTGTACATCTACGAATGCAACAGGTTGTATCTGTCCTCCCGGAGGTGGAACTGATTGCGATCTACTTCCCGACATTAAAGCATCAGCAGATGCATTGCAGGGAGGGTATACTGTTTATACCCAGACCGGAAATTCTGCAAGCGGATCACAAGGTTCGAATGATGGAAGGTTGCGTCTCACGGGTACAACGCCTAATATCGGTTATGGTCCGCTGGATACACGAGCAATAAGTAAATGGTTGTGTGGCACAGATACACTCTTTTCAAATCCCGGAATACTTTGTCCTGACGGAAGGGTTCCAAAACGTTTTGTAACACAACGTATCTATCACAAGAACGGAAATGTAATGTCTTATACAGATGTGCCATGCGGAACACTGACTTATCACCCCTCACATGGACACATGCACGTGGATAACTGGGGAATATATACGCTTCGTCTGCAGAATCCTGCAGAACCCAATCCATTAAACTGGAGCATTGTCGGAACGGGAACTAAACTCGCTTTTTGTCTGCTCGACATCGGAAGTTGCACCGGTAATCCAAATTATTGCAGAGACGATAATAATAATCCGAAGACGACTACCCAAATTCCCAATTATGGAATCGGTAATGGCGGCTATGGTTGTTCATCGACATTGCAGGGAATTTCCAATGGATATTATGATACGTACTCGCAGTCACTTGATGGAATGTGGATAGACATCCCACCCGGAACCTGCAATGGTCAGTACTACGTTGTGGTTCAAATTGATCCCAACCAGAACATGATTGAGTTAAATGAAAACAATAATGTAATTGCTGTTCCTGTGAATATTACAAATCAAACAGCACCCGGGTCACCGGTAATGAAAATTTCTGCAAATAAATCAGGGACAATTTTATCAGGGGACGACATCACCCTTACCGCAACAGCAGGTTCATCCTATCTGTGGTCACCGGGCGGAGGTGTAACACAAAGTATTACGGTGAGTAACGCAGGTTCATATACCTGTACTGTGACTAATTATTGCGGAACTGCGACGTCAGCTCCATTTGTAGTTTCAGTATTACCTGCAGCAAATGCGCCGGTAACTACAGGAGATAATATTTGTAGCGGAGCTTCGGCCAGTTTAAATGCAAACAATGGCGGAACAGGTACAATCAAATGGTACGACTCACAAAGTGCAGTACTTCCTTTGACTTCAGGGACATCTTATAGTACTCCGGCGTTGAGTAACACCACAACTTATTATGTAGAAAATGAAGTTACAACTACAGGGACTTCAGTACACGTAGGTCCGGCAAATAATTCAATAGGCAGTGGCGCTTACCAGACCTCTACTCCATCCACAACATGGTATGAGCAATTTGACGCAGTGAGTGACCTTACTCTTGTTTCGGTAAAAGTATATGCATCTACGACGGGCAACAGAACTTTTATTTTACAGGACCGCGCATCAACGCAATTAAAATCGGTTGTATTAAATATTCCATCTACCGGAGCAAATGTTATTAACCTGAACTGGTTTATTCCTGCAGGTCCGGGATATAAAATTTTGGTGAGTGGAACGCCAAATCTTTATTACAACACATCAGGCGTTTCCTATCCATATTCAGCTCCAGGTGTGTGTGTTATTTCAGGATCTTATTCAGGACATTCCAATTATACTTTCTTTTATGATTTTGTAGTCAAGTCCCCTGATCTGATTTCAAAGAGCGGACGTGTTCCGGTTATTGCAACTGTATCAACATCTATATCTGTAAATATTAATGCCTCATCATCATCTATTTGTGCAGGAGAATCTGCAACACTTGATGCCTCAGGAGCAGCAACCTATTCATGGAGTCCTGGCGGAGCAACAACCAGCAGTATCGTGGTTTCACCTTCAGGCAATACCACATATACCGTAACCGGTAACAGTTCAGGATGTATCGGTTCCCAATCGTTTACGATAGAAGTAAATTCATTACCTGTAGTTTCTGCAACAGACGTGAGTGGATGTTCGGGATTGCCAATCGCATTATCAGGAAGTCCGGCCGGTGGAAACTGGAATATTCCTAATCCTTATTCAGGGTCTTCAACATCATTTATATATTCATATTCTGATGGAAATGGCTGTTCAAATTCTGCAAGTGCAAATGTGACTTCATATCCGCTTCCGGGTGTTTCCATTGTCCCTTCAGATGTAAGTTGTTTCGGAGGCAATGACGGGTCTGCTACTGCTTCTGCGTCAGGAGGCACGCCGGGCTACAGTTATTCATGGAACACCAACCCTATACAAACCACTTCAACTGCATCAGGACTATCGGGTGGAAATTATATCGTTACAGTAACTGATGCAAATGGTTGTTCTACGTTACAGTCACAAGTAATTGCTGAACCAGCTAACATTTCATCAATCGCTTCTGTTACCAATACTACATGCGGAGTTCCAAACGGTGCAATTGATTTATCTGTTTCAGGAGGAACAGGTACCTATTCTTATTCCTGGTCTCCGGGAGGTTCGAGTTCACAGGATCTTACAGGAATTACAGGTGGAATTTATTCCGTGTTAATTACTGACGTGAACGGTTGTACAAATTCAAATTCATTTACTGTGGGATCAAGCGGAACAGCTCCGGCTTCTCCGACTCCGGTTACAGGTAATGCATACGTATGCAAAGGTTCTTCCGGAATTATGTATTCTGCAGCTGCGGTTTCAGGTGCTACTTCTTATACCTGGACCACTCCTACCGGAGCATCTATTTCAACCGGTCAGGGTACAACTATTTTAACCGTTAACTTTAGTGCAACTCAAACCTCAGGTAACCTTTGTGTATATGCATCCAATGGCTGTGGTAACAGTGCACCTGTATGTAAAACATTAACAGTGGTGACTGCAAAGCCGGGCGTGCCGGGAGCCATCAGCGGACCGGGAACAGCATGTCAGGGAAGTTCCGGTATTGTATATTCATGTCCGCCGGTAGCCAATGCAGCAACTTACAACTGGACAGTACCCGCAGGAGTTTCCATTACAAGTGGTGCACTTACCAATACCATTACCGTAGATTTTGCAGCGAATTTTGTAAAGAACTCCATTAAGATTTCTGCTTCAAATTGTGTTGGAACAAGTACGCAGCGTTCCCTACTTATTTATGAGAAGCCGGCCACGCCCGGAGTTATTACCGGTCCTGTGAATGGTGCATGCGCAGGTTCAACAGGTATATCGTATTCAGTAGTACCTGTTGCAAGCGCTACCGGTTATACCTGGACTTTGCCTGCAAATGCTTCTATTGCAAGCGGATCAGGAACCAATAACATAACAATAGATTTCGCTCCGGCTTTTACCTCGGGCAATCTTTATGTAAAGGCAGATAATGTATGCGGAAGCAGTCCTGCAAGATCTTCAACCATTCGTTCAGTACCTCTTTCACCCGGTGTTGTTACAGGAACTGTTACGGCTTGTGCAAATCAGTCGGGTGTAGCGTATTCTGTAGCATCTGTTACAGGCGCAACTTCTTACACATGGACGGCACCTACAAATGCCAGCGTGGTGAGTGGTCAGGGAACGAATAGTGTAACCATTGATTATGCAGGGAATTTCAGTGCAGGAAACCTGACAGTGAAAGCAAATAATCTTTGCGGAGCCGGGCCTGCAAGAACAGTTACCATAAAATCAATTCCTTCAATTCCGGGAACGATAACCGGATCAGCTACTGTTTGTGCCAATCAAATCAATGTAGCCTATTCTGTTGCTGCGGTTTCAGGTGCAACTTCCTATGCCTGGACAGTTCCGGCAGGAGCAAATGTGGTTACAGGACAAGGTACAAATTCAGTTACTGTTGACATGGGTACATCAGGTGGTACTGTTTCTGTGCGAGCAGAGAATGTATGCGGTCAGGGTGTTGCAAGAACAAAGACTGTTACTGTAAACTGCAGGTTGATTTCAACAGTGAATCAGTTCAGTCTGTTTCCAAATCCGACACATGATATGATCAGTATGACATTCTATGCATTATCGGACAATCGTTATTCGGCAAAGATCACTGATGTAACAGGCCGCAATGTTTATGGCATTGAAGGGTTGGCTACTGAGGGACAAAATCATAGTGAAATTAACCTGAGTGAATTTGCAAAGGGCGTTTACACACTTACTTTTGAAATGAACGGAGAACAATTGGTGAAGAAAGTAGTGGTGAACTGATTCCCATAATAATTCAGATATTAAGACCGTCCGGTGTTATCGGGCGGTTTTTTTATGAGCATTTTTTTCTCCGTTAAGATCGCAAAAAGATAATTTTTATATTGACATAGGGGTATTCTCAATTCCGGTTGTCCTATTGTAATAAAGAGGCATTTGTTAAACTTGCACACTGATCAGAAAAAGTGGCAGGTGAAAACGAAATAGCAAATGCATGGATGCATGATGAAAGGGCTTTTGAAGAATTGTTCAGAAGTCATTATGAATCATTGTGTCGCAGTGCAAACCTTTTGTTGAATGACGCTGATGAAGCAGAAGAAATGGTACAGAATGTATTTGTAACACTTTGGGAAAAAAGAAGCCGGTTGGAAATTACAACATCGGTGAAGTCATACTTGTATCGTTCCATTCGCAATGCCTCACTTAACAGGATTAAACATGAAAAGGTGAAACGTGAATACACCACAGAACAGGAATTACTTTCTGCACCGGCGGCACCTGCCTCTCATCAGTTACTTCAGAAAGAATTGCAGGTACAAATTTCACTTGTCATTGCCAGCCTGCCTGAGCAATGCAGGTTGATTTTTAAAATGAGCCGGTTTGAAGAAATGAAATATGCGGAAATTGCAGATGAGCTTGGGATATCTGTAAAGACTGTAGAGAATCAAATGGGGAAAGCATTAAAAATATTGCGGACAAAACTTAAAGACTATCTCATACTTATTATTTTTCTGATCCAGTCACAGCTACTTAATTGATTTGAATGGAAAACCGGTTTCAACCTATTGATGACATCATTGCCAGGGTTCTTTCAGGAGAAGCATCTGAAAAAGACAATGCCCTGCTGGACGAATGGCTCCGGCTGTCGGCAGAAAATGTCAGCACATGGAAATCGTCAGTGAAAATATTCCGGGAAAGTAAAGCCATGAAAGACCTGATCACCGTGGATACTGACAAGGCATGGCTTAAAGTCAAGTCAAAATTAAAAGAAAGTAAAAATACACCGGCAATCATTTCCATTAACGCGGGAAACACCCGGAATATATGGTACCGTATTGCAGCAATACTTGTACTTGCGGTTGGAATAGGAACTGCAGTTTATTTTCTCAACAGGAATACTACGCAACTTCCTGATCGTGTGATTTCATCTGCCGAGAGCGTATTACAAGATATATTCCCTGATGGTTCAACTATTATTGTAAATAAAAACAGTATTGTCTCCTACTCTGCTGCAGGCTTCAGCAAGAAAAGAACGGTTCATCTTACCGGTGAAGCATTTTTTTATGTTATACATGATGAGAATAATACTTTTATCGTGGAGGCCGGTGATTTAAAGATAACAGACGTAGGTACTTCGTTCAATGTAAAGGCTTTTCCGGATTCAAAAATCATTATCGTAACAGTTGAAACCGGAGAAGTAAGTCTTATTACCAGTGACCGGAAAGGATTTCATGTTGTGGCCGGCGAAACTGCGGAATACAATACGGAGACCAGAACTATGGTGAAAAACATGTCCGATCCCAATAACTCAGCATACAAGGACAGGATTTTCATTTTTGACAATACCGAATTGGCCGTAATAGTGAAAGTGCTCAGCGATGTTTATGGGATCAAAATTACTATTCAAAATGAAGTGCTCAATAAATGCAAACTCACAGCTTCCTTTAACAATGAAACACTGGATACAATTTTAGATGTCATCGCAGAAACACTTCAACTGAAAGTAACTAAAGCAGAAAGTGAAATACAACTGAATGGAAATGCATGCAATTAATAAAACATGTTGGGTCATTGCTGCGTTTTTGTTGCTATTGGTAAATCAGCAATTTGCCCAGACAAAAATTCCCGTACTCGAACGAAAGATCACCATTGAAATTCAAAAAGAACCGCTGGAAACAGTTCTTGATGCAGTCGCAAAACAATGCAATTGCAGTTTTTCTTACAACCCTGAAATAGTTGACACAAAAAAATTAATTACTTTAAAACAAAAAAATATTTCTGTACGTGAAGCATTGGATCAGCTTCTGAAGCCGGGACTGAATTACAAAATAAAGGGAGAACACATTATCCTTAACAAAGCTAATGAAACGGAAAAGCTTTCAACTCCTTCCTTTTTCCTAATCAGCGGATATGTCACAGATGGAAATAATGGTGAGAAAATTCCTGAAGTGAGTATCTATGACAAAGATTCCCGTTCATCTTCAATCACCAACCGATATGGATTTTATGAATTGAAAGTGGACAGAAAAGTCAATTCAGTTCAGCTCATTGTTAACAAGCATGAGTTTAAGGACACGTTGATTTACATTAAACAATCCGGTAACGCAATTATCAATGTCACCATCTATCCGGAAGAAAAAAAAGAAGATAAAGCTGAACCGGTTGCTGTCAATCATGATCAATTAAAAGATGATCAGATGGCATTTATTAATTTCATTTTGAGTGAAGAGCAGATTGCGAATACGAAGAATGTAAAGGATACACTTTATAAAAAGTTTCAACTTGCCTTTTTACCATTTGTGGGATCGAATTTACGCCTCAGTGGGAATACAGTTAATGATTACTCGCTGAATGTACTTGGCGGATATTCTATGGGCACACGAAAACTGGAACTTGCGGGATTAATTAATATCAACCGCGACTCAGTAAAGTCAGTACAATTGGCTGGTTTGTTCAATGTGTCAGGTGGCCCTGTAAGTGGTGTTCAGGCTGCAGGATTGGTCAATGCCAATAAGAAAACAATGACCGGTGTTCAACTTGCCGGATTGATCAACAGCAACCGGGATACGATGAATGGATTCGCAGCAGCGGGTTTAATGAATGTTAACCCGGGCGTTACTAAAGGTGTTGCAACTGCAGGATTGCTGAACGTATCATTTGGAAAAACAGAAGGCGTTCAGGCAGCAGGGTTATTGAATTTTTGCATGAAGGATATAGAAGGTACTCAGGCAGCAGGAATGATGAACGTCGCTTTGAAGGATGTTCGTGGTACACAAATTTCAGGATTGATAAATTATGCGGGAAAAGTTTCCGGTTCTCAACTCGGCTTCCTGAATGTCTCCGATACCTGCTCAGGAGTGCCGGTTGGATTTTTATCCTTCTCCTATCATGGCTATCATGTGCTTGAGATCAGTGCCGACGAAGTATTTCCTTTGAATCTCGCTTTCAGAACGGGCGTCAGGAGATTTTATAATATTTTCACCGGAGGATTAAAGACAAATAATTTTGATTTACCCCTCTGGAATTTTGGATACGGCCTGGGCACTTCAGCAAGTCTTCGAAAAAAATGGTGGCTCAATTTTGATCTGACGACGCAACAACTGGTAAAAGGTAAATCGTTTGATGAAATGAACCTGTTGAGTAAATTTAATATTACTGCAGATAAAATTATTTACAAGAAATTTGCTTTTGCTTTCGGTCCTGTGCTTAATTTTTATGCGAGTAATACAACTGTTCCCTATTACACTACCGATTTTAATAAAATTCCACCTTATACTTTTATGGATGAAAGCTATTCAAACAACCTGAACTTTAAAATGTGGGTTGGAGGAAAAGTTGCGGTTCGCTTTTTTTAGACGGATGATGCAACGAAGTACGAAAGTGGGAAACTCAGCGAAGTACGAATGAGGCTACGAAAATACGAATGGGGTAACGTATGTAAAGTACAAATGCCGGGAATTCAAAATGAAAAGTTAATTCAACGTTTTTTTTTAAAGACCTCGTAGGGGTTAGAGGAGTTGCTGTTGTCTTAGGATTATATAACCTAAAACAATTCGCTATGCGCAACAAACTTCAGCTATTACTACTTGTTTTCATTTTAATTTTCAAAACTACTTCAGCACAACTTTCACAAACAATCAGGGGGAATGTAAAAGATAAAATCACACAACTTCCATTGCCGGGAGCAAATGTTGTGGTGCTAAACTCTTCTCCATTCCAGGGTGCAGCATCAGACATCAACGGCAATTTTACAGTTCCGAATGTAGCCGTTGGAAATCAATCGCTGAAAATTTCATTCATCGGATACAAAGACCTCACCTTACCCACTATCGTTGTCAATTCAGGAAAAGAAGTGGTACTAAATATTTACCTGGAGGAAAATGCAATTATCGGAAAGGAAGTCGTAGTCATTGGAAAAGTAGAAAAGAATAAAGCCATCAATGAATATGCTGTTGTGAGCGCGAGAACATTCTCTGTAGAGGAAACACAGAAGTACGCTGCAGCCGTTAATGACCCCGCCAGAATGGCCACTGCTTATGCCGGCGTGATTTCCACAGATGATGGAAATAATAAAATTGCCATCAGGGGAAATTCACCAAACGGATTGATGTGGCGAATGGAAGGTGTTGAAATTCCCAATCCGAATCACTTCTCCAACGTGGGAACTTCGGGAGGTGGAATTTCAATTCTCAGTTCACAATTGCTCACCAATTCAGATTTTTTGACCGGCGCATTTCCCGCGGAATACGGCAATGCATTGTCGGGAGTTTTTGATCTCAAGTTAAGGAAGGGAAACAACAAAAAAAGGGAATACACCATTCAGGCCGGCTTTCTCGGTACTGATGTTGCTGCAGAAGGCCCGTTTAAAAAAGGTTACGATGGTTCCTACCTTGTAAACTACCGCTACTCTACCCTATCCATACTTTCGAAACTCGGCGTAAACATCGGCCCGGGTGTTACAAACTTCCAGGACTTGTCTTATAACATTTCAGCGCCGGTAAGAAATGCAGGTACATTTACACTTTTTGGATTTGGAGGATTGAGTTCGCAGGTAATCAAAGCTGAAAAAGATTCCAGCAAATGGACAGATGTTTTTCAACGTATCAGTTCTAAATTTTATGCGAATACCGGCGCAACAGGAATCACCCATTTCATCTCATTGAATTCATCCGCATGGCTGAAGACCTCACTCATCGCATCAGGTACGGGCAACGGATACACCGACGACATTTTGAATGAAGAATATACGACTGAACACCTCGGCAACCAGGATCTTGGCCAGCGCAGAATTTCATTGTCAACAGTCTTGACTAAAAAAATAAATTCGCGGTTTAGTATCAAGTCAGGCATAACAGGAAATGAAATCTATTATACATTTTTCAGAAAATACAGAAATGAGAAAACAAAAATTGTGGAGACAACCATCAACAGCAAGGGGAATGCGCTTACACTTCAATCGTTTGTGCAAGGCAGTTATCGCGCCACGCAAAAACTTACACTGAATGGCGGACTCCATTTTTTAATGCTTGCAGCAAACGGAACATACTCTGTAGAACCGCGGCTTTCGGCCAAGTATGAACTGTCTTCTGTACAATTTATTTCTTTGGGCTACGGAATTCACAGCCAGGTTCAGCCGCTTGGCGTGTACTTTGTGCAGGATGAGTTTGCATCGCGTCCAAATAAGGATCTTGGATTTTCAAAGGCACAACATGTGGTACTTGCTTATGACAGGTCACTCACTGAATTTTTACATTTAAAGCTTGAGGCATATTATCAATACCTCTATAATATACCGGTGGGTACGGATGCCTCTGAGAACTTCTCAAGCATCAATCAGGAAGAAGGATACAGCACAGAAACGCTGGTGAATAAAGGCAAAGGAAGAAATGCCGGACTGGAAATCACATTTGAACAATTCATGAAAAAAGATTTCTACTTTTTGTTATCCGGATCTGTTTTTGATTCACGTTATAAGGCGCTGAACGGAAAATGGTACAACACACGCTACAACAGCAACTACAACTTCAGCTTTACGGCAGGAAAGGAAATAAAAACCGGGGCAAAATTCCGGAACAGGGTTATCGGTTTCAATTTGAAAAGCGTGTATAGCGGTGGCTTGCGCGAAACCCCTGTGAATGAAACTGCATCAATGGAAAACGGATATGCAGTTTACTGCGACGACAAGGCTTATACAAACAAGGTAAAGGATTACTTCCGCACCGATGTCCGTTTCAGTGTTAAGCGCAACCGGACAAAGAGCACTGTTACGTGGGCATTAGACATCCAGAATGTCACCGACAGAAAAAATATTTATGGCAGGTACTTTGATCCGCAGTCAGGCAAAACACAAACATATTACCAGGCGCCATTGATTCCGATACTGAGTTATAAGGTCGATTTCTAATGCAGTAACTTTCCATCGCAGCGCCGGAACAGTTAGTCAACCGGTTGAGTCAAAAGTTCTCTTATCCGAAATAGTACGGCGGGTAACAGAACTTTTTTTAGTTTTGGGATAGATATATCCGTGTTATAAGTTTTGTTTTTCAATTTATTCGAAAAAATATGACCGTAAACAGTCCAATTTTAAAGACTTGTAAAAATGGACATAAATTCTATAAGAGTTCCGACTATCCGATTTGCCCAACTTGCGAAAAAGAAAGAAAGCATATGGACAATTTTCTATCACTTATTGCTGCACCTGCCAGACGAGCATTAGAAAGAGAAGGAATTACAACTTTGGAGAAGCTATCAACATACAGTATAAAGGAAATTCTTTCTTTGCACGGTATGGGAAAAAGCACTATTCCCAAACTGAATGATGCATTAAGAAAAGCAGAACTTTTATTTAAAGGTAAACAATGAATGAATTAGAAAAATACATACTACAATTTGAGCCTGATGTTCAAGAAAAATTAAATGCTCTGCGACAACTTTTTTTTGAAATTTTGCCCGAGACAAATGAAAGCATTCGTTATAAAATGCCAGCTTTTAAAGTAGGTAAGCATCATCTCTACTTTGCAGCTTATATAAAACACATTGGCTTTTATCCTGTTTACGGCTTGTTAGAAATTGAAGATAAACTTTTTGAATACCGAGCGAAAAATACAAAAGACACTTTGCATTTTATGCTTGACAGACCTTTGCCTATTGAATTGATTAAAATTATCATAAGCCTAAAATCAAAACTTTAGCAAATTGAAAGCTATGAAAAAATTAAAATTTAATGTGAGTATTAATGCACCTTCAAACAAAGTCTATGATGTAATGTTAGGAATTGGCAAAAAAGCAACTTATGAGGAATGGACTTCCTTGTTCAATCCAACTTCTACATATGAGGGAAGTTGGGACAAGGGAAGTAAAATTTTATTCATTGGCGTAGATCAGAAAGGAGAAAGGGGAGGTATGGTTTCCAAAATAGCTGATAACATCTTCAACCGATTTGTTTCGATTCAACATTATGGGATTTTAAAAGCTGACCAGGAAATTACAGAAGGCCCGGAGGTGGAAAAATGGGCAAACGGATTTGAAAACTATACTTTCGAGGAAGGTAATGGGAATACAATGGTTACCGTAGATTTAGACACCACAGAAGATTTTATAGATTATATGAACGAGACCTATCCAAAAGCACTCAACAAGTTGAAAGAAGTATGTGAAAAGTAAAATGACACGTTAATCAAATGGCGGACAGTTTTGCGCTCCGAAATCCCATGTTATTAAACGCGCAAAACGAAACGATCCCGCTGCAAGGGTGCAATTTATATATTGAGTTGTACACTGCGATTTAAACATAATGTTGCATAAAACTTCGGGCTTCAAATGACAATTAGAAAAAATACAAAGGAATGAAAGTTACACCTGAACATAATGAACGAGTAGCAAAACTGACTTTTGCTTCGGTATATCCTCACTACGTCAATAAAGTTGAACGCAAAGGAAGGACAAAAAAGTAATTACATCAGGTAATAACCTGGCTAACCGGTTTTGACAAAAAAAAAAAAATTCAAGAACTGGTTAAAGAAAAAATAACTTTTGAAATATTTTTTAAGAGAGCCAATTTAAATCCCAATGCTGATCTGATAACAGGTGTAATCTGTGGCTACCGGATAGAAGAAATTGAAAATCCATTGACAAAGCAAGTAAGGTATCTGGACAAGTTGGTTGACGAATTGGCAAAAGGTAAAAAGATGGAAAAGATTTTAAGAACTACATAAGAACAAATGATAATTGATTCGATTCAGTTAATAAGTTGGAAAGTAGTTAAGAATTTGATTGGTATAAGAGATTTCAAACAGTTTTTTATCTTCGTGACAACGAATTTGAATCGGGGAATTATTAACGTCGGGAGTTCAATTTTATCCAATATATAAGTATTTCAAACTGAAAATATAAAACATATGAAAGCAACCGGAAAAACAGTAAATGAAATTCTTACAAGTCTTCCTGCCGACAGAACAGAATCTTTTAATAAACTACACGATGTCATTTTGAAAAACTTACCCAAAGGCTTTGAAGCAGCCATTAGTTATGGCGGATTGGGATATGTTGTTCCTCATAAACTTTACCCTGATGGTTATCATTGTAAACCCGGCGAGCCGTTACCGTTTGCAGGAATCGCTTCGCAAAAACATTCTATTAATTTTTACCACATGGGAATTTATTCAGACCCAAAATTGCTGAAGTGGTTTGTAACCGAATACCCCAGGCACAGTAAGCAAAAGTTGGATATGGGAAAAAGTTGTGTCCGATTCAAAAAGTTAGAAGAAATACCCTATAAACTCATTGGCGAATTGATGAAAAAAATGAGTGTGAAAGAGTGGATAAATATTTATGAAACCACAATGAAAAAATAGGTTATGAAATAATATGTGATTATAAAATTAAAAGGAGTCAGCACTAGCCGGACTTCTATTTATGAGAATTAAACAAAAATGACTTTACGAAACAAAGGCAATCCAAAGGAATTTTCAAAATTGTTTGCTTCGCTTATAGCGATAATGTTGCGTAGGGCAAGCACTAAGGACTTGATTGGCATTTAAAAAAAAATCGAAAGCAAGTAACATATGGGAATTCATAAAAATAAAAAATTAAAAGATGGCGATTATTGTATAGCTGTCGGAGGCACACATACCGGAAAGTCAGGCATTGTGAGAGATATAAATACCAGCAAAACCGGGCATATTACGATCACAGTTGAGCAAAAAAACGGAGTGCGATTTAAGACACTAGGTAAGAATGTAGTCGTTCAATCAATCGAACTTTAATTAAAAGTAAATGCCCTGCTTACTACTACAGTACTCTGAATGAATTCCGAATATTCAGAAAGCCCGATATTAAACTCTGGGCTGGAAAATAGTTCATCAGGCGATTTGTAATTAAAATTAGCAGTCAAATGAAAATCACAGAAGATACTTTAAAGCAAATTCTTGACGCATTTAATAGGCATGACCTTGATGCCATAATGGAATTTTTCTCAGATGATTGCTCTTTTGATTTTCCAAGGGGACCTGAATCATGGGGTCAACGTTTCGAAGGTAAAGTGCAGGTTCGGGAGGCGCTTGCAGGCAGATTTAAAGGAATCCCTGACGTACATTATGGAGAAGACAGTCATTGGATTTCGGAAAATGGAAAAAATGGAGTTTCAGAATGGACACTTACCGGAACCACAATTTCAGGAGTCGGCATAAATGTCAGGGGTTGTGATCTGTGGGAATTTAATAACGATAAAGTTTCACGGAAAAATTCCTATTGGAAAATTGTTGAGCATGCCGCAAAATGAATATCGTCAACTTTTGCTCTAAGAATTATTGCATAGGAAAATTAAACTCCTCCATCTACTCCTCCCCTGAACAAAATGAGTAGATGCATTCGGATTTCTTCAATTGAAATTCTACAGGCCTTTTTGCATTGCTATCTGTCGGCAATTCCCTTTCAATTTCATTCGTGAAATGAAGGTCACCATGAATAGTGAATATTAATCGCGGATTTACCTTTTTGTGACATTTTCACGGTGAAATCTACCCTATTTGCCGCTTTTCCTGCCACGATTTATTCCTATTTTCCCTTATATTTACACCTTCACAAACCTTATAATTTATTTCAATGAAAAAGTATTTAAGACTTTCTGCATATGTATTGATTGCAACTTTTCTTTCCGTTCATTCTTTCGCTCAGCCATGGTTGAAGAAGTCAGTAGTTTCAACTTCTACTGACGTGACTGAAGCAAACAAGGAGCCGAACTTTTATGATATCAGGGATAAATTCAATGAATACTGGAAGGATAAAACACCATCAGAAAATGAATCGGAGAACCGTGAAGATGGCGGCTACCAGCAGTTTAAAAGGTGGGAAGCTTTTATGGCACCGCGAACTTTTCCGACAGGTAATTTTTTCGATCCGGAAATTTTGATCAAAGAAAAACAGAAACAAAAGCAGTCACATCTCAGGATGGCGATTCATCCGCAACTGACTTCTGCGAACTGGTCCTTTGTTGGTCCTACTTCTATTCCGTCAAATGGTGGCGGTACAGGTCGCGTGAACTGTATCCGTTTTCACCCCACAGATGGAAATACAGTTTACATCGGTGCAGCAGCAGGTGGTGTATGGAAGACTACAAATGGCGGAGTTGCCTGGACTTCCAATACTGATTTTCTTGATGCATTAAGTGTTGCAGATATTGCCATCAATCCCCGCTACCCTGATTCTGTTTATGTAGCAACCGGTGATGGCTACGGTTATGAGGTAGGAACAGATTTCTGGGGTGGAACATACAGTGCAGGCGTTCTTGTTTCTCCTGACGGCGGACAAACATGGAATACCACCGGACTTACTTATGCGCAATCGCAGTCATCAATTATCCAGCGGATACTGATCAATCCATCAGATCCGAATATCCTGCTTGCATGTACGCGTTCTGCAATATTCCGCTCTGTGAATGCCGGTGCAACATGGACATCAGTCAGGACAGGTCATTATTATGACATGGAGTTTAAACCCGGAGATCCGAATACCGTTTATGCAAGTACTTCATCAGGCATTGCAAAATCAACAGACAAAGGCGCAACATGGACAACGGCAGGAAGTGTTTCAGGTGGCGGAAGGGTTTCAATTGCAGTGACTGATGTGAATCCTTTGGTTGTATATGCGCTTGGTGAGAATGGAAACTTTTATAAATCTACCAATGGCGGAACTTCATTTATCGCGTTGACTTCTCCCAATAGTGTTGCAAATTTCTATGGCTATTATGACGCCGTATTGGCCTGCTCGCCCCTCGATGAGAACAAAGTATTTGTTGCCGGGATGAACATTGCAAAGACAAGTAATGGAGGATCCACCTGGAGTGCAGCAGGAACAAACATTCATGTGGACAATCATTCACTTGAATTTATGCCCGGAAATAATAACGTGATATGGTGCGGGAATGACGGAAGTATTTATTCTTCGACAAACAGCGGAACATCGTGGAATGATTTAGGAAACGGAATCGGCATCAAACAGTATTACAGAATGGGTGCCAGTACGATTAATCCATATACCATGCTTGCAGGAGCGCAGGACAACGGCACCGACAGGCTCGTAGGAACATCATGGAGAAAAGTTTATGGCGCTGATGGTATGGAATGTTTAATTGACAGAACAAATGACCAGAATATGATTGTTAGCTGGCAGAATGGAAACTTATTAAAGTCAACTAATGGAGGAACCAATTTTACAAATATTACTCCGGCCAGTGGTGACTGGACTACTCCATTTATCCAGGATCCTGTAGTTGCAACAACTCTTGTAGGCGGATGGGATAAAGTTTATCGCTCTACAAATTTTGGAGACACCTGGACTGCAATTTCAAATTCTACCTTTTCAGGAACCATATATGCTGTGGCCATGACAGAGGCAAACAACAATTATATATATGCCGCTTCACTGGGAGTGATGCAGCGTACGACAAATACGGGGGCCAGCTGGACAACAATAACAACAGGATTACCGGTTAACGGTACCGGAATTACTTACATCGCTGTAAGCAATTCTGATCCGAATAAAGTATGGGTGACACTTACCGGCTATTCAGCAGGAAATAAAGTTTTTTATTCTTCTAACGGAGGAACAACATGGAGCAATTATTCAGGATCACTTCCTAACGTACCTGTCAATTGCATCGTTTACCAGAAGAACAGTCAGGATGCCGTTTACATCGGAACTGATTTTGGAATCTATTACCGCGACGCCACACTTCCCGACTGGATTCCATACAACACCGGACTACCAAATGTGATTGTATATGAATTAGAAATCAATGACAACATTCAGAAAATCCGTGCAGCAACTTTTGGCCGGAGCATTTGGGAAAGTGAACTGAATTCGTCTTCAAGTTTCACACTTGATGCCGGCGTGGTCAGCATCCTGTCACCTGATGTCGCTGTATGCGAAAACACATTTGATCCTGTTGTCAGAGTTAAAAACTACGGACAGGATACCATTACGTCGTTAAACGTCAACTACCAGATTGATTCCGGCACTGTGCAGACCTATCTCTGGACAGGAGTATTAATTTCCGGCACAAGTACAGATATTACTCTTCCTCCTGCTACTTCAACGGCAGGAAATCATTACCTCACTGCATTTACGAGTGATCCCAACGGTTCTACAGATCAGAATATCTCCAATGATATCCGCACACATTTATTTGATATCAATTCTATTACTGTTTCAGCTCCTGTTACGGAAGGGTTTGACAGCCTTGCCTTCCCTCCTGCCGGCTGGACGTTTATAGACAACAACGCGACCTCCATGTTTTTACGCATTGCAACTACCGGAGGATTTGGCAATTCAACTTCTTGTTTGCGCGCAAGGTGCTTTGTACTTTCCAGTGCATACGCATCAATGATTTCTACTCCGATTGATTTTACATCTCTTGTGGCCCCGTCATTCTTAACGTTCAATGTTGCTTATGCAATGAAGAATTCAACTTCGAATGATTCACTGAATGTGTTTGTAAGTACAGACTGCGGGAATACCTGGACGAGAAAATATTCAAAAACCGGAACAGCATTGGCCACGGCTGCGAACCATACCAATAACTTTACGCCCCTGGCAGCAGAATGGAGAAATGAAGTTATTGATCTCTCAGCATATATCGGCCAGCAAAGTGTCACGGTAAAATTTGAGTTCTATGGCAATGCAGGAAATAACATTCACGTGGATGATATCAACATCTATGATGCAATCGTTGGAATTCAGCAGAATAATATTTCAGAAACCGTAAGTGTTTTCCCAAATCCAACCAATGGAACCGTTCATTTTAATTTGCCTGCCAACACTGATCATGCTTTTATCAATATTTATTCTGCACTTGGAAATTTAGTGAAAGTAATTCCTGTTGTTTCATCATCAATGGATATTAACCTTGATGGACTTTCTTCGGGCGTATATTTTTACAGGATCGTAAGGGCTGATGAAAAGCCACTGATGGGCAAAATTGTAAAGGAGTAATTAATCTGATCTAACGCCTGACGATCTTACGGGAGATAATTTCTCCTGCAACAGTAAACAAGCGTAGAAAATATATCCCGGGTGGTAAACATGATATGTCTATTTCCGTCATTGACGAAACCATACCTGTTTCCTGATATATAATGTCAAAACGCTGTGGAACTCCAAGAAGATTTGCAATTCCGATTGAAGTAATTGCCCTTTGTTTACTGTCTATTGTCAATTTTTCCCCGGCGGGGTTTGGAAATATTTCCGGGCTTTGATTTTCCCGGGCAGAAGAAATATTATTTGGACCACATCCTCCCCACAAATTAAATCGTTGCTGTAATGAATCAATCGGCTCAGTATAATTCGGATACGTATTAATAGAGATGTCCAGGTAAAATGGTGTGGAGCCGGTATCGGAAGGGTTTGCGACACGGATAAAAGCAGAGACTGAAGAAATGCCCAGCGATGAACACCTTGTATCTGCACCGGAAACTTTTGCTCCCTGCAACGCTGCCATCAGTCTGCAGGATAAATCTCCCGTTGTATTCAGGAATTTACTCTCCATGCTGTCAAGTATTTGCTGCCCGAGCAGAATATTTCCTTGTATGGAATATCCGGGACCGGTAATGTGGTTGTGATAAACCAGACATGCTGATCCGGTATAAGCAGCAGATGCTCCAGTAACATCAACCACTCCGTATTGTCTGATGTTTGGATTTCCCTGCACGTCATTGGCTGTCAGAGAATCAATGATCTGAGAAGGCGTTAGTCCCAAAAACATCAGATTATGTGCATAGGTTTGATTCGCCTGAATCCACGATGCCTGCGTATGAACAACTGCATTTCCGGGAATTACATCACTGATAATAATTGCGCTTAATGTTCCCTGAATACATGTTGCACCGGCACTTCCTAACTGTCCTGTAACAGAATCATAAGCACAAATGGAAAATGTATCCTGTGAGTAAACTGTGAGATGCAGGAACGATGACAATGTGAGAAGAACCCATTTTTTCATGCGGATTTATTTTGTTCGATTAACTGATATCAGGATTTAATAATATCACCGACATGATTTCCCTTTGCAACAGTTGTCTTATTCAAAACTACTCATTATCTCAACAACGTAACATGGCCAATATAGTCGTGCAGTATTAAATCTATATCCTGAATTTTTACCTTGTAAACATAAACATCCTGTTGGCACGGGCGAGTGCTGTTGTCGAAATTTCCATCCCATGGCATTAATGCATCCTTGGTATGATAAATAACTTTACCCCAACGGTCAAGGATCCACATTTCAAAAGTTGTCCATCCGGCCCCAATGGGAATAAAATTATTATTGGGTCCATGATCATCCGGTGTAAATGTATTGGGTATATAAACACTGAAGTCGGAAGTAACTTCAACATATTTCTGAATGCTGTCAATGCAACCATAGATGTTGGAAACTATAAGTGTCACAGGATAAGTTCCCACTGCTGCATACTGATGTTCAGGTTCAAATAAATCTGTTGACAGACTTCCGTCACCAAAATTCCACTCGTAGTTGAGCAAATTCGTACTGTCCATACTTAAATTGTTGAACTCAAAAACGGGAGTATATATTGATTGAGTGACCGGATCAGGTTCAAAATTTGCAACAGGATCTGCATAAACATTTACATAGCTAAAAATGCTGTCGTCTCTGCAAAGATTGCTGTCAATAGCCGTGAGTGTAATACTGAACCGTCCTGAATTTTGAAATGTATAAGTAGCAGAATCACCAATTAAATTGGCAATGGTATTAAAATCATCGCTGATCTTCCATGTATAGTAGTTTGCGTTCGATGTCTGGTTTAAGAGTTCAACCGTGACCGGGGGGCATCCATCATTGTGAGCGAGTGCAAAACTTGCAACAGGCACGTCTATTATCCGCACCTGTTTTGTAATTACTGATTCACACAAATGCGTGCTGTCACCGTAAGAATTTCCAATCAGTGTAACAGTAAAGTTTCCGGGATGAGGAAATAAATGCAACGGCGAAAAATTGCTGTTGTCCGTAGTGCCATCTCCGAAATTCCACCGGTATGTACTCAGCCAGGTTGATGTATTGTGAAACTGAACGGGCTCATTCACGCAATTCACAAGGGAAGTATTGAAAGAAACGTCAGGTTGTCCGAATACATGAATCGTCTGACTCACAGAATCGAGTCCGCAATAATTATCAGCAAGATGCCAGATCAGATAATCACCTGCCTGCGTATAGGTATGCGAAACCGGATTGCCATAAACTAGATTTCCTGCAGAACCGGGATCACCAAAATCCCAACGCAGAATGGTGCAGTTATTAGGTGTAGAAAAATCAGACAACGTTACATCAAGCGGAATGCATCCATATAAATGATTCGTATTAAAAAATGCATGAACCTGATTCGGGTGAACAATGACATTTTTTGTGACGCTGTCAACGCCACAAATATTAGTTGTGACAAGTTTCACATTGTAAATCGCGTCTGAACTTCCTGCATATAGCAACGTTTCAGGAGGTGTATAACCTGAATAAAATAACAGATCATTCATAAACCATTGAAACGTACAGTTCATTCCTGCGCAACCATCTGATGTATCACTAAAATGGACAAGCGCAGGAGAACAGGTATCAGCGAAATTGGTTCCGAAGTCTGCACGTGGCAATGGCAATATGCGAACCGAATCGGAATGAGATGCTATTCCGCACATATTTGTTGCTGTGAGTTGAATGGTATGCCAGACCGGTGTATTGCCGGCTCCGGCATGAAAATAAAGTGTGTCGGGGTTGGTATTATGAATTCCGTAATTCCATAAATAAGAGACCGAATAATTGATTGTGCTCATGTCGGTTACAATGACTTCCAGCGAATCACATCCATCATTTGAAAGTGTAAAAATTGCATCAGGCGGCGCGAGTACATGAATATTTTTTTGCAAAGTATCCCTGCATCCTGACGCGCTGTCAGAAATGGCCAGCCAGATACTGTGCGTTGCTGCCGGAGCAATAAATGTGTGATTCAGACTATTGCTATTAACCCATGGCTGCGTGTCAATCATCCAGCTTGCTGATGTGCCTGCAATTGTATCATTCAATGATATCACATCACCAATGCATCCAACGGTGTCCAAAGTAAATGTTGCTGAAACCGGAGTATTACCGGTAACCAGGATGGTATCTATTGTAATACATACACCATCAGTATCAACATAGGTCACAATATCGGTAGCCAATCCTGCAACAGGACAATAATATCCTGTATAATGATCGATCACCCCTGCTCCACCCCACCAGTTTCCTGCAGGGTATCCAATCAGGTATTGGCAAGAATCGTTGCTGCAGAAAGAAAGATCGGAACCTGCATTAACGTTCCATCCTGCAACATGATAGATGTATGTGTCAGTTACCTGACATACTCCTGTTCCTCCATGTTTATAATAGAAAGTATATGTGTAATGCGTCGCACCGGCCGGATTAAAAAAATCGTTTCCCGGTGGCATCAGAATTAAATTTGCATCATACCAGTTTCCGCCGGGAGGATTATAAACAAAATGAATTATGCCGCTTTGTTTGCAGATGGTATCCTCCAGATAAACCGGTGGTACAGGTGGTGAATAGGAGAATGTATCACCGATTACAATGGAATCACATGTACTTTCAATGGTTGCCAGAACAGTATAAGTGATTGCGCTGCCACCTCCCCCGAGGATACATGACGGAGGCACAGGAGGGAAACCTGATGCAGTACAAAACGGAATAGTATCACCCAATATAAATACCTGCCACAAATATGCAGTATCGTTTGCATGTGGAATGAGGTGGAAATAATTCTGATAAATAAATTGTATTGCAACGCAGGTATCAGGAATCGGAGTCATAGAGATATCCACGCCTTCATCTACATCAATGATAAAATTTTGAGAAACATTCGAACATGCAATAGAATCAGTATAAGCTGTAACACTGATGGTGTACGGACTTCCTGCAGAAGTTGAATAATTGAAAGTAACAGATGAGCCGGTGGCTGTAGTCACATCTGCACCCGGTGCGCTCCAGTAATATGATTGTGTTATGCTTGTCGTATCTGAAATGGTAACAGCAAACGGAGTACATCCGGTTAGTATTGTATTTATGAGATTTAATTGAGGGGACTGACTGAGGGAAAGAGTAGTATTTACAGTATCAATTCCACAGGAGCTGGTTGCATATAATGTAACGATATAACTTCCTGTGTCCGGAAAAAAGATAGTTGGATTTGGATCACTTGCTGCCGATGAAGGCAATGCTCCGGTAAACTGCCAGTCATAATTTGTGATAGCCGTTCCTCCATAAGAATAAAAATCATTGCCGTTAAGTGTAACTGAATCCTGACAAAATCCTTGCGGGCTGGCGGTGATTACCGGTCCGGCAGCGAGAACCAAGGTGTCGTACCAGTTGCAGAAACTTTGCGGTGAATTGCAACATCCGTAAGCCTGCAAATGGATGATGTGTTGCCCGGGAGTATTGAGATTTATCGTCGGCGTTGGATCAGGATTATTGTTGATGACGTCAGAACCAATATTGGATGACCACCAAAGTGATTCCACATTGTTCTGAATGAGCGTAGGAATTACAATTGAAGGCGCGCATGAATCAGTAAGCGTGATCGCCGGAACTATGGTGGTTGGCGGCTTCACATATATGGTACGGGAATAAGACGATGTACCGCAAATATTTTTTATATAAAGTGTAATGGTTCTAGTACCCGGAGTTGAGTACCAGATGCAACCGGGATTAAATGATCTGCTTGTATCATAAGGCAAAGCACCATTGCCAAAATCCCACCAGATGGAATCTGCTACCGACTGATTGACGCAAGCATTAGATAGATTAAAACAAACCTGGTCATCAACGCAAACCGTATCGTTAACGGTGAATGAAAATTCTGCATGCGGTTTGAATCGAAGAGAGATGGGAAAACTATTCCAGGTAACCGAACACCCGGAAGGACAACTATCAGCAACAAAAATATAAATTGTTCTTTGCAGGATTCCGTTGGATGAATTGAAACAACTGTCTGGTCTGTAATTGTACAAGTGATAAATGGTGTCAGAAAAACTTCCGTTGAAAACTGTATCGGTTCCATCGCCCCAACATATCCAGCTATAATCAATATTGCCGCTACTCGTATTGTAAACCCCGACCGATTGTCCGATGCAAAAAACAGAACCGGCGGCGCCAAATGCGCCACCACCGGCAAATGGAGCAGGAACGCAATCAGCAGGAAGTCCATTGGTACTGCATTGCCCGATGTTATTGCACTGTGCATGAACATGACCAATGAATAAACCCGCAATCATTATGCATGACATGAAACCACTTCGTATCATTTTCCTCACGAGGCCCATATTCGTAACTTCAATTGTTCTTATTACTAAAAAATGATTCTAAAACCGAATATCGTATAATTTTCCAATGTGGCAAAACAAGAATGGTACGCGATGTCAAACACGGTGCGTGATTGAAAAAAATGGCTATTTTGAATGAATCTTAAACGCAATATATCAAATCGAGGTACTGTCTTAAAAACCAAAGATTATTTTAATTATTTTTGCTCCAGCAGAAAGAGAGCTTCAGGCGATTCGTTGCACGGAAGTTCATCTTGAGTAGTCCCGGTTTCAATCGGGACTATTTCTTTTTGCATTGTT
>JBBRAY010000053.1:0-24306 GCA_038206355.1 Bacteroidia bacterium
TTGGGCTTCGCGGCTTTGCCGCGAAGCCCAACCCCCTCCTTGCAAAAACCTCATAACATTGTCATTCAGAGCGTAGCGATAAATCTTTCAAAGCAAAATTATTTTTAGTCGGACAGTAGTGATTCTTAGCATTCAATTTCAGGATTTTACATTTAAAGACCCACATCAGGACAGAATAAAATGAAACTGAAAATTTTTCATTGAACTGATTTGTTTACTTTCGCACCGGGTAAGTCCTGTACGACCAGCTCCCTCGAACCTCCCCAGGGCAGGAATGCAGCAAGGATAAGAGGTTGTAGCGGTGCGATACAGTAAGCTTACCCATTTTTTATGCTCAACGAAGCACGAATCTAAATACGAATTTACGAAGTACGAATATCGAAAGCGTGCGAATATACGAACAGAGGTATTTTTGTCTTTTCAACAGGTGTTGAATAGTTTTTTACGGTGCCGTACTTCTCTTTATTAACTTCGCATTCCAAAACTAAATCAGGAAAACATGAAATTCTTTATTGATACCGCTAACCTCGCACAAATTAAGGAAGCACAGGACCTTGGCGTACTTGATGGTGTAACTACGAATCCATCTCTGATGGCGAAAGAGGGCATCGTCGGCCGGGATAATGTGCTCAAACACTACGTTGACATTTGCAACATCGTTACCGGTGATGTGAGCGCAGAAGTGATTTCAACCGATTACAAAGGAATTATTTCAGAAGGTGAAATGCTGGCGTCTTTGCACAAACAAATTGTAGTGAAGGTGCCGATGATTAAAGAAGGAATCAAAGCGATCAAATATTTTTCAAACAAGGGAATCAGAACTAACTGCACACTTGTATTTTCTGCCGGTCAGGCCATACTCGCTGCAAAAGCAGGAGCCACTTACCTTTCTCCGTTCATTGGACGCATTGACGACATGAACCAGGATGGCATAGAACTCATCAAACAAATTGTTTTGATTTATAAAAACTACGGATATAAAACCCAGGTCCTCGCAGCTTCAATCAGAAGTTCAATGCACATTGTAAAGTGCGCTGAAGCCGGTGCTGACATTGCGACTTGTCCGCTTTCTGCAATTCTCGATTTACTCAAGCATCCGCTTACCGATATCGGTCTTGCAAAATTTTTAGCTGATCATAAGAAGAGTGAGGAAAGTCAATTGGTGAAGTAGTTGATTGGTTGATTGGTTGATTGGTTGACTGGTTGACTAGTTAATTGGCTGAGTGGCTGAAAAGTTGATTGGTTAAGAGCCAAAAATACAATCTCACATTTTCAGAACTTAATTCAATTAGTGTTTTGAATCAATCAACATCATCACCTAATCAAAATCCACCACCATGCTTCAGATTTTTCCCGGTAATATTAACAGCAAGTATCTTCAATTGGCCGTTGATACATTGAAGGATGACGGCGTACTCATTATTCCAACTGATACGGTTTATGCACTTGCTTGTTCCCTGAATAGCAAAAAAGCATTTGAGCGGATATGTGCAATTAAAAACATCAAACCTGCACAGGCGAATTTCTCCATTGTGTTTACCGATTTCAGTCATTTGTCGGAATATACTAAGTCATTCAGTCGGGAAGTTTTCAGGGTGATGAAAAGCAATTTACCGGGTCCATTCACATTTATCATGAATGCAGGAAGTCATATTCCTGATATTTTCAAATCGAAAAAGAAAACAATCGGAATACGTATTCCCGATCATCCAATTGTTCAGGCACTGATTACTGAACTTGGAAATCCATTGGTTGTTTCCTCTCTTCACAGTGACGATGAAATCAAAGATTACTACAGCGATGCAGCAGAAATTGAAGGTGTGTATGCTGAAAAGGTTGACCTGATCGTGGACGGTGGATACAGTGAAATGATTGCTTCAACAGTGATTGATTGCACGGGTGATGAACCGGTTTTGGTGAGGGAAGGAAAAGGAATTCTGGATACAGATTAAATACAAAATGAACGATGCAAAATGCAAAATTCAACAACCATTAAAGATCAATATCATCAATTATAATGCATCGTGATTTCTGAATCGTGAATTGTGAATTGTGAATTTTTCTAACCACGCAATGTTTTCCATGCATCTGAAATTCCATTGACAATATCCCCTGCAATCATTCCATCCATTCCTTTCTTTTCTGCAGCTAAGTCTCCGGCAAGGCCGTGCATATAAACTCCAAGCAATGCTGATTCCTCAGACGAATATCCCTGCGCGAGAAGCCCGGTGATAATACCCGTAAGTACATCTCCGCTCCCACCTTTTGCCATCCCGGGATTTCCTGTGCTGTTGAAATATGAATTTCCTTCCGGAGTAGTAATACAGGAATGTGCTCCTTTTAAGACCATAAATACCTGATACTTTTTTGAAAAAGAAACCTGAAGCTCATGGCGTTCAAAATCATTACTTGTTTTTCCTGCAAGGCGTTCGAATTCCTTTACGTGTGGTGTGAGAATAGATTTATTTGGAATCAGTCCGACCAACTCCTCATTCTCCGAAATAATATTCAGTGCATCTGCATCCAATACAACCGGAACTTTAACCGATTGCAATATTCTCATCAGCATTATTTTTGCTGATGAATCTGTTCCAATTCCCGGACCAATTCCAATCGCCGAATATGTTTCGGAAACAATATCATCAGCAATCATCGCTTCAGGACATGAAACCTGCATAGCCGTTAATCTTTCCTCAGGAATGTGAACCGAAACGAGCCCTACGCCTGACCGCAAACAGGCTTGAGTAGCAAGTATTGCAGCACCCGTTTTAGCTTTACTTCCCGCAACAATAAGCGCATGACCATAATTACCCTTATGCGAAAATTTCAGACGGGGTTTCAGAAATGCTTTAATTGAATCAGCCGTTACAAAATGATTTACAGAAACCTGTTCGTCAATAAATGGCTGAAATAATCTGATGTCAAGCACATGAAATTGTCCGACATACTTTTCATTTTCCGGAAACATACAAGCCAGTTTGGGCAACTGAAAACTCAACGTATGTGATGCCCTGATTATTTCATTGCTTCCTGAATGCTGATCAGCAAAAAGTCCGGCGGGCATATCAATGGAAATAATTTCAGCTCCGGAAGAGTTTATTTTCTCAATCACCTTTGCATAAAGACCTGTTACCGGCTTTGACAAACCAGTTCCGAATAATGCATCTATGACATATTCTTCTTTTGAAAATTCAGGAATCTCATCTCCCTGATTAATGTCATGAACATGTGATTGATTTAATTCCAGCAACCGTTTTTCATTCTCGAGAAAATCTTTTGAGTAATTTTTTCCGGAACGAATTATAAATGTATTAATATCAAATCCATTCTGACGTAAAAGCCTTGCAATGGCCAGTCCGTCGCCACCGTTATTTCCCGGACCGCAAAAAACATTGAAAACCTTTTTATTGTCTGTGCGCTTTGCTATCCATTCCGCGCAGGCCTTTGCTGCGCGCTCCATCAGGTCTATTGAAGAAACAGGTTCGTATTGAATGGTATGTGCGTCAGTAGCTCGTATTTGTGAAGCAGAAAAAATTTTCATCTAAAAAAAATCAATTGTCGTCTTCACTATGTCCCTTTGGTTGAAGTGTTCCTTTTTTCCAAAGTTCCTCATCAGCCTTCAGCTTAACCTTCATCGAATCAGTCATCTCCTTATTCTCAATATTTGTAAGATCGGGGCTTCCAGCATTTACCCAGCAGGTGTACCAGAATGATCCCACTTCAATAATGGCTTCCCGCATCCTGCGTTCCACCATTCCATCGAGCATTTTATTGTAAGCAGCACTGTAATCCTGACTGTAAACTTTTGCTGTTGTAGAACCCCGTTGCTCAAAAGCATATTTCTGATCAGGTGAATATTCTTTGTTCAGATCCCTTTCAAAATTAAGCACTGAATCGAGTGCAGCAAAACTTCCCCTCACAATATTCCATGCTTCTTCCTGGGGTTTGTCAATGTAGTGTGCACGCCCGACAAAATAATCATAGTTCTCGCCAAACAATTCCGGTAACCGCGATTCCCAAAAACCATGAATACCGACCTGGTTAGTCATTTGTCCGTTGTAATTTTCACTGCAATGCAACGGCACGTGTGCATCTGCAATGTAATGTCCGAGGGAAGCCGATACATATAGAATTCTATCCACATCCCCTTCTTTAAATGCGTCAGTCAAACGGTATTGCATCACATTGATATGCCATGGAACAATTCCATAAGCTTTCAATGTATCCTCTGTCATTTTTGCAACGGCGTCCTTCCAATAATGAGGAATTGAATCAACTGCTTCGGGACCAAAATTGTAGTGGTCCAAATCAATGTAATGTCTGGGCGCTTCTTCGGGATCAGAATACCTTCTTTTATCAGGATCAACAGCGTGTTCAGTGATGTAATCAATATGTCGCTTATAGAAACCAAACATCTCCGGTGGCAAGACAAAACATGCCTGTTTGTTTATGCGTTTATGACCCCAGAACCCCCAGCCAAAAGCCAGCAGCGACGACATCAACATGACAACGATTACTCCGTAAATGAAAAAATTTTTATTCATAAATTTTAATAGCCGTATGCAAAGTAAGAAAAGATTGTTTGTTAAAAAATTTTCGTTCCTTTTAAACTTCCACCGGGGCAATATTTATCAGTTCACCATCTTTCAAGACAGGGATTACATTGGTCAGGTTTGGGGTCAGACAATATTTAATATCCCTTTTAAGATTCAGCCGGGCGAGTCTTTCCTTATGAGAAGAATAATTCAGAAACTTGTACGGATTGTCCTTTGCCATGGCATATAAATATTTCAGGGCAAGGCATGCATCACCAAGTTTATAATTAGACGTTGAGGATAATATTTCTTCAGTCACTGCTCCTGCGAACAAAGCATCTTCCAGATTAAATTTATTTTTCCAGCCGCTGCAAAGTAAAAGAATATCCTTTTTTTCATTCACCAGAAATTGTGTAAGGGCTCCTAAATTTAAAAAAGACCCGATCACAATTTTATATGCATCCCTGGCTGCATGAATGGCCTGCGTACCATTTGTAGTCGTCATGGCAATGGTTTTCCCCTTTACATTTTCACCCATGTAACTATAAGGTGAGTTTCCAAAGTCAAAACCATTGATCGGAACGGCGTCACGCTCTGCTCCGGTGAGGTATCCCTTCTTTTTATATTCAAGCGCTTCTTCAACGGTTGCTACAGGAATAATTTTCTCTGCACCGTGATGAAAAGCAGTGCAGATGGCCGAGGTAGCCCTGAGAATATCAATGATCACCACAATGCTATTGTCGTCCCGGTAAACCGGATATAGCATTGGTGCGAAACAAGCGTCAATTTTTAATTTCCCTGTGAGTGACGTTAACATTTGTTTTTGTGTTTATTTGCCATTGTCAGATTGACGCAAAGATTATCAAATTATTTAATTCACCGAATGACATATCTATCATTACAAAGAAACAATGAACAGGTGGTAAAATTAGATGATAGATGAAAAATAACAGAATAAAAATTTCATTTTTGAACAGATTAACTCTTTCATTTATATTGCCCGATCATTAAACCTTTGCTTCATTGAATGGGAAATAGACTATTTTCAATTTTATTATTTTTTATTCTGATCATTACCTGCGGAAGAACTTCTGCTGATATTGTCATCAGCAATGATACAACATGGAGCGGAACCATCAATGTTACTGAAGATGTACTTCTCACTGATTCGAGTACGCTGACCATTTCGGCAGGCAGTACGTTGCTGATAGACTATGGCGTTTCAATTAAAGGCGGAACACAATGCCATATTCTTATTCAGGGAACTGCAGTGGATAAGGTAATTATCCGGAGTTCAAATCCCGGTTCTTATTGGGGACAGATCATCGTTCAGGGTGATTCTGCTTCCATTGAAATTCAGTTTGCAGATATTATGTCGGGGCAGATTGTTGCCATGGATAGCAGCATTCTCACCATTGAAGACAGCTACCTGCATGACTATCTGAAATTACCAACAAAGAATATTGTTTATTCTCATTCTTCATACTTCGTACACATGAACAGGTGCCATGTGAGTGATTACTGGCAGGTAAATTTCGCTTACACTCCCATTCTGATTGAAAACTCTTTGTTTGAATATATGCATGAAGATGGAATTGACTGTGACAATTCTCCGGGAGCCGATATTTTTAATTGTACCTTCAGGAATGGCCTCTGTGAAAAAGGAAAAATTCATAGTGTAGATGCAATTGATTTTGGAAAATTCGATTTGCAGGGTCTTGGATCAATCGGAAATATCAGGAACTGCCTTGTTTACAATATCACGGATAAAGGCGTTTCGGCAGGAGAAGGATGCAGACAGATAGACCTTACAGGGAATGTTTTTTACAACTGCGGTTCGGGAGCTACCATCAAGGACAGTTCCATTGCAGATATCATCAACAATACCGTTGTCAATTGTGAATTTGGAATCGAATGCATTGAAAAAAATCCCGGGCTTGGCGGTGGTCAGGCGACAGGACTCAATAATATTCTCTGGAACAACGACATCCCTGTTTTCCTTGACAATACCGGATCACTTTTTCTTACTTACAGTGATGTTTCTTTCGCAGGTATATTTCCGGGTGCTGGTAATATAAATGCTTATCCGATGTTTGCAGATACCCTGGCGATTGACTTTCAGCTGTTGCCCGGTTCTCCTGCAATCGGCACCGGATATAACGGAGATGACATGGGCGCAATTTTTCCTGTCGGCGGCATTGGTGTGGAATCAGACTATTTGAATATCGGATATCCCTTCAGCAACGAAGAAATCAACGGAGACTCCATGTATTCCATCAACTGGGTTTGTGGTGACAGCATACATTTTGTTGATATTGAATTTTCCGGTGATGGTGGTTTATCATGGAATTCTATTGCGCAGAATACTTCTTCTCTGCCGGGAAATTATTTGTGGACAGTTCCGAATATCTATTCTTCAAAATGTTTTGTGAGAGTGACTGATGTCGCAAACAGCAACAATTCTTCAACACAAAATACCCCTTTCAAAATTATCCCTTACGGTATTAAGTCTGCACCACCCTTGTTCTCATACCCTGCCGGATATTATCCTGATTCAATTTCATTGCAATTGATTGCTCCCGGAGGAACAACTGTTTTTTATACACTCGATGGCTCTGAACCAAACGACAATTCGTTTCAATATACTTTGCCGATTACAATTGAAGAACAATTCATTGATACAGGCTTCCCTGAACAAAATATTACTGCTACCAATCCACCCCGGGAACCATTGTCATACATCAGAACGGCTCCTGTTTCTCAGATCGGTCCGAATCATCCTTACTGGGTGAAACCAAACAGGAAAGTGGAAAAGATTGCGGTTGTAAAAGCGAGGGCATATACGCCGGGCATGGGCCTTGGTGATGTGATTACCAATTCCTACATCATTGATCAGAATGGTTTAATAAATCCTGCACGCCTGCCACTCATTTCTCTTTGCACAGATAAAGAAAATTTCTTCGATTATAATTCCGGTGTTTATATCCCCGGCGCCACTTTTACGGGATATTCGTTTACGGGTAACTATGAGATTAGTGGAAGAATCAGTGAGCGTCCGATTACGTTTGAATATTTCGATTCCTCATACACCAGAATTTTCAATATCAATGCAGGCGTACGCGTGAGAGGAGAATGGATCCGTTGTCTTGGTGAAAAAGCGCTGTCACTTTTTGCGAGAAGTGAATATGATTCCATCAATGAATTCAATTATGATTTTTTCAAAGGATATAAACGATCAGAGATCAGCGGAAGCATGAATCATTTCAAGCGCCTCATCCTGCGCAACAATGGCAATGCATGGGGTGGATGGAAAAATACCATGCTTACAGATGGTATGATACAATCACTCTTTGATCACCTCCATTTTAAATACCAGGCATACCAACCTGCAGTCGTTTTTCTCGACGGAGAATACTGGGGCATACACAATATCAGGGAGCTACCTGACAAATACCACCTCGCAAATACATTCAGCATCGACCGTGATAAGATCACCATTGTTGAAGACAATTTGGATGGTCTTAACCGGCTTTCCACAGGTTTGCAATCGGATGTCGCAGATTATGAATCCATCGTTGATTACGTGAATACGCATGATATGAATCTCGCTGTCAACTATAATTTCCTGGATACAAAAATTGATATTGAAAACTTTACTGACTACGTAATTGCAGGCGCATATTCAGCAAAACTGAACATTGAACACAATACGGGCTTCTGGAAATATTCAGGGATCTCATACAACCCTGCTGCACCTTATGGAAGAGACGGACGCTGGCGCTGGTATGCATACGACTTTGATGATGGATTTTACGATTCCACGGCCAATGCTTTGAAAATTTACAGCACCACTGACCTGGTGAGAAACGGAAACCTGTTGATTAATGTAATGCTGCAGTCAACGATATTCAAAAATAATTTCATCTCTCGCACCGCTGATTTACTCAACTCATCCTTTAAAGCAAGCAGGGTAATACAACGCATCAACGATCTCAAAACTGTGATCGAACCTGAAATGGACAGGCATTTACACCGCTGGGGAAATCCTCAATCAATGACGCGGTGGCAGGAAGGTATTGACCTGCTCATCACTTTTGCAAACGCACGTCCGCATTATTTTACTGACAGTATGATTACTTTTTTCAACCTTGATCAGCAGGCTGCACTTACTGTTAATGTAAGCGATTCGGTAAAAGGAAAAATTAAGGTGAATACCATTACGATCAACGCCAATCTTCCCGGCGTTGACTCTTTTGTTTATCCATGGTCAGGAAATTATTTTATGGATTTTCCCGTTACGTTGATTGCCAAAGCAGAACCGGGATTTCGTTTTGTGGAATGGCTTGAAACAGGGTTGACAAACGATACCCTTTCCATTTCTCTCACAGGCGACAGTTTATTCACTGCTGTATTTGACATTGACACCACTTGGGTTCCTGTAATCTATCCGCAGTTGTACATCAACGAAGTGGTGGCCAGCAATCATTCGCTGTCCGACAACTACGGCGAAACTGCCGACTGGCTGGAATTATATAATCCTACAAGCGATACGGTTGACCTGGCGGGATGGTATTTATCGGATGCTTCCGATTACAGAACCAAACATAAATTCGCGAGTAGTGATTCAACAAAAATTCTTCCCAACGGATTTATTCTTCTTTATGCCGACAATGAAACAGAACAAGGCGTGACGCATGTTGCATTTAAAATAGATGCAGGTGGCGATGACATTTACCTTACTGCGCCTGATGGCTATACTTTAATTGATTCAGTAGAATTTGGCCTGCAGGTGAGTGATACATCCTTCGGGCGCTATCCTGACGGTGACCCCAACTGGATTTTCTTTTCCAATACAACGCCGGGATATTCCAACGTATTAATTGATGCAATTCAGATTCCTGAAAATAATTCCTTTCGAATATTTCCGAATCCTGTCTCACAGGGCATTTTACATTTCAATTTGCCGGCATCATTTCACCTTTATAATAATTTAGGGGAGCAATTGCTTTACAGAAAAAATGCAACTGAAGTAAACCTCTCTTCATTCAGCAACGGCATTTATTTTATCCGCACTGATGAGGGCTATAGCGCAAGGGTTATTATTGTGAATTAAACGGAAAAGAAATAGTATTGAAATGATTTGATTTGATTTACTTTCAAAGCACACGCATCACCAACAGTCCGTCACGAACAGGAAATAAAACATTCTCAACCCGCTTATCGTCCTGAATTTTTTTGTTGAATGAAGCAATCGCTTTTGTATCGCCATCCATTTTCTTTTCATCGTCCAGCACCTTCCCGCTCCACAGTACATTGTCGGCAATGATGATTCCGCCTTTTCGCATCTTCGAAATGACAAGATCAAAATAGGTCGAATAGTTTTTTTTATCGGCGTCAATAAAAACGAGGTCGAAAATTTCATTGAGCCCGGGAATTATTTTTACCGCATCACCGGTATGAATTTTTATTTTATTGTTGCAACCTGCCTTTTGAAAATATTTCTTCACCATTGGTAAAAGTTCTTCATTGATATCAATGGTATGCAGCAATCCGTCGTCACTCAGGCCTTCCGTCAGACAAATACCCGAGTATCCGGTATAGGTGCCGATCTCCAGTATACGCTGCGGCATCACCATACAACTGATCATACTCAGTATCCTTCCCTGCAAATGCCCGCTCAGCATACGTGGCATCAATACCTTTGAATTGGTTTCGCGATTGAGTTCTTTTAATACTTCTGATTCGGTTGAAGTATGCGACCCTGCATAGTCAACAATGTTTTGTGAAATAAAATCCATGTTGCGAAATTAAAAAAGGAATGGGAATAAATATGGAACTATGGTTTTTCGGTAGTGGCTCAGTTTGGATTTTAAAGATTCCTCATTTTATTCGGAATGACAATAAGGTTACTGATTACGTTGGCGGAAGAGAAAATTTGCCCCCGATCCGCAAATTTTCTCTTCCGCCACACACATAATTTATATCCCGTCATTCCGAATGAAATGAGGAACCTCTCAATCTGAGCCGCAGCCTGTTTTTCTGCAAACTTGTACAACTGCAAATTAAATCACGGGATCTGCATCACCTTATGCGTCTGTAATGAAATGCTCCATTCAGGATGCAACTTCACATAGGTAATTATCTCCGGCAACATTTTATCCAGGACGCTGAACTCCGGTTGCAGAAAAAGTTTGCACGACCTTGAAACCGATGCTTTGTGATCTTCAGCCCATGCAAAATCACTTTTATTGAATACAATTATTTTCAATTCGTCGGCCTTTGAGATCACTTCCTTCAATGGCGCTTTAAATTTCTTCGGAGATACACAAATCCAGTCCCACGAACCCGAAAGCGGATAGGCGCCCGATGTCTCCAGAAAAACTTTTATACCCTTTTTCTTTAATGCAGATGTAAGTTCGACAAGGTCGTACATCAACGGCTCCCCACCGGTGATTACTACGCGTTCCGCTTTCGCCTGTATGACATAACCCACCATTTCATCAACAGAAACTTTTGGGTGTTTTGAAGCATCCCAGCTATCCTTCACATCGCACCACACACAACCCACATCACAGCCACCCAGTCTGATAAAATAACATGCCTTGCCGGTATTGTAACCCTCACCTTGAATGGTGAAGTAGTGTTCCATGAGGGGAAGGGAGTACATTGATATTAAATATAGATATATTAAATATAGATATTGTATTTAAATATGTTTTGGAGAAGATTGAAGTCGAAATTCAATAAGAATGTCAAAATTCGAAATCCGAAATACCAAATCCGAAAAAATTTCGAAATTTTAATATTCAATATTCGAGTTTTGTATTTATTTCGTCCCGATAGCTATCGGGATTCGAAATTAGATATTCGGATTTTTCAATGTTGCCCTCAATGTATTCTTCAATAATCCTACTATTGTCATCAACCCCACTCCTCCCGGTACCGGCGTGATGTAACTGCATAGCTGCGCGACATTTTCAAAATCCACGTCACCGCATATTTTAAAACCACTCTTTGTTTCTTTTGATTCAATTCTTGTAATTCCAACGTCAATCACAACAGCGCCTTTTTTGATCATATCTGCTTTAACGAATTTCGGTGAGCCCAATGCAGCAATTACAATGTCTGAGGAACGAATAACTTCAGCAAGGTTTTTTGTTTTGCTGTGACATAAAGTAACCGTACAATTTCCCGGGTAACTGTTCCTCGACATCAACACACTCATCGGCATTCCCACAATATTGCTCCTCCCAATCACCACACAATGTTTGCCCGATGTTTCAATTTGATACCGCTCAAGCATGATCATAATTCCCAGTGGCGTTGCAGGAATAAAGCATGGCAGATTTTGCAGCAACCGCCCTGCATTCATCGGATGAAAACCATCCACATCTTTCTTGGGATCAATGGCCTCCATAATTCTTTGTACAGAAAAATGTTTCGGCAACGGCAACTGAACAATGAAACCATCAATGTCGTCATTTTTGTTCAGTTCATTTATTTTAGAAAGTAAAACTTCCTCTGTGATATGCTCTTCAAGTCTGATCAGTGACGAATTGAAACCTACCTCAGCACAATTCTTAGCCTTACTCGCCACATACGTTTCGCTTGCTCCATTATTTCCGACGAGCACAGCAGCAAGATGCGGAACTTTTTTTCCTGCCTCTTTCATCTTTAAAACTTCAGCAGCAATCTCAAGTTTTATTTCTGAAGAAATTTTTTTTCCGTCAAGGATTATAGTCATTCGTCACTGTCATTAGTCATTCGTACATTCATTGTGCATCAACCATTGTGAATTATGAATTCTGCATGGTGAATCATGTACAGTAAAATATACTTTGCACTTGCTACATGGTATCCGTAATTCGTATTTCGCATTTCGTATTTCGATATTCGATTTTCGTATTTCGTACTTAGTATATCGTGCATTTAATTCGTATTTCGCCCCCCTCTACTTCCTCATCCCCGGCATACTCCGCATCATACTCTTCATCTGATCCTTGTTGCTCATCATCTTCATCATCTTCCGCATCTCATCAAACTGTTTCATCAGTTTGTTTACCTCCTGAATGTTGGTACCGCTTCCACTTGCAATACGCTGGCGTCTGCTGCCATTGATGAGCGCCGGACTTTCACGCTCCTTCTGCGTCATGCTGTGAATAATGGCTTCAATATTTTTAAATGAATCGTTGCTGATGTCAATGTCTTTGATGGCTTTTCCAACCCCGGGAATCATTCCCATGAGGTCTTTCATGTTGCCCATCTTTTTGATCTGTTGCAACTGACCGAGAAAGTCATTGAAGTTGAACTGATCCTTCGCAATTTTTTTCTGAATCCGTTTTGCTTCCACCTCATCATACTGCTCCTGCGCACGCTCCACGAGGGTAACGATGTCGCCCATTCCCAGTATGCGGTCAGCCATCCGTTCAGGATAAAAAATATCAATGGCGTCGAGCTTCTCTCCCGTTCCTACAAACTTGATCGGCTTGTTCACCACACTCTTAATCGAAAGTGCAGCACCACCCCTGGTATCGCCATCCATCTTCGTGAGCACCACGCCGTCAAAATTCAGGATGTCGTTGAAGGTCTTGGCCGTATTCACCGCGTCCTGACCCGTCATTGCATCTACTACAAATAAAATCTCATCCGGCTTCACTGCTTTTTTAATCGCAGCAATTTCATTCATCATCTCCTCGTCAATCGCAAGACGGCCCGCAGTATCAATGATGATCAGGTTGCAGTTGTTTGCTTTTGCAAATGCAATTCCATTCTTCGCAATCTCAATCGGGTTTTTATTTTCCGGCTCAGCATAAACAGGAACACCGATTTGTTCACCTAAAACTTTCAGCTGGTCAATTGCCGCAGGACGATACACGTCGCAGGCCACGAGCAAAGGCAGCTTTTGTTTTTTAGATTTCAGAAAGTTAGCCAGCTTTCCCGAGAGCGTTGTCTTTCCCGAACCCTGCAATCCACTCATCAGTATAATACTCGGATTGCTGCTGATGTTGATATCCACTTTTTCACCACCCATCAACTGCGCAAGTTCATCGTGCGCAATCTTAATCATCAGTTGTCCCGGACTTACCGCCGTGAGCACCTGTTGTCCCAGCGCTTTCTCTTTAACCGTATCTGTAAATTGCTTGGCTACTTTAAAATTAACGTCGGCATCCAGCAATGCTTTACGCACCTCTTTCAGCGATTCCGCAACATTGATCTCTGTAATCTTCCCCTGACCTTTAATCAGCTTAAAGGCGCGGTCGAGCTTATCACTTAAATTATCGAACATATCAGTAATCTTTATCTGTTAACCGTTATTCGTTATCCGTTAATTAAATTGCGACTTGCCGCCCGGAAAACGAGGCGCGAAGATAGAATTTTAAAGCTTTTTTAGGGAAAGAAATTAAGGAGCAAAACCGCATTGTACCGGCTGCGGATGCAAAACGACATTACTCTCATGTGTCCCATAACCTGCTTTGTAAGCCATAGCCACGAAGCCAACCCAATCGCTACAACGCAGCGGCGGTGCGTTGCACAGCAATAGCGGTAAAAAAGCGAAGGGAAGGCATTGCGCATTAGGGCATTTTTAGCCGCGGTTTCGGTTGCGTTTGCGTAACCGAAAATTGCCTTGCAACGCACGATTTTTTGCTTACTTTTTTCTAAAAAAAGTGAGAGGGAGAATATTATAACTGACGTTTCATCGCGGAAATAAAGCGACATGAGGACAATCCAACGGGTATCTCACTAAGGCATTACTTTCATGCAGCCGATAACCTATCTTAATAAACCTTTGCCACGAAGCCAACCCAATCGCTACAACGCAGCGACGGTGCGTTGCACAGCAATAGCGGTAAAAAAGCGAAGGGAAGGCATTGCGCATTAGGGCATTTTTAGCCGCGGTTTCGGTTGCGTTTGCGCAACCGAAAATTGCCTTGCAACGCACGATTTTTTGCTTACTTTTTTCTAAAAAAAGTGAGAAGAAATTGAAAAATCAGGAGCGAAAGCATTCTTCGTATAGGATGCACCGTCCTGCCCTCTTTTAAAAGCCTCGCCTCGTATTCTTTGTAACTGAAAGTAACGAAGCAGAAAATAAATCCGTGAGCTCGTAAGATCAGCGTCTGCGGGTCTTTTTCTTTCGGTCAGGGCTATTTTAGCGTATTCCCTGCTTTCCGGTTAGCTATTTATTCTATACTTGAATTATAATTTCCGGTAATCTTTTCACCGGGCTGGTTACTAAACCATTTGATATGAAAAGGATTCTATTCAATTAAAGTTTCCGCTGATGATGGTACGTCGGGTTACGGTAAATTACTAATTCAATAGTCAGGGTATTATTCGTGCAAACCGGCGGTTCGATCCCAAAATCTGTTTCAGTCGGTCTCCACCACCAAACCATCATACGCCAGCTCAACAAACTCCGGCAGCGTCTTATTCACTTCTTCATGCTTCCCTATCTGATGACTCATGTGCACAAAGTATCCTTTCTCAGGAGCAAATTCTTTCATCAACTCCACTGCTTCATCAAGCGTGAAATGAGAAACGTGTTCTTCTTTACGAAGTGCATTAAGAACAATCACTTTTGATCCGCGAATAATCTTTTTAGATTCTTCCGAAATAAAATTCGCATCAGTGATATAAGAAAAATCTCCGATCCGAAAAGCAGTTACGGGTAGTTTCAGGTGCATCACTTCAAAAGGTAAAAACTGCAATCCGATAAGTTCAAAAGGAATGCCATTTTTAATAGTATGAAGTACGGCCTTCGGGACACCGGGATATGGAGAGTTATTAAAAGCATAAAAAAAATCGCGCTTCAGAGCTTCCTGCACTCTTGGCGATGCATAAATATCCATGTCACGATTTTGCAAATAGTTGTAAGCGCGAATGTCGTCCATGCCTGCAATGTGATCCTTGTGCTCATGCGTAAATACAACAGCTTCCAGGGTGTTCACATGCTCGCGCAACATCTGCTGGCGAAAATCAGGGCCGGTATCAATCACAACATTTTTTCCTTCATGCGTGACTAGGATGGAAGTACGGAGTCTTTTGTCTTTGGGATTATTGTTCGTGCAAACTTCGCATTCACAACCAATCAAGGGCACACCCTGAGATGTTCCTGTGCCGAGAAAAGTGATCTTTATTTTCCCCAATGAAATGACAAATTAGTATTTATTATTTTCGAAATACATTATATTAATGACCTGCCTCTTCGTGTTCGCCGGAGATATTTACATCCTGTACTTCCTGCTCTACCTGCGCTTCCTGCTTTTCCGTTTCTTCATTCAGTTTGAATGCAAGCACTTCCTTTAGAAATGTTTTTCGCCTGTCGTCAAGCAACGTAACATCCACATCAATTTTCCTGATCGCTTCAATCAAAAAAGTGACGCGTGTTTCTACGGTAGAAAATTTATTGAGTACAATCAATTTCCCTTCCGCAACCATACAGCTGCCCGATTTAAAATTTCCTTTTTCATTCCTGAGTGTATATCCCGCCAGTGTGAAAAGTTCTGTGAGTTTATCAAGACTCGTCTGATTCAACTTAATCATAGTGTGGCAAAGATAATGCTTCGTTGTTATTTGTCATCCGTAAAATGTTACTTTATTAACGATTCGATGTCGAAAGATTGGTTGAGTTGTTGATTGATAGATTAGTTGATTGGTTGATTGGTTGATTTGAATACGCGTCATCATAATCCGTAAATGTCTAGTGACCAATGACTCAATGACGGCTGCTGCCGGCCGCTGGCTGCTAGCTACTGGCTACTCCCCGTCAACTTCAAACGAACTATTGCTCATTGCCAACTGTCCGCCGAAGGACGGATTCGCCCTCGGCGAACCGCCGCTGGCTGCTCCCTACCGGCTATTCACCGTCAACATCAAACGAACAATTACATCTTACCAATTGCATATTACATATTTGCTGTATCGTTTCAATTTCCTTTCTTTGCGCCGCTAAAAAAACTTACCAGCGAATACACGAAATGAAAATCGGAGTTCCGAAAGAAACCAAAGAACGTGAAAGGCGTGTAGCGCTTGTCCCGGATAGCGTAAGATCCCTCGTTAAATCAGGATTTGAAGTACTTATTGAATCCAATGCAGGACTCAGTTCTTATTTTGATGATGCAAGTTATTTAGAAGCCGGAGCTAAAATAATAGATACCGGTAATGCTTTGTATGCCGAAGCTGATATATTACTGAAAGTAAATGCGCCTTCTCCCGAAGAAATAAGCCGGATGAAACCGGGATCTGTCCTGATTTCCTTCCTTTTTGCCGCTACCAATCCTGCTGTTGTAGAAGCATGTGTAAAACAAGGCATCAGCGCATTCTCAATGGATGCCATTCCGCGTATTTCACGCGCACAAAAAATGGACGTGCTCAGTTCACAGGCAAATCTTGCAGGGTATAAAGCGGTAATCATCGGTGCTGCTGCGCTTGGAAAAATATTTCCTTTGTTAATGACTGCTGCAGGAACAATTAAACCGTCAAAAGTTTTAATCATGGGAGCCGGTGTTGCCGGACTACAGGCCATCGCAACAGCAAAACGACTCGGAGCCATTGTCGAAGTAAGTGATATTCGTCCCGAAACAAAAGAACAGGTGGAATCGCTCGGCGGAAAATTTATTACCGTTGAAGGAGATTCATCCATTAAAGTAGAAGGCGGCTACGTGAAAGGCGTGTCCGAAGAATTTCTGAAGAAACAACAGGAAGTAATTTCACGACACGTATCTGAAGCCGACCTCGTGATTACAACAGCGCTCATTCCGGGAAAGAAAGCACCGGTACTCATTACCGAAGACATGGTAAAGAAAATGAAACGCGGTTCTGTGATTGTGGATATGGCTGTTGAACAGGGCGGAAATTGTCCCCTCAGCGAAATGAATAAAACAGTAGAAAAAAATGGCGTCATCATCATCGGCGAGTCAAATATTCCAAGCCTGCTCCCACTGAATGCCAGCGAACTCTACGCAAAAAATATTGTCACTTTCCTCACACACCTTGCAACAAATGACGGATTCAAATGGGAAATGGATGAAGAGATTACAAAAGGATCGCTCATCGTTCACCAGGGAGTTGCCGTTCATCCATCAGTAGCAAAAACAGTGAATACATAAATCATGACCATGCATTCTCCCCTGGAAAAAAAGTTTAATGAGTACACAGGTAAAATACATTCTCTTCTCAGGGAAGACGCATCCTATCTGAATGAGCCTTCATTCATCAATCAACTACTGGATAAGATTGAATATGTGAAAAGAAATTTCATCCTTATGAATGCTGAAACCGAGGATGTATATATTTATCAGGAGCACCTCGCAAGACTGTCAAATATTACCAAAGATACTCAGCAATGGGTAGAGAACATCAACGTTCCTGCTGTTGCCACCTCTCCAACAATAAATGAACTGAAGGAAAACCTCTTCATGATGAATGACCTGTTTTCAACTTCACAAAACCTGATGAAAAGTTTTTATCCTGTCATATAATGGAAAACATATTCTCTTTTATACACCTGCACATCGAGATGATTTATATCATTATCCTTTCCATATTTGTTGGAATAGAAGTGATAGGCAGGGTACCTTCAGTACTTCATACACCATTGATGTCGGGCGCCAATGCCATTCATGGAGTTGTCGTTATCGGCTCCATCATAGTAATGCTGAATACCCGTCCTGAAAATTACATGTTACTCGCACTGGGATTTATTGCCATACTTCTCGGAACATTAAATGTTGTGGGAGGATTTGTGGTTACGGACAGGATGCTTGAGATGTTTAAGAAGAAAAAATAATAAAGCAAAATTCGAAATACAAAATCCGAAAAAAGATGCCCATTAATTAATTCAAAACTAAATTTGGCCTAATAAAAATGTAAAAAATCCTATGGCTACTATATTTGATCTGGAAGATCGAACACTTCTGTTTGCGACGATGGTTCGCACATTCACAAAAAAACTTCCAAGAACAACAGAAAATATAGAAGACATAAAGCAACTTGCCGGAGCATCTGCATCTGTAGGAGCCAATTACATTGAAGCCAATGAAAGTCTGGGAGAAAAGGATAAGAGAATGAAAATTAAGATCAGTAGAAAAGAGTCAAAAGAAGCCCGCTTTTTTACACGTCTTGTAGATACCAATCAAGCCAAAAATCTTGAAGATGAACGCTCAAAAATTATTCAGAAGCCAACTGAGTTAATGAATATTTTCGGTGCGGTTTTAAGAAAGTTGGGGTAACTAAATTGAAGTAATAATTTCAAAAAGAAGAGAAAACTATAATATTCGATATTTTTTATTTTTTCGAATTTTGATATTTCTGATTCGATATTGTTTAAAAGTTTTATGAACCAATACATACTCGATATTGCATACCTCATTGGCTCCGTCACATTCGTTCTCGGACTAAAAATGCTGAGCCATCCTGAAACGGCGCGCAAAGGAAATTTGTTAGCTGCTGCGGGAATGTTTATTGCAATACTCGGCACCATTTTTTTATATGATAGTTCCGAAGCCGGCATTCATACTTCACGCGAACCCATCAAACTGTTTTTCATTTTTGGCGGAATTGCAATAGGAACAATCGTCGGATGGAAAACGGCGAAACAGGTGGCCATGACGAAAATGCCGGAACTTGTTTCATTGTTTAATGGAATGGGTGGAGCATGCGCCGCACTGATATCACTCATCGAATACTATCACCTTACAAATCCTGAAGTTGCTGTCCATGATAGTTTATTCAGTGGAATGATCATATCCCTTGCAGAAGCTGCATTGCCTACATCGCTGATGGGAAAATACATTGCCATCACTCTCGGACTCATCATCGGCAGTGTTTCATTTGCCGGAAGCATCATGGCATTCCTGAAGCTGAATGGTACATTGAAAAAATCAATCCGCCTTCCGAAATACAATATCCTCAACACAATTTTAATGATTGTGACTTTTGCTTTTGCCGCATACCTGTGCTGGGCAAGACCCGAAAGCTATTCCATCATCTTTGTTTTGTTCGGACTGTCTCTTCTTTATGGCGTAATGTTCGTTATTCCAATTGGTGGTGCCGATATGCCTGTTGTGATTTCATTGCTCAACTCCTTCACCGGTGTTGCTGCGGCAATGGGCGGATTTCTTTATGACAACCAGGTGATGCTCACCGGTGGTATTCTTGTTGGTTCAGCCGGTACTTTACTCACTGTTGTGATGTGCAATGCGATGAACCGTCCATTGTTCAATGTAATCTTTGGTGCATTTGGAGAAGGGACAGTGGCAGCTTCATCAGGATCTTCATCAGGAGGTTCTATCAAAGACATATCTATCAGTGATGCAGCAGTACTGATGAACTATTCAAAGAAAGTAATTATTGTTCCCGGTTATGGTCTCGCAGTAGCTCAGGCGCAGCACGTCATCCATGAACTGGAACTGATTCTTCAGGAACGTGGCGTGGAAGTGAAGTATGCCATTCATCCCGTTGCAGGTCGCATGCCCGGGCACATGAACGTACTCCTTGCAGAAAGCAATGTGGCTTATGAAAAGCTTTCGGAAATGGAAGAGATTAATCCTGAATTCGCAAATACTGACGTCGTACTTGTTGTTGGTGCGAATGACGTAGTAAATCCCGCCGCCAAGACTGATCCTGCCTCGCCTATATATGGTATGCCGATCCTCGAAGTAGAAAATGCACAACATATTATCGTGAATAAACGAAGCATGAATGCAGGATATGCAGGTATCGAAAACGAACTTTTCTTTAATCCGAAAACCAATATGCTTTTTGGTGATGCGAAAGATGCGCTTACAAAACTGGTTAGCGAACTTAAAACGATGTAATGGCATTTTTTAAAACCTTCTTCAGTTAACATCTTAATAAAATTAGTTTTTCTGAATCTATAAAGCCGATCCTTCATATGGATGCGGATTTTTTTCATTTTTCAGCGATTCACTTTACGGAATTCATTTTTTCTTACACTTTTCTGAACTGTAATTTTCCATCCTGATTTGGTGTTTAAAAACTAACTACCTTCAAGTCCGCTGTTTATCAGGCTATTTGAAGTCCTGTTCAAAAAAGTTGTAAGAAAACTTTGCCGTTTTCTTTCATAACTTGAAACCAAAAGGAAATGCATGGCGTTTCATCACTCATAATTAATATATTTTCGGATTACACATATTATAAGATTTAAATTACTACGATGCGTCAGTTAAAAATTACTAAACAGGTTACCAATCGTGAAACGGCCTCTCTTGACAAGTATTTGCAGGAGATCGGACGGGTTGAATTGATAACAGCAGAAGAAGAAGTGCGTCTTGCACGTCTCATTAAGCAAGGTGACCCTAAGGCTCTTGAAAAACTTACAAAGGCCAATCTCCGTTTCGTGGTATCCGTTGCAAAGCAATACCAGAATCAGGGATTAACATTGAGTGACCTCATCAATGAAGGCAATCTCGGACTTATTAAAGCCGCAACCCGCTTTGATGAAACACGCGGATTTAAATTTATTTCTTATGCAGTTTGGTGGATTCGCCAGAGTATTCTCCAGGCATTGGCCGAACAAAGCCGTATTGTACGCCTACCTTTGAATAAGATCGGTTCAATAAATAAAATCAATAAAGCTTTCAGCAAGCTGGAGCAGGAATTCGAACGCGAACCATCGCATGAAGAAATTGCTGTTGTCCTCGGCATTACCATGGACGACATCAAAGATACCATGCGCACTTCAGGCCGGCACGTTTCAATGGACGCTCCACTCACTCAAGGTGAAGATGGAACCCTCATGGATGTACTGGAAGACGTAGACCAGTTAAATCCCGACCATTCACTCATCTCTGAATCGCTACGCAGAGAAGTGGAGCGCGCGCTTACCACACTTACTATGCGTGAAGCTGATGTCCTCCGCCTCTACTTCGGACTTGCCGGCGAACAACCCATGACTTTAGAAGAAATCGGCGACCGTTTTGACCTTACCAGGGAACGCGTAAGACAGATTAAAGAAAAAGCAATCCGCCGACTTAAACATACTTCAAGAAGCAAAATCCTGAAGACCTATCTCGGATAAAAATAATTCATTCACCTGCACAAAAAAGGGAGTTACTTCGGTGACTCTCTTTTTTTTTTAACCCTTTAATCCAATAATCAAACTTTTTTGCGGCTGCAAATTCATTCAGAAGAGGAATCAGGCAATTTTACTTCTCAAAACAACACCACCTTCACCGTTCTACTTCCTTCAACAGAGCTAAACTTTAAAAGATAAATCCCTTTTGCATTTTTCGAAAGGTCAATATCCAGATCAGATTCAAAAGTATTTCTTATTGAATAGATTTCTTTTCCCATCAAATCAATAACAAGGATATCCTTCTTGTCTACCGAGCCCGTTGAAAGATGAATTGATCCGCCGGTTGGATTAGGGTAAACGGAAAGCACATATCCTTCAAAATTATTTGCCGGAATGCCAACCGGGGTGCAGCCGGGAAGGCTATCAGCAGGTGCTCGGATAGTATCATGTACCAAAGCAACATACTGGTTAATTACAATCGCGGAATCTTCTACGGTAATGCTGCTGTCAGTAGGCAATAAGCTAACTACAGTTATTGAATCAGTATATTCATCGCAACCAACTGAACCTAGTGAATCCGTTTTCAAAAAATAATACCCCGACTTTTGAATCCATGGATCATCATCGTTAAACACGCCTGCAACAAAATAACCGGTATCAGGTGTTTGAATAATATTTATTCCCACTTCGTATTGATTATTTTTACCATGCCTTCTTTCCCACTGCACATTTCCAATGTTATCTGTTTTTAATAAAACTAAATCTTCGTAGCTATTGTTAGGACTAATCATTATAGAAGTAATAATAATGAATCCTCCATCCAAAGTTTGTTTTATTTTAATTGGTCTGAAATAGCTATTGGAAACTGGTCGAAATATGAATCTGTTCAGGCTATCGCCATACGCTTTTGTCCAAATAATATTCCCGGAACTGTCCAATTCCATCATGAACATCTTTGAGATCGGGGTTTGTAAAGTGGTGTCTGTATTTCCAATTAAAATCAGATTTCCATTATCCTTTTCAAATAAATCATTTATAAAGCCCTTTGGTCTCAAATAAGATTTAGCCCATAAAACTATGCCGGAAGTATCTACCTTTAATAATATAGCCCCTTCTCCGAGATATTCGTTAGCAGCAATTAAATATTGACTATCTTTTGTTTGAATAATTTTTCTTGCGTATGCAAATAGGTTGGTATAATACTTTATTGTGAGTGGAATTCCGATAGAATCTGTTTTGATTAAAAATGGCCTTACATAAGATGTATAATGAGCAGTTCCCGTTAGAAGAAACTTACTATCGGATGTTTCCACCAAACCGCAACGTGAAGTACTTAAAGGCATATCATATTGGTATTTCCATTGTATATTATAAGTAGAATCGGTTTTAAAAAGTGTTTTTATTACATAATTAGAATGAGGTTCACCATTTGAAATAAACAATCCGCCGTCTTTTGTAAATAGGGAATTTTTTAAATCACCACCTGTTCCTGAATAATAATTCCTGAACGCTAAATTTCCCAGAGAATCAATCTTATATATTGAATTAAGTCCTCCATGGCTCTCTCCGACAAATAAATATTTTCGACTAGTAGTATCAAATTTTAAGTCAGTATCTGCACTGTACATATATGGAGAAATATTTGTATAGTCGTACAAACGCTTCTCCCAGATGTTCTGACAAAAAGAATAATTGGAAAAAACCAATCCAAATACTATCAAATGAAATATTATTTTTTTCATTTTGACTTCCTAAAAAATAATAATTTTTTTCATCACGAGATAGCCGTTTGAAAACACTCTCAGGTAATATACACCCTTTGGCTTATCTGCTAAATTTAAAGAAAGTAAATTTGAGTTCTGCCTGCTTTTGAAAACGACCTTACCTGTTATATCAAATAATTCAATCTTAGTATCGCTCCGTTCCTCTTGATCCAGCATCACTTTAAAAACTCCGTTTGAAGGATTGGGTGCGATTGATACATTCAACATCCTGTTTGAAACTGAATTTGTGCGGCTATATCTTGTTCCGCTAAAATCAAAGGGTGAATCTGAAATAAGATAAGCATAATCAGCACTCATGCTGTCACATCCCAACGGCGAAGAAGAAAGATCAATTGTCAGATTACCGGAATTGTCTGATAAAATGGTGTCTGTTGAAGGCACAGTTTGACTGCCTATTCTTGTCCTGAAAAAATAAATATAATATGTGTGACTGTGTTTAAAATCAGGCAAATTAAGTACTGTAGAAGGTTGCGGAGAAGTATCACAACCGAAGTAATTTTCATAAATGTCATTACCAATTTGTAAGTAATAAGAATTTTCCCAATATTTATTAATGTTATGTATCCATCCGAAAGCATTGGTGGAATCGGCATTTTTTAGATAGTAACTTTCTATATAATCAGTTGTAGCTCCGTAGTAACTGCATGGCTGATAACTCTGGTCAAAATCTATTAATGAAGTAAAATCTGAGAGAGGTTTAAAATTATGAAAATAGGAATTGACAGTATCAAGAACTGTTAGAGTGAAAATGTATGGAGGGACTGTGTCATGTACAGTCATCGGAAAAGCCCATCCCAGCGAATCCGGCGTCGCATGCTTCCACCTGTGCACCACTTCACCTTCCCAAGGGCCTAGCGTAGTGAACCCGCCCATAAAAGCAGATGCCCAAAGTTCATTGTGAAAAGTAACATCATAATTATTATAATGTGTTGAAGTCGTTTTGGTGTCATTC
>JBBRAY010000054.1:0-23893 GCA_038206355.1 Bacteroidia bacterium
TTCTCGAAAGCCATTACCCCCCTTCGCCAAGGCTACGGAGGGTTCTCCTCGCCTTGCCAACTACGCCGAAGCAGCTTCTTCGGCTGCGTAGGCCGTGCATCCCCGCAGCAAGCTGCGAGGTATTCGGCGAAGGAGAATAAAAATATCAAAACTGACATCATGTAAAAATAACTTATGCGCTGCTTTTCAGGATCACTCCGGCTCAAGTTTATCGTCCGCTTCTGAAAAAGCACAATAAAAAAAGAGGAAAGCATTACGCTCCCCTCTCTTGCTTTGCAGGTCGTGAATCAATTATCGTACGAGTGTAACGTGACCGACGTAGTTTCCTACCTTATCACGTACATCCTTGGTTTTAATCTTGTAAACGTAAACATCTGACTGGGACATCTCTCCTTTGTATGCTCCATCCCAACTGCCATCAAGGTTTTTATATTCATAAATTTTTGCTCCCCAGCGGTCAAATATCTGAACATCAATTGCTGTAATGTTTGTAAAATACGGACGGAACACATCATTGACGCCGTCTTTATTCGGTGTAAATGAATTCGGAACATAGAAAGTTGATGTTGGCTTAATCTCAATTAGTTTTAAAGTAGTATCCACGCATCCGTTATTATCAATGGTGATCAACTGAATTTCATAAGAGCCTACTGAATCATACAAATGATTCGGTGCAAATAATGCCGATGAATCACCGTCGCCAAAACTCCAGAAAAACTGTCCGGTCGTTGACGTCTGATTATAAAACTGTACAAAAGGATAGTTGTCATCTGCCAATTCAGCATTGGAAGTGAAATCAGCATTTGGTCCTGCATAAACATTTACTGCCTGCTGCCTTGTATAGGTATAAGCACATCCGCTGTCGCTTGTCTCCGTAAGTGATACATCATAGTATCCGGAATAAGGATAGATATGCACAGGATTCTGATTCTCCTCCGTGGTTCCATCACCAAAATCCCAATGCCAGTTCACAATACTTCCGGTAGGAATAGATGAGTAATCACTAAATGGTGTTGGCTTACCTACGCAGTCATTGATGGCAGTAAAATCAGGATCAGGATTTGGTTTTATCCGGAGATTAAAATCAGTGTGGTCAGGACAACCATGATCAGTGACCACGTCTAAAGTGATCAGGAAGTTTCCATATTCTGAATAAGGATGAGCTACATTCTTTTCAGATGAAGCCGCGCCGTCACCGAAATTCCAGTTCCATCCGGTAACCTGGCCTTCAGCAACAGTTGAACCATCATTGAATTCAGCAGGAATTTCTTCGCAGACTGAAGTAACATCAATTGCCGCGACAGGTAATGGATTTACATTGGCAATAATATCCATCATGTCAACGCAACCGTGAACAGAAGTAACAGTAAGGTTTACAGTATAATGCCCGAATGAATTGTATGCATGGGAAGGATTCTCAGCCGAACTGTTTCCTGCATCTCCAAAGTCCCAGTTATAATTTAGTGTACTTCCATCACTGATAGAACTTGAGTTCGCAAAACTTACCGGAATGCCGTAACAAACATCTGTTGAAGTGATTGCTGCATCCGGTTGTTCAAATACAGTGACTAGTATTGTTTTCTGATCTGTACAACCTGCATCAGAAGTCACAGTGAGTACAACATTAAAATCTCCAAAGCCGGCATAATAATTATCCGGACTGACATCCGTAGAAGTACTTCCGTTTCCAAAGTTCCAGTTCCATGAAGCAATGGTTCCTGCTGTAACGCTCGACTGGTCAGTGAAAGTGATGCTATTGAACTGACAAACATTCCCGGAGTTGACAAAATTTGAAACCGGAATCGGATTCACAGCAACTGTTACCTGTGTTGTGGCTTCGCATCCGGCAGCAGTCGTTGCTAAAACAGTGTAAGTAGTCGTTGCATTAGGAGTAACTGAAATACTGGCACCGGTTAAATTTCCCGGCGTCCAGCTATATGTTGAAGCTCCTGAACAAGCAAGCGTAGCATTTTCGCCAAGGCAAATTGACTGATCCAAACCGGCATTAGGTATCGGTAGCTGGTTCACAATTACCGATGCATTATCGGAAGATGAACATCCATTGGCATCAGTTACTACAACAGTATAAGGTGTAGTTGAAGCCGGATTAACGACTATGGTTGCTGTTGTCATTCCTCCCGGGCTCCATAAATATTGTGTTCCGCCGGAAGCAGTTAGTGAAGCATTTTCTCCTGCACAAATCTGGTCATTCACTCCGGCATCAGCAACCGGCAATGCCCATATATTAATGTTCTGTGTAATGGTATCCTTACAACCGGCGTCAGAAGTTACAATCAAGCGAACTGTATACGGTCCAGAATTGTTGTATAATGAATTTGGATTCTGTGATGTTGAAGTCCCGGCATTTCCAAAGTTCCAGTTCCATGAATTAATTGATCCTGCACTCACGTTAGAATTATCTGTAAAATTAACTGTGTTACCCTGGCAAACCGGCGCGTCTGTACTGAAAGTTGCAGCCGGAAGCGGGTTCACGTTCACCACCACAGTATCACGGTCAATACAACCGTAAGCACTGGTTACCAATAAATAATAAGTTGTAGTTGACCCAGGAGCTACGGTGATTGATGACGTATTGATATTTCCAGGAGTCCATAAAAAAGTTGTTCCGCCACCGCCATTCAGTGTTGCATTGTTGCCGCGGCATACTGCCTGATCATCGCCGGCAGATGCTTCCGGAATCGGATGCACGATGACACTTGCAGCATCATTGTCAATACATCCATGTACGTCGGTAACAGTTACCGTATATACCTGAGTTGATGACGGTGAAATATTTATCGAAGCAGTACTAAGCCCACCCGGATTCCAAAGGTAATTTCCACCCGGCCCTGCACCTGTTGCAGTAAGCGTTGTATTGGCTCCTTCGCAGATATCCATATTATCACCGGCATTTGCAACAGGGTTTGCATTAATGGTTACTACCTGCGTAACGCTATCGGTACAACCCGAATTTGAAGTGATGTGTAATACTACAGTTACATTTCCCGGAGTAGCATACGTTGATGAAGGATTTTGAGATCCCGAAGATCCGGTTGTTCCACCCATATTCCATTGCCATTGGTTGATGGTTCCTGTGCTTACATTACTCTGATCAGTAAAGGTGATATTTCCGCCTTCACAAACCGGACCTGAATTGGTAAATGCCGCAACCGGAATCGGGTTAACAACGACAACCACTTCAGCTGTATCAGGACAACCACCGGCATTGGTAACCTGAACCTGATAGGTAGTAGTTACTGAAGGGGTTACGGTTAGTGAAGCAGTATTTTGTCCGGTTCCTATCCATAAATAATTTGCACCTCCGCTGGCAGTAAGTGTTACTGAATTACCGTTACAAACCTGCTGATCACTGCCTGCATTTGCAATTGGTGCATTATTCACTGTTACCTGAACATCATCAGTAGATGAACATCCGGGTCCTGAAGTGGCGGTAACGGTATATGTTGTGGTTGTGTTCGGAGCAACGGTTATAACTGCTGTTGTTGCACCATTACTCCATGCATAAGACCCACCCGGTCCGGCACCTGTGGCAGTAAGTGTGGTCGCTGCCCCCTGACAGATAGCTACACCAAGACCTGCATCGGCAACTGGCATTGTATTTACATTTACAATTACGGTATCCAGATCCTGACAACCATTTGCGGTTGTAGTGGTAACAATATATGAAGTCGTAATAAGTGGACTAACAGTAATGCCGGCAGTAGTCTGGCCGCTGCTCCATAAATATCCTCCGCCCGGTCCTGCACCGGCAGCGGTAAGCGTTGCAGATGAACCATTGCAAACACTTGCGTCTAATCCGGCATCAGCAACAGGACTTGCATATACATTTACTGTAATGGTTGTGTCATCAACGCAGCCATGATTATCAGTTACTGAAAGTACAACGTTAAAAGTTCCGCTGGCAGTAAATACATAAGAAGGATTCTGTTGGGAAGAAGTTCCTCCACCGCCATTGTTAAAATTCCAGTTCCAGTTTGTAATATTTCCTGAAGTGAGCGCACTGTTAAGACTGGTTGCAACACCCTGACAAACGCTTGAAGAGGTAAAATTGGCTACAGGTAAAGGATCAATGACAACCTGAAAGGAATATTGTCCGTCGCAACCGGGACCTGCATTGGCAGAGAGGGTAACGGTATAATTTCCCGGCCCTGTAAAAGTGTGAGAAGGATTTTGTGTTGCTGACGAATTATTTGCTCCGCTGGCAGGATCTCCGAAATCCCAAACCCATGAAAGAACGGATCCGCCTCCGACTACGACTGTACCGTCGGTAAAATTAAAATTGCGGCTGCATACGCCATTCATTGCAGATACGAAAGAAACATTGGGGGCGCCGGCACCTGCATTGACGACAACCATATCTGTATCCGAACAAGACAAGGCAGGATTTGTAGAAACCTGCGATGTTACGACGACCTGATAATTTCCTACACCGACTCCCAATAGATCTTGCCCGACCGTACCGCTCGGAATCCAGGTATATGTATATGGCCCGCCCATGGCACCAATTCCGATGGCATGAAGATTTGTAACTGCACCACAAGAGACCGTCTGGTCAAGACCTGCATTGGCAACGACTCCGCGAACATTCACCGTATAGGAATAAATATTACTTTGAAATGTCGGACATGCATCATCCATAACCGTTGCAGTAAAGATATGCGGGTTAGATAAAGTATCAGCATCGGTAGGAGTCCAGCAGAAATGCGCTGTATCCCTGTGGGTACTTGTGGTAACGAATGATCCGTTTGGTATGCCTCCGTTCCATGTGATGAAGGTATTGTCTGCAGCATCAATGTCGGCAGATTTTATCGTGAAACAAAATGGTGCATTTGCGCATGTGGTGTAAACGAAATTAATAGACCCGTTGATACCGCTAAGTGTCGGCGGATTATCGGTACAGGCTTCAACAATTATCTGGATATCCCGTTCCACGCTTCCGAGGAGGACGCCGTTTCTGTATTTATCTGCCCTTACTGCGACAACAGTGATCTGCGGATTATTGGCAACGATTCTGATGTCACCGGTGGATGTATTGAATCTTGTTGAGTCAGGAGCATTGTAACTAACCGGCTGAGTTCCTGATAACCCGGCAATGTATTGAACATCATTACTGGCATCTGAATGCGGAGTGTACATTGTAAAAGCCAGAGAGTCACCGTCAGGATCGTATGCACCATGATTAAAATACTGAATCTGTCCTGCGCATAAAAAGGCCACGGGAGCATTGGTAAATGTTGGTGAGTCGAAACATTGAACTGCCGCATTATTCAGTGTAGCTTTTACGTACAGGCAATAGGTAGAGCCATTCGGAGTAAGGTCATTGATGGCTGCATTCCGGTTACAAATAGCACTGGCTAAGCCGAAAGTCCAGAAATTACATACAGAAGGTAGTGTTACATCTCCATGGTAATAATTCGCCTGGATACCCATGTATGGGCTTGCGGCGTTAACGCATTTTGTGACAACAGAAGAACAAGTATGCGGTAATTCGTTTGTTGAATCCAGACTTACAGTAACTGATGCACTGCCTCCACAGGTAGAAGTGCCCGAAATGGCATACGTCGGACTTACCGCAATTCCCTGGCAATCCCTGTACAGCGTAAAAAAGAAACGGTAACTGTTTCCACCGAGACACACATAAGTCAAATCAGCACCCACAGCATGACTTGCGCGCGCCTGATCCGGCGATGAAAGGAACAATACGATAAGCGAAAAAATAAAGTAGAATGGATCGAATAATTTCTTATTCATAATTGAGTGGTTAGGTTAAAAGTGTAAGTAGAGATAAAATTTGAAAGAAACGTTGTAAAAATATTAATTATTTTGAATAAAACACCAATTAAGTGCAAGTTAAGGTAACTTTATTTCAGGCAATAAATGCATTTTTTTGCCCAAAAACACAATTAACGTGTTGAATGGAGGTTTTCAACAGGTGAATAAAAATAAAAGTACAGCAATGTGACCCCTGCTCCACATGCTGAAACAAGAAATAAGGTTTCCGGTGATGATAGCGACCAGATTAATCCGGCCAGTAAATTGGATAATAGTATTACAATGCTATGCGTCCCGGAGTAAAATCCAAGCGCAGTAGCCTTTTCATTTTTATCACAATTATTACTTATCCAGGCTTTGGAAATACCATCCGTAGCAGCAGCAAAAAATGCATAAACGAAAAATGCCATGAAGAAAAGTAAAGGTGAAGCAGAGTAGGGAAAAATAAAATAGGCCAAAGCAAAAAATACAATGCCGGTGAGATATGTAAACTTCATTCCCTTTTTGTCGGCAAGATATCCGAAAGGAAGTGCCAGCAATGCAAAGGCCAGGTTGTAAAAAATATATGCACCTAAAATGGCTGTGTCACTGAGTCCGCTTTTTTTTCCGATCAGAAAAATAAACGCATCAGAGGAATTGAAAATGGCAAACAACAAAAAACCTGCTACCAGTTTTTTAAATGCCGGCGTTGATTTTTTCCAATAGCTGAAAAAAGAGAAAGCCCCCTTTACAATTTTCGTTTTTGAAACTTCTCTTTTTTTTTCCTTAACAATAAATGTAATCAGCACGGCAATGAATGCAGGAATGAATGCAATCAGAAACAAACTTCTGTAATCAGCGGGGAAATAAAGTAAATACAATGCAGCTATCAACGCACCTGCTGTTGCGCCTATCGTATCCATGGCTTTGTTCAGTCCGAAAACCTTTCCCCTGTGTTGTGAATCTGATTCATCGGCAAGCAGCGCATCACGAGAAGCTGTGCGTACGCCTTTCCCCATCCTGTCAATGGTTCGCGACAGCAATACCCACCAGGGATAATTAAAAAGCACGAGCATTGATTTCGAAACCGCACTCATCGCATAGCCCCATCTTACAAATGGTGTGCGTTTTGAAAATCCATCCGACAACTTTCCGAAATATGCTTTGCTCAATCCGGAAACAGCTTCAGCCAATCCTTCCAGAATGCCAATCCATAGCGCGGTGAAGCCAATACTACTCAAGTAGACAGGCAGTATCGGTATCAGCATTTCGCTGCTGATGTCGTTGAATAAGCTGACCAGCGAGAGCAGGACAACCGTTCGTGAAAAAACGTTTTTCTTTTGCAAGAATTATTTCAGAATTTCTTTCAATTGTTTTCCTGATGTGCAACTTGGCGATTCAATATTCAGCAAGGAAGCCACAGTTGGAGCAATGTCACAAATTGAAACAGAAATGGTTGAAGTTCCCTGCCTGATGCCCGTCCCAAAAAATATCAATGGTACGTGCGTGTCGTAGCTGTAACATGAACCATGTGTCGTTCCGGTTTTGCTGTACCAGTCTATCCAGCCCGGCTTCAATTCAATCAGGACGTCTGCCGAACGACCATCGTTGTATCCGTTTTGAATAAAAGAAAAGATGCCATCTCGTTTCGTCTCTCTCTCCAGTTCATCAGAAGTAACCGCTTCAGCCACACCTGCAAATTGTTTTACATAGGCCACACATTTTTCTCTCATTTCAGTGGCATTGATTTTTTTCTCAGCCAATAATTTTCTGTCAAGATAAACCTGATGTGAATTGGTATGACTCAGGTATTTTCCTGCACCATATTCTGATTGAAGATATTTGTCCAGTTCTTTAAACATGACGTCAGATTCAAACTCTTCTCCGGGTAATTTATGATCTTTGTTGTATAACGGATTTGAAGCAGCGCCATGATCTGCGGTAAGGAAAAGCAAATAATTATTTTTACCAACTGAATTGTCAAGCGTGGTTAATAGATCTGCAAGGTCACGATCGAACCGGATGTACGTATCTTCGAGTTCAATGGCATTGGTTCCATACATGTGTCCGACATAATCAGTCGAAGAAAAACTGACAGCCAGAAAATCAATCTTGTTTCCTTTCCCGAGCTTTTCCCCTTCTATTGCAGCTTTCACAAACAAAGACGTAAACGTATTTCCAAATGGCGTTCTCCGTATCAGTTCTTCATCGAGTTTTTTAATTTCAGGAAGGTTGTGAGGGAAGACGGGCTTTGTTTCTCCTTTAAATAATCCTTCATACGGCGTATCATCAGCCGTACTTTCTATGTATGAATCAGGCAGAAGCAGTGGAATCCAGGGATGACTCAGCAAGGAGTCAACTACTTTTCGCCGGTTGAAATTTTCAACCCACAATGGCAACATGGGCATATAATAGTTACTCGTCACCCAATTGTTTGTATAGGGATCATGCCAGTATGCTGCGTTGGCTGTATGTCCTCCCGGCAGAATGGCACCGCGGTCTTTCAGTGCAATGCTCACCACTTTTGATTTGTAGTTAGAGGATATCCTGAGTTCATCAGTAATGGTGGTAGCAAGTAAATTTTTGGGTGACATTTTTCCTGATATCGAAGTCGTACCAACTGCAATTGAAGTTGAATCACCCACGCAATAAATGGTCTTTCCCAGTGCCCTGTCGTACCATTCATTGGAAATAATTCCGTTGCGTGATGGCGTGGTACCAGTGTAGATGCAAGCATGACCCGGCGCTGTATAGGTAGGAACATAATCAAAGTTGGCGTTCTCAAAAAGGAATCCGTCACGCATCAGACGTTTAAAACCTCCGGCACCATATCTTTCTTTGAATCGGAACAAGTAGTCATAACGCATCTGATCCACGACGATACCCACTACCAGTTTGGGCATTGCTGCAACCGCCGCCGAGGGTGATTTTACCGGCGGAACCTGGACTTTTATCTGCGCAGAAATATTTTGAGTCGCAATGAAACTTAAAAATAATACGGAACTAAAAATGAACGATTTGCTTCTCATTGATATATTTTTTTTGCCTTTGGAAGAAAATAAAAAGTTGCGCGAAAATAATGCTAAGTATCGTTCCAAAAACAATTCCGGTAAAAACGTCAAATGGATAGTGACACCCAAGATAAATGCGGCTGTAGGAAATCAGCGTTGCATACGACAACAGCAAAGCATCAAAGATATGTCTGTTCATTTTAAGATTGCGGCCAATCAAAATTTCGCCCTCCCCTTCCTTCCGACGAAAAACAAGAATGAGGAATACGGCCAATGCAAATGAGTTGGAAGCATGAGAAGAGAAATAGCCGAATGAACCTCCGCATACTCCGTTAACGATATGTACTCTGTTTTCAATCTCAGGGTTATGGCATGGCCGTAACCGCCGCACATTATTTTTCACTATCGCACTTGAGAACTGATCGCTGATAGTTATTATTGCTGCAATAATTACCAGCAGGATATACGTTTTCTTTTTAAAATTCTTTATCAGGAGGAAAAGGATCCCTGCATAAAATGGTATCCAAATAAATCTGTCGCTCGCCCAGTACATGATAAAATCAAAAAAGGAGTTGTGCTTCCCATTCAGGAAAAGGAAAAAATTAACGTCAGCAGATTTCAATGCATCAATCATGCACAAATGTAACCCAATCACATTTGAAATTCTATGTCAGGCAAAAAATAATATCAGAATGAGTTAATGAGAAAACCTGCGAGATTCTCGCGTGCATCTCATGCATATGCAATTTAAATCTCTTTCAATTTAGCAGCAATCATATTCAAAAAATTAGTGAGGGGTTTCGACGCCATCATTTTCAACATGGGATTGAGATCAGCGTCAAAATATAATTGCGCTTCACAATGCGACTGCATATCTTTAATGTTGCAGCTCAATAAAAAATCAAAAGGGGCTTTTCCGTTTCTTTCAATTATAATAGATGTAAACGGTATTTTCTCTTTCATTTTCATTCCCAAAGTCGCCATTCCTTTAATGGTAAAAACGCAATCGCCAGTTGTGCTTTTCCAGTCGCTTACCTGGTCAGGCATGAGTCGCTGATAATTATTGAAGTCGGAAAGAAATTCAAAAACTTCCTTCGCTGTTTTGTTAACGGTTACGGTGTCGCTTTCGAGTCGGGTCATGCGGCTAAGTTAGAAGTTAAGAGTCAAAAGGGAAAGTTAAAAGTCAGAAGCTGTAAGTTATAGTTTGAAGTTTACAAGTTATAATGGTGCTACTGAATTGTGCATTTTGAATTCTGCATTCTGCATTTTTTAATTCCCCCACGATTCAGGTTTTTCACGCCAGGCATGCAAGGTCAGTAAATCAGTTTCAGTAATATAACCTGCCTCCGCAGCTTTTACAATCAATGTATTGTAATCGCAAAGAAAAACTACAGGACAATTATCTTTTTCAAAATTTTCTTCTGCCTTACTAAACCCATAAGTAAAAACAGAAATCAATCCTGATACTTTACATCCGGCATCCCGTAAAGCATTCACAGCCTTCAACGAACTTCCACCGGTAGAAATAAGGTCTTCGATCACGACAACACTTTGGCCTTCCTTCAACTCTCCTTCTATCAGGTTTTCTCTTCCATGGTCCTTAGGGGAAGATCTCACATACACAAAAGGCAAGCCCATGGCTTCAGCGACAAGTGCACCCTGAGCAATGGCAGCCGTGGCAACTCCTGCGATTACGTCGGGGCTGCCGAATTTTTCTCCGATCATTTTTACCAGGGCTTGTCTGATAAACGTACGGACTTTGGGATGAGAAAGCGATATTCTGTTGTCACAGTAAATGGGCGATTTCCATCCTGACGCCCAGGTAAAGGGTTGCGACGGCTGAAGTTTTATTGCTTTGATCTGCAACAGGTGTTCAGCAATCATCTCTGCGGTTTCATTTCCTACTGGCATGCGGCGAAAATACAAGTATTAAGTAACCCGTAATATTTAACGTGTAATATTTAATTGCGTCCTTATCTTGCACCTGAAATTTAAACCTGTAATCATTTTTTCATTCCCTCAACCTAAATTCCTATCCCTTGCATACTGTATTTGTAAATAACCGCCCTTTCCGTTTTGTAGATATTTATGAGGCGGAGGACTGGAAAGGAAATACGGATTGCATTTTTCTGGCCGAAGGCGGTATGAGTATTGAGGAAGCAATTCAGGAGCTGGAAGATTCAAAGCGACATCCCGGATTTATTTTATTGACAGCTAACCCTGATGTCATGTGGCAACTCTTTACAACGAATTGCACTTTGATCGAAGCATCAGGCGGACTGGTGACGAATGAACTGAACGAGTACCTTATTATTTTCCGAAAAGGAAAATATGATCTGCCTAAAGGGAAACTGGAATACGATGAATCTCCGGAGGATGGCGGAATGAGAGAGGTGAAAGAGGAGTGCGGAATTAAGTCACTGGAAATTATCAGGCCGCTGGAAAAAACATTTCATACCTATAAAAAAAAGAAGGTCAGGATGCTGAAAAAGACACACTGGTTTTTGATGAAGACCACTGACCGCAAACTGGTTCCTCAGATAGAAGAGGACATTGAGAGAGCAGAATGGATGACGAGGTCACAAATTAATGATAACGTACTACAACATGCCTATGCTTCTGTTGAAGAGCTTTTGCTTGATACGCTCGAACTCTAAATCTTTACTCCTGAAGGAACAAAAGGTGAGATGTCGCCCTGATATAAAAGGATATCACGAACGATGGTTGATGAGATGTGACTGAGGGCAGGATCCGCAACCAGAAAAATTGTTTCCACATCAGGGTTCATCGCTTTATTCATTTGTGCAATAGCCCGTTCAAATTCGTAATCTGCTGAAGTGCGCAATCCTCGAAGAATAAACCGTGCACCGATCTCGGCACAATAGTTTACGGTAAGGCCGCTGTATCGCGTCACTTTTATTTTCTTCTCTCCTGAAAAAGTATTTTTAATAAAGTGCTCCCTTCGTTCCTGTGAAAAAAAATAATGCTTGTTGGTATTGTAACCAATGCCGATGACAATCTCATCAAAGATGGGCAGGGCACGCCTTACAATACTTTCATGACCTTTTGTGATGGGGTCGAAGGAACCGGGGAAGACAGCAATATTCATGGGTACTAATTACGAATAAGGAACGAATTTACAAATTACGAATAGAAACGAATGTACTAAATACGAATAGATACGAATTTACGAATTAATGGGAGTATAAATACTGAAAGTACAATTTCCGTATTTTCTTACCTGGAAGGGAATTGCTTTGCTTTTTAAAATGCGCTTAGACTGGTGTTCAACGATCAGCCATCCGTTTTCATTGAGCATTTTTTTATCCAGGATAAGATCAGGGAGGGTATCCGTTTCAGCAGAATCAAATGGCGGATCAGCGAAAATGATGTCATACTTCCGGTCATTCTGTTTCAGAAATTTAAAAGCATCTGCTTTTATGGCGGAGATACTTGAAATTTTTAGCCGGTCAGATAACTCTTTGATGAATTTCAGGCATCCCGCATGATCATCCACACTAGTGACGTGCTTGGATCCCCTCGAAGCAAATTCAAAGGAGATGCTTCCTATACCACAAAAAAGATCGAGTACAACAAGGTCTTCAAAGTTAAAATAGTTGTTCAGGATATTGAAAAGTCCGGATTTGGCAAAATCAGTAGTGGGCCGCACCGGAAGATTACCATGTGCAATAAAGTTTCTGCCTTTAAATGTTCCGCTTATAATTCGCACAGGATATGGCTGAATGCTGAATGGTAAAAATGTTGCGGGAGTTCATCGAAACCATAAGTAAACGCTACTGATCTGATGCGCCCGGCGAAAGAAATATTTCTGATGTAATTCTTTAGTTGTTTCGTAAAAGGTGACTCTGCTTCTGTTTCTCCGGAAAGCACCACCTCTACCCGCTCCGGATTTAAAGAAAGTTGCCCGCACGTCATCATCACAAAATATATTCCATCCTCCACGCTCTTAAAGGGGAATGAATTGGCGAATAACAATTTCCGCTCGTCAGTTACGACAACATCAATCATTGAAGAATGCACATGAATGAAAATGGTTTTTTCCTGTTGCTTTGGCGTGTAAAAACGGGTGGCATCCAAAGCAGAAGTCAGGTGATGGTGAACAGAAAATTTTTCAAATATTTTTTTTAGGCCGGAAACAACTTCACGGGAAACAGAAAAAATATTTACTGTTTCATGTCCCCTGATCAGGTCATAATGTATCTCTTCACCTTCGCGCTTGTTCTGGTTGAAATAAAAATATTGTTCTGCATCTTCCGGTTTAAAAAGTGCTGAAGGAATAAAAGTAAAACGGTTTCCGGCAAACTGAACAGAAACATTTCTAAAATCCACCTTTTTAAGGATAGCACTTTTCAGTGTGAGCTCACTTATTTTCTGAACCAGTTGCTCGTCACTAAGTGGCTTTGTAAAATGGAACCCTTCAAATCCTGCAAACTTATTTTTATCAGGATCAACAGCAGCTACACTGATGAATTCACTGTCAATGGTGCAAAGTAATTTATATGATTTCTTCTCCCCTGTAAAAAGTGACTCATCAAGAATGCTCACCACTCCGTCTTTATTTTTCACGGAAGGAGAAAGTATGTTTTCTACAGAACTCATTATTAATCTACCGTTTTACCTCAGTGTAAATTGATTTCAAAAGGCATACGAGCGAGGATGCCCTGTTGACTCAGCAGCGAATGTACCTGACTGTAATAATCATAAGCAACTCCCAAATTTTTCTTGCCGGCGTCTGCACTTATGTCATCAGAAAGGTCTTCAATAAACTTTTTAATAAAGTCTTCCCCCTCCGGCATTGCAATGGTTCGGTAGCTGTCAAGGTTCGCCTTCTTTGCTGCAATTTCAATAGCTGTTCCGATTCCACCCAACACGTCCACAAGACCAAGGCGCTTGGCATCAATGCCGGTCCATATTCTTCCCTGCCCAATGCTGTCAACTTCTGCTTTAGAAATTTTCCTGCCATCAGATACATGAGTAATAAAAGTATCATAGATGCGTTCCACTTCCTCCTGAACGATATTTCGTTCTTCAGTAGTGAGCGGACGAGTGGGTGATCCGATTCCTGCAAAGCGCCCGGTCTTTACGGTGTCGAAAGTAATTCCCAGTTTATTGTTCAATAGTTTTTGCGCATTAAATAATAGTCCGAATACGCCGATACTTCCGGTAATTGTATTGGGTTCGCAAACGATGGTATCTGCGGCACAGGAAATATAATACCCTCCTGAAGCTGCTACGTCACTCATGGAAACGATGACCGGTTTTGCTTTTTTCGCAAGAACCATTTCACGCCATATCACATCAGATGCAAGTGCGCTACCGCCGGGAGAATTGACACGCAACACAATGGCTTTGATGGTAGAATCAAGTCTTGCTTTACGAATTGTTGACGCGAGTTTATCTGATCCGATTGAATTTTCATCTCCGTCACCGGACCTGATTTCTCCGACTGCATAAATGACTGCAATCTTTTTATTTGAAAATGGCTTGGAAACACCCGGAGCTTTATTGTATTTCTTCAGCGCAACAAATTTCACTTTTTCCTTTTCAGAAAGGCCTGTTGCTTTTTTCAAAGCGCTCTGCACTTCATCTGCATAAGCAAGTTTGTCCACAAGACTTAATTCCATTGCCTTTTCAGGCGTCCTTATAATCATTTCATACGCTGCGTTTTGCAATACTGCTTCATCTGTTTTACGGCTCACCGCAACACCCTTAACATAATGATTCCATACACCATGAATCAGCTGAGCGATTTGTGCTTTGTTCTCCGGACTCATTTTATCATTGATGAAGGGCTCTACTGCACTCTTGAATTTTCCATGCCTGATGACTTCAGGTTGTATTTCAAGTTTCTCAAGGGCGCCTTTCATAAACATCAATTCAGCACTCAGTCCGTGCCAGTCAAAACTTCCTTCGGGATTGAGATAAATGGAATCGGCAACAGATGCCAGGTAATAATTGGCCTGATTGTAATCCTCACTATAGGCATAAATAAATTTTTTAGAGGATTTAAATTTTTCAAGGGCATTGCGAATTTCTTCCAGCTGCGCCATTCCTGCAGAGACTGAAGAAAGATTCAGGAATATTCCTTTGATGTGGCTATCTGCCCCTGCCTTCTCAATATTCTTAAGGATGTCGTTAAGTCCGAGGTCCCGTTTACTGGTAAGATCTAAATTCAGGTCTTCGAAAGGATTTTTGGACGTGCGTTCCTTCACCGGATTGTCCAGATTAATTTCCAAAACGGAATTATCTGACACGGCAATTGTTTTATCAGAAGAAGACTTCACGGCTGAAGTAATTACCGCTATTGTTATGAAGAGCAGCACTATCCCGGCCAGAACAAATCCGAGCATGGATGCAAACATGAATTTAAAGAATTGTTTCATTTGAGTCGGCGTTCCTGTTTTTCGAGGAAGGTTTTATTATGTCGGTTATTAATTACGGATATTAAAATTGAGTGCGAATATACAAATAGGAATATGGAATGAATTTATAATTATTCTATCATTACTGTCCGACTAAATTTAATGAGATTCCTCGCTGCGCTCTGAATGACAGGACTTATGGAGAGTAAATATCCTTGCAAACACCTGATAACATTGTCATTCAGAGCGTAGCGAGGAATCTTTCAAAGCAAAATTATTTTTAGTCGGACAGTAGTGTTATTTTATAGGTAGTGGAACATTTTGGATTTTAAAGATTCCTCATGTCATTATAAATGAAATGAGGAATCCCTGAAACTGAGCCACTACCAATTTACACGTAGTGGAACAATAAGAAAGTATCCGATACCTTTCGTGGGCATTCCGGGGTGACAGACTACTTTAAGTTGTATCGCCGGAAAGAAAAATTGATTACTAAAATCTACCATCCTTAAATTCTTCTGCCTATGTTTGAAAAAATTTCTGAATGAACAGGATTGTATTGAGTCTTGGAAGCAATATGGGTGACCGGCTTCTGAATTTATCATCAGCTATAAATTTACTGGTAGAAATCCCGTGTATCCTCGCGTCAAAATCATTGGTATATGAAACATCAGCATGGGGAAATACCGGTCAGCCGGCATTTTACAATCAGGTAGTAGTTGTACTTACCGACCATGACGCTTCTTCGATGATGGCAAATATTTTAAGAATTGAGGAGCAGTCTGGCAGAACACGAAAACTGAAATGGGAGCAAAGAGTGATTGACATTGACATCCTGTTATACAACGAAGAAGTGATTCATTCTGAAGGCCTAACGATTCCACACGTACACCTTCATGAGCGCAGGTTTGTACTGGAACCACTGAACGAAATTCTGCCAATGGCAATACATCCTGTACTAAAAAAAACCATCAATGAATTGCTTTCCGAACTGACTGATGGAGGAAGTGTTGAAAAATTAAAAATGATCTCTCCTTTATGAATGCGCTGAAATATGATTACGTTGTTATAGAAGGAAACATCGGTACAGGAAAAACATCGCTTGCCTCGCGCATTGCAAGGGACTTTGAAACACGCCTGATCCTGGAGCGATTTGCCGACAATCCATTCCTTCCCAAGTTTTATGAAAATCAGCCGAGGTATGCATTTCCATTGGAGCTTTCGTTTCTTGCTGACCGCTATTCTCAGCTAAAAAATGACCTTACAAACCCTGAATTGTTTCATCAGCAAACAGTTTCAGATTACCTGCTTAGCAAGTCGCTTATATTTGCAAGCATCACATTGAAAGATCACGAACTGGAATTATATCAGAAGCTCTTTAACATTATTAACCCGAATTTGCCAAAGCCCGATTTGCTGTTATACCTCCATAAAGACATTGCGAACCTTAAGCAGAATATCCGGAAACGTGGAAGAGAATACGAGTCCAATATTAAAGATGATTATCTTGAAAAGCTTGAACAAGGCTACTGGGATTTTTTCAAGGCCCAATCCAATATGAAAATTGTTGTTGTAGACTCAAACCATCTTGATTTTGTGTCCAATGAAAGTGACTATGAAAAAATAATTCAGATACTTCAAAGAGATTTTTTACCCGGGCTTCACCGTATCGAAATCAGCCATTGAGTATTGAACAATTATTCAGAATTAATACAAAATTGACAACATTCAATTTGATTTGCAACATAGATATAGATTAGTATTTTTGCACGACCTAACTTCAAATAAACAACCAAAACCTATGAGATTATCTACTCTCGCAATTTCTATTCTTTTATGTATTTGTGTATCTGACCTGCTGGCTCAGACGGAAACATCCACACAGGCAACTTCAACTGTGTCAGGTGTTGACCGCCTTCCAAAGAGAAAAGACTTTAATACCTGGGAGGTAGGAATTCATCTTGGTGCTACCTATCCAAATACCGACATTGCAGCCAGTGACCTGAATGCTGATAACCTGAAAAGTCAGTTTGGATTCGGAGTTAATGTATCAAAATTCTTTTCCCATAGCTTTGCTCTTCAGGGTCAGTTTATTCATGCTACACTGAAAGGGGTTTCAGACAAGGATCCATATTATGGTTATAAGACGGATATCAATTATGAAATCGCCCTCAATGCCGTTGCCCATATAGGTAACATCGGTTTCTTAAAACGTACTCCTAACTTTGGATTGTATGCTTATATTGGTATTGGCTTGATGAACTTTTCCCCGGTGAATACATGGGGTAAAGGTGACACGGTATTGAGTAAAAATATCCGTGTTCAACCAAGTGGTTCATTCCAGGCGATTGATTATGATCCCACTACAGAGTTGGTTATTCCAATCGGAGTTGGTGTTCGCTACCGCATCGCAAAGAAATTATCTATTCATGCTGAATATTCTCTGAGAACTACCCGCTCTGATAAATTAGACGGATTCTATAGAATTCTATCCAATGATGATGACTACAGTTATATGAATGTAGGGATTACCTATCACATCGGTAAAAAAGAAAAAACTATTGAGTGGGTGAATCCGCTTCAAACGATTTACACTGATCTTTATGATACCAAAGAAAAGGTGGACATGATGAGTGGAGATAAAGATAAAGATGGTGTTGCTGATATGTTCGATAAGGATGGATCAACTCCTGAAGGCGTAAAAGTGTATGGAGATGGTACCTCAGTAGATACTGACGGTGACGGTGTACCTGATTATCTTGATGCAGAACCATTCTCTGCAAAAGGTGCCAAAGTTGACGCACAGGGACGTGAACTGGATGCTGATGGTGATGGAATTCCTGACAGCCGCGACATGGAACCGAATACACCAAAAGGTACGCTCGTAACAGGAACAGGAACCACAATTCCTACTTCCGGTCCTGGTTCATCTTCTGTACTCACCGGATATATTCCTTCTGTATTCTTTGACGTAAACAGCGCTGTTGTAACTCCGAAATTTTATGAAATGCTTGCAGACATTGCGCTTGTATTGAAAAATAATCCAAGCATCAAATTTGAAGTTGTAGGAAATTGCGATATCCGTTCTACCGAAAGCTATAATTTGACACTGGGAGAGAAAAGAGCAGAAGCCGTAAAAGCACACCTTATGAAACGATACGAAATTGAGGAATCAAGACTCAGTGTTGTTACCCGTGGTAAGGACAGCCCTATTACAAGCGACCATGCAATGAACCGCAGGGTTGATTTCAGGGTATCTCAGTAATAAATAAGTTATTATAATATCAGGCCCGTTTCGCTTTCGTGAGACGGGCCTTTTTTATCCCGTATACAAAAACTTTTTTCGAAAGCCATCGGGATATACCACTCAGGAAGTTTTCGCTTCTGAAATTTATGCATGAGTGGTATATTTCCTTAACTTCTCCGACAAAGAATGAATGACAATGCCGGCGCAAACGGAAATGTTCAATGAATGCTTTGTACCGTATTGAAGTATTTCTATTGCTGCATCCACGACCTGCATTACCTCCTCGCTTACGCCAAACATTTCATGACCAAAAATGACGGCCATTCTTTTATTTGATGATGGCGTAAAATTTTCCAGCGCTTCCCCCTCCTCTGCCTGCTCTACAGCAATTATTTGAAAATTGTTTTTTTTTAATTCGTCCAGCGCATCAATCGTGTTTTTATAATACTTCCATGTAACAGATTCAGTTGCGCCCAATGCCGTCTTTTCAATTTCCCGGTGCGGCGGTTTTGCCGTGATGCCGCATAAATAAATCGCTTCGCAAAGAAATGCATCGGCTGTACGGAAAACGCTGCCTACATTGTGCAGACTGCGTATATTGTCGAGAACAATGACCAGTGGAATTTTAGGAGCCGATTTGAATTCATTTACATTCTTCCGGCCTAACTCATCATTCGTTATCTTGCGCATCTTTGAGAAATATTCTGCAAATAAAGAAAAGAAGAAGCACGAATTACCTTATTTAATATCACATGGAATCTGTTGAAAGCCCGATGCAGGTAAAGGAATCGGAAACACCCTTAATGAAACAGTATTATGGTATCAAGGCCAAATACCCTGATGCCCTGCTGCTTTTTCGCGTTGGCGATTTCTATGAAACCTTTGGTGAAGACGCCATTCGTGCATCTGCTGTACTGGGTATTGTACTTACCAGAAGGGCCAATGGCAAAGGAACTTTTATTGAGCTGGCCGGATTTCCGCATCACTCTCTCGACAGCTACCTTCCCAAACTCGTTCGCGCAGGTATGCGGGTGGCCATCTGCGACCAGCTCGAAGATCCGAAGCTGACGAAGAAAATTGTAAAGCGCGGCGTTACGGAACTGGTCACTCCGGGCGTTTCTTACAACGACAAGATCCTTGAACACAAGAAAAATAACTTCCTCGCCTCTTTATATGACGACGGCAAAAAATGCGGCGTTGCCTTTATTGATATTTCAACAGGAGAATTTTTTGTAGCAGAAGGAACAAAAGAACAGGCTGAAAAACTGATACAGAATTTCCAGCCCAATGAAATCGTATTTCAAAAAAACAGGAAGAAGGAATTTTCAGAGCAGTATGCAAAAAGTTTTTACAGCTTTCCACTCGATGAATGGATTTTCAAAACCGACTATGCCCGCGAACTGCTCTGCAAACATTTTGAAGTTGCATCGCTGAAAGGTTTCGGTATTGACAACCTTGATGCAGCCACAATCGCTGCAGGCGCCGCATTTCATTATGTGAGCGATACCCGTCAGGACAGACTGAAACACATTACAGGAATTTCAAGGGTAGCAGAAGAAAATCATGTATGGCTCGACCGCTTTACAATCCGCAACCTCGAACTCGTTTATTCTACTAATGAAAATGCTGTTACCCTGCTCGATGTTATTGACAGCACCGTTACACCGATGGGAAGTCGCCTGCTGAAACGATGGATACTGATGCCTTTGAAAGACGTTCATGCCATTGAAGAAAGACAGGAAGCCGTCAATTATTTTTTACACCGGCAGGAAACCAGAATTACCCTCAGCCGTCAACTGAAGATGGTGGGCGACCTCGAACGCCTGATCTCAAAAGTGGCTTTGGGAAAAGCAGGTCCGCGGGATATTCAGCAATTGCAAAGATCGCTGGAAGTAGTTTCCAAACTAAAGGAAGAATGTGGTCAGTCAGACAATGCATCTGTCAGAATTATTGCTGATCAGTTGAATCCATGTCTCATGCTGCGCGATAAAATTCTGAAAGAGTTGCACGATGATCCGCCTGCCATGGTTGTAAAAGGAATGGTGATGAAAAACGGAGTCTCACATGAACTGGATGAACTCCGTGAGATTGCTTACCACGGAAAAGATTACCTCCTTCAGATTCAAAAGCGTGAAGCAGAAAGTACAGGCATCACTTCTTTAAAAGTGGGATTCAATAATGTGTATGGTTATTACATTGAAGTAACCAACGTACATAAGAATAAAGTTCCTGCCGAATGGGTGCGCAAACAAACGCTGACGCATGCAGAAAGATATATCACCGAAGAACTGAAACACTACGAAGAAAAAATTCTCGGTGCTGAAGAAAAAATCCTTGCCCTTGAAACCAAACTGTTTACTGACCTTGTTCAATCCTGTTTTGAATACATCAAACCAATTCAGCTGAATGCATCATTGCTGGCCCGTTTGGATTGCCTCTCATCCTTCGCACAGATAGCACAGGAGAACGAATACGTGCGTCCGCATGTGAATGATGGCTATGTGATTGACATTAAAAACGGACGACATCCTGTTATAGAAAAACGCTTGCCTCCGGGAGAAAAATATATTGCCAATAATATTTACCTCGACAATGAAACGCAGCAGATACTGATGATTACCGGTCCGAACATGTCGGGTAAGTCGGCATTGCTGCGACAAACTGCATTGATCGTATTGCTGGCACAAACGGGTTGCTTCGTTCCTGCCACTGCGGCGGAGATCGGCATCACAGATAAAATATTTTCCCGCGTCGGCGCTTCCGATAATATTTCTTCCGGTGAATCCACGTTTATGGTGGAGATGAATGAAACGGCAAGTATCCTTCATAATTTATCTGACCGCAGTTTGATTTTACTGGATGAAATCGGTCGCGGCACATCCACGTATGACGGCATCAGCATTGCATGGGCCATTGCTGAATATCTGCATGAGCACGCACACCGTGCCAAAACACTTTTCGCCACGCATTATCATGAGCTGAATGAAATGGAAGAAACGATGCCGCGGATAAAAAATTACCACGTCACCATAAAAGAGATTGACAATAAAGTTTTATTTCTGCGCAAGCTTGCCAAAGGCGGCAGTGAACACAGCTTCGGAATTCATGTGGCAAAGATGGCAGGAATACCGGGCAAGGTGGTGCACCGGGCTGACGAAATCCTAAAACAACTGGAGCAGATCAGAAAAGCGCACAATGAACATTCCGCTAAAAAGATTTCGAAGGATGAAATGCAGCTTAGTTTTTTTCAATTGAATGATCCCGTACTGGAGCAGATTAGGGAAGAACTCGTGAAAGTGGATATTAATAATTTAACGCCGGTGGAGGCGCTGAATAAGTTGAATGAGATCAGGAAGATAATTGGGAAGTAGGAAAATGCAATACAGAACGCACAATGCACAATGCATAATTCAGAATGAGCAGCCGGTAAGAGAAGGCAGCAAGAAATAGACAAGGGACAGTAGACAAAGCAGTACATGAACTTAACTGAAATTGCATCGCAGCAGGATTACTATCCATTCGGAATGCCGATGCCTGGAAGGAGTTTGTCGTTGTCAAATTACAGATTCGGATTTAATGGAAAGGAGAATGATAATGAATTAAAAGGTTCTGGCAATCAAATTGATTTTGGTGCTCGAGCTTATGATCCTAGGTTAGGGAAATGGATGAGCATAGATAAGCTGACTAGTAAATATCCAGACCAATCCCCATATGGTTTCGTAATGAATAGCCCAATTAGAGCTAAAGACCCCGATGGCTATGTTGTAATATTTGTGAATGGTCAGGGTACAATTGGTTCTATCGGAAAATCGTCCTATTGGGGAGGATACGACCAAAAAGTAATGGATAAAATGGGTGATCATTCCGCGCGTTATGTAGATGGCTCATTAGGAGGCTGGGACAATACAAAATTAGCAGCTAAAATCGGTTTCTCTATTGGAGGCGTTGGTCTTGCTGCTTTTAGCGTACTAAATGCTTCTAATGTAAATTCACAAGTAAGGAAAGCTGCTGGTGAAACCCAAGGTTATAATGATGCTGAAAGTATCCTTGCACATCTTTCGGAAGGCGAAAAGGTGAACATAGTCAGTCATTCTATGGGCACAGCATTCTCACGAGGTTATGTTGAAGGATTAGCAAAGTATGCAAATGAGCATGATTGTGTTAATAAGCTTAAAAAAAACTATGAATTAGATATAGATCCTTTTCAATCTAGCAAATTACCAGCTAAGCCAGGCATCACTACCGACTATAAAATTGGAGGAAGTCAGTCGGTGCCTACAGTTGGAGGGATTTCAGGTGGTAACAATATAAGTACCTATTCAGATGTACAAGCGGATCATGGCGTAACTGATAAAAGTGTTGAAGGAATTCCATCCGTTAATCCAGGGACCGAAAGCAAGAAGCCGATTGAACAAAGTGAAAATAATAAAGATGCGCCAAAATAAATTTTTAAGTTTCGTTACAATTGCCTTCGTAATATTAATTTCTTGTTCTGGACTCTCCAACTCCAATAGCACTTTAAATCAAGTATTAGATAGTCGAGATAGTATATATATATTATTTACTGTTAAGGCACTTTCCGATTCAGATTGGAATAAGTTTACTAATTACTCGAAAATGTATGATTTAAAAAATGAGCAAATTGAATTCTCTATTGAGAAAATATTTTATAATAAAAATAGAACAAAAATGATCGCTTGGGTTGGAAAAAAAATGCCGAATGCCAAAACAAATACTTCATATAGTAGTGACGCAAATGCAAATAGGATTTGTTCTACAAGAACAGATACTATATTCGCCATGAACGCTATTATTGGATTTAGAGAAGATTCTAATTTAATTTGGCGAATATTTCCATTCGACAATATTTCTGCATATTGTTACCCAACGAGAGATAAAGCAATAAATATTTTTGAGGATTATTTTTTAAAAAATATGAAAGATGAAAAGAAGTGGAAAGTCATTCAAGCGGATGAGGGAAGAGGAGCTTTTGAACTTAAAAAATATGAATACAATTTAGATGACCCAAATTTTTGGGATAAATGTTGGATGTGGGATATTGATTCTGTAGGATCAAATAACTTACACAATTTTGAAATACAAACGTATAGTACAACGGATCAATGTTTCAAGTGTGCCGTTCCATATATATTACCTAAAATAGTTTATCCTCCTTATATAGTGACTAGTTACAGTCAGCAGTATTAAGAAAATCTTTCATAATATGGATACATTTACTGCTGACTGTAACTCACACGAAATATGCCCATTTGGGCCATTTGATAGCAATGGTCAATATGCTATTTCATACCATTAAAAGAAAATTCCTTCCTTTTGTCTCTTCCGATCAAGTTTCTAACGCAACATTTTTTTCAAATATATAATTCTTTCAATGATTGTCTAAATTTGTGATGTTAAGTGAAGCGTAGTTGAGCTCTGCTGGAGAGCAACTCAACAAGGAATGGCTTAACCCAATAGCG
>JBBRAY010000055.1:0-23217 GCA_038206355.1 Bacteroidia bacterium
ATGAGGAACTGGAAAAGCGTTATAAGCCCGGCTTTAAACCTGATGAAGAAGGATATGTAGTGCTGACAACGCATAACAAGAAAGCGGATGCCGTGAATGATCAGGAACTAAGAGATCTTCCCGGAAAAACACATGAGTTCAAGGCTTCAATAGAAGGTGAATTTCCTGAAAGTATGTATCCCTGTGATCCTTTTCTGAAACTGAAAGAAGGCGCGCAGGTGATGTTCATCAGGAATGACGTGGAAAATGGAAAATACTTCAACGGCAAACTGGCTCAGGTAAAAAACATTTCGGGCGATACAATCACTGTTACGTTTAATGATAACAAAGAAAATTTTACACTGAACAGAGAATCGTGGCAAAATATTAAATACAGTGTTGAAAAAGGAACCGGTGTCATTCACAAAGACGAACTCGGCGTTTTTACACAATATCCCTTGCGTTTGGCATGGGCGATTACGATTCATAAGAGTCAGGGACTGACTTTCGACAAAGTAGTTATTGACGCCGGTCAGTCTTTTGCCGCCGGACAGGTTTACGTTGCACTCAGCCGTTGCCGCACGCTTGAAGGCATTGTACTTCATTCTCGCATTACACAAAGTGCACTTTTCAACGACGAAAAAATAGATTCATTTTCTCAGTCACACCATAAAACATCTGAACTTCAAAATGCGCTGACCGATGCGCGTGCCCGCTATGCCAATCAGTCGCTGATGAGGTTGTTTTCATTTGAAAAATTATTGCGCGGAATCATTGAATGGAATGAAACAATTGCTGATAAAGAAATCCCGCACAAAGAAGCCGTTTTGAAACTCATTGAAAGAATGAGGTTGGAGGCGATTACAATAGTGGAAACGTCAGAAAAATTCAGCAACCAGCTAGACCTGCTTTTGAAAGATCATGCAAATGATCCGGCAAATATTTCCATTCTGAAAGAGCGCTGCAGCAAGGCCATTGATTATTTTACCGAACGGATTTACAACGCGCTGGTTGCCCCGTTGCATGATCACATCGTATCATTTGCATTTAAGGCCAAGGTCAAGAAGTACATAGGAGTAGTGCAGGAATTGGAAGATACCCTCTGGATTAAAATAAATCAGTTATACAATTCCCATTTTCTGAATGAAAAACTACATGGTGGCGATGCACTTTATAAAAAAGAAATGCTGAAAGTAGTGAAGACGTCCAACACCACTAAAAAGAAAGTAAAAGGAAGTACCTACAACGACACGCTTGCACTCTATAAAGAAGGTAAATCAATTGATGATATTGCTGAGATCCGTTCACTGGCTTTGTCAACCATTAAAACACATTTTGCAAAATGGATTCTTACGGGTGAAATAGACATCAATAAGGTTTTTAATTCAGATAAAATTAAAATCCTGGAAAAATTTATTTTAAAGAATGGTCACGACAACTTCAGTGCTTTTAAGACTGAGTTGGGGGCTTTTTATGATTACAATGACCTGAGAATGGTTGCGAATGATATCAGCCGAAAGAAGAAACTGGACAAGGAATTCATTTCGGAAGATTGAACAGACATTGAGACATTGATATGACAGAAACAAAAGATTCTTTTTATGCCGTGAACAGGAATGCATGGAGAAAGTGGCTTAAAAAAAATCATGTTATAAAGAATAATATTCATCTCATTTTTTACCGGAAGCACAGTGGTATCAAATGTCCAACGTATGAAGAAGCCGTTGAAGAGGCATTGTGTTTTGGATGGATTGACAGCACAAAAAGGAAGCGAGACAGCGACAGTTCTTATTTGTACTTTTCAAAACGAAAAAAGAAAAGCAACTGGAGCAACCTGAATAAAGTCCGCGTTGCAAAATTATCAAAACAGAAGCTGATGACTCCTGCCGGACAAGCAATGATTACTTTGGCAAAAAGTAATGGCTCTTGGAATTCGCTTGACAGCTCTGAAAACCTGTTGATGCCTCCGGATTTGAAAATAGAATTTGTAAAGAATAAAATTGCATCAAAAAACTTCAACGCTTTCCCGCCGGGTGCCAGAAAAATTATTTTAGCATGGATCTATTCTGCAAAACAAGAAGTTACACGTAAAAAAAGAATTGAAGAAACTGTTACACTTGCTGCAAAAAATATCAGGGCCAACCAATTTGTCCCAAAAAAATAAATATGAAACTATCTATAGATCAAAATGAACAGGATGCAATTCTGGATGAGTTAAAAATTTCCAATCTCGCATTTCAAAAAGCATATCCGGGAGATAAGCCCGACCGCCAGCCCGTACATACCGTTTACGGTGGCGCCAACCTTTTCTCGTATGATACGGCAGAAAAAATGTCGAAAGTCGCAGTGAAAAATCTCACTACTTATGCGCCTGACTTCACTGTACTTGCAAATGTTTTGCAGCACACAGGGCATCAGTTACTCCCGACTTCACAAAAAGATATTGCTTCTCTTATTTCTACGCTTGATAGAATGAGTGAAGCTGATCGCAAAAAACACTATGCATGGTTGCCTTATTCTGTCTATAATAAAGTATTACAAAAATTAAAAATAGAAGCCATTGAAGATTTTCGTATAGATTTTGAGGATGGATTCGGAAATCGTCCCGATGAAGAGGAAGACGCAACAGCAGTCCAGGCCGCGGGTCAAGTCGCTGAAGGAATGAAAAACAATTCATTGCCGCCGTTTATAGGAATCAGGATAAAACCATTTACAGAAGATTTAAAACTAAGAGGTGTTCGCACGTTGGATATTTTTCTCTCCACACTTTTGGAAAAGACGAAAGGAAAACTACCCGACAATTTTGTGGTGATGCTTCCCAAAGTCACCATACCACAACAGATTGAAACGTTGGTAAAACTGTTTGAGATCATAGAAAAGAAGCAGGGAATCACCTCAGGCGCATTAAAGATGGAAATGATGGTAGAAGCCACGCAGGCAGTGATGGACGAAGACGGAAAAAATCCTTTGCTGAAACTTATTCGTGCAGGAAAAGGGCGTTGCATTGCTGCGCATTTTGGCACCTATGATTATACAGCATCCTGTAACATCACTGCAAAATACCAGACGATGGGTCATCCGGTATGCGATTTTGCACACCATATGACGCGTGTTGCTTTGGGCGGAACCGGAATCATGCTCAGTGACGGAGCGACAAACGTAATGCCTGTTGGTCCGCATCGCGGCGACAACCTGACCCCGGATCAGGAAAAGGAAAACCGTGACGTCGTTCACAATGCATGGAAGATGGCCTATGACCACACCATGCATTCTCTCATCAATGGATTCTATCAGGGATGGGATTTAAATCCGGCACAACTTCCAATGAGATATGCTGCTACCTATACTTTCTTTCTTGAGAGCTATGAAGATGCTGCATTACGTTTGAAACATTTCGTTGAACGCTCGGCACAGGCAACGTTGAGCGGGGATATCTTTGACGATGCTGCAACAGGTCAGGGCTTGCTGAATTATTTTTTAAAAGCACTAAACTGCGGAGCAATTACTGAAGAAGAAGTGTTGGCAACAGGATTGACTGTGGAAGAAGTGCAAAGCAGATCGTTTTATAAGATTTTGATGGGAAGAAGGAAGGGGAAGTAGGCAGTAAGCAGTTCGCCAGGGGCGAATCCGTCCTTCGGCGGGTAGGCAATGAACAATGGTTCCAAAGATATTCTTTACAATTCATTTGTGTAAATTGGTGTAATTCGTGGATGCCTTTGGATATCAATCCTATTAATATCGGAATTTACTTTTTATTAAGTATCACTATTCATGAACTTTGAATCTACTGATATATTTTTTGCAATTGTCATCGCGATACTATTTGGTTTATCGGTGATAATGACGCAGGCTTTGTCAGCTTTGAATTTAGCTTTCGAAGAAAATGAAATGACTGATGAGTTAAGAGAATCAACTCATGAAATCCGTCTTTTCAGAAAAGGAATTTCAATAGCTTTTCTCTGTGCGATAATTTTCTTTGGACTGTATCATCTCGCACTAAAAACCGGGTGGAGCTCGCACATCATTGAATGGCTGAACCTCATTATCCGCTGGGCCCACGTCGTGCTTGGCATTGCATGGATTGGCGCTTCTTTCTATTTTATTTTTCTGGAGAACAGCTTGAACAGGACAGAGAATCTCAGGGATGAACTTGCCGGAAATCTTTGGGCCATTCACGGCGGCGGTTTTTATTATGTAGAGAAATACAAAACCGCTCCCCCCGTCCTTCCTAAACATCTGCATTGGTTTAAGTATGAAGCCTACTTCACGTGGCTTACCGGCATGCTGCTGATGACGCTCGTTTATTTTGCAAATGCAAGAGCAGTGATGATTGACAAATCAGTAAATGACATCAGTCCGCAGACGGCAATAATTATCGGGATTTCCACCATGTTTTTCGGATGGATTGTTTACGATTGGATGTGCCGTACATCACTACTTCTGAAAAAAAAATTATTCGGCACCATTGGGTTTTTGATTGTAGCAGGGATTTCATTTTCCCTTTCTCTGGTATTAAGCGGACGCGCAGCATTTATGCTTGTCGGCGGACTACTTGGAACAATCATGGCCGGAAATGTATTCTTCTGCATCATTCCTTCTCAGAAGGCATTGGTAGCCGCAGCGAAAGCAAATAAACCGGTTGATCCTGAACTTGGAAAAATTGCCGGGCTGCGTTCGCTGCACAACAACTACATCACGCTTCCCGTTGTTTTCATCATGATAAGCAATCACTTTCCTACAACGTTTGGAAATACATTCAACTGGGCTGTGCTGGCGGGATTGACGATTACAAGTGTTGTAGTACGACATTACCACAATCTTTATGAAAAGGGACAAAGAAATTCATGGTTGCTACCGTTTGCAGCGCTTGCCCTGATCGCTTTGGTATTTGTAACTGCTCCTGCCCCAAAAAAATCAGCGAAAGATTTACCTCCCGTTTCTTTTTCAACCGCACAGACCATCATTCAAAACAGGTGTTTAAGTTGTCATTCCTCCAAACCAACGGATGACATAATTAATATTGCACCAAATGGAATATTGTTCGATACACCTGATGAAATTAAATCCCATGCCGACAGGATACTCGTCCGTGCCGTTCAAACGAAGACGATGCCTCAGGGAAATAAGACGGAGATGAAGGATGAAGAAAGGGAAACATTGCGGATTTGGATTGAACAAGGAGGTAATGTGGGGATTGGGAATTAGGAATTGGTATTGGGCCTCATACATTAGCCAAAAAAACAGGAAGCCGTCAATCGTTACTTTTAAGATTAATAATTTTTTATGGAAATTGCTATCTGAACCGGCCGGGAGAGGCGATTTAGGGTTATCTTTTCGGAAATTTATATCATGATAACTTCCTGTCTGATAAAGGAAAATACTTTAGATTTGAAGCGCTATGAATAAGTTCACGAATTTAGTCACAGGAAACCCATGTCAATAAAGGTAAACAACATCACAAAAATTTACGGAGAGCAGAAAGCGCTTGACGGGGTAAGCTTCGAAGTCAGGAGTGGACAAGTGGTTGGATTCCTCGGACCAAATGGTGCCGGCAAATCAACGATGATGAAAATCATTACCTGTTTCATTCCGCAAACTTTCGGTTCGGTCTCTGTGTGTGGTTTTGATGTAACTGATCAATCAATCGAAGTGCGGAAAAAAGTCGGTTACCTCCCTGAACACAATCCCTTGTATCCTGAGATGTATGTGAAAGAATACCTCGATTTTGTTGCCGGTGTTTATAAAATGAATGGAAGCAGGAAGAATCGGATTGCTGAGATGATTGAGATGACTGGGCTGCAGGTTGAACAAAAGAAAAAAATCGGTGCACTGAGTAAAGGCTACAGGCAGCGCGTCGGACTTGCACAGGCGATGATTCACAATCCGGAAGTACTCATACTTGATGAACCAACTTCGGGACTCGATCCCAATCAACTGGTAGAAATCAGGGAGCTGATAAAAAATATCGGCAAGGAAAAAACGGTTATGCTTTCAACACACATTATGCAGGAAGTAGAAGCAATCTGCGACCAGGTAATCATTGTGAACAAAGGAAAAATTGTTGCCAATGAAACAACAGAAATAATTCAGCAGCGTTCCGGCGGAGAAAATATTGTGATTGCAGAATTCGACAAGGACATTGAAAGGATCATGCTTTCTTCAATACCCGGGGTAAAAAGAGTGATGCTTGTAAAGGGGAATACATGGAAGATTTATTCTTCCTCGACAGATGATCTTCGGCCTTTGATTTTTAACTTTGCAGTAGAGAATCAATTGATGGTGTTGTCTCTTCGCAAAGAAGAACAAAGCCTGGAAGAAGTGTTTCATCAGTTAACCGGTACAAAATCATAAAGTAATGCAGAATTCAGAATGCACGATTCATAATGAACAAATAATTCTAAATCCTGCTGAGAAGAGCGTTTATTTCAGTCAATTTATGTCCACTTTTATTTTCAAATATTACTTCAGTTATCTTTTTTGTTTTGCCGCCTGTTTGCTTCTTTTGGCAACAAATAATATATACGCTCAGGGCACGGCAGCTTACACTGATTACCGCGGCGCATTTCAGGTTTTTGACAAAGGAGTTTTTCAGCAATTGGAATACAATCCGGTAAAATCCTTTCAGGCCGGTGGCAGCGCATTGGCTTACGTTGACAACACCGGCGAATTTCAGATTTATTATAACGGAAGGAAATACCACCAGTTGTATGCAACAGACCAGTTTAGCTATTATACTTCCAATTACCTCACTGCTTATAAGGTAGGAACAGTGTTATATGTATTTGAAAAAGGTCGTGCGGAAAAAGTTTCTTATTTCTGCAATCAGTTTTTTGTGGGCGACAGCATCGTTGCATATTATGACGACAGCAACTATAACCTTGGCGTGTATTACAATGGAAACAATATACCTGTTGAAAGCTCGCTTCTCGCTTCCCCGCAAACCGTGAGGGCCGGAAGCAACATTCTAGCATATGTAAACCAGTCAGGGTACTTCAAAGTTTTTTACCATGGAGAAACAATAGATGTTGACGTGTCAACGCCAATGTCATTTGATGCCGGCCGCGACATCGTCGCATACGTTGATGGTTACCAGAAATATTTTCATCTTTTTTACAAAGGACAGACTGCCCAGGTTGATGTAAACGCACCTGTATCCTATAAACTTGGATTCGGTATTATGGCCTATGTGGATTACGACGGCAACTTCCGCGTCTTCAACAATGGCGCTACACGCAGGCTACTCAGTCAGAAGCCGGATTTCTACGACGTAAAAGGGAACATGATTGTATATGGTTACAATAGTGAGTTCCGCACTTTTGAAAACGGGGAATCGAAACTCATTGATGACACCATGCCGAAAGAATACAAGCTGAGTACTGATGGCGTGGCATATTTAGATGTTGACGGAAAATTAAAATTTTATAACCACGGAAAACTATATGTTGTCTCACATGAAACCGTGAATAAATATTTTGTGAACAATGAAGTGGTGTGGTACATGGTTGGCACCAATACCTGGAAAGTTTTTTATAACGGGGCGAATTACTGATACCGGCTTCAGGCCCTTACAATTATTGGAGAAAAATCTATTATTTATTTTTCAAAAATCTGAACTTGGAAACAGCGCAAGGATTGGTGATGATGATTCCGGTTATCATCCTGCTGATCTTCACCGGATTTATCATCTATAGTTTTTTAACACTGCTAAAAGACCTGTTAAAAAAAACATGGGAAGACCTGGCCTTAACTGTAGGAAGCAAAGTTGTAAACAGGAATGATGACCTTGAAAAATACCTGCTGCATCGTTTCTCCTATTACGACAAACTTTCGGAACAACTGAAAGTAAAATTTTTGCTGCGCGTAAAGAATTTTATCAGCGCCAAAACTTTTACAGGACGTGAAGGTCTCGTTGTAACAAATGAAATGAAATCATGGGTGGCAGCTTCAGCAGTTCAGTTGACTTTCGGACTCAGCAAATATTCCCTGAATCATTTTTCAAGAATTATTCTATACCCGGAAGCATTCTACAACAAACGAAACGATGCCCTGCACATTGGTGAGACAAATGCAATGGGTGCCATTGTGCTCTCATGGAAAGACCTGCAGGAAGGATATGAAAAGGCAACGGATAATTTTAATGTCGGATTACATGAAATGGCCCATGCCCTCGAACTTGAATTGCTACTCAGGCGCGACTACGATACTTTCTTCGGTGATTACTATCCGAAATGGTCCCTCATTGCGCAGCAGGAATTTGAAAATATTGAAAATGAACGTGAGTCTTTTCTAAGGTGGTATGCAGGAGAAAACAAACGTGAATTCTTTGCCGTTTGCATTGAATACTTTTTTGAATCTTCCGCAGAGTTCCTTAAACGACTACCGGAGATCTATTACCACCTGACCATTTTACTCAATCAGGATCCGCTTCAACCGGATGTACGAATACTTGAAACAAAACAGAAATCGCCTGATGAATTGATATCTGAAATCCCAGCAATGGTACCGGTATTTAAACCTGAATTTTCATTTTTCAGCCTCTTGTACCAACTGACGCTATTTGTTTTTATTTTTCTTCTTTTTGTTGTAACCGATAACCAAGACAAACCCGAGTTCCGTTATATGTCACTTGTTATCGGGGCGATCGCAGCAATTTCATTGTACTTTAGAATGAATAAAATTATTCTCTATGAAAACCTGCTTGTTATAAAAGGCCTATCCGGAAAGGTCACTTCAATTTACGAACTCAATGATATAGTCGCTGTTCTTCACTCCGGCGACAGAACTGGCAATTCACTCGAAGTGCTCCAGGCAAGACAAGGCAGGATTATCAAAAGCAACCATGCATATATGGCAAAAAGCAGTGACATGGAAATACTATTTAAAAAGCTGAGAGAGAAGAAAATTGTAGTGAAATGAATCACGTAGGGTGCAATTTCAAATCCCTATATATTAACGGCTCTTTTAGTCTTAAAATTCTGAACGGGTACAAATATTCCGCCTTTTTTCCCGTTAATCTTCCCTCCCACCTACCGTCAGTTTTCTGAAATCTAATTTTACCTTTGCCGTAATGAAAAAAGCACTTTATTTTCTTTTCCTCCTATGCTCTACTGAAGCATTTTCTCAGACAGAACGCAACAACAACCTGGTTCAGTTCAGCGGTGTTGTAGTTGCCGGTGATTCACTTGAACCAATTCCATTTACCAGCATCATGGTACACAACAGCTACCATGGTACTGTAAGTGACGTTTATGGTTTCTTTTCATTCGTGGCAAGGATGAATGACACAATTGAATTCAGCGCCATCGGTTTCAGGAGAGCACTTTTTATCGTACCGGATACCATTACAGATTATCGTTGTTCGCTTATCCAGATTTTAAAAACGGATACCATCCGCCTGCCTGAAGTAACCGTATTTCCTTGGCCGACAAAAGAACAGTTCAAGGAAGCTTTTATAAACCTGCACGTTCCCAATGACGACCTCACCCGCGCCCAACGAAACCTGAATAAAGCGGAACTGAATTATCTCGCTGCTACAATGGTGATGGATGGCAGCATGAATTTCAGAAATGCAATGTCCACGCAACAAAGCAGGTTGTATTATGCCGGACAGGTTCCAACATCCAACTGGCTCAATCCGATTGCATGGGCCCGCTTTGTAGAGGCATGGCAGAACGGTGATTTCAAAAAGAAAAACACCGAAAAACCAAAACGGGAAGAGTAAATTTTTCCTTTTTCGAAATCAACTAATAAATCAAAACAGAGACTATTAAAGTATATGCCCACGCCACCTTACACAGAATCCCAATACAATGCGTGTGCGAGGATGCGGCCTTCAGGGCCGGTGCTGCCGATGGGTGGAATGATCTTAAATCCAATTTTTATTTTTTTCATTTTTATCTTTTCATCAGGAATTGCAAATGCACAAACCGCGACCATCTTCGGTTCTGTTAAAGACTCTCTGAACAAACCACTTTTTGGTGTAGGCGTTTCAGTATTTGGTAAACCTTATGGCACCACTACAGCAGATGACGGAAAATTTTCCTTTGATGTACCTGCAAACCAGCCGCTGAAAATTATTTTTTCATTTACAGGACTCAGCCGCGATTCATCGTTTATTGAACTGAAGGAAAATGAAAAATTTGAGATTAATAAAAAACTTTCAGGCAGAATAAAGCAACTGGGAGAAGTGGTCGTTGAAGACCAGTCGATGAAAGGAACAAACATTACACGCATCAACCCCAAACTGGTTTCGGTGCTTCCGACGGTAAACCAAAGTGTAGAAGATATCCTGAAAACATTACCCGGCGTAAGCAGTGCCAATGAACTGAGTTCTACATATAGTGTGCGCGGAGGCAACTACGATGAGAACCTTGTGTATGTGAATGACGTGGAAATCTACAGGCCGTTGTTGGTTCGCAGCGGACAACAGGAGGGACTGAGTTTCATCAACCCTGACATGGTGGAGTCTATTAATTTTTCTGCAGGTGGATTTGATGCTGTGTATGGCGACAAACTTTCTTCCGTACTCGACATCAGGTACCGGAAACCCAAACGATTTGGATATACGCTGAGTGGAAGTTTATTGGGCGCTGCACTTGAACTCGAAGGCATCAGTAAAAACCAACGCTGGACTGCCATTGGAGGTGTACGGTACAAATCAAATGCATACCTGCTGAATACATTTGAAACGAAAGGGGAATACAAACCCAATTTTATTGACGCGCAATTGCTCAGCACTTTCGATGCGTCAAAAAAATTCTCCATTGAAATTTTAGGAAATTACGCCCGCAATATTTACAACCTTGTTCCACAAAGCCGTGAGACCAATTTCGGTACGATCACAGATGCAAAAAGATTCACCGTTTATTTTGAAGGACGTGAAGCCGACAGGTATGAAACCTACACCGGCGCAATAACAGGAATTTATAAGCCCAATGAAAAATTAAAACTCAAGCTGATTGCATCCGGATATCATGCCGATGAACAGGAGAATTTCGACATCCTCGGACAGTATTTTCTCGACCAACTGGAAGCAGATCTGGGAAAAGAGGATTTCGGAAATGTATTATTCAATCTTGGCATCGGTTCTTTTCTTAACCATGCACGTAACCGGTTACAGGCAACAGTTTACAACGGCGAACACAAAGGAGAATGGGTGGGAAATAAAGTGTTGCTCCAATGGGGCGTGAAAGCACAACATGAGGAGATTGAAGATAAGCTCAATGAATGGTATTACCTCGACTCAGCAGGATTTTCTATTCCTTCATACCGGGATCCTTCCAATCCGCAGATACAATTGAATGATGTAGTGAATACGCGAAACAACCTCGCAAGCAACAGAATAAGTGGATACATCCAGAATACATGGCAGATGGCTGACACAGGAAAGCTCGTACTCACTACAGGCATTCGTGCAAATTACTGGGACCTCAACGAACAGTTGGTCATCAGTCCACGGCTGTCGCTGACATACAAAGCAAAAAGCTGGAAGCAATTCAGTCTTAAATTTTCAGGAGGATATTATTACCAGCCTCCTTTTTACCGTGAACTGCGTGACATTCATGGTGTCGTACATACCGACCTGAAAGCACAACAATCCATTCACCTTGTGTTAAGCACTGACTATTATTTTCTGGCGCTCGGAAGGGAATTTAAACTGACATCAGAAATATTTTACAAATTCCTTGATGAATTGATTCCTTATAAAGTGGACAACCTTCGCATCAGATATCTTTCAAAAAATAATTCAAAAGGTTATGCACGCGGAATTGATTTTCGCTTGTTCGGAGATTTTGTCCCCGGAGTAGAATCATGGGCGTCATTGTCATTGCTTCAGACAAAGGAAGATATCAGTGACGATTACTATTACAAAAGATACAATGCCGACGGGGAATTAATTCTTTCAGGATACACTTATGACCAGGTTGCAACTGACAGTGTTCGTGTAGAGCCCGGTGAAATTCCGCGTCCTACTGATCAGCTCATCAACTTCGGATTATTTTTCCAGGATTATTTCCCTAAGTGGCCGACTTATAAAATGCAACTCAGTCTTCTTTTTGGATCAGGTCTTCCATTCGGCCCACCCGGACCTGACCGTTATAAAGACGTACTCCACTCCCCTACTTACAGAAGGGTTGATATCGGATTTTCCAAACAGATCATCGGCGAAGACGTAAAGCGACCTCCGAGAATAAAACTGCTGAGAAAATTTGAAGCGATATGGATCACGCTGGAAGTATTTAATCTCTTGCAGGTAAACAACGTCTCTTCGTATCTTTGGATCACCGATGTTTCCAATGACAGAAGGTATGCCGTTCCGAATTATCTCACAGGACGCCAGTTGAATGTCCGGCTTAATTTTAAATTCTGAATATGAAAAAAATATTCTTCTTCACTTTATTTATCCTCTCTTCTTTATTTTCTTTTTCACAGTCAATGATATTTTGTGAAAAAGTTACAGAGGAAGGCAAACCTGAAAAGCCAAGTTATATTTTCAGAATACCGCATGAAGGAGGTGGTTTTTTCCAATTTCTTGCCATCCTCGACAGGCCGGTAAACACCACGGCTGTAAAGATTGATATTTTCAAAGTGGATGAAAACGGTAAAGAAAATTTTGACGCTTCAGTTGACGTACCGGTTAAACCTGAATGGATCTGGTTTTCAAAGCAGGTCATTTTTTATAAGGGAGGAGATTATACCGTATATGCCTACTCGGCCGAAGACAAACTCCTTTGCACAGGAATGGTGAAGGTGATTGTTCAATAGAAAGCAAGAGACAAGAGAAAAGAGTCAAGAGTCAGGAGCTAAAAGTTTTGAGTTCTGTGAGAGTTCAGGTACTTTTAGAACGCCCCATTTAGAAATTCGTCCCGAAACATCAGGAGGATTTCTATTTCGGACAATACATTGATCCGTAATTTGTATATTCGTATTGATTCGTTATTCGTACAGCTAAAAAAAAACGCTGCAGCCAAGGCAATTGACTACAGCGTATAATTACTATTCACCTAAAACAAACTCTATTTTACTTTTAACAGGTAAAAATAAGGTAACGGCTAAAATCTCAAAGGGAAACACGGTTTATTGAAAGCCTGCCGTTACCTGAAAAATTCCTGAGCTAGAGACCGAAGTTTTGATTCGGACGAGGGATAGAAGGGATTCACGAACCCGGAAATTTTTACCTGTTTAAATTCTTTATAAGACAACCTGAAACAATGAACTTTACGTTACGGGACTAAAAGTATCGGGATCCATCATACCCAAACCGGATTTTTTGTAAAGAATGCAAAAGATTAGGTGAATGTCCTTAAAAGTAAGGTGAAAGGAAAAAAAGCATGAATTCAGGGACAAATAAAACGGGGTTAAACCTTTAATAGGACCTGTTAAAACAGATAAAAGACGCACCAATAAAGGCGGGAGTGCCTCTAATGCTAAGGCAAACGGTCAGCGCACAATAGATAAAGAAGACCTGACAAATTTACTCCTGTAAACCCTTCCGGAACCTGTACATTCTATTCTGTATAATCCTGAAGGAAGTTCACGACAATCAATTTTGTTCATTGCGTTGCCTTCTGCATTAAAAATAATTTCTCCAAGCAGATTATAAATTCTCACAGAAGAAATTTCTGATTTGCATTTTATGGAAAGGTGATCGTGGGCCGGGTTCGGAAACAATACAAGCCCACCATCCAATCCTGATGATGAAGCGTCGCCTATTCCTGCAATCACATCAAAAACTACTGCTTCTACTTCACAATTGTTTCCGTCTGTAGCTACTACACTGAAGTCGCCACCCGTATCAGCAACGTAAAAATAATTTGTTGCGCCGGGAATAGCAATTCCATTTTGATACCACTGATAATTCACTGCACCGGCATTGGCAAATAACGTATCACCGCTTTGAGATATTCCCTGAGGCGCCGGGTAAGGATAAACAGTTACATAATTATTCAGTGTCAGCGTATCGCTGCTACTTACACCTGTTGAGATCAGCGTTACCGGATAATTTCCGGGTGTATTATAACAGATATTTGCAGGGTTCACATCAGTGCTAACTCCGGGATTGGCACCGGGAAACAGCCACTGGTATGTAAAGGAACTCGTCGAGAGATTTGTAAAATCAGTACACGTACCCGGACATATATGATTTGGTCCGGTAAATAAAGCAACCGGCGTAGAGCCGGCACATGGTGGAATAGAAGGATTCAATTGTGCAAGAGGATATAGCCTGACATCATCAAGAACCAGTTCAGTACAGTTGCCGCAAACATGTCCCCAATTGGTAAACCTGATTATATGCGATGAGGAAACAGCAGAAAATTCTATCAGGTACCTGATTCCGATTCCTGTACCCACAGGCGTATTCCGGGTGTGTAAAAAAGTATTTCCGAAACCAACGTCAACTGCAAACAAACCCGGTTCTGTCATAAACTCTTCTCCTCCGGCCCAGAATTCAAGAATATACGTACTAAGTGGTGTAAGTCCGTTCACTGTTTGTTCTATACTCACGCCTATAGACCCGCCAAATGCCGGATCAGGGTTGAATGGAAATCCGGGTGGCGGTCCGCTTACCGTACAATCAGTAGTAATAAGGCAAGAAGTATCCTGAGAAGTATTTGAACATGGATTGCAATAAAAATTCCCCATGTACACTGCATTGATTCCCTCCTCAATCATGGACTTGTTAGTGGTGATATCATAGATGCAGGAATAAGTATTCGTACCTCCGCCCGTGCACGTCCAGTTCGCTAGGTCACATGAATACCCGCCCGAGTTTGGACAAAAAGAAGTGGCAGAACCAATTACACCTGTAGAAGCAACACAGTTGGTGTTTTCAAAACCACCATTCAGAATTAAATTTGTTACGCCTGTGCTGATTGAATCATTCTGGTCATAACACATAATACATACGATCTGCGCATGTGATTCTGTTCTAACATTCAGAAATAAAAAAATCAGGAAACAACAAGATAAATATTTTTGCATAGCCGGTTTTTTGAAGTTCAAACCTAACCATTTTTCTCAAATTAATATGCTGTCAATTTTAAAATTGAACCGGCATGCCAATTAATACGCATCATTGACTGAAATATATCCCGGCAAATGCAAAACATGCCCGCACGCGAAAATGAATAAACGGGTCATTAAAAAAAGCGCAAATCAACCCATTGAGACTACTAATTCTGCTTAACTATTAAACAGTACAATTAAAAGAAGGTCAATCCATTTCCATTGCAGTTCCCTCATTTATAAAAGGAAATCTGAAATGATATCCCTTTCCGGAAGGCGCAATGCTGCTGTTGTCAGTCTTTTCAAATTCATCCTTCGTCATTACGGAGAGCGGATTCATTTTCGCACCTGATAATGCAACATTCACTTTTGGCAAATCGGTTTTCCAGATTCCATCAGCAATGTCTTTTTGCTTTTTCAATTCAAAAGATAGTCCTTTCAACCGCTCAAGCTGAGAATCAGTAGGCCTTCCGTCATAACCCACAATAGATCCGTAAAGTTCACTCAACTTCTCACGTATTCTTTCTTCACCTGTAATACCCAATCCTTCTTTAGTAGCTACAAGTTCTTTCCGGATTTTTTCAAGCTTCTCTGCATATCCCTGCAAAGATTTTTTAGCGGCAGCATTTGATGTACTATTCTGCATTGCCTTTGATGAATCAATCATTGCAAGTACCTGGTGATTAAAAAATGCCAGGTCTTCCGTGAGCGCATAAACTTCCTTCTCTGCTTTGCGATGTGCTAAAACATCTTCATCGCTGTGAGGAGAGATTGGATCTTTCTTCAATTCAACTGTTCCTGTATAAACTTTATCTCCTTTGGTAAGTTTCACAGTGTATATTCCCGGCTCAACCAGCGGTCCGAAAAAACCTGCACCATCAGCACGAACGCCCTTCGCAGTACGGGGGGGTCTAGTTCGCATGCTCCAGCTGATTTTATTTATTCCCTTACGTTTTGTCGCCGGAACATTGCCAAGTGACGTTCCATCTTTGTCAAACATCTCTACTTTCAGATCTCCGGTTGTTACACGGTCTTTGAGGTAATAAATAATCCTGCAATCTTCAGGCGAATTGGGTCCGGAAAAACTTCCTGCCGTCGGATACGTACCGCCCCAATGCCCGTTAGTAACAGGTGTAGGTCGTGATTTCAAAATCGCCACATCGGCAGTCAGCACGTCAGGGGTAAGCTGGCGGATAGGAGAAATGTCATCAATGATGAGCACTCCCCTGCCATGCGTCGCAAGAATAAGGTCATTTGTTTTTTTATCAATCTGAATATCTCTCACAGCACAATTCGGAACCTTTGCATTCATCTGTGCCCAGCTTTCACCACCATCAATAGAAACATGCAAACCGAATTCAGTTCCAAGGAAGAGCAGGTTTTTGTTTTCTATGTCTTCTTTAATTTTATGCGCATATCCTGAATGAAGATCCACAGTATTCAGTGCCTTCCATGTTTTACCAAGATCTGTTGAACGGCAACAATACGTATTCATATCACCATACATATGATTCTCAAAAGTGACGTACACCGTGTTCTTATCATATCTGCCCGGCTCAATGCTACTCACCCAACACTGCGCAGGCATTCCGGCAACATTTGGATTCACCTTAGACCAGCTTTTACCTCCATTGACAGTGAGCTGAAGATTGCCGTCGTCAGTGCCAACCCAAATCATATTTTCATCCAAAGGTGATTCGGCAATGGTAAAAATGGTGCAATGGTTTTCAGCAGATGAATTATCTGTTGTAACACCACCACTTTCTTCCTGCTTTTGTTTGATGGGATCATTGGTGGTTAGGTCAGGAGAAATGCGCTCCCATGTTCTACCCTGGTTACTGCTGCGATGAACATACTGCGAACCCATATAAAGTTTTTTGCTTGATACTCCGATGTACAATGGTGTATTCCAGTTAAACCTCAATTTACTTTCTCCTGAGAGCGGTTGCGGTTGAATATCGAGGTATTCATTGGTCTTTTTATTTACGCGTGATGCATGCCCGCCCTGATATTCAGAGTAAATGATGTCCTTGTCATTCGGATCCGGTTGTGCCCAGAAACCATCCCCGAAACCGATATTCACCCAGTCCCCATTGTCAATGCCACCTATGCTTTGAGAGGCTGTCATCCATGAACCATTATCCTGAAGCCCGCCATAAATATTATACGGAGTGGCGTCATCTGTTGACACATGATAAAACATGGAAACAGGAATGCTGTTCAGAAAAAACCAGTTGTTGCCTTTGTCGAGACTCATATAAACTCCGCCATCAGTTCCCAGGAGCAAGTGCGAAGGATTATTGGGATTGATCCATAATGCATGATGATCACTGTGTACCCATCCACCCTGGTAACCGCCATCTTTAAAACTCTTACCACCATCCTCACTGATTGATAGAGACCATGCAGGTCTGTAAACACGCATCGGATCAGTAGGATCAACAGTAATTACGCTGAAATAAAATGGCCGGCCCTCCACATTATTATTACTCCCTTGTTCTGTCCAGCTTGATCCACCATCAGTACTTAAATAGAGTGATGTTTTCTTTGCTTCAACAATTGCAAAAAGATTGTCAGGTTTACTCGGTGCAAGCGCCAAAGCAACGCGGCCAAATTCTGTTACAGGAAGACCTTTGGTTAACTTATTCCATGTGGTTCCTCCATCAGTACTTTTATATACCGCACTACCCTTTCCTCCTGACGAGAATGAATATGGCTTTCTGCGGAATTCCCAGGTAGTCGCATAAATGATATCCGGATTCTGCGGATTGATGAGTACTTCAGCGCATCCCGTTTTTTCATTGATATATAAAATATTCTTCCATGTTTTTCCGCCGTCAGTTGTCTTATATAAACCACGGTTCTTACTGTCGCTCCACAATGGTCCGGGAACAGCTACATATGCTTCATCATGACTCTTAGGATTGATGGCAATGCGACTGATGTGTTCTGAAGAATCAAGTCCTACCTTTATCCAGTTCTCTCCTGCGTCCGTAGATTTATATAAACCGGAACCGATGCTGACTGTATTCCGCATATTGGATTCACCGGTACCACACCATACTATATCAGGGTTGCTCTGATCAATTGTTATCGCTCCTACAGACTGGTTATATTTATCAAATACAGATTTGAATAGTGTTCCACCTGTGGTTGATTTCCAGATTCCGCCACCGGCAGCACCGATATACATAATCCGTGGATCCTTTGTAACTACATCTATGGCTGTAATACGTCCGCCCATCACAGCAGGACCAATTTGCCGTGCTTCCATCATTCCCAGTGTTCCGCTGCTGATCTTAGGTCCGGACTGACCTGAAGAATTTAAATATGAAAAAGAAGAAATTGCAATAAAGAGTAGAATTTTGTTTTTCATTGGAGAAGGTAATTGGAGAACGTTAGGTTTGAGAAGAAGAGAAAAGAGACAATAGATGTGAGATTTCAAACATGAAACATAATCAGAATTCAATTAATAATCTGAACAATATCAAAATGATTAAATCATATCTCTGGAATAAATTTCCTACTTATTTTTTTTCTTCTTCGGCAGCCGGAGCCGGAGGAGGCATTTTGAAAATGCTGCGATCAATTGTTGGGTTCACCTCTACAGATCCCACAATCAGCGCTTGACCTTGCGATTCTCCTGCTTGCCTGTTCTCCATTGCAAACGGGAACATGATATCACCTGCTTTTCTGTAATCGGAGAGGAGGACGTCACCTGAAACCTCCTTGTCGTTAAATTTATGCGTCGTGGTTTCCTTCAGTTTTAAAAAAGTAGTCGCATCAATATAATCATATTCAAGGTCGCCATTCTTTTTTGAAATTTTGAGTTTATAAACTTCCGTTCCCTCCATATCATCTTTACCGATTAATTCAACAGTATGACCTTTCTCCTTGTAATTAAAAAGTGCGCCGGTTAAATCCATCTGCTCTTTAGATTCTTTAATCTCATCAGCATTCATGCGTTCTGCATCCTTTTTTCCGGACATTGGATTGATACTCCATCCGCTGTCACCTTCTACTGCGGAGAGAATTTTCATCCCCTGCACTTCCACTTCCACGCGCATGCACTCATTATTTATATAGTACATGGTAATGGGGGCTTTCATACCGGGTGCGAACTCAACACTGCAGTTCAGTTTCAACGTTTTCAGTTTTGCAAGATTTTCCTTGCCACCTATTGCAGCAAGATACTTATTGACGATTTCATCAGCCGTTTGTGCAAAAGAAATTTGCGATCCGATTGCAATAGCAACGAGTAATAAAAGAGTTCTTATTTTCATAGTGGTTTTATTTTGGCCAAATGTAATGTTCGCACATGAAAGGTAAAAGTTAATAGTAGGTTAAAAAGGAGAACGAGATATGAGACGTGAGATATTAGATATGAGATATTTTGAAATCATTGACGTAATATTGTACCCGATACCAATGATTGATTGCGGCTCTCATGTCTCCTCTCTCACATCTCAAATTTTAAATTATGTACTGGCTTGTAAAATCTGATCCTGAAACCTACGGGTGGAAAGAATTTCAAAAAGAAAAAAAAACATCGTGGGATGGAATTCGCAATTATGCTGCGCGCATCCACCTGAAAGCGATGAAAAGCGGAGATGCCGTTTTATTTTATCATAGCAACAAAGACGCCGGCGTTGTCGGATTGGCCAAAGTGACAAAAACATTTTATCCCGATCCAACTGCAAAAGAAGAAGGATGGATTTCTGTTGAACTTCAGTGCATAAAGGAATTAATTAAACCGGTTTCTCTTGCTTCAATAAAAGCGGAAAAAAGTCTGAAGGATATGCACCTTATAAAAATCAGCAGACTATCTGTGACTCCGGTAACTGAAGCAGAATTTTCAACGATTTTAAAAATGGGCGGACTGCAATAGTTCCTTTGCACTTGCGCTCATGTTAAACAAAGCCATCACGAGGATATCAGATTTTCTCCTCACGCTTGAAGCCCGTTTCGGATTGTTTTTTTCTTCGCTGATTCTTGCAACTGTATTCATGGCGTGTGCAATGCTATATGTTCAGCCCGTTTTTACCGTTACGTTTCATGGCATTCTATTTTCAAAACTTTCTGAAAACCCATTTGATTTTTCAATCTCAAATAATTTACGATACAGGATCCTTTCTCCTTTGATCGGTTACCTGGTCTTTCTCAGGGGAAATTATTTTTTCATTTTCCCACTATTGTCATCATGTATTTTCCCCGCTATAGTTTATTACAGATATCGTATAAAAGGCATGGAAGCCATTGACTCATTCCTCATTACCTGTTTCATCACCTTTTCCTGCGTTGTTCTACTTCCGCTTGTGGCACCGGGCTATACGGATGTGATTACCTGGATCTTCCTATTTCTCACCTTCAGTTTTATTGAAAAAACATTTATAGCATCGGTCTTTTTTTCACTTGCATTACTCAACCATGAAAGCAGCATTGTATTACTTCCGGCAATCGTAATGCAGGGTCATCAAAAAAGCGGAAGCGGTTTTTTTATTGTGCTCTTGTATTTTATCGCCGCATGCCTGCCACATTTTCTTTACCGTCTTTTCATAAACGAATATAGTCCGACGCTTTACAATCTGTCATTCTACCTAAACAAAGGAAATATTTTTTTTTCCTCGAAGAAATTAATCATGTATGGGCCTGCCGCACTGTTTTATACTTTCAAACTTTGGTGGATATTTCCTGTAAGTTATTTATCATGGTCACTATTGAGAAAAAAATTTGCGGAAGCCGGATTGTTAATTCTAATCTTACTCAGTGCTTGTTCACTGGTCATCATCAGCTATGACTATACAAGAATGCTGGTCATCGCCTTTCCTGCAGTGCTTCTGTCATACGAATGGATGTTGAAGGTTTTCAACAGGGAAAAACTAAGGAAGTTTACTCTCATTATAATTACAGCAAACTTTCTCATTCTGCAATATCATTTTAATTATGATGGAGCCCAACCTATGTTTTCATGGCTGCTCACTGAATGACATCCTTTCTACCTGATCCGTTTAGGAGTATCTAGAATATTTCATCATCATCAGTGAAGCGCATTCATCGCTAATATCTGATCAGCGCAATCCTCCCTTTTTTCATTCTGACATTTACACCATCCATTGAATACTGTATTACACAAACATAAATGCCATCGTGCACAAAATGATGTGCATAGGTTCCATCCCATGAATTGTCAATGTCATTGCTTTCAAAAACTTTCTCTCCCCACCTGTCAAAGATTTTCATATTAAAAGATTTAACACCGATACCATAAGCTTGAAACACTTCATTCATGCCATCATTGTTTGGAGTGAAAGCATTTGGAAAAACAACATCATCAAGACACTTCTCTTCGACATAAATACTGTCGCTGCCGATACACCCTGCCGGCGTCGTAACCTCAAGAAAATAATATCCGGGTCTATCAATGAACAGAAAAGAAGAATCAGATCCGTCATCCCAGAGGTAGGATGAAAAATTACCGCCGGATATTTTTATAATATTGCCCGTACACAAAGAAGTATCAGCACTTAAAAACCCTGATGGCGTTCCAGCATTTCCTTCGGGAACATCAACAGTAAACACGACAGGAACGCAAATGCCGGGTCCGCTTACAGTCACATCATAACTTCCGGCAATAAGGTTATAAGCCGTATCGGTAGTCTGAACAGGATTGGTATTCCATGAAAAAGAATAGAGTGAAGAATTCTGAACCTGTATAACTGCTACTCCATCGTAAGCACCCGCACAACTTGAAGCTATAGCATTTGTAGCAGGATTAAACGCTACATTGGTAAGGAGTACATCAACACTTTGATTTGTCGTACAAATATTATTACCACTAATTGTTACGGTATAATTTCCTGAAGAAAGATTTGTAGCTGTAGAACCGGACTGAACAGGAATTGTATTCCAGGAATAATTATACGTGCCTGAAGGAATCACATTCACCGTTGCTGATCCGTCGGCCAGACCTGTACAACTTTCATCGGTAGAGGTAACAGCAGCGCCGATAATGGTAACAGAAGTACTAAAGGTATCTGGCAGGCTGCATGAATTCCCTGTAATCAGCTTCACATCAAATACACCCGGCGCATTGAAAACATGCGAAGGATTCTGCTGATTGCTCACTGTGCCGTCACCGAAATCCCATGTCCATGAGCCGGGGCATACCGACGAGCCATCTATAAATGAAATTTCATCCGATGAAATACAATTGTATATAAACGACGGCACTGTTCTGTTTGCTTCTTCAATTTTGAAATCGTCAAACGCCAATCCGTCAAAGTCGTTACACAATGTTCCTGATCCAAAGGTAAACCTGAACTTTACTTCCGGCTCATGGGCAAGATTTTTCAGGCAATGCTTTGCAAGTTTCCAGACACTGCTGCCACTTCCGCCGACGCAACCTCCGGAAGAAGGAAGTATGGTTCCACTCCATCCCCGGTTCACAGTAACAAATGAACTCAGGTTGGTGATGGAAATCTGATTAAACCAGTTCTGGGTATAACAATCATTCGGCTCCCCGGTCGTTCCTACGTTGGCCCAGGTTGCACCACCGTTAATTGAATACTGAAAATTTCCACCGTCATATTGATTCTCAATTTCCCAAAAAATCATGAATGAAACGACCGGAAAATCGAGCGCTGAAAAGTCGAAACACGGACTTTCAACCCACGACCTTTCTCCAAGCTGATAAAAAGAAGTTGTCGGCCCGCCGGTAATCCAGCAATTGCTTCCTTCAGCGGCACCGGTGATGATCGGTTTTGAAGGCGCACATAAGGTCCAGTCATTATTGGTCCCGCCTGTCGTCCAGTTGCCGGCGCCTGTCTCAAAACCTTCTGAATATGGGAATGCAGCGATGGAAACAGTACAAGCTGCAAAAACAGTCGCCGTGCCGGTCAGTCCGATCGTAAAAAAGAGAGTAATAAATAAGCGAAACCGTTTCAATGCTGCAAAAGTAGTGAACGCAGACTTAAAAGCATATGAAGAACAGATGCAATCACTCAATTGATACAACTCATGTAATTCCTTCGCTTTCATCAATTCAAAAAGATAACGTATGAAATGTTAAGTTTTGAGTCCTGGTACGCCGGTAACTAAACTACCTTCGGCTAAAAGCCGAAGGGTTTGATTTAAGCTGAAGCTTACTGAAGACCCTCGGCAACTGTGAAACCTTCATCTTTGTTTTCAATATCTTGTCTCTCGATGTATTCTAAAATTCGTACTTGCAATCAT
>JBBRAY010000056.1:0-23169 GCA_038206355.1 Bacteroidia bacterium
ACGTCTGTTGAAGTTCCACCCGTGCTCAGGTTTGCAGTGCGCTTCAGATGAAGTTCCTCGCCATTATTTAAAACTGTTTCCAGCGTAATATTTTTTTCTGTCAGGATATCTTCCGTCATCGCATCAACCTTGATGGCAGTGAGTACTTTCTCATGACCATATCCACGTCGCGGATCACTGTTGACAATATCAATCAACCCTTTAATCGTATGCTTGCCGTCACCCACGACCATTGCAGGCGTACGTTTAGCTGCTGCTATATATTTATAATCCACAACGAGCAACCTGTGGTCGTATCCAGTAATAAATTTCTCCACGATAACGCCGCGTGAAATTTTCTTTGCCAGGTGCAATGCTTCTACTGCCTGTTCCCAGGTGGTAACGTCTATTGTAGCACCCCGACCATGATTGCCTCCCACAGGTTTCAGCACGACAGGATAACCGATCCGCTTCATTGCTGATTCGAGATCTTCCTCATCATAAACCACCCTTCCTCTCGGAACAGGAATGGACATGGCCTCGAGTAAATTTTTTGTTTCTTCTTTGTCGCAGGCAACTTCAACAGCAATACTGCTCGTAGTACTTGCAACAGTGGCCTGAATTCTTTTCTGATTCACGCCATATCCCAGTTGCACCAATGAATGACGATTCAGTCTGATCCATGGAATTTTTCTTTTGATGGCTTCTTCCACAATGCTTCCGGTAGAAGGACCAAGGCGCTCGTCTTCGCGGATCTCGCGCATGGTTTGAATATTATCTGCAAGGTCAAACTCATTTCCGTCTATCAATGCTTCTGCAATACGCACCGCACATTTTGCAGCATAAATACCCACCTTTTCTTCCATATAAGAAAACACAACATGATACACGCCATGTTCACCGGTGCTGCGTGTGCGACCGAAACCCGTATCCATGCCTGCCAGTGTTTGTATTTCAAGTGCGATGTGCTCGATCACATGTCCGATCCATGTTCCTTCTTTCACGCGGTGAAAAAAACCTCCGCGCACATTTTCACTGCATTCATGTTCGACCATGGTAGGAAACATTTTTTCCAGCCGTTCAGAGAAACCGGAAATTTTATTTGTTGGTCTTTCTTCCATGTCTTCAATATCGAGGCGCATCACAATTAACTTGTGCCTGCGGATGCTCCAGTAGTTGGGTCCGCGCATGGCACGGATGTCAAGTATTTTCATCGTTCTTGCTTTAAAATCAGTTTGTAAAAGTTGTTCAAATTAGGAAGATTTAACAAGCCGTCAAAATCTTCCTTGCAATGGTAATCACCTTTTTTATATAGGGTTTTTATCTGCCACTAATTCCACCAATTTACGCGAATTAAAAAAATCAATATTCTTTATGAGATGATCCATACTACGGTCAATGATACAGAATGAATTTTGACTTGTATAAATTATTCAGAAGGTATTGTCCCACCTAAATCATTGGCGAAAATTCGTGATCCCGATAGCTATAGGGATAGTGGCCGGCTTTTATCCATTGATATTTGAATTCTGCCTCTAGTGTTTCAGCGCCCGCTTCTTTATCATCCCTCCCTTTATCTCTTTCACGCTGTTCATCACGACAAAAGCATTGGGATCCACCTTTTCAATTTCTGAATTCAGTTTACTGATCTCTAATCGGGTAATCACCGTGTAAACAATATCAATGTCAGCCCTTTCGCCATGTTTTCCAAAACCCCGTTTACCCTTATACACAGTTACGCCCCGTCCCATTTTATTGATGATCATCTCCCTCACCTCATCACTGTGAGAAGATATGATGGTGATTCCTGTATACTCTTCTATACCTTCAATTACATAATCAACCGTTTTTGATGCAGCGAGATAGGTAATCATACTGTACAAAGCAGCTTCAACCGAAAGCAGATAAGCGGCGGCAGAAAAAACAAGGATGTTGATGATTATGATCACATCACCAATCGTTGCACTGAACCTGCGGCTGAGGTAAATTGCTACTACTTCTGTTCCGTCAATTACGGCCCCACCTCGTACCGTGAGCCCGATACCTGCGCCAAGAAAAAATCCGCCGAATACAGCGACCAGTAATTTGTCATTTGTGATTTCCGGAAAATGTACGGTGGCCGTTACCAAAGCGAGTGCTGCAATAGCCAGTGCCGCTTTGATGGCAAACTGCTTTCCGATCACTTTGAATCCCAGGATCACGAATGGTAAATTGATAAGTATCAGTAATAAAGAGAGTGAAAAATTACCCAGCTTACTCACCAGTAATGCTATTCCGGTAGCGCCACCATCAATAAAATCATTGGGTATCAGAAAACTCTTTAAGCCTATGGCTGCAGCAAAAACACCAAGCGTTATCAACACGATATCTTTCGAAAGCGCTACTGCATTGATCTTCAACTCCCGAAAACCTTTGGCGATAATAAAAGGTGAGAACTCCCTTTCCGCCACAATACTTTTCTTGTTGTGTTTTTTTCTGAGAACTGTCTTAATGACAATTTGTGTCCAGAACGGATTCATATTTTCCAAAGATAGTATTTACTAAAGATGAATGATTTCACCGCTGCGCAAAAGTTGTTCAATGAATGACCCAGCCTTACCTCAGGCATGACGAGGTATCTAAAAGCCAAAATACAAATTGCCACAGTCCCGATCCGTCAGGACGCAGATTTAATACAATCACTAAATCAAATCTGCGAATCAGTGGCATTCATTGTAATAATCATTTGTGTTAATTAGTGCAATTCGTGGCTAAAAATATCAACAACATGAACGATGAATATGTTGAGAACCGCTTGTCTGTTGGCTCTCAGAACTAATGATCGTGCTATATTTGCACCCACACTAAATTCAACTAATGGAAATTCCAAAAGGAAAATTAATCGCCATCGGTGGCAACGAAGACAAAGGCACAGAACCCGAACCGAACTTTCAACAAAAAAATAACCTCAACTTTTTTGAATTGCAGATCCTCAGCCGCATTGTACATGAAGCCGGCGGACATGATGCATGCATTGAAGTGATCACCAGCGCATCGTCTATTCCCGGAGAAGTTGGTCACAACTACCTTGATGCTTTCGGAAAACTTGGATGTACGAATATCAACGTGATGGACATCAGAAACCGTGACGATGCACAAAAACCGGAGATGATTGAGCGCGTCAATAAATGTGATGCAGTGTTGTTCAGCGGTGGAAATCAACTCAGGTTATCTTCGATTTTTGGCGGAACAGATTTTTTAAACATCCTCCACAACCGTTACCTCCAAGAAACTGATTTTGTTATTTCAGGAACAAGTGCAGGTGCCATGGCCATGAGCAATACCATGATTTACCAGGGTAACAGCGGCGAAGCATTGCTCAAGGGAGAGGTAAAGATCACCACAGGACTTGCTTTCATCAAAGACCTCATCATTGATTCTCATTTTGTAACCCGCGGAAGGTTCGGACGGCTGGCTCAGGCAGTGGCTGCAAATCCATCCTGTATCGGAATCGGTTTGGGAGAAGATACAGGTGTGCTCGTTTCCGAAGGAAATTACATGGAAGCCATGGGCAGCGGGCTTGTAATTGTAATTGACGGTCATGGCATCCGCCACAGCAACATCGCCGACTTAAAAGAGGGCTCACCTATTTCTATTGAGAACCTCATCGTGCATGTGCTGGCAAAGGGCAACAGTTATAATTTGTCAAAGAGAAAATTTTCGGCTGAGGTGTTGCAGGAGAAGAATAGCTGAATTAATTTTGGAATGATGAGGATGATGGAAGATTAGAAAAAGTCTCCCCATTGAAAAAATTTAGTTTGAACTACTGTCCTCACGATCGCCCGCTGAACTCTCTTCTTTCTTTTTCTCCTTTATCGAACTCTCCCCCGAAATCATTTTCGGTTTGCGACCTCTTTTTTTCAGGTGCTCGAAGTGTGCGGGAACGAGAGAGAAATTTTCAACGATCAACGGTTTGGCAACGGATTTTTTCGCCGACTGCTTCCGTACCCGGTTTTTAATTTCTTCCGATAACTCAAACGGAATCACCATTCCGGATTCATTTACTTTGTTGAGATTGGGTGTCATTCCGAAAAGCTCAACTGATTTTTTATTGTAAGCAATAGCAGCTTCTTCAGCCGTATTAAATGTACCGAGGTAAATTTGCTTTGCACCATCACTGATCATGGCCACATATTTCTGTTGTGGCGTTTTTCTTACGCCGCGAAAACCGGTTTTGTTTACCGATGTTGTTCTCGCCCTGCTCAACTTGCTCATCTCTTCCCACTTGAGGTTTTTTAACCGCAGATCGAGCTTGTCGCCATTGATAAAATTCAGAAACAACCGCTTGCCTGATAACGGCCGCGGGAGATACTTCGATGCAATGTATTTAGCAAGGTATATCGTTTCAATCTTCAGTTTGCCATTCACCGACTCAATATATTTCTGAAAAACAGGAACGCCGGAAGAATGCTGCCTCAGATTTTCAAATACTTTGAAATCCTGAAATAGCGAAGTTGCATTTAAAGTCTCATATACCTGATGGTCTAGAAGAACATACTTATCTTCTCTCTTCAGTTTTATCTTGATAACCATTGTTGTTTTGAAACGCGCTTGAAAAAATTTTGTACCAAAAAAATCTTAATAACTTTTCAATTTAATTACCCCGTAAATATATCGGGACATTCCTCATATCAAATGAAGTGCAAAAGAACTTTTCAACTGAAAAATGAGCATTTTCAGAGATAAACATTCAATTAATAAGTCCGGCTTCAATCTGTTGCACAATGCTCTCTACCTGCTTGTCGTCGCCTTCAGGATCATAGTTATCCTTCAGGTTGTGGCCAAATACCCTGGCCGATGTTTGTAACAAGAATGCGCTGAACGACCCTTTTACATCCTTAATAATTTCAAATCCGGTATGGCCGGTCTGGCGGTCTAAAAGTTTGATAAATATTTTTCCCTGGTTTACACTTAACTTTTCTATCGTCTTGCCAAAATCTGATCGCAACTGATCTTCAAATTTTTTTCTGAACTTTTTTTTATCCCGGTCTGATTTTATTCCTGTCAAAGAATCATTCAGCTCTTTTATTTTTAAGGCCGCAAGACGGGCATACGGATAAACTTTAATTACATTAAAACGCAAACGGTAATACTCTTTTAGTCGCTTCTCATAGTCAGCTCCGTAATCAACAATGTTTACATCAGGTAAATTAACAACAGGAATGGTATCAATTCCTTCAATAACATAAGGGAGTTTCGTCCCCTTTTTTTCCTGGCTGAAAGATGCAAAAGACTGAACCAGAAATCCGACAACCAAAAATAATTTTAAAATTGATTTCATGGAACTTTTTTCCGGATCTTTAAACGCAGGCAGGCTTCGAACATTAATACATTAGTCATTGTAGCGGCTTCTTTTGCTCTTCCACGCTGATGACTGAACGTTTATGGCATTGCTTTTATTCTCTGCAGATTTATTCATAATGGCCTCTACTGCCAGCATTGCCGCCAGTTCCATCTCTTCTTCATCATCTGATATCAGCATTTCAGGAGAAAAATATTTCTTCACAAAATGCGTATCAAAATTTCCGCTACGGAATGCCTTGTGCTTCATTGCAAATTTGCAAAATGAAAGCGTCGTCTGCACACCTGTAATATCGTAATCATCAATGGCACGGATCATTCGGTCAATGGCTTCTTTTCTGTCAGCACCGTGTGTGATCAGCTTTGCAATCATCGGATCATAGTAAATCGGAATCTCCATTCCCTCTTCCATGCCATCATCAACACGCACGCCCGGGCCCTGAGGAATTTTATAAGTTAATAGTGTGCCGATATCAGGCAGAAAATTATTTGCAGGATCCTCGGCATATACGCGCACCTCCATGGCATGTCCGTTAATACCGAGGTCATCCTGGGAAAATGATAATTTCCTTCCGTCAGCAATATGGATCATCTCCTTCACCAGGTCGAGGCCCGTGATCAATTCAGTAACCGGATGCTCTACCTGCAGCCGTGTATTCATTTCAAGAAAATAAAAATTCAGTTTTTCATCGAGCAAAAATTCCACAGTACCGGCGCCGACATAATTACATGCCTTCGCTACCTCTACTGCACAGCGCCCCATCTCTTTTCTGGTCTTTTCATCAAGTACGCTGGAAGGCGCTTCTTCAATCACTTTCTGATGCCTGCGTTGTACGCTGCACTCGCGCTCAAAAAGGTGGACCACATTTCCATGCTTATCGCCGAGTACCTGTATTTCTATATGACGCGGAGAGCCGACGTAACGTTCAATAAAAACAGCGCCATCACCGAAAGAAGAGATGGCTTCGCTCACTGCCAGTTTCATCTGCTCCTCAAATTGCTTTTCATTTTCCACGATGCGCATACCTTTACCTCCGCCACCTGCACTTGCTTTAATCAATATAGGAAAACCGATTTTCGCTGCTATTTTTTTTGCTTCTGCAACATCATCTATTGCTTCATCCGTTCCCGGTACGAGGGGAATGTTATGTTTTTTGGCTGTTGCTTTCGCTGCCAATTTACTGCCCATCATCCGCATGGAGTCGCCGGTCGGACCAATGAAAGTAATTCCTGATTTTGTAACGAGGTCGCTGAAGTCGGCATTCTCAGAGAGAAATCCATAGCCGGGATGAATGGCATCAGCTCCTGTTGTTTTCGCTGCGTCAATAATTTTTTGCGCCACGAGATAACTTTGTGAAGATGCTGCCGGACCGATACAAATGGCTTCATCAGCATAGCGGACGTGTAAAGCATTTCTGTCGGCTTCAGAATAAACTGCCACCGTACTGATACCCATTTCCCTTGCGCTGCGCATAATACGTAAGGCAATCTCCCCGCGGTTGGCGATCAGAATTTTTTTCATCTTGAGTCCGAAGATAGTTTAAAAGAAATTATCGCGTTTTTTTCACCCGGAAGCCGATCAAACGGTAAAGAAGCTTCGCGCAATTGTATTGCGTAAGTATCTGTCCTTCCTGCGGTGCAATTTCAACGATGTCGAAACCCACAACATTTCTTTCAGCAAAAACTTTTTCGAGAAACTGAATGGTTTCATCCCAGAACATTCCATTGGGCTCAGCGGTGCCAACACATGGCATCACTGACGGATCAAAACCATCGGCATCAATAGTCAGGTAAACATCTTTCCCAAGTGTTTTTATCGCTTCATCCATCCAGTTTTTATTCCTCCTGATCTGATGCGCATAAAAAGTATGAATGCGATCTGACGATTTAATAAGATCCGATTCTTCTTTACACTGCGCCCTGATGCCAATCTGGGTAATCGGTATGCCCGACTCATGTACCCGCGCCATTACAGAAGCATGAGAGTAAATATTGTCATGGTAACTAAAACGTAAATCGCTATGTGCATCAATCTGCAACACGTGTAAGTCTGCGAATTTATTTTTATAGGCTTTTACAAAACCAAATGTCACGGAATGTTCCGCGCCCACGGAAACGACAAACTTGCCATTATTGATATGCTGCGATGTTTCCCTTTCAATCAATGCTATTGCATCAGCATCCACCTTGCCACTGAAATCCATAGCAGGAAGTGTAGCGATGCCGCAATGTTTGTAGGATTCCATGTCTAACATTTCATCATAGAATTCAACAAAATGTGAGGCCTCAATCATTGCTCCGGGCCCTTTTGCAGATCCCTGCAAGTATGAAGAGGTATGCTCGTAAGGCACCTGTTGAATAACAAACTTAGAATGTGCGTAATCGCAAAGTTCCGGTTCAGGAATGGCGAGGAAATTATTGTCTGTTGATAAGGTCTTCATCATAAAGATTTTGAAAAATGAGTGGCGAAAGTAAAATTTTTTAGCAATCATCCGCCTTTATGAATCGCGTATCTTTGAATAATGATTGAAACAGCAGCAGCCCCGGTACGGGTTAAAAAAATAAGTGAAGGTATAGCGTCTGAACAGGATGATTTTCTGGCGTGCGAAGAACCACTTGAGATCAGGATTGTATTTGGCGCAGCAGAAAATCGTCAAAAGAAAAGTATTTCCGTCACCATGCGCACTCCGGGAAACGATCCTGAATTCGCTGCAGGTTTTTTATTTACAGAAGGAATTATTTCTTCCAATGCAGAATTAAAAACCATCAATGATTCTATTGAGAACAGAATTGAAATAGAACTGAGTGAAGAATCAATACCTGATCTGCAAAATCAGGAACGGAATTTTTATACCACTTCCGGTTGCGGTGTTTGCGGAAAATCTTCTATAGAAGCTATCCGGACAATCACATCCACTTCAATGGATTCTGACGAAATAAAAATTTCTGCCGGTCTTATTTATTCACTTCCTGCATTACTTCGCCAGGCACAGAATATTTTTGAGCAAACGGGCGGACTACATGCTTCAGCACTTTTTGATATATCGGGAAAACTATTGTTGTTGCGCGAAGACGTGGGCAGGCACAATGCACTGGATAAGCTGATAGGAACATCTTTATTAGCATCTGAATTACCTCTTAAAAACCATATTTTATTACTGAGCGGAAGGGCTTCCTTTGAGCTCATTCAAAAAGCAGCCATGGCAGGGATAAAAATAGTTGCTGCTGTTGGCGCCCCTTCTACCCTTGCCGTTGAACTGGCAAAAGAATTTAACATGACATTGATTGGATTTCTGCGCGGCCAACGATTTAATATTTATTCAGGAGAAAAAAGGGTTGCAGTTAGTGGTTCAATATGAGCATGTAGATGAAACTTTGTGTCTTAGTGCCTTCGTGGCAATTTTAAAGACATAGTCACTAAGGCACCAATGCACGAAAAAATCCAAAGCAAAAAATGAAATTTATTCCTTATTCTCATATTGGCGGCACTGCTGCATTGTAAACGGGCCCTGTAAACATCTTTAAAAAATGTACCTTTACAAAAAATTATCGTCATGAGTAATGCAATATACCAGGTACCGCCAGCCGTCAACGAACCGCTATTAAACTATGCTCCCGGAAGTCCGGAGCGCGAAACACTGAAAGCTTCGCTACGTAAAATGCGGGGTGAGGAAATGGATATCCCGATGTATATCGGAGGGGAAGAAATCCGCACCAATAAAAAAGTCCGCATGGCGCCTCCACATGACCATGCTCATACCCTGGCACATTATCATGCCGGCGATAAAACACACGTTAAGCAAGCCATTGATGCAGCTTTAAAAGCGAAAGATGAATGGGCGAATTTCAGTTGGGAACACAGGGCAAGCATATTTTTAAAAGCAGCTGAACTATTAAGCGGCCCGTATCGCGCGACCATCAATGCGGCTACCATGCTCGGACAAAGCAAAAATGCTTTTCAGGCAGAGGTAGATGCGGCATGTGAGATGATTGACTTCTTGCGTTTCAATGTGCAATTCATGCGTGAAATTTATGCGCAGCAACCCATCTCTTCCAAAGGTGTTTATAACAGGTTAGAACAACGTCCGCTGGAAGGATTTGTATTTGCACTCACGCCGTTTAACTTCACTGCCATTGCGGGTAACCTTCCTACATCTGCAGCTATGATGGGAAATGTAGTGGTATGGAAGCCCGCAAACTCACAGATTTATGCTGCCAATATCCTGATGAAAGTCTTTATAGAAGCAGGAGTGCCTCCGGGAGTAATCAACCTGGTTTATGTTTCAGGTCCTGATGCAGGAGAAATTATTTTCAACCATCCTGATTTTGCAGGAATACACTTTACGGGTTCTACAGAAGTATTCCGCGGCATTTGGAAGACCATTGGAAACAATATTCAGAAATATAAATCCTATCCGCGCATTGTTGGTGAAACCGGTGGTAAAGATTTTATCCTTGCCCATCCGAGTGCTGACGTAAAATCACTGGTGACTGCGCTCACAAGAGGTGCTTTTGAATTCCAGGGACAAAAATGCTCTGCTGCTTCACGTGCTTACATTCCTGAGAGCCTTTGGATTCCGGTTATGGAAGGGCTTATGACTGACCTGAAATCAATAAAAGTCGGTCCAACTGAAGACTTCACTAATTTTTTCAATGCCGTTATTGACGAGAAAGCATTTGACAAGATTGCCTCATATATTGATGAAGCAAAGAAAAGCAGCGACGTTGAAATTCTGGCCGGCGGAACTTATGATAAAAGTAAAGGATACTTTATTCAGCCAACAGTCTTGCGTGCCAAAGATCCGTTTTACATAACGATGTGCGAAGAGATTTTCGGTCCTGTATTGACTCTGTATGTCTATGAAGATTCAAAATTTGAGGAGACGGTAAGCATCGTAGATAAAACGGGAATGTATGCCTTGACAGGCTCCATCTTTTCACAGGATCGTTATGCCGTTGATTATGCTACACGTAAACTGGTAAATGCAGCCGGTAATTTTTACATCAATGATAAATGTACCGGTGCCGTTGTCGGCCAGCAACCATTTGGCGGCAGCCGTGCTTCAGGAACGAACGACAAGGCCGGCTCCATGTACAATCTGTTACGATGGGTTTCACCGAGAACAATTAAAGAAACACTGGTTCCTCCTGCCGATTACCGTTACCCTTTCATGGCTGATGAAAACCCCAATGGAAGTGTAGTTGGCAAAACAAAGGTGGTGTCGAACTGACTTTCAACAACATCCTGTTATCATTATTCCCGACGGACCATGAAATGAGTCAGCCGTGGTATTACTTTTACATCAATGGCGAGAAAGAAAAATATATTTCAGAAGAAGTGGATTCCGGATGCGTTGAAGCCTTATTTGTATAACAAATACACGTTGACTTTTCTCGGATTTTTAGTCTGGCTGACTTTTTTCGATAAGCATGATTTTATACTTCAGCATACTTACCGGAATAAACTCAGTGATTTGAAACACGAACGTGATTATTTCACTGATCAGATTGAAATAAATAAAGCTGAAATGAAAGAGCTTTTCACCAACAATAAAAATCTGGAAAGATTTGCCAGGGAAAAATATTACATGAAGCGCGACAATGAAGATGTATTTGTTTTTGTAGATGAAAACAACAAACTGTTGTCAGAGAGTACTGCCCGAAAAATTGACGATTAGGAAATCCGAGTTTATCAGCGTTTGATTGCTTTTGATGTAATCTCCACCGAATGTTGTTTTTTTGCTGAATGATCTTCCTTCGCCGGCGAAACAATTATAATTTCTTTTTTCTGCGTCTGAGAAACGCCATCTCCCGGTCTTTGCGCTACTGCTGAAATTTCTATGGTCTGCTCCTGAACAACAGAATCAGTACCGATAGTTATTGCTCTATGATAATTTTCATTGATGAGGTCGTATTTGTCTTTGTCTGCAAAAGGAATTGCAACGGCATAAATTTCAACAACGTTTGTTTCGGGTGCTGACACAGTGCTTTTATCTGCGTCGATGATTTGCGCAAAAGAAGCAACAGATACAGATACAGTCATTAATGCTGAAAGGGAGATAATTTTCATCATTTTACCTGATAACTAAAACATTAAAATCCATTCCTGTATAATTAGTAGTAAGTGTATTGTTGGAAATTCTGAAACGAATTTCTCCATTTCGTGCTTCAATGTGGTGAATGGTTACATTCGGCTGAGTTGCCCACTCGCCATTCAGAACAATGATAACTCCCGACCAGATATCACATCCGGTAACGCCTGTAATTGTAAATGTATAAGTTGTAGCAGCGTTAAAATTCTGTGGTCCGAGGTACCATTTTTCAACTGCGGTAATACCGTTCATCTGTGGGCCCCAAACAGGAGCTATACCTGCACCCCCGGATTTTAATACCTGCCCTGCTGTTCCCGGGAGATTTGCCGGCATCAGTGCCCCGGAGAATTTCATATTGCCAACTACATCCAGTTTTTCAGTTGGCAGTGCAATTCCGATACCGACTTTTCCAACATTGAAATAAAAACTGCCGGCTCTTAATTCCATTCTGTCATCGGCACCTTTTTCACCAATGTAAACAAAATTCGAATTACCAAAATTAATGATGCGATCCTGTGCCGCACTGCTCCATACCAGCGGATCTCCTACCTGTATATCGCCACGAACATCCAGTTTTTTAACAGGCGCTACAGTTCCGATGCCGGTATTGCCTTCCACAAGCAATCCGTTTGCAGGAGCGACATTCACGCCGGAATAAGCATTGCCGATGACTGCATTCCCTTTTACATCAAGGAGATTAACAGGGATAAATGATGCTGTCCCGATGCCGACATTTTGTGCTTTCATGGTTGCCGGAAATAAAATCATCGATGAAATAAATAATAAAACAATGCGGCGAAAAATTGAAAATGCTTTTTTCATTTGTTATCAGTTTATAAAAAATCTTTTTGTTAATATTCTACCATTGCTTGCAAGACTAATAAAATATATTCCCTCTGCCAGTTCAGGGAGATGAATATCATTTTTATTAAATCCCTCATCCGGAAACACAACGGTCTCCAGAATTTGATTTCCTAATGTATTGGCAATTTTTATCTCAATCGGATCAATGGAATTACTTTCATAGCCTATCGTAACTTTTCCGGGTAATTCTGCCGTAGATGCAAAAATGAAATGGAATTTTTTACCGCCTCCTACTTCAACAGGAACAACCTGAGAGAAATCAAATTTTCCATCATAATCTACCTGACGAAGTCTGTAATAAGAAACACCTTCATAAGGGCTCTCGTCTGCAGCAGTATAACTATTCACAGATGTACTGTTCCCAGCCCCATTCACGATGTCTATCGTCTCAAAAACTTCGTTGTTGCGCGACCGCTGAACTTCGAAATAAGCATTGTTGATTTCTGAGGCAGTAGACCAGTTAAGGAGCACTGTTTTTTCTTTCAGCTTTGCAGAAAAATATAATAGTTCCACCGGAAGTGGTGCATCTAAATTGGATAGCACCCATGGAGAAGCGCCTCCCAGGGTTTGATCAGGAATTGAAACAACGGCAGTACCGGCAAGCACGCCCGGACCGGAACCTACAGGCACAGCCCAGGTTGTTCCAATCCAGTTCTGCGCTGCAAAAGCACCTGTTGGAGCGTATGTTGTTGTGTTTTCAATTCCACGATAAGTAAAATCAACCGCTCCTGTGAAAGACGGTGTTGATTTAATATCCCACCAACGATCAATAACAACAGGCACTTCACCGGCACCGGGAATAGTCTGACTCCACATTTGTGTTACCGATATCTGCCACGGCGTATTATTGGTTGTTGTTGTCCTACGCGTTGATGCCAGGATATTTGTTGTGCCACTGCTCTTATCTATTGTGAGCGGAATATAGTTGGGTGCTGTAGCGATGCCAAAAGGAAATACATATGTTCCGTTATTTGCGCCGACATTCCATTGTACAATCGCAGTATTATTGCCGGCATTCATCTCGCTGATAATATAACCCGTGGTACGCGTGATCGCAGTGGTCAATGGATTATTGACTGTAAGTTTCCTTGTAGACAATACCATCGGACGGTCATTCAGCGAAAGCACCCCTGCAGGAGCGGCATAACCTCCGCCTACAAGTTCATCACGGTTCAACGTTTTATTACCCGTACCGAGCAGAGTCAGATTATTAAACCAGGTCATTGTGGTTCCGCCAAATATCTGACTTGATCCGTTCATTTCAACGGTGCCGGTATTTGCAGTAAAAACATTCTGAGCGGAATTGTTGGTCCAGTTTCCATAAACCTGAATCACACCCGTGTTGTCAACTTTGCCAATAAAAGCCCCTGCATCTTGATTGGTAAAATGACCCGTCGCGCCGGTTACAATAATATACGCACTACTGTTAACGATATATGCGCCGTTATTGATCAGCCCTTGCGAAAAAACAGGGATACTAAAATGAATTGCCATTGCAAAAGTTCCTACGATAAAAAATAATAAAGGTCTCATGGTTTGGCTTTTAATGTGTGAGTTTTGAATCACTGTTTTTCACAGAAAGTCCGGCTGCCGACTTACCATCCGCCAGTTTTATTTTACCGGCATTCGGTCCTGCAATAATTACGTCACCGATGGCAGTCTTTTCCTCTACGTTATATCCATATGCTTCCCAATCGGCAGGCCATCTGTAAATTTTATTCCAGTCGGGTTGATTAGCTGCCTTTGCATTCGCAGGATCTTCAGAATATTTATGAAAAGGGCCGGGCATATATGCAAATCGTCCTTCACCAAAATTAGTTTTTGGTTTGGCAACTACCTGATAGTCTACTTCACCACTACTGGTACCATTGTTTATTTCCACCAGGTCGAATCCGGTCGCCGTTTTATTTATTACGGCAAGTCCATTGCAGTTAATAATATTTGCCTGAGGAAAAACTTTCAGTTGGTGTTGAACGTCAACTATAATAATATCTGCAAGGATTGGATCAAGGTCAACGTGAGCGCTGCCATTTATCAACTGTACAGTTCCATAATCAGTGTACCAGTATTCAGGTGATTCAGATGCGGTTAGCCGTATCCTTCCGTGGCTTGGGGTAGAAATAACTTCAGCAACAACGCCTGCCCCGGTAATTTTACTGTTCGTTAATTCCTCTGCTACTGCAGCAAAGTTTGCAAAAACTCCGTCCGTCGCATAAAAATACCCACCGGCTCTTCTGCTGCCACCGATCCCTGCATAGATTCCGTAAACTCCCTGGCCATCTTCGGTTGTAGGTGTACCTGACCCGCTTCCAACTGCAGTAAAGTTTCCGCCTGTTACATAACCCGGATTCCCACCGCCACTATATATAGAGTATCCCCTTACAGCACTATGGTACCCTGCTTTGGAAATGGTAGTATTTAACTGCCCGTACACACCGGGACGCGTTGCAAATGCATTTGAACCGTCATCGCCATAAAAATAACCGGGAATCCAGATACTTGAATACCCAAGTACCGCTGCCACTGTTGCATTCAACTGCGTTCTTCCATATACTGCTGTTGAATTCGGGTCGTCGGTAAAGCCGTAAACCGAAGCACCACCTATTGATGATGCTCCCACTGTAATAGGGCCATTGTATCCAAGGTAACCATATTGCTGCTGACCGGATACATCGCTGAATCCCTGAACAGCCGTAGTACCTGAGATTCCTGATGTTGTCCTGAAATATCCGCCAACTGTATTGGTTCCGCCATTGTAATATATACCATAAGGTTGTGGTGGCGCAGTATCATATACCCTAATATTCAGATTCGACATCGGCTGAATATAGGTTGCCGCAACCGGACGAAACCATAACTCCAGCGTTCCTGTCGGTGGCATATTTGCAATATATTTTCCTAGAAGGCCTGTTGCATCTGCGGTTACGAGTGCCGTACCTGTGCCCACATCAACAACACCTGACAAAGTGCTAACTTTTACAAACTGATTTGCCAGCACCCGCACCGCTTCGAGTGAATTGGTTGCAACGATAAAATCTTTGGAATCCGTTGTACCGAGAAAATTCTGTCCTACGGCAACACCCGGTGTTGTTCCTGCATTTCCTGAAAGAGCCCAGCCCCCGCCCGAAATATATACCCAGTTGGGAACGGTGGTCAGACTTGTGTTGTAATAAAGTCCCTCGAGTGAACCACCCACTGTGTTGGTTTGATAAACGATGAGACCTTGTGCGGCTGCCGGAAGTGGATTCATCGCTGCACGTTGCACATCAGTAACACGGGGCGGAAGAAATCCTTTATTTCCTGCTGCCCCTGATTGAATCTCTAACATGGAAGATGCATTAGGAACAAATGCTGCAGCTCCGATTCCGGCGTTCTGAGAAAAAGATTTAATAACGATGAGTGAAAAAAATATCACAAAAAAATTCGTTCTATAAAAATAGAAGGAGTAATTTTTCATAACGGATTGGGTTTTAGGTGAAACAAATCTAAGTAAATTATGACATGTAAACACATAGAAGTTAAATAATTACTAAACTTTTGGCCAGTGATCAAATCTAATAGGTAAACTGCCATTTATGAATAGCTTTGCAATTCCATCCGGAGCTATGAAGCATATAAAGCAGGTCATATCTTTTTTTCTTTTTGGGGTAATTCTTTTTTCAACGGCCCCTGGAGAGTTGATACATGATTTTTTTCACGAGCATGAATCAGCTGATTTTATCTGCAGTAAGGGATGCGGAGATCACCTGAGCACTCAGCATGAGCACTGCGATTTATTTCAACTCGTCAGTCCTCCATTATACTATTCAGCAAAAACATTTTCTTTTTCGGAAAATGTATTTCTTTTTATTCCAAAGCAGGAATCAATTGAGGATTATAGGTTCTATTCATCCCCGTTTTTATTTTTAAGGGGACCTCCTACAACAATATAGCGGGAGAAATTATACAGGTCCATAGCCTGGTTCAAAATACCTTTCACACAAGTGAGGCGGTTTCATCATCCTTTTTGCACAATGAATCTTCATATTCCTATCAAATGAAAAAAATTATATATACCGTTGTCCTGGTAACTATTGTCACATTGACTTACGGCCAAACACTTTCAGGAAAAGTATTTGACAGCGATACCAAAGAAACGTTGCCCGGTGCATCTGTTTATATCTCAGATTTAAAAACCGGTGCTGTAACGGATGCAAATGGCAGATATGAGATCCGGAATTTGCCCAGAAGTAAGTTTACTGTTCTTATAAAATCAATTGGATATTCTACGGTTACTGTTTTGATTGATTTTGGCAAAGTCAACTCCCGTGATTTTCCATTAAAAATAGCAGCTATTGAAAGTCCTGAAGTTGTGGTAACGGGGAGTGCATTTTCGTCTGAGAAAGCCAGATCAAGCGTACCTGTAGAACAGATCAGCAAATTTAATATCACCGGCATTGGCGTTGACAATCTGGTAAATGCCATTGCAACAACTCCGGGTGTGTCAGCCATCAGCACAGGAGGTGCCATCAGTAAACCTGTAATACGAGGATTAAGTTACAACAGGATTGTAACAGTGAATGAAGGTGTTCGCCAGGAGGGACAGCAATGGGGAGATGAGCACGGGATAGAGATTGATGAATTCAGTGCCGATAATATTGAGGTGCTCAAAGGTCCTTCGTCATTACTTTATGGTTCAGATGCACTTGGCGGTGTTATCAATATCCTTGAACCGATTTCTCCTTCTGCCGGAAAAATAAAAGGAGAGTTGCAGTCCAATTATTCCACTAACAACCGGCTAACTGCCAGTTCACTGATGGCAGAAGGAAACTTAAATGGCTTCGTGTGGAGGGCAAGGGGGACATATAAAAGCGCAATCGGATACCAAACTCCGACTGAACGGGTTTTCAATTCGGGCTACAAAGAAAAAAATGCAGATTTGCTTGCAGGTATCAACCGAAGTTGGGGGTATTCACATTTGCACTTCAGTAAGTGGGATTCCGATATCGGATTCTTCGAAGGCGACCGCGATTCCTCGACAGGTAAATTATTAAATTCAGCCGGAAGTATTGCAACCGATCAGGAACTCAAATCAAGATCCATTGTATTGCCATTTCAAAATGTAACGCATACAAAAATCTCTTTAGTAAACAATCTGATTCTGGGTCAAAGTCAGTTGCGCGTGAATGCCGGATTCCAGGAAAATGACAGAAAGGAATTTTCAACAGACACCGAAAATACCGGATTGTGGTTTCACCTGAGTACTGTTACGTATGATGTTAAATATTACTTTCCTCAGAGGGATAGTTTGAAAGGTGTTGAAGCGGTGATTGGTGCAAGTGGCATGAATCAGAAAAATGAAAACAAAGGAAATGCGTTTCTTATTCCCGGCTATAACCTGAATGATCTCGGGGGATTTGTTTCTGTTAAAAAATCTTTCCGGAAAGCAACCATCAATGCCGGAGTACGATTCGACACCAGGCATATTTCCGGAGATCAGTTATACACCGACAGCACATTATTATTTCAGGGTTTCTCCTCTGCCTTTTATGCCTTCTCCGGTTCTGTAGGCGCTACCTATAACATCAATGAAGTTTATAATCTGAAAGTGAATGCAGGTCGTGGCTTCCGTGCTCCGAATATATCTGAACTATCTGCCAACGGAGTTCATGAAGGAACGTATCGTTATGAAATCGGCAATCTGTCCCTAAAGCCGGAAACCAGTCTGCAGTTTGATATCGGAATTTCTGCAGAAGGAAAAAGAATCAGTCTGTCACTGGATGGATTTTACAATATCATTGACCACTTTATTTATTACAGGCATTCAATCAATGATTCAATTCTAACCGACGGAAACGCATATCCTGTTTATCGCTATACGCAAGGGAATTCAGACCTCAGGGGTTTTGAATTTTCGTTTGATATCCATCCCATAAGTAATTTACATTTTGAAAATTCAATTGCCTTTGTTGAAGGTGTAAACAATGACATTCACCAACCCCTGCCATATATACCACCGGTCAAAATTGAAAATGAACTCCGTTATACTTTTAAATCAAAAAAAGGGCTACGTTTTTCAGATCCCTATATAAAGTTAGCAATGGTGAACACTTTGAAACAGAATAAAATTGACCGGTTTGAAACAACCACTCCGGGTTATACCTTATTGAATGCCGGAATAGGAACAAGGATCAGAGCAGGTCAGCAAAGTATATTGATTTTTGTCGCGGGAAATAATATTACAAATGTTGCATACTACAATCACCTGAGCCGGCTGAAAGAAAAAAATATTTATGAAATGGCACGAAACATTACTTTCGGGATTCACTTGCCCTTTGGAATAAGGTAGGACAAATAAAATTTATGCTCACGAATGTTTTACAATTTTAAAAACAGCAACGCCGTGCCCGGTAATGACTCTTAGAAAATAAATTCCGGGAGTAAGATTCGAGACATCAATATCACGAAATAATTGTTGCTCCCGTGTTTGCAAACTGTATTCTGAAATACGCACACCGGTTACATTCATTATTTCAATCCCGTTAATTTCAACTGCGCTATCTGTATTTTTTGACTTTACGACCGATAACCTTTCCGTAACAGGATTTGGAATAACGGAAAAATATTTTTTAAAATCGTTCTCTTCGATGCCCACCGGAATACAGCCGTTGCTTGATAAAATTCCGGAGCGGGCCACATTCAGTGTAGCAAACATTTTTGCCTTTTGACCCTGCGTAAAAATATTCATGCATTCATCGTCAGTATAATCGAGGTAATTCATAAACATGATTCCCGGAAAAGAAGCTGTGCAGATATCTGTTTTGGGATAATTGGGACAGCCGTAATTTTCACTCGCCTGAAGCGGTGTATCAGAAATGTCGTCGTCTAAACCACAGTTACCACCATCATCGCCCCACACATGTTTCAGGTTCAGCCAATGTCCGATTTCATGGGTCAATGACCTTCCTTTATTGTAATGCGTGAGCAGGTGAGATCCTATTCTGCCGCATGCTTTGTAATTAATAATTACACCGTCATATTCCGGGTCAACGCCGGGAAAAGTACCAAGTCCGAGAAATGACTGATTTGTAAATGCGGCAACCCAGATATTCAGATATCGGGTAGCATCCCAGGCATCATCTCCACCCTGATTGCTAAACTTAGTATTGTCATAATTTGAAAAAGCGGTCACATTTGTATACTTCCTGATGATTCCATTGGTAACCTGATTGTCCGGCGTCCTTTTCGCCAGGCAAAATTCAATTTCACAATCGGCAGCAACAGCACGAAAAGCAAGCGGAGTCTGGCCTGAATCAGCATTCATTCTTCTGTAATCTTCATTGATGACATCCAGTTGCGACTGAATTACAGCATCATCAAGATACTGCGAAGTATCATTATATAATAAATGGAATACCACAGGAATGGTAACAATGCTGCGTTGGTTATCCGGTGAATGACCGGCAATCCATTGTTGTGCCGAAGCTTCAATGCTCAGGCGTCTCAAGGCAAATGCAGGATCTCTCTCCTCATGTTCCTTTAAATATTCAGCAGAGCTGCATCGTATATATTCCTGTGCATATCCGGAAAAGGATGCAGCAAATAAACCCAGCAGTAAGACTATAATATATTTCATATTTCGTTTCCAAACCTACATGATTTTTTACAAACAGGGACTAACATCGGTGAAAAATCATACTTTACTTCGCTCGTGAAAGATGAACTTACCTTAAACGATTCTATTTTTCTTTAATTAAATCAACGTCGAATATTACAATCCGGTTACAAACAGTTTTCCTGATTTAAAAATGAACCCATAGCTTTACAACATGGAACGCAGCATACGAATTTTACTTGTCGAAGATGAAGAGCACCTTGCAGAGTCAATCACATTTAATCTTGAGATGGAAGGTTATGACGTTAAAATTGCCGGGACAGGAACCCAGGCTGTAAAAATTTTTAAAGGAGAAAAATTCAACCTTGTCATTCTCGATGTCATGCTTCCCGAGTTGGATGGCTTTGGCGTTTGTGAAGCGATACGGTTACATAACTCAACCGTTCCTATTTTATTTCTCTCTGCTAAAAATACCAGTGAGGATAAAATTACAGGTTTGAGAAGAGGTGCAGATGATTACATGACAAAACCGTTTAACCTCGAAGAGTTTCTACTTCGCGTTCAGTCATTGATAAAACGCGGACTGAGCAAAGAAGAACACAAAGAGATCAATGAAAAATATAGGTTTGGAAATAATGAAGTCAACTTTATAACTTTTGAAGTAATAGACAAGGATGAAAAGAAAATCCGCCTCACTAAAAAAGAAATTCTGCTGCTGAAACTTTTGATTGAACGTAAAAATGAAGTGGTTTCCAGAGAGCAGATCCTTGAAACAGTATGGGGATACGACATCTACCCATCCACCCGTACCGTTGACAATTTCATCCTTGCTTTCAGAAAATACTTCGAACCTGACCCTAAAAATCCAAAATATTTTTTCTCCATCCGGGGTGTAGGGTACAAGTTCGTAAGCGAATAATCCCTCTTTTACATATTGAATTTCCCTGTCTTTACGTAGATGATACGTGAAATTGACAATATCATTACGTGCATTGCATTGCAGATTATTTTGACGTACCGGTATCTATGAAGCTCCATTGGCGGCTTTTAAATTATCGTCTCATTCATAGAAGCTTAAAAATATTCTCAAGCTTCATGCATTATCCCAAAGGAGCTATCTACTATTGTCACTCATTAATTTAAACCAATATCAACCTATGAAAAAAGTGCTACTCACTGCATTGCTTGGAAGTACCATGTTCCTGGCATTCGGAACAGATCCGCTTCTCCGCAAATGCGCCAGTAATGATTTATTACTCGAACAATTAGCCAATGATCCCGGGCGAGCTGCTACACTTCAGCAAATAGAAAACCAGACGGCAACATTTATTCTTGCCCGACAAAAAAACGGTGGTAATTCAACACAGGCAGTAGTTACAATACCTGTTGTGTTTCACGTAGTTTATAATACGAGTGCGCAAAATATTTCAGATGCAAAATGTATTGCTCAACTCAACCAGTTAAATCTTGACTACGCCAGATTAAATACAGATGCAGGAAATACTCCGTCTGCATTTGCAGGACTTGCTGCGAATACACAAGTTCAATTCTGTCTTGCGCAACGTGATCCAAACGGGTTGGCAACAACGGGTATTATTCATAAGTCAACAACATCCAGTTCATTTTCCTCCAATGACAATGTGAAGCGCGCTGCGAACGGAGGCGACAATGCATGGGATGCTACAAAATACCTGAACATCTGGACCTGCAACCTGAGCGGCGGACTTCTGGGTTACGCACAGTTTCCGGGTGGTTCAACAACTACAGACGGAGTGGTCGTTTTATATTCATCGGTAGGAAGTATGACTTCACCGGGAACTGCTACGCCATATCACCTTGGCCGGACTGCAACTCACGAAGTCGGTCACTGGTTGAATCTTTACCACATCTGGGGAGATGAATCCGCATGCAATGCTGACGATAATGTATCTGATACTCCGAAACAAAAGGCGGAAAATTATGGATGTCCTTCGTATCCGCAAACGACACAATCAGGTGGTCGCTGTAGTACAGCAGATCCCAGCTCAATGTATATGAATTACATGGATTATACTGACGATGGATGTATGAATATGTTCAGCGCAGGACAAGCAGCAAGAATGCAGGCATTGTTTGTTTCAGGTGGTTCTCGTTATGCAATGGTGTCCTCACTTGGTTGCTCTGCTCCTTCAGGTGGAGGCACATGTAATATTCCTGCATCACTTTCCACAACAGGAATTACAGCTACAACTGCTACATTAAACTGGGGTGCAGCTACAGGTGCTGTAAGCTATAATGTACAATACAGAATAGTGGGGGCAGGATCATGGACTTCCACTACATCGTCTACAACATCAAAATCACTCAGTGGACTCACCGCATCCACCAACTATGAATGGCAAATTCAAACAGTATGCACTTCTTCGTCTTCTGCCTATTCAGGTTCTTCCACCTTTACAACATCTACATCAGGGGGCGGCGGTTGCAGTGATGTTTATGAGCCAAATGAATCTAGAACTGCTGCGAAAACTGTATCAACCAATGTACACATTACAGGAATGATTGGCACTTCAACTGACAAGGATTATTTCAAGTTCACCACTACTTCTCCGAATACCAATATAAAAATTGATTTGACCAACCTTCCGGGGGATTATGACGTGAAGCTCCTGAACTCTTCCGGATCTACCCTAGTAACTTCTCAAAATGGAGGGACGACATCAGAACAGATCAAGAAAAATACATCTTCAGTGGCAACATATTATGTTTACATTTATGGGTACCAGGGTGCAAACAGTAGTACAGTATGTTATGACCTGTTAATCAGTACAGGGAACACAGCATGGCGTGAAAATGCTGATGTCATTGGTGAACCCGTGGCTTCAGAAAGCCAGATGGTGGTTTACCCCAATCCAACAAATGGAAATGTAAACATTGGCTTCAACGCTTCATCATCCGGATCGGCAACCATTCGCATCACCGACCTGGTGGGGCGGATCATCGTTTCAAAAAATGTTGAAACGATAGAGGGAAACAATAAAGTTAATGTAGATATGACACAATTCAACAAAGGGATATATATTGTTGAACTGAATAATGAAACCAATCATAGTGTACAAAGGTTAATGCTGGATAAATAATATCCATTCCTGAAAATTGTAAACGCCTCGTCGATATGAAAGTTGACGAGGCGTTTCATTTATATATGATATCCTTACTGTCCGACTAAATTTAATGAGATTCCTCGCTGCGCTCTGAATGACAGGACTTTTGGAGAGTAAAAATCAAGGAGGGGGTTGGGGGGGGGGGGGGGGGGGGGCG
>JBBRAY010000057.1:0-21691 GCA_038206355.1 Bacteroidia bacterium
TGTATATAGTGTAACAGGCATCACCCTTGCCAAAGCAGAACAAATCTGTTACCGGATGAATGCAGTATATCTCTTTCCGTCGGCCACTTATGCTGATGCACGCATCTGGGCCATTCAGGCAGCCATTGATTTGTACGGGCCCTGTACTCCGGAAGTTGAGGCAACTGCTGATGCATGGCATGCTGTCGGAATCGGAAATGCTTTTACACCTGGAGTTACCAGTGATTTCAATGCTCCGGTAGTCACTTTTTGCAGCATACCTGCTTCTGTTAGTTTTTCAAATATGAGTTCCAATGCCGGTTCATTTGTGTGGGACTTTGGTGATGGTGATACAAGTCACGCCGCATCTCCGGTTCATACCTATACATCCTATGGTGATTATACCGTAAGCCTGATTGCTGATGGTGGCTCTTGCGGAATTGATACTTTAATTCAGGCGCAATACATCAGTATTGATACCGTCAACCCTTGTATTATTTCGCTTCAGTCAACCGGCACATCGAGTACACAAACAGGATGTGTCGGTCAGTTATATGACAGCGGCGGACCTACCGGTGATTATGCCAACAACACGGATTCAAGGATTACAATCTCTCCTTCGGGCGCATCAACACTCACCCTGACTTTTACCTCTTTCAATTTTGAACAGGGTTACGATTATCTCTATATCTATGACGGACCAACGACTGCAAGTCCACTCATCGGACAATATTCAGGTAGCACGCTTCCCAATGGCGGGACAATTACTTCTACCGGTGGTTCGCTTACCATTCGCCAGACTTCTGATCAGGGGTTGACTGCATCGGGATTTGCTTTAACATGGCAATGCGCCTTGTCAACGACTCCGCCTACAGCAAACTTCACAGCAAACAATACTGTTTCATGTACCGGAGTGATTCAGTTCAGCGACCTCAGCATCAACGGTCCGACTTCATGGAACTGGAATTTTGGTGATGGCGGAAATTCAACGTCACAAAATCCGTTGCATACATACACCATGAGCGGGCAATACACCATTACACTGATCGCAAGTAATGGGAATGGCAGTGATACGCACGTCTTAAACAATTACATCACTGTTAATCTACCTTCAGCACCAACAGGAACAGGAAACACTGTCTGTCAGGGATCATCAGCAACCCTAAATGCAGCAGGTAATTCAGTGCTGACGTGGTTTTCACAACCAAACGGCGGTATTGCACTGGGAACAGGAAATGTATTTAATACACCTCCGCTTACGGCTAACACAAATTACTATGTGGAGTCACAGATATTTTCAGCGGCAGGTTTTAATACACCGCATGATTCCGCTCAGGGTACAGGTGGTTTTTATACCGGAACCAATTACAGAGATTTAATTTTCGATTGCTTATCTCCCAGCGTGCTGCTGTCAGTAAAAGTATATGCAAGTACGACTACAAGCAAAACTATAACGTTGATAGAAAATGGAAATACGCTGCAGTCAACAACTGTAAGTATTCCGGCAGGCGTGAGCCGTGTGAATCTGAACTGGCCGCTTCCTGCGGGAACAAATCTTGAACTGGGTTGTACAAATGGAAGCGGACTCTACAGGAACAGTGGCAGTGCTACTTTCCCTTATAATTATGGTCCTGTTTCTATTACAGGCAGCAATGCAGGCACTCCCGGGTTCTATTATTACTTCTACGACTGGGAAATTCAGGACCCTCCATGTATCAGTCCGCGTATTGCTGTATTGGCAACGATGACCCCGGGTCCGACGGCACTTTATACACAAAGTACTTTTGCCAATATTGTGAACTTTACAGATATCTCAACCGGGAATCCGATAACGTATTTATGGAATTTCGGTGATGGCGGTACGTCAACACAACAGAGCCCGACATATACGTATCAAAACACAGGTCCTTATGTTGTTTGTCTTACGGTCACAAATGGCACAGGATGTTCAAATACTTTCTGTCAGACGATAAATATTTTATCAGTGGGAATTTCAGAAACAAATGCTGCTGATTTGATTTCTGTTTATCCGAATCCTGTTGAAGATTTATTGACTATACACTTGAGCAATTCATTTGCTCAGAAAAATATAACGTTGAAAATATTTGATGTAGTTGGAAAAATCATCGCAATGAAATCAATTTCACAACAGGAAATACTGGAATGGAATATCACTGATATTGCTCCGGGGTCATACCTCATTTCTATTCATTCTGACCGGGAGAATATTGTGAAACACTTCGTGCGTCAATAGCAACATACACGATTCAAAAAAAATCCTTCATTAGAAATAATGAGGGATTTTTTTTTGATGAATGCCCGATTTTATACTATTCAATCGCAATATCTTTTTTTTTGATTGGTAAATGGGGTCATTGTGAATTTTATGCATCCTGTTATTCCTGTAAAATGTTTCTTACTTTCGTTCTCATAATTATAAATTCATAACCATGAAAATACGCTACACCAACACCGGAATACTGCTTGTTATATTTTTATTTTTTACACTTCAGACAAAAGCACAACTCACAGTTGACAGTACTTTTTCTCCGACGCTGATGGTACAAACGCTTTTGGGAGGAGGGATTTCAGTTTCCAATATCAGCTATACCGGTGACACAACACATGCATCAGGGTTTTTCAGTGAGCCGAGCGGCGCATTTGGAATTACTTCAGGAATCATGCTTACTACAGGCACTGTTACAAATGCTCCGGGTCCAAATAATTTAGACGATGCATCATGGGACAACTTCCTTCCAGGGGATTATTTATTGAACCTGTATACTGATACAACATTAGGTACCAATGATGCATGTGTCCTTGAATTTGATTTTACATCCATTTCTGATTCTGTTGAATTTAATTATGTATTCGGATCAGAAGAGTACAATGAATTTATAGGGCTTGGTTTCAGTGATGTATTCGGATTTTTTATCAGCGGCCCTGGTATTGTCGGACAGAAGAATATCGCACTGGTACCGGGAACTACAACGCCTTGTTCAATTGACAGCATCAATAACGGATATACGAATACAGGAATGGCATCCAGTGGTCCTTGTATGAACTGCCAGTATTACATTGACAATTACCTTGGAACAGTGATGCAATATGATGGATATACAACAGTTCTTACCGCACGTGCCGGCGTTATTCCATGTGAGACCTACCATATCAAACTCGCAATAGAAGATGTAACAGATGGCATCTATGACTCCGGTGTTTTTCTGCAGGGCGGAAGTTTTAAATCATCAGGAATATTCCAGGTTGCCTACAACGGTGGCGATGCTCCCGGAACATTGAATCTTTGTCCCGGAACCTGCGCTACACTCACAGCGCCATTCATGTACAGCTATAACTGGAATACAGGTGATACTACGCAATCTGTAGTTGCATGCACGCCGGGCGTGTATTATGTCGCTACTACCAACGGCGCTTGTACAGCCACTTCATCCTCTGTAAATGTTGTTGCAGTCTCCGGACCACCGGCCGTTTCCATCAACAATAATTTTCACACACTGAATTCTTCAGTAACTGATACCGGCTATACCTACCAATGGTACCTCGGTGCAATTCCATTCCCCGGGGGGAATTCGCCATCTTTGTTACTTACCGTAAATGGTTGCTACCACCTTTTAGTTACCGATGCCGACGGATGCACTTCTATCAGCGATACCATCTGTGATCAGAATGTAGGACTTGAAGAATTATCAGCAGGAAATTTTATTCTTAAACCCAATCCATCACCCGGTATATTCACCATCGACGTACCTTTAAAAACAATTGGAGGGAATATTCTGATCACCGACATTTCAGGCAAGGTTGTTCACAGCGATGCATTTCCGCAAAACGCTACAAGTAAAAAAGTGGATGCTTCTGAACTATCGCAGGGAATTTATTTTCTGCAACTGAAAACAGAACGCGGTATATTTACAAGGCGACTCGTTATTCAATAGTTTCTTAAAAAAACTTTATGGATCAGCCGTACATCATGTGGTGTACGGCTTTTTACTGAATTCTGCATTTTAACACATGGAATTATTTCCAACACAATGTAGATTCGAAAAATAGCTTTTTTACGAAAAGCGAAAAAAGACACTGCTGAAGTCAGAAGCGTTTTAAAGGGTAGATTACAAATGTAGGCCATTTCCGACGAAGCCATCCAATTGCTGTAAAGCAGAAACAGAACGTTACCCGGCAATAGTAAATTGCCTTGGTAACGCTCGATTTTTCCCTCCCTCCAACTGGCTCAAAAGCCTACCGGGCTTTCGCCCCTTTTTTCTAAAAAAAGTGACGAGAAAGAATTTGAAAAACATCACGTCTGTCACCGTGAGTTGCATTCCAAAAGCATCAATGTGTTTAAAAGCGGTTGTTTACTACAAGTCAAAATTCACAATGCTGAAGTCAGGAGACGACTTGTTATTCGATAGCTCGAATTAATTTTATGGATAAGCCGTACATTTCAACGTGTGCGGCTTTTTTTCATCGCCACATTACAAGAATGAAACAGATCACTGCCTGCATGAGCAGAAATGCGCCGTTGTTGATGAGCCATAACGACTGGCGCTGACGGGCAAAAATAACATTCCAACTGCTGAACGTAAGTCCGAAACCCGCCCACAATCCGAAAGCAATTTTCAACGCTGAAAGACGACTCTGTATATCAAGACGGTCGGCAATCAGGTAAACAACGATTACGTTTATCATGGTTACAAAAAACCATTTGGGAGCCTGACTGAGTGGCTCCTGTTTCAGATCATCATCTACCATACCTGTGTATTCCTTCATCAGTTCCTTCCAGCGATTGCCGAAAATTAAGGGATGGTACCAGAGGTAGCCGGTTACCATGGCTGCAACGGTAGCAACAAAGATGTGCAGTAAATCTGTGCCGATACTCATATGAATTATTTTAGAAATGTTTCTTTCGGAATGATATTGTTCGCGGGGTTATTTCGATATGATAATTCTTTTTACAAAACTATTTTTTGCCGTCGTCGCTTTCAGTGAATATATCCCCTCTGAAAAATTACTTGTTGCAACAGAAATTTTTCCTGATTCATTTGTGGCCAGTGTATTTTCATAAATCAATTTCCCATCCATACCGGTAACCGATACATGCACCGGCTCATTTTTTATTCCGTCAATGGAAATCGTAACGTTGTTGGTGGCAGGATTTGGAAAAGCATTTATTGCCAAAGAAGAATTTGCTTCCGGAATCCGGACGGAAATAGTTTTATCCAATACGAACAAACCATATTGCATATCCGATACCAGTAACACACCACTTGGCAGATCAGTATAAGCTGCCCATGCTCCTTCATAAGCATTCGGATAAGTTGTACCGTTCTGTGGATGTGAATCGAAGTACCCTGTATTCACCGGGTTGTGCGGATCTGTTACGTCGTAAATCCATACGCCATCACTGTAAGCAGCGAGGTAAAGAAAATCATCCAACACATAAGGATTGTGCGGCGTGTCGCCCTGGTTGGTTACAAAGGTGGAGAGCACGCTCGGACTGGAGATGTCAGTAATATCAACCACTTGCAGGGGTTGTCCCGCCGGAACTTCTTCGCAGACGTAAAGAGTCGTACGGTCTTTAGAAATGAAACTGCTGTGGTTGTAATTGTTGCTATTCCCCGGTAATGCACCCAATTGTACAAACTGATTATTCTGCTCATCGTATTTAAAAATAAATAACCCCTGATATCCGCAGGAAGCGAAAACGGTATCATTAATCACAAACATATCATGCACGGAATTGATGTTTGGATAATCCTGGTTGAGGGCGCGAAGCAGTAGTGGTGATTCAGGATTGGCAAGGGAGTAAACAGCCATCGGATAAAAATTGCCTCCTTTTCGTGAAACCGAAGAAACATACCATCGGTCCCCGTCAATGTATTGTGCATGTGCATGAACAAAAATGGTGGTGTCGTCATAGATCACGTGTACGGAATCGGGAAGGTATCTCATGTCCACAATCTGCAAACTGTTTGTCGGCGAGCCGCCATCATCGCTGATGATATAGAGATAATTTCCGCGGGTTTTATATTCATGCCAGATGCAGTCATTTTGCCTGTGCGGAATATAAGTATGCTGCAAAGGATTCGTTGGATCGGTAACGTCAACGATATACGTACCGGCCGTAGAGCCGATGATTCCGTATTCATTGCCTAGTGAATCCACATGTCCCCAACAGCTCTGGTAACGGATGCCATAGGTTTGTTCCGGTACAACAGTCGGATCATCGAAGTTGCCGAGTAAGTTGATATTCTGATGTGCAAATTGTGCAAAAGCAGAACCGTAAAATGACAGCAGTAAAACGATTGTAAAAATTTTTCTCATGAAATTTATTTAAGTGAATGACGAAAGTAGGGAATTCCTGCTAAAGTCCTTTGATGATAGATCTCTTTATTAAATATTCGCAGGGATGTAACGTTTCTCTATTATCTCCTGTATAGATTGGATTAAGAATGAAACGCCTTTTTTTTACCATCCTGGCCTTATTGCTTTTTGGCAGTGCAGTTCATGCGCAGTGGCTGGATAATATTGGTGAGGCGTTCCGCAAAAAGCCGAAGTTCTTTTTCAACTTTACGCAGTACAATTCCTTTATTAACAGCGAATCCGCCAATGTTTCAGGTATCCGCGCCGGGTTGGATTTCAATGAAAAAGTGAGGATTGGTGCGGGATATAGTTGGCTGTATTCTGACATCGTGGATAAAATCAACGTGGGCAAAAACGATGTTTCCTATCAGACCAATGGCCAGTTGAAGTTTAATTATGTCCATACTTCTTTTGAGTACGAAGTTTATAGCGACTATCCATGGCACATTTCAGTTCCATTGGTAGTGGGAGCAGGCGGTGCCCATTATGAATACATGGACCGTTTCTCCCGTGAACGGACAAAGACGGCTAATTTTCCTGTTGTTTTGTTCGAGCCGTCCGTAAATGCACAATACAATATCATTGACTGGGTAGGTATTTCCGGCGGACTGGGTTATCGTGTGGCGTTGAATGCTTCTAAGGAACTGAAAAAGAACTTCAATTCGCCGATCTACGTCATCCAGCTCAAATTTTTCTTCAATGAAATTTATAAGGAAGTATTTCCTAATGGCTGGAGGGCCAAGCCAAAAGTCTAACATCCGGCTATTCAAAATTCAGCAAGCCTCTGAACGGTTGCACCTGATTTTCATCTGTATTTTTTCTTCGTGCCATCGTGCCTTGGTACCTTTGTGGCAAAGACTTCATCTCTTTTTCGTGAATCTGATAAAGTATTCCAAATCCTGAATTTTCAATTCATCGGTTATCCATTGGCTAATAATTTTACTTTTGCCTCCCAATCAACTATTCAACCAATCAACCGCTCCACATGAACATCCACGAATACCAGGGAAAATCAATTCTAAAAAGCTTCGGCGTTGCAATACAGGAAGGCATCGTCGCTGAATCACCGGAAGTTGCCGTTAAGTTAGCCAAGGAATTACAACAGGAAACCGGCACGCAGTGGTGGGTAGTGAAAGCGCAGATTCATGCAGGCGGCAGGGGCAAAGGGGGAGGAGTGAAGCTTGCGAAATCTCTGGACGAAGTTTTAGAGAAGGCAACAAACATCATCGGCATGCAACTCGTTACGCCGCAAACAGGTCCGCAGGGAAAAAAAGTGAATAAGGTGCTTATCGCGCAGGATGTTTATTACCCCGGCGCATCACCTACAAAAGAATTTTACATGAGTGTATTGCTCAACCGTGCAACGGGCAGAAACATCATCATGTATTCAACCGAAGGCGGGATGGATATTGAGCACGTTGCAGCCACCACTCCTGAACGGATTTTCAAAGAAGAGATTGATCCGAGTGTTGGCTTGCAGGCATTCCAGTCAAGAAAAATTGCTTTCAACCTGGGATTGAGTGGTGCTGCTTTTAAAGACATGGTGAAATTTGTAACTGCACTTTACAAAGCATATGATACCATTGATGCATCTCTTTTTGAAATCAATCCTGTATTGAAAACGAGTGACGATAAAATTCTCGCTGTTGATGCGAAGGTCAACTTTGACGACAATGCACTTTTTCGTCACCCGAAATATGCTGAGATGCGTGACGTAATGGAAGAAGATCCAACTGAGTTGGAAGCCAGTCAGCACGATTTGAATTATGTGAAGCTCGACGGAAACGTGGGCTGCATGGTCAACGGTGCCGGCCTCGCCATGGCAACGATGGATATCATCAAGCTTGCAGGCGGTGAACCGGCAAATTTCCTTGACGTAGGTGGTACTGCCAATGCGGCGCGTGTGGAGCAAGCCTTCCGCATCATCCTTAAAGATGAAAACGTGAAGGCAATCCTGGTAAATATTTTCGGCGGCATCGTGCGTTGCGACCGCGTAGCACAGGGAATCGTTGACGCCTATAAAAACATCGGCAGCATTCCTGTACCCATCATTGTCAGGTTACAGGGTACCAATGCAGTAGAGGCAAAGAAGATCATTGACGCTTCCGGTCTGAAAGTTTTTTCAGCCATTCAATTGAAAGAAGCTGCTGATCTTGTGCAGGAAGTGCTCAAGAAGAAATAATTTCCTGAAATTTTTTTTTTACCACGGAATAAATTTCCGCGATCCTCTATATCAATGAGGAAAGATCTTTTATTAAATCCATTAGGAGTTAATGAAAAGAAGAAGTAATTACCACAGAGATTCTATGTGTAAATCCAAAAAGAATTTCTATTTTTTCAACAGCCTTTAAATACTGAGAACAGCCGGAACAGGCAGCCATTTACCACAGAGAAATCACAGAGGGCCAAAGAGGTTGAAACCAGAAATGTTCTTTGATCACCCTTCATCCTTGCAGATGAGTGATGTCTTTGGTTTTATCAATAGCTTCTCATCCGTTAAATCAATTAAATCGTATAACCTTTGAGCAATCTGGTGTTATCAAGAGACTTTATGGCTGTTCTCAGTGATCCTCTGTGCCTCTGTGTTTAACGGCTGTTTAAAAAATCTCTTGTTTTAAAAACCAATGCAAGAAAAGTGAGTAGCGCTTCAAACAGCCATTTTATCACGGTGAAACGGAGAAATACAAAATCCAGCTCGGGTGAATAACATAACCGGTATTTGATTTCGGCTGCTCTCCGTGCCCTCCGTGCCTCTGTGTTTAACAGCAGCTAAAAAAAGTCTCTTGTTTTATTTTAATTAATCAAAACGGCAGATCATCCGTCGCATCATTCTGCCTGAAAGTCTGCTCCGGAACCGCTTCATAATGTTGTTCCTTCGGAGCCGAAGTGGCAGTTGCGCCCGTTTCAATTCTCCACGCTTCCAGTGAATTGAAATATTTGATCTCGCCTTTCGGACTTGTCCACTCTCTTCCGCGAAGATTGAAAGATACCGTAATCTCATCGCCCGGATTTACATTATCAATCAAAGAACATTTATCCTGTGTGAGTTGAAATGAAATGTGCTGCGGGTACTGTGATGAATCATCTGTAAGCACAAATTCTCTTTTGCGAAAACGGTCACTTACCGCCTGTGCTTCCCCTTTTAATTTTAATTTTCCTTTTACCTGTAATGACATAAATATTTAATTTGAGATGTAAAATTACTTTTTGTTTTTATGAATACCGAATTCTCAATATCGAAATCCTGAAAAAATCAGGATAATAAATTAAGAATTTTTTATTGTACTGACTTTTTTTAATCAACTAATCAACTACTCCACCAATCACTCTCCTCTCAATTCTTCTTCTTGTCAAAATCCCCCGCCTGCACAATCGTGATCTTCTCCGGTTTCAGCCATTTCTTCATGGCAGCATTTACCTGGTCAACACTCAGTGCCGCAATATTTTTCTCGAAGTCTTCACTCCATTTCATCGTGCGGTTTAGAAAAAGATTTCCTGATAATTTTCCGGCGAGTGAACCATCTTGCGCACGGTTTACATTTTGTCCCTGTAAATACCCACTGATGGCATTCTTCAGTTCTTCAGCGGTGAAACCTTCTTTTACAACTTTGTCAAGTTCCTCTTTATATGCAGTAATGAGTCGCTCGGAATTATCGGGATTGTAGATTGCGTAAGATCCAAATGAACCGGATTTATCCAGCGGATCTGCCTGCAGCCAGCTTCCTACACCGTAGCTGATTCCTTCCTTCTGACGAATACGCGTTGCGAGTCGTGAATTCAGAAATCCTCCACCGATTATATAATTTCCCATCACCAATGCCGGATATTCCGGATTATCATCACGGAGTTCAAGGTTGTAACCCGCCATCATCATCGCATTGGCTTTATCGGGTGTATTGATCTTCTCTGTTTTGGCCGGAAGATCCCAGTATGGATCTACTGCATGTTCGTATTTATTTGGGGCGCGCCATAGTTCAAGCATGTTCTCCAGTTCAGTGGTTACTTCTGCGTACTCGAAATCACCGACTACACCCACGGTGGCATTTTCGCTCTGATAAAAATCAGCATAGAATTTTTTGATCTCATCAATGGTTACTGCTTTTACCGCCGCAGCTTCTTCATCAAATGTCATCGTGTAACGGTAATCACTTTTATCGAAAGGATTCAGCATCCTGTTCATCACATTTCCTGCGATAGACTGTGGTTCGCTTTTATTCTGTTCAATGCCTGCCAGTCTTTCCTGTTTCATTTTTTCAAATTCATCAGCAGGGAAAACGGGCTGGTGCAATATTTCAGTAACCAGTTGTAAAACCGGGATCAGCATATTTTTTACTGTTTCTATTGATACAGAAACCGATTGACCTCCACCGCCAATATTCACTTTTGCTTTCAGTTTATCGAACTCATCAGAGATCTGCTTGCGGCTGTGATTTTTTGTTCCCATCTCAAGCATGTTTGCAGTAAATGAAGAAATAGTTCCTTTATTCTGCAGCGTACTTTGTGTTCCGATTCGCAAGGTGATATTCACATTTACCGAACTTCCACGGGTTGATTTTTTCAGTAAAGAATATTTTGCTCCGCCTTTCAGTTCGCCGCTCTTTGTACGGCTGTCAATATTTGCCGGAGCAGGATCAAATGCCTCAGCGGCCGCCATCACGGCTTTTCCTTTATAGTCCTTAACGAGCGCTGCAACATCAGGATTGGCAGGGATTACAGCACGGTCAGGTGTTGCATCAGGAATAAAAGTGCCCGATGTTCTGTTGGATGATTTGTAATACAATTTGGCTACACGGTCAACATCTTCAGACGTTACTTTTTCAACGTTGTCACGATATAAGAATACCAATCGCCAGTCACCTTGTGCAATAAACTCGCTCAGCGTCAAACCCACCCTGTCACTTTTATTGAACATCAGTTCTACGTCGGTCAATAATGTGGTTTTTGCACGAACCAGTTCCTCTGCTGTTACCGGCTGAAATTTCAGACTGTCAAATACATTCAGCATGGCACGTTTGGCGTCATCGAGAGATTTGTCTTTCAGTACTTCTGTCGAGTAATAGGCAAATCCTGCATCATGCAATGCAAAGGCGTACCCGCCTGTGCTTGATGCTTTTTTCGTTTCTACCAGTGCTTTGTATAAACGGCCCGATGGTTCTGCGGTAAGGATTTCATTAAGTACATCAATGGCTGCATAATCTGTATGAACGCCATTGGGAATGTGATAACCACAGGCAAAAACCTGTACGTCGCCAACCCTGCGCAGTTCAACACTTCGTTCTCCGTCCTGAACAGGCTCAACAGTATATGGATGCTGAAGTACGCGCGTAGGTTTTGGTATCGATCCGAAATATTCATTCACGAGTGCAATTGTTTTTTCTTCGTCCACCTTTCCTGCAATGGTGAGCACTGCATTGTCGGGCTGATAGTACTTCCGATAAAAGGCCTGCAGGTTTTCTATTGGTACTTTTTCAATATCTTCTTTAGATCCGATGGTTGATTTTCCATAGTTGTGCCAGAGGTATGCTGCAGACTGAATGCGCTCGGACAGCACACGGGCCGGACTGTTTTCTCCACGTTCAAATTCGTTTCGTACTACACTGAATTCTGTTTCCAGATCTTTCTTTGCAATGAAAGAATTAACCATACGATCGCTTTCGAGATCCAGCGCCCATTTCAGATTTTCATCCGATGCAGAAAAAGTTTCGTAGTAATTCGTGCGGTCATACCATGTAGTGCCATTCGGTCTTGCGCCATGGGAAGAAAGTTCTTTTGGAATATCAGTGTGTTTTGTTGAACCTTTAAAAACCATGTGCTCAAGAAGGTGAGCCATTCCTGTTTCTCCATATCCTTCCATGCGGGAACCCACGAGGTAGGTAATGTTCACCGTCATTGTTGCTTTTGACGGATCGGGAAAAATAAGTACACGAAGTCCGTTTGCAAGGTGGTATTCAGTGATCCCTTCCACGGATGTAATTTTCACCGGGGCAGGAGCAGATTTTTTACCCGGCTGGGAAAATGCCGTTGCCGAAATAATCAGCAGAACAAAAAATAGGATTTGCTTTTTCATTTGGTATTTGAGTTTGAGGTTATGTCTGAAAAGCTGATCAGTTTACCAGCCCATGCGGAGTTTGATGCCGGCATGAATGGAAGGTCTTACATAAAATTTCTGATCACCGAAGTTGAGCGTTTGAATTGTAAAGTGTTCATCATTCACAATGGCTCCCCTTGCCACATCAAAACGATTGCTGAGGATGCCACGTAGTCCAAGTCCATAATATAATTCCAGGCCGAAAGTATTTCCCATGGGAATGATGTTACCCAGTGTAATCTGTAATCCGACCCTGTTGCGAAAGCGATGCCTGTAAATTTCTTCCTTACCTACAACTTCACTGCCTGATGGTTCCGGCTTAAATTTTATTTCCTTGTCCGTTTCAAACCATTCATTATTGAAATAAAGATACTGGTAGTTGATTCCGAAGGCGTAGTAATTTTTCTTCCCGTTTTTCTCACCACCTTTCCGGTATATCTTATATGCCACCTTTGCAGTAAATCCGCGCTCATAAAAATATTGGGAGTTACTCCAGTCTTTCGCTAATTTCAACAGGGCATCATTTCTGTAAATCAGTCCGCCGTTGAATTCCACACTTCTTTTCTCCTTTAAAAAATGCTCATAACCCAGGTTGATTTCATTCACCAGATATTGGCCGAGATTGAAAGTGAGGGCATTATTTTGCGGTGCAATGCCATTGGGATTGGATTGTGCCCCTGCAAATGAAGGAGTCATCATCCAAATGAAAATAATAAAGTGTGCGGGTATCGTGATTTTTTTCACCTGAGCAAATGTAACGATTCCTTAAAATAAAAGACCTAAAAAAGGAGGCTATTCAGAACTTTAATTTATGTGTTTATTTGATCACGAACCATTCGTAAATCCCACTATTTTAGTAAAGTCACATTTCTATGCTACAAATCAACCAATCAACTACTCCACAACAACAAACTTCTTCATCTCCACGATTCCATCAACAGTAATCCGTAAGAAATAAATGCCATTGGGAAGTTGTGGACTGAACTTGAAGTTATGCATTCCCTGATTTAGTTTTTCATTTGCAATGGTGGATATTCTCTTTCCCGGTATATCGTAAATTTCAATATTCACATGCGAATTTTTTGTCAGGTTAAAATCTATATTCATCAGTGAATTCACGGGAACCGGTGACAGCTGATAGGAAGTGAGTGCTGATGAGTTTTCATAAACATCAAGCGGACTTCCGAAAATGTTGATGTCGTCAATGTACATGTTGTTTCCCTTTGCACTGATTGCCTGAAATTTAAATCGCACGTTGGGTTTGCCGGCAAGTATGGCAACACTAACTGCATCCTGCCTCCAGTCATTGATTCCCGCCGGTGTGTATGCCGCTGAATGTGGTGAAACAGTGGCCAGACCTGATCCTGATTTGTGATATCGTAGCACCCAGGTCTCACCGCAGTTCAGGGAATAATAAACTTTTAATTCGTCATGACGGGATGTATCACTCCGCTGTGAATAAGCAATCTTAAACTTAAGTGTTGACGCTTCAAGACCGGTAAAGTCATAGGCAGGCGTTATAAAATCATCAATAGCACCGGTCGTATTTGTACTGAAATTATTAATCTTCATCGAATAAGTACCGCTTGCAGATGCCGTATTTACCTGCTGCCAGGTATTTCCGTTGTCGTAATTTAAGACTGCGGCATTCGGATCCGGGAAAGTATTTTCAAAACCTTCTACTACAGGTGCCGGCTGAGTGGCAGCTCCTGAAACAGTAATATAAGATGTCCGCGTTTTTGTATCAGATCCGGTTACATTTGACACAGTAAGCGTTGCATCGTAAACTCCGGGAACAGGATATACAACTGTCGGAACCTGTGCCGTTGATGTAGACGGCGATCCTCCGGGGAAACTCCAGTTCCACGATGCAGGCTGACCTTGCCAGGAAAGGTCATTGTAAACAAGAGAATCTCCTTCGCAAATAAATATTCTGTTCACTGCAAAATCAGAGACAGGAGCACATACGGAAGCAGATGTTCCATCAGTTCCTGTCGAAATTAAGTTGGCCATTTGCCATAAATTATTCCGGCTGCCTGCAGATGAATTCAATGCAGCACGCATGCGCGTTTTCTGCCCTTCCGTAAACATATTACAGCAGTAAGAATACTCCATATAATTCTGCACGTTCTCCAGTGAAGGCGGGCTACAGACGGAGCCGTTGATGTTGCATGAAACCCATCCTTTGGTTACCGGTGTATCATTCACCCCATCATCGCCGCAAGCGACACCGGGATTGTTGGTACTTCCCCATACATGTGCCAGGTTCATGCAATGCCCGATCTCATGTGTAAGCACACGCGAACGGCCAAGCGCACCTGTGCCAATACTTCCGATATAACCATGCAATGAAATGACGCCATCTTTTCCTGCGGGAGCTGTGCCGGGATAATATGCGTAAGCTGCAGCACCGGAATTTCCGAGGTCAGAAACAACCCATATGTTCAGGTACTTATTCGATGGCCAAGGATTTAATTTGGAATTGTCATCGGCGTTATAAGTAAGCAGCGACTGAATCCTGTCAATTCCATTGGTGCAATTTCCATTCGGATCTAAAGTGGCCAGGCGGAACTCAATTTCACAATCGGCTGCAATGGGTTTAAAAACAGAAACAATAGAAGCAGTATCAGCACTGAGTTTTCGGAAGTCTTCATTCAATATTCTCACCTGGTCGAATACCTGAGCTTCAGAAATATTTTCTGCACCATAATTATGAATGATGTGAAACACAATTGGTATAATGAGAACGGTTCCGCTTCTCTCATTCGAATGTGTGGCAGTATATTGTTCAGTGAAGTTTTCAAGTGCGCCCTGTACTTGCAATAATTCGGGATGTTGCTGAATGAGCCGGGTGTAAATTTCAGTCGTGTAACAATGCTTTTCCTCCTGTGCATACACAGCAGTGGAACAAAGTATATAGATCAGCAGGAGATTTTTTTTCATTACAAATCATTAAAACAAAAAACCATCCCGCATGATGTGAGATGGTTTCCTGGGTATGGAAATATTATTATTGAACAATAAGTTTTTTAGAGTCAGCAATTTCTCCGGCAATGAGCTGGATAAAATAAACGCCTTTGGCAAGCGTTGCTGTGCTGATGGAAAATTCATAACTACCTGAAGGCAAATCGTCTTTGGCAACAGTCATTACTTCCTGTCCCATGAGATTGACAACACGCACTTCCACGTTTGAATTTTCCGGGGTTACAAATGAGATATTTGTATTTCCTGAAGTTGGATTCGGAGAAACAGAAAAGGAGAGGTTCTCACGGTTCAGTTCATCCATTCCTACAGAAGTTCCTATTACCTGCAGGTCATCAATATAAAGGTTGTTATCACCATAAGGAGAAGCATCTGTTCCGCCACTTTCAAATTCAAATTTGAAACGTACGTTTGGCTTTCCGCTCCCTGCTCCAAGTGTAACAGTCTCTTGTCTCCATTGCGCTGTTGATGAAGGCGAAAAATTACTGAATGCAGTAGTGGTTGCCAAGGCAGCGCCTGACTTCGATAGCCGCAGGTTCCAGGACTTTCCGCAATTCGTGGAATAATACACCTTCAGTGTTTCTACTTTGCCGGTATTGTAGTTTGAATATGCAAGTTTGTATTTCAACTGGCAGCCGGTGAAATTGGTAAGGTCATACGCATCCGTAACCCACGTATCAAATTGTCCGAGATAATTGGTCCCGGAGTTGCGCATTTTTATAGCAGCAACTCCTGAAGAGCCTACGATACCGGAAATCCTACTCCATTTATATAAGGAACTGTTGTCAGGATTATCAACGTATCCGTCTCCGGGAAAAGTAGCAGCATTTTCGAAATCATCACTGTAAATAGGAGCGAGGGTAGGTGCGCCATGAACGGTGATCACATTTGTTTTTGTTATTGAATTATTTCCACCCGGACTTGTAACCATAAGTGTTGCGGAGTAGGTACCCGGAGTGGAATAAGTTACATAAGGAGTTGCCAGGGTTGAAGACGACGGAGAGCCGGAAGGGAAACTCCATGCATAGGTAAGCGTATCGGCATTGTCGGTTCCGGAAATGAAACGTGTAGAGTCTCCGCTGCAGATGTGGGTCTGATCAGGAGAAAAGTCGGCAACCGGTGCACATGCCTGAAGCGAAGCGCCGTTAGTACCTGTTGCAATCAGATTATTGGTAGTCCATAAATTATTTCTGTTTTGTACGCTGGAGTTAAGTGCTGCAAGTGCCCTTGTTTTCTGTCCGGGTGTAAACATCATATCACAGTAAGAATACTCCATATAGTTCTGAAAGTTTTCACTCACTCCGGCTGCACAAATTGCATAATTACTGCCCGGGCAATGATCCCATCCTTTGGTTATGGGTGTATCACTTACGCCGTCATCACCGCAAGACACACCCGGTGCATTTGTATTGCCCCATACATGCGATAGGTTTAAAAAATGTCCGATTTCATGTGTAAGTGTTCGTGAGTTATTCGCATTGCTTGTACCAATACTTCCCACATAAGATGATAAAGAAATTACTCCGTCAACAGCATCAGCAACAGAATTGTTCGGATAATAAGCATATGCAGCAGCACCTTCTTTCAGGGAATAAAAATCAGCGACAGTCCAGATATTCAGATACATGTTGTTCGGCCACGGGTTTAATTTAGACAGATCGCTTGCATTGTGTGTACGGTAAGAAGCAACGCGGTCAATTCCATTGGTGCAATTTCCATTCGGGTCAATGTTTGCAAGTTTGAATTGAATTTGCATATCAGCAATCAATCCCTGAAAAGCAGGAATTACATTTGAAGTATCAGCATTCTGACGGCTATAATCCCGATTCAGAACGGTTATTGCATCATGTATCTGTGCATCACTGATGTTTTCAGTACCGAAATCATGAATAATATGAAATACAACCGGAATGGTGAGAATTACTGATGATTGTCTTGAACCGGCAAAATTCCTTTCAAAGTTTTTGGTAAATTCTTCAAGTTCCTTTTCCGATTGTTTCATTTCCGGGTGCAGAAGCATCATTTCATTGTATACTTCTGAGGTGAAACAGTGCTTACGTTCCTGCGCAATTGCAGTATTTAAAAAAGTTAAACAACAAACGATAGCAATAGCGTAAATTTTCTTCATTTTTATTAAAATTTAAAATTTGGAGAGCAAACCTAATGATTTTTTTGAAACAGGACAGTTAAATCACAGCGTTTGCCGGATGGATATTAAGTTAAAAATAAGCTTAGCAAATATATTGGTTCTTTCCTGTCCACCATTGCATTATGACGAGGAATGACAGTTTTCTGACATTAACCGATTGCCTGCTTCAAATCCTGAATAAGGTCTTCAATATCTTCAATTCCGACACTCAATCTTATCAATGAATCCGTGATTCCGATGCGCTCTCTTTCCTCAACCGGAACAGATGCATGCGTCATCACTGAAGGTAAATTGATCAGCGACTCCACTCCGCCAAGCGATTCTGCAAGAGAAAATACTTTTGTCCCTTCCATTACCCGACGGGTTTCTTCAATGGTATTGTTTTTCATGCTGAACGAAATCATTCCGCCAAAATCTTTCATCTGCTTTTTCGCAACTGCGTGATTAGGGTGTTCAGGAAATCCCGGCCAGTATACTTTATCAACCTTTGGATGTGATTTCAAAAAACCGGCAATTGCGGCGCCATTGGAACAATGCCGTTCCATGCGCACGTGCAATGTCTTCAATCCACGTAGTACGAGGAAGCTGTCCATCGGGCCGGGAACAGCACCGCATGAGTTGGCAATAAATGCAAGTTGGTCGTAGAGCTTGTCGTCATTTACACAAAGGCATCCCATGATCACATCGCTGTGCCCGCCGAGGTATTTAGTTGCCGAATGCATTACAATATGAGCACCCATGTCGAGGGGATTCTGTAAATAAGGCGAAGCAAAAGTATTGTCTACCACCAGCAGCAGGTTTTTTTCCTTTGCCAGTTTCGCATAAGCATCAATGTCAATGATCTTCATCATCGGGTTGGTGGGCGTTTCTACCCAAAGCATTTTTGTTTTTGCGTTGATGTGTTTTCTTACCGCAGCATCATCGTGCATATCCACAAAATGAAAAACGATGCCGAAGTGTGCAAACACTTTTGTAAACATCCGATATGATCCTCCATACAAATCATCAGTGGCAATAACTTCATCTCCCGGGCGGAGCAATTTCATGATGGCGTCGCTGGCTCCCATTCCACTGCTGAAACAGAGTCCATGCTTTGCATGTTCCAGAGACGCAATACACGTCTCGAGTGCAACACGTGTGGGGTTTTTTCCGCGAGCGTACGCATATCCCCGGTGCTTTCCCGGACTTGCCTGCACGTAAGTTGATGTCTGGTAAATGGGAGTCATGATGGCTCCTGTGGCAGGGTCCGGCTCCTGACCGGCATGAATGGCATTGGTGCCGAATTTATATTCTGACATGTTTATTATTTTTTTCGAGCGGCAAATGTAGGGAAAGGAAATTCGAATTATAAATTCCAACAGGTGAAGTTCACCAGCCGGGTGGCTGAATCAAATTCATTATTGCGATTTTTGCAGTGCTTTTTTTAAAAGGTGGGGAAGAAAAAATAACATAAAATATAAATAACGTAACAAACACCCCTGCTCACCTATCTTAGATCGGTAATTTATTCAATCATTAAATGTGAAAAAATAATCTATGCCAGTCTTGTGTGAATTTCCGAAAAAAATAAGACGCATTCATGCCGGTATATCCCGATAAATTTCGAAAACTGATTGGTATTCGGAATAACCTGTTTAATCAGAATTGAACAACCTGTTCTGAATGCAAACCTTGTTCGCTTTTTCAAATGAAAAAATTTCTTTCAGATTTATCTACACCCTCTGAAAGGCCCTAGCCTTAGTAAAAAATCATCATAAACTATAAACCTTATTACCTTATTGTTTTTCTATCGAACGAACCTCTGCTTTATTCGCAGTCTTGTGTGAATTTCCGAAAAATAAATGACGCATTCATCCCAATAAATTTCGAAAACTGATTTGTATTCGGGATACATATCTCTTTATTTTGCTTAAACCACTTCCCTTTTTTGGTTTCAGGATAACAGATTAATCGAACTAACACTGTTGAATTTTACTCTGCGGTTAAATATTATTCACCCCAGATATATGTCTATTGGCGATAATGTTCAAATCTTTTTTTGGAAGGTTTTCATTCACCATTCATATTTACATCACCAATTGTTCATTCGAATATATCAAAGATTAATATAGCTACTGAATCGGAAAGCTAAAACATAAGTATAGACGATCTTCTTTAAGTTAGAATTTTTTCAATTCGTCAATTTCATTTCACCGTCCAATGTGAAAGGATTTTGAGAGTTGATAAACAGGTGTACAGCAGAGTAGAGTTGACTTTTTTGTATAAAGAATAGACGTGAAAACAAAATCAAATATTATACATTCCTAATACCCAATCCCATGAGAGTACTTTCAAAATTTCTCTTTCTGCTTACCATAGCAGTTGCTTCATGCATTCAAGCGGATGCCCAAAACTCGTATCCCGTCCTTTCTACTTCTGTGGAAACCACATGCATCACTAACTGTATTGATGCAGATTCAATTCCCACTATCAGTGACAGCACATCCATTGCTGTTGTCATGTATATCCAGCTTTTTGAAATAACCGGTATCTCTTCCCTGCACGTAAAGCTTGGAACAACAAGCGGTAGCGCAGATCTGCTTGATAAAACATTTGCTTTTGATGTTTCGGGCGGTGTAGGTAATGGGTGCACCTATAGCCGGACTGATTATACGGTAACACTGGGTCTTGGCAGTTTCAATGGACTTACATCCTACTTCAGCGAAGTAATCCTTGAACGTGATGATCACTCATACACCGATGCCATTGTTTTTAACCGGTAACGATTCATTAACCATAAACACCAACACCAATGAAAACGAATAAACCCACCGTACTCGCTTCTATTTTCTTTTTCCTTTCATTTTCAATTTCGTTTGCAGGAAACTATTCCTGGACTGGCACAACCAGCACCGACTGGTCAACAGGAACCAATTGGTCTCCTGCGGGTTCGCCGTCTACCAATGATTCTGTCACAATCACCAACCAGACGAACAATCCGGTTTTGGCTTCCAATACCAACATCAAGCGCATCACCATGACTTCCGGCACGCTGGATTGCAATGGGTACACCCTGACTATTTTCGCCCTTGCAACTTTTAATGCAGGAACGATTAACAACGGTACTGTTACATGCTCCGGAACTTCCACCATAACATTTGCAGGAACAACTTTTGGCGCAACTGTTAGCGCTACGGGAAACAATATCCTCTTCAATGGCTCTGTCTTTAACAGCACGCTGACCGCCATCAAAAAAGGTAGCAGCAGCGATAACGGTACCGGAGGTAATATTTTTAACGGTGCGGTTACCTTTATTGACAGCGGTTCGGGTAATCTGGTGCTGGGAAATAACACGGCTGCAGATACTTTTTATACGGCACTAACACTCACCACAACGAGTACCGGTTCGATTTTACTCGCCCACCAATGCACAGGGAACTATTTCAGCGACGTAACGTGCAGCACCGGAGGCATTGTTTTTAACCAGTATGGTTCTTCTTCATTTACCGGAAACATTGTTCTAAACAGCAGTAGCCGCAATATCTATTTTGGATATTCAACAGGAAGTTGTACGCTTTCTTCGGGAAAAAGTATTTCAATAGGAGGGAGTGGGTTCAGTGCAGGGACTCTTACATTAAAAGGATTTGTGCAAAGCGGGAGTTCCCCTGCTATTTCACTGTCGCTTTCAGGCAGCGCAACACTTGAAATTCTTTCCGGCAGTATTTTTAATACAAATCTCAATGTAAGTGCACCGATCCTTACACTGTCGGGTGCCAGGTTTCTGGGAACGGACTCTCTCACACATGGAGGGAGCCAGAACGGAAGTTCCAGCGGTTGTTATTTTGGCGGCTCAACATACATCTCCAATACTTCTCCTGTCATCAATTACAGTTTTACCCTTGGCTCCGCGGTGGCAGATACTTTTGCAACCACAGCCACGATCAACGATGTTGGAACAGGAACAATTGCGATAAAGAACGGGCTATTCCAGGGCTCCACATTATTTAAGAACAGCGTTACCACCACTCTCTCAAGTAGATACTCAGTTGCTACCTCGGGTACGGTAACAATTAAGGGAGCATTGACGCTTGATTGTGTACATTCAGGAATGACCTTTGGAAGTTCTGGCGGAACGA
>JBBRAY010000058.1:0-21442 GCA_038206355.1 Bacteroidia bacterium
GAATTTATTTTTTGAGATATATTTTACAGTATTTTTTTTAGATCTTATTCTATTATTTTATTTTTTTTGGGAAATCTTTTTTTCAATGTCAGAGACTTTTTTACCAATAGCGAAAAGATAAATAAACAACCCCACAAGAATGATTGTCATGATGCCAATAACAACATAAATTTTGCCATCGGAGCGGAAAGTATCAGCCATTTCAACATCTGCAGGATTTTGTGCGGAAGTAATGAATGGAATGAAAAACAAAAATACAATCAGGATTCTGAATAAAAATTGACGGGAGTATTTCATTGTTGACTTTGATCAATATAATTTTGAATTTTATGAATACGGATTTTGATGTCAGCGACCCAGAATGCGAAGAGTGACCATCCGATAACTGCAGGATAAAAAATTAGTCGCATGTTGCTGTCGAGGTCGTATTTTGCAAAAGCAGGATTGCCGCCGTTTCCGGGATGTAATGAATCCGTTAAGCGAGGCAAAATGAAAATGAAAACGGTCATCAGTGCAAATGCGAAGATGCTGTATACCGCTGATATGCGTGCGCGTTTCTGTTCGTCGTCAATAGAATTTCTAAGGAGAAAATAGGCGAAATAAACCAGCATTGTAGCAGCGGCGCCATTGAGTTTTACATCATTCGTCCACCAGGCGCCCCATGTGTATTTAGCCCAGAGACTTCCGGTAATGAGACCGAGAATTCCGAAAACAACTCCCACACGCGCATATTCTACCGCTTTTATATCCAGTTCAAGGTCATTTTTTGAAAGGAATTTAAAACTGAAATACAACGAAGCAACAAGCACAGCAATCATGGCAAACCACATTGGCACGTGAAAAAAAAGATTCCGAATGGTTTCATGTAAAATTGCTAACCGGGGAACCGGAACCAAAAGCCCGCCAATGATCGTGATCAGTAAAAAAAAGATGCAAGTTATTTTAAGCCAGGATTTCAAAGCGAAGAGCTAAATTAAAAGTTTAAAGTCAGAAGTCAAGAAACGAGATTCAAGTTACGAGTTAGAATTCGGATGAACGACCTATTCCCATTATAATTCGAACAATTCGTTATTTGTCCCGATAGCTATCGGGATTCGTATATATTCGTTATCTCTCACACAAATCATTGGGTAAAGTGGTAATGTATTGGTATATTCGTATTGATCCGTATTTCGTACAATTATTCCCGCCAAAGATATGGAAACAACAAATAACTCAAAGCCATGGTGAGCAGGTTTAATGCAATTAATAAGATGAGAAATTTGTAGTTCACGCTCCAGTCAAGTCCGTCCATTGCATTTTTAGTAAATTGTATGATGGTGATCAGCAATGGAATAAGTATAGGAAATGAAAGTATGGCCATCAACGTACTATTTCCGCCGGCTTTACTGGCAATTGCTGAAACCAAAGTCATGATGCTTGCAAACCCCATACATCCTAGGACCATTCCAATGATAAACATGGGCATGTCTTGTACAAGATTGCCGATGAAAATGGAGTAGAAGAGGAGACTGATGAATGAAATAATGACCAGTAGCAACACATTGTAAATCGTTTTGGAAATAATTACTGCAGAAGCGCTCGTAAGTGTGTAGTAGTAGAGCAATCGCCCACGGTTTTCTGTCATGAAACTTTTCGCAACAGCATTCACAGAAGCAAAGAGCATAATAATCCAGAACAATGCATTCCATGTAGGCGGATCAATGATCTGTTTGAATGATAAATAACAAACGAAAATGGTAGATACCACGTACAGCAGCAATCCGTTGAATGAATATTTTGTTTTCCATTCGAGGGAGATTTCTTTGTGGATGAGGTGGGTGATTTCTTTCATTAAATTTTAAAAGTATTTTTTCTCAGACCTTCTCTACTTCTACAGCAGTACCATATGCAAGTACTTCCGTTAGTCCGCTCATAACTTCGTTCGCATCGTAACGCATGTTGAGAATGGCATTGCAGCCCATATCGCGCCCATGTTGCATCATGAGCTGCAGTGCTTCTTCGCGTGCCTTTTCACAAAGTTCAGTGTAGATGGTACTTCTGCCGCCAAAGATGGTCATAAAACTTCCTGCAATGTTTCCGACTATGCTGCGTGAACGAACGGTTATTCCACGAACAAGTCCAAGTTGCCTGACAACACGATAGCCTTCGAGTGAGGTGCTTGTGGTTATTAAAAGAGATTCAGTCATAAAGCATATTTTTTATTTTGAAATGTAGAGATATTGTAACTTATTTGGAAGGCGTTAATTTCTTACAGGTTTGTTATTGTTTAACCAGTTTTTTAACTGTGGTCCCGTTGTCGGTTTGCACTATTATAAAATAAATTCCGGCAGGGAAAAATTCACAGTTCACAGTTAACTGTTGACAGTTAACTTCCGGTGTGGCATATACTTTTTCTCCAAGGAGATTAAAGATATTTACGTACCGGATTTTAGAAAAATTACTTTCAATCTTTATTTTTCCTGTTGCCGGGTTAGGGAAAATCGAAAATTCAGAAAAAGCATCCGGGCCTTTATAGCCATCATAAAGGCAAAGATCCCGAATTGTTGTTATGCCGGATAGTGTAAATGTTTCACTTAAGCCGGAGACAGCTAGATTTGAATCTAAAGGTTGAGTTGTGACACCGGGAAATGAAACAGGGGTTACTATGGTTGCAGGGGTTAGCTCATTACAACCGGAATTTCCATAAGGATCAGTTTTTATAAGATAAATTTCAAAATCAGATGCAGAATTAAAACTCGTGGTTGAAGTACCAATGATATACCCATTATCAGCAGTTTGTTGAACCGTGGTATTAAACCCTTCAACCATTGCTCCGCCATAAGTTTTTGACCATTGCAATGAGCCGGAGCTATCAACTTTGATAACATAAATATCTTTATTTTGTCCAGCACCAAATGATTCAGTGTAACCGGAAACAATAAATCCACCATCAATAGTTTCTTCAACATTAAAGGACCCGTCTATTTCGGTACCCCCGTAAGCGTACGACCAAATGGGCATACCAAGAGAATCTATTTTTAATAAGCAAATGTCACGGTTTACAACCGGGGTATAAAAAGTATAATCACATGATACGATGTAGCCTCCGTCAGAAGTTTGACGAATACAAGACTGAGAACCTTCAACAGAGTTTGGAATAGCATTATAGTTTTTACTCCAGGAAAATCCGTTTTGATTTCTTTTTGTTATATTTAAATCAATGGATAACCTTGTTCCTGAGAATATAAAACCATTATTTATTGTGTGATCCAATGAATGAAAATAACAATTGTGACTTCCGTATTTAACCAGATTACCTGTATTCCCAAATTTATCGGTTTGAATTAAAACAGCACCGCCGCTATTAAAAGTTGGGTCGTAAGTTCCTGAAATTGCAAATCCACTATCAGATTTTTGTATTAAGCTAAAAGGGTAATTCGGGTGAAACCCTGTTTCATATTTTTTTAACCATTGCAAATTTCCTAAGCTATCTACTTTAAGAAGGAATGTATTATTGCCACCTGGAGGAAAGCTCGCTGTATTCCCACATACTGCATAACCACCATCAAAAGACTGAACGATGGAAGCGGCATCCTCACCGCCAGCTGCATGATAAATCCTGGACCAAATCGTATCTCCGGATGCTGCAACTTTTAAAATAAATATTCCCGAACCTAATGAATCAAAGGATCCTCCGGTAATTACATAGCCGCCATCGCTTGTTATTTTAACAGAACTTGCATAACTTCCAAAAACGCCACAGCGATACGTTTTCTGAAAAGTAATCTGGCTGGTTGAACAGAGGGAGTAAAGGATCAAAGGAAAAAAAATAATCGTAAAGATGTTTCTCATTTATTTAAATCATATTGTTTTTTGTCCATTATCCATTGTCTGTCATCTCCTGCATTCAAATCTCCCACTCAGTATGCCGCTCCGGTATCTCAATATTCTTAAACCCGGCATTCATCAGCCTGGTTTTCCATTCTGTCTGAACGTCTAATTCACCATGCACCAAAAATATTTTCTTTACGGCTTTGGGATCCTGGCAAGAAAGGAACTGAAGCATTTCATTGTAATCGCCATGGGCGCTGTATGAATTCATCACTTCTACTTTTGCTTTTACATCGTATTCTTTACCGTAGATGTGAACCTGCTTGTTACCTGCTGCAAGTTGTCCTCCCAGACTTGTAGGGGTACAATATCCGACAATCAGTATCGTGTTGCTTTCGCCTTCAATATTATTCAGGATGTGGTGTTTGATTCTTCCGGCTTCTGCCATGCCGGATGCAGAAATAATAATGCACGGGTCCTTCGAGCTGTTCAGCAATTTTGATTCTTCAGCATCCCTTATATATTTCAATCCACCGAAACCGAATGGATCGGGATCAGTTTTCATTTCCTCTTTAATTTCATGATTGAAACTGTAAGAATGCGCGCGCATAATTTCAGTGGCATTGATGGAAAGCGGGGAGTCCACATAAACATGAATGGGAGGAAGCATGCCTTTGTTCTTCATGTTATTGAGGACATATACAACCTCTTGTGTGCGACCGAGTGAGAATGCCGGAATAATGAGTTTTCCTTTTTTTAACACGCAGGTTTCATATACTACATGGAATAATCTTTTTTCTGTTTCCTCTGCTGATGGATGCAGTCGGTTTCCATAAGTTGATTCACAAAGAATAATATCTGCCTGAGGAAAAGGTTGTGGCGGGACAAGAATTTTATCATGCGGCCGTCCGATGTCACCGGAGAAAAAAATCTTTTTGCTACCTGATTTTGTTTTTACGGTAAGGTTTACCGCTCCGCTTCCAAGAATATGTCCGTTGGCCGTGAAATGAAATTCGGCGTCTTCATTTAAAATCGTTTTCTGTAAAAATGAGACCGGCTTCATGAGCGTCATTGTAAGGTCAACGTCTTCCTGACCGAATGCCGGTTCAAAGAGCGGTTGGTGTTTTATTCTCCTTCTTTTATTGATGAAACGCAAATCACTTTCCAGTATGTGCGCCGTATCAGAGAGCATGATTTCACATAAGTCGCGGGTTGAATGCGTGCAGTAGATGCTTCCCCTGAAGCCCTGCTTTACGAGATAAGGAATATTTCCGGAGTGATCAATATGTGCATGGGATAAAATGAGCGCATCAACTTCTGCAGGATTGAATCCGAGATGGCGGTTGAGTTCATCGGTTTCTTTTCCCATTCCCTGGAACATGCCGCAGTCGAGGAGAATTTTTTTTTCTGAATCAGTTGTTATCAGATGACGGCTGCCGGTTACGGTTTGTGCAGCTCCGTGAAAAGCGATTTTCATTGTAAGTGTTTGTGCGAAGGTAGGGATTGGAAGGATTGGTTGATTGGTTGATTGGTTGATTGGTTGAAAAGTTGATTGGTTTATTGGTTGATTAGTTGATTGGTTGAATAGTTGAGAGGGATGAATGAAGTTGATGGGCAAATTTGATACTTTTGCTTTTTCTCATATCTCATGTCTCATCCTGATAGCTATCGGGACTCATATCTTATATCTCTCCAATGAAACTTGATCTACTAGTATTTGCTGCGCATCCTGATGATGCTGAACTGGGATGCGGTGGTACGATTATTAAGCACGTTAATGATGGTAAAAAGGTTGGAGTCGTTGATCTCACAAGAGGTGAACTGGGAACGCGTGGTAACCCTGATCTCCGTGGAAAGGAATCGGCTGCGGCATCTAAAATTCTTGGACTGGCGGTTCGTGAAAACCTGGGATTTAAAGACGGATTTTTCAGCAATGATATGGAGCATCAGTATGGTGTGATTTCTATGATCAGAAAATACCAGCCGGAAGTTATTCTTTGCAATGCAATCCACGACAGACATCCCGATCATGGAAGGGCGGCTGCACTGGTGTCGGATGCGTGTTTTTACTCCGGACTGATGAGGGTAAAGACCGAAACAGAGAATAAACCACAAAAGGAATGGAGGCCAAGAGCTGTTTATCATTACATACAGGACAGATACCTCAAGCCTGATTTTGCAATTGACATCTCTTCAGTGATTGAGAAGAAGATGAAAGCGATTCATGCTTATAAGAGCCAGTTTTATTCTGAACTTTCGAAGGAGCCCGTAACACCTATATCTACAAAAGAATTTATTGAGGCCCTCTTTGCGCGTGCCACTGAATTTGGAAGGCCGATGGGAGTGAGGTATGCTGAAGGATTTACGGTGGAAAGAATTCCGGGGGTGAGATCGCTTTTTGATTTGAAATAATTAATCGAAGATATGGCGTCAGTAGATATATTTCTCATGCCACAACGTTAATGCCATTTGATTGAAAGACGGCTATATCCCGCATACAAATCAGTTTTCGAAATTTATCGGGACCATGTTTTTTTTGGTAATTCACACAAGACTGATACAAAAGGCTTTTTTTAATAACGAGCTTTTTTCCATTCACCCATCATATCCATCCATTCCTCAATTATTTCCCGCCGACGTTGAATCATTTGTTTTCCGGATAAATATTTTATATACGTTTGATGAACATTTTTAGAAACATGAAAACGGAAAACGGTTCACGGTTCACGGTTCACGGTTAGAAAAAATAACCTGCAAGATATTCAGCATTCCCGCTCGTACCTATGGTGCAGCGGGTTTTTTTATGTCCTTTTTTTTTCAATTCAATTTCATACTAACCCTAATCCCAATGAAACACACCTCAAAATTTCTGCTGCTGTTTTTTTTTCTTGCCTTTTACGCGAGGCCATCTGAAGCACAGCAAAGCACGTATCCTGTTATTTCCACCTCTGTAGAAACCACTTGTATCACCAATTGCATGGATGCTGATTCAATTCCATATATCAGCGACAGCACCGCCATTGCCGTGGTGATGACCATTGATCTTTTTGAAGTTAGCAGCATTACTTCGCTTCATGTAAAGCTTGGAATAGCAAGCGGCGGCTCTGATTTACTTGATAAAACATTTGCCTTTGATGTTTCGGGCGGTGTTGGTAATGGGTGCACCTATAGCCGGACTGATTATACGGTAACTCTGGGTCTTGGCAGTTTCGATGGACTTACTTCCTACTTCAGCGAAGTAATTCTTGAACGTGATGATCACTCACACACCGATGCTATAGTATTTAACCGGTAACTATTCACCAACCAAATAAACCAACACCAATGAAAACGAATAAACGCACCGTACTCGCTTCTATTTTCTTTTTCCTTTCATTTTCAATTTCGTTTGCAGGAAACTATTCCTGGACTGGCACAACCAGCACCGACTGGTCAACAGGAACAAACTGGAGTCCTAACGGTACGCCTTCCACCAACGATTCTGTCACCATCACCAACCAGACGAACAATCCGGTTTTGGCAGCCAATACCACCATCAAGCGCCTCACCATGACTTCCGGCGTATTGGATTGCAATGGGTACACGCTGAATATTTCCGCCCTTGCAACTTTTAATGCAGGAACAATTAACAATGGAACTGTTACTTGTTCGGGAACTTCCACCATAACATTTGCAGGAACCACATTCGGAGCTGCAGTATCTGCAACCGGAAACAACATTCTTTTTAATGGCTCTGTTTTTAATGGCACCCTTACTGCGGTTAAAAAAGGCAGTACCAGTGACAATGGAATCGGAAACAATATTTTTAACGGAGCGGTCACATTAATTGACTCGGGAACAGGGAACCTTGTAATGGCCAATACCATTTCAGCGCGTGATACTTTCAATGCTGCCCTAACGCTTTCTGCAACCAGCACTGGCACTATTTACCTTGCCCACCAAAGCACCGGGAATTATTTCAGCGACGTAACGTGCAACACCGGAGGAATTGTTTTTAATCAGTATGGATCGTCTTCATTTACCGGAAACATTGTATTAAATAGCAGTAGCCGCAATATCTATTTTGGATATTCAACAGGAAGCTCTACACTTTCTTCGGGAAAAAGTATTTCAATAGGTGGGAGCGGTTTTAGTGCAGGGATTCTTACATTAAAAGGATTTGTGCAAAGCGGGAGTTCCCCTGCTATTTCACTATCACTTTCAGGAAGCGCTACACTTGAAATTCTTTCGGGTAGTATTTTTAATACAAATCTAAATGTAAGCGCACCGATCCTCACGTTATCGGGCGCGAGATTTCTTGGAACAGACTCACTAACTCATGCAGGGAGCCAGAACGGAAGTTCCAGCGGTTGTTATTTTGGCGGCTCAACATACATTTCCAATACATCTCCTGTCACCAATTACACTTTTACCCTTGGCTCATCGGTAGCAGATACTTTTGCAACCACAGCCACTATCAACGACGTTGGTACAGGAACAATTGCGATAAAGAACGGGCTATTCCAAGGCGCTACATTGTTTAAGAACAGCGTTACCACCACACTCACCAGCAGATACTCAGTTGCTACCTCGGGTACGGTAACGATTAAGGGAGCATTGACTCTTGATTGTGTACATTCAGGAATGCTCTTTGGCAGTTCAGGTGGAACCACGGTGCTGGACACAAGTGCAACGATTAGTCTTGTAAGTGGTTTTGCCGGAGAATTGAATATGAAGAATGTGACGCAGAATAACACGACTGCGACTTCATTCAATATGTCCACAAATACAGCCACAGGAAACAACACCATTCTAGTTCTAGGTACAGGAAATGTATTTAATGGTAGTTTTACCTATCTCGGACAGCGCTTGCAGCTCAATGGAAGTACTTTCAATGGCACTGCTTCCTTCACACGTTTCCATGCAAGTAATGATGCCAGCACAGGGGGTAATGTATTTAACGGTACAACATACATTACTGATTCGGTCATAGCGCACAGCCATACATTTTCTTTGGCAAACTCTACTGCTGATGATTTTAATGGCAGCGTTACTTTTAAGCAGTACGGAACAAGCAGCAGTTCTTCATTGGTAAAAATGTATCCTGCTTATACAAAGAACTCAACATTTGCAGGTAACATAATAGTGGATGGCACTTCTTCTGTTGAATTCGGAGCTAATGGTGGGAAAGTAATAGTTGATGGGAGCGGAACTCAGATTCTAAGTAAAACCGGCTCTTATATTCCCTTATTCAAAAGGATTGAATTAAATAATTCAGGTGATGGAGTCGGACTCACTTATCCCCTCACACTTACTGATACATTATTCATGACGAAAGGATTCATCGCAACTGATACTACTAACTTACTAATTGTGCCTGATAACGTGATTGTATCAGGTGCAAGCGATTCAAGTTTTATTGTAGGACCGGTAAAAAAAGTTGGCAACGATGCATTTACATTTCCGTTAGGAGTTGTCAATGCAAGTAAGTCAGGTGTACAATCTGATTACCATCCCCTCTCAATTAGCGCGCCTTCAAATACCTCAGACGCCTACACCGCAAGATATAAATGGGAAAATCCGGTTAAAGGTACCAATGCTGATACCACCATTGAAAACGAAAGTACATGTGAATACTGGGTACTTGACCGTAACAATGGCAGCAGCGCAGTAACTGTAAAGTTGGGTTGGAATACTTTAAGCTGTAATGTGTTTGGTTTAGACAGCATGCGAGTTGCTGTTTGGGATACCTCGATAAACAAATGGATGGACAAAGGAAATGCGGGAACAACCGGAACGCTCACGTCCGGTTCCGTTGTCTCCTTGGACACACTAAATATATTTGGCGTGATTTCCTTAGCTGATAAATTTTGCACCTCATTGCGACCAATTATTACCTATACGGATGTTATTTGTCTTGGAAATAATAATGGAACCGCCACAGCAAGTGCCCTGGGTGCCACGCCTCCATATACTTATAGCTGGTCCCCAACTATTGGAGGAACTGCCAGTGTATGGGAGCTTTCCGCTGGTACGTACTTTGTGTCAGTTACTGATTCCAGAGGGTGTACGGTGTCAGATTCTGTAGTTATTAATAATCCAGATTCCATTTTGTTCACTCTTACAACGACTTCTTCGCTTTGTGATTCATCAATCGGGACAGCAAAAGTTGTTCCGAGTGGCGAAACTGAATATTATTATCTATGGGACCATTTAGGCGAAGTGTCAGATAGTATTGGTGGAATGCCATCTGGAATTTATGAAGTCAATGTTAGTGATGTAAAAGGATGCAGTGTTGACACAACCTTTGGAATATCAGATAGCGATGGTCCAGAAGCGGATATTGAAAGCATTATCAATGTAGATTGTTTTGGAAGTAATACAGGAATGCTGACGATTGCTTGCCCCGAATGCTCAGAGGAATTCACATCAGTATTACCTTGCAGTCCTGGGCCATTAAACGAGTTAGAGGCTGGAGTTTATCCAGTGACCGTAAATGATGGTGGATGTTTGACGATCTTGAATGTAACTATTACACAACCTTTGGCGATTTCACTTGAGGTTTCAACATCCGAATCCACATGCGGTGATTCTACTGGAACGGCCACAATATCTGCATCAGGAGGTACAGGAACATTCTCCTATGAATGGAGTAGTGGCGGAACAACCAATGAAGAGTTAAATTTACCATCCGGATTTGATACTGTAATAGTCACTGACGAAAATGGGTGTCATTCATTTACTACAGTGTTCGTCGGAAATTCAGGCGGGCCATCAATTTCAGAAAGCAAGACAAATAATATTTGCTTCGATGGTCATGAAGGTAAAATCACTATTACAGCAACGGGAGTCTCACCTTTTAGCTACGTTTGGTATCCTACAGGAGATACAACTTCAATGATTGATAGCCTAACTTATGGCCAATATCTGGTAGTGGTAACAGACTCTCTTGGGTGTCAAGTTATTGACACAATTTCATTAGACAACCCTGTTGAAATTCAAATACAGCTATACACTACCGACCCTACAACAGATTCAACATCTGATGGTTCTGCTCATGTTGATGTTTCAGGTGGCACTCCACCGTATTGGTATTCTTGGTCTTCAGGAGGTTCGAATTCAAGTGTTTCTGGGTTAGCTGATGGAAGTTATACTTTTGATATTACTGATAATTTAGGCTGTCTAAGATCAATTCCTTTTAATGTTCAAAGTTCAGTTCCCTGCAATACAGGCCCCGGATGCTATGGAGTTGATTATTTACCAGGATGTAATTATGATCCATGTGGGCCGCCGCATAACTGTTACGAAATGCTGATTGCACCCTATAGCGTCGCGCCTTACAATACTTATCCAGATTTCGGGGCTGATCCAAATGTGAATATAAGCGCCGCGGATGAATGCGCGTTTGAAGCCGCTGATCAATATATCAGAAATTTTGTGTGCGGTAATTTACCCCCTGGTCAGACGTTTACTCTATTTTTCCCTCCCGGTCAGTATGATATTGGCAGGCAAACTCCTTACGGTGCCAATGGGAATTTTTGTTTTTATGCGAGAGGGCACAATATTTTTTCACTTTATGGGTGCGAGAATATTGTCTTTAAAGGAATACCTGATCCAATTACAGGAGACCTGCCACACATTCGTTACATTGATTGTTTACGTTATGGATCATTTGTTCCATTAGATGATCCTGTTGTGGCCGACCGCGGCAAACGATATTTACCATGCGGACCATTTTGCGATTCGAAGTACAATGCGTTTCCGGGAGATTTATTTGATATTAGCAATTCGCATATAATTAGTTTTTACGATTTAGATATAGATGGAAATTTACCTAACTTAAATGTTGGTGGGGGTAATAGTAGCGATGGCTCGGGGATTATTGGAGGTCATACAGCAATTGAACTTTATGATCAAACAAATTCTGTTTTTCTTTATAATGTAAATATTCATGATTTCGGTTACGTCGGTTTCGGCATCCACCCATCCAATTCCCTACAAACCCAGCCGAATGTTCATGTTGTGCTTGTAGATTCAAAGTTTAATAGAAATGGTTGCTGCGGCCTCGCGTGGGAGTCCGGCCGAAGCTTACGCGCGCTAAGATGTCAATTCAATGAGAATGCTGTCATAACGCTAACTACATTTGAAGCTAGTGGCGTTGATATTGAAAGCGAATCGTACGCCGCACACCCATTAATTTATGCGGCTGCCTCACGAGGTTTGTTTGACAACTGTGAGTTCAAGTTAAACTATCGAACTGGCGTCCAGAACACATTCCAGCCAAACTTAATTGTTAGGAATGGGGAGACAGATTTTGAATTTAAAAATTGTCTCTTTGTTGGTCATGCATCCGGTCATGATGCTTTAAAAAATGGCAACCCAATTTGCATATCAGCAAAAAGGACTCATTTCACTTGTTGTAATTTTGTCGGACCTATTAACTATACTTATGATGCAAGGATAAATAATATAATATTCCCAAACAGTGATGAAACAAGATTTATAAAATGCATCTTTAATGAGGAATACACGGTAGGTGGCACTCCGTTTAGTTTTACTCCCGACTGTTTTGTGGATTGCGGAAATTGGAATGCAACAGTTCCACATCATCAATACATGATTCACTTGGGGGATGGTGCTCCATCTTATGCGCGACAATTATTTGATCAATGTTATTTTAAAACAGGGTATAATAATGAGTTGTGCAGACTTGCAGGTTCTCCTGGTTTTGGAGTTGGTGCACTTGCTTCATTGAATTGCCAGATAATTAAAAACTGTGATTTCATCAACACAGGACAAAATGGATTCCTTGGTACGCTTACTCCACCAGCTTGCAACGGGTATCCAGTGGCAAGCTCAGGCTATTCCGGAAATTACATGTTCTTTCAATTTGCATACGTAAATTTTGTAGGCAATAATAGGCTCTATTATAATAGATGGGCTGGTTGCAATGCTGCATTTGGTTCTGTAAGAAATGCTGGTACATACGATTATTGTTGGGGATATGATAATTGCTATAAGAACGGCACTACAATTGCACCAATGCCAACTCCAACATTTATAATTCCTTCATACTATGGCCCAGCTTGTGCATCTACTGGAGCTCTTAATTTGCCATTTTCAGCCACTACAATTCAAGATAATACACACTTCTCAACTTGTAGGGACAGGTTTCCGGACCCAAACCCAACATACGATTTATGGGGATGTACAGTTGAAGATGGCCTAAGTTGCAGCGGTATGCGAGAGGCATCGCCAGGAAATAATGGAATACTTGAGGACCAACTTACTTTGAAAGTGCACCCTAATCCTGCGTCCGAGTATGCCTTGATCGAGAATCTTAAGGCCGGGGATCAGGTTGAAGTTTATGATTTATTAGGTAACTTAGTGGCGGAAGAGATCAGTAAGACAGGTACATTGAAATTGAATTTAATTTCGATAAGCCCTGGAATTTACCTGGTAAAAGTTGATGGCATGAAGCCCCAGAAAATCATAAAATCGGATGCATATTAATAAGACCTTTTTGACTATTGCTTCAATATCTTGGAGCCTCAAGATAGTTGTCGCACAAGCACCAGTAATTAAATGGCAAAAGAGCTTTGGTGGTTCAGATTTTGATTCGTTTGGTTCTTTAGTAACAATCGGGAATGGTGATATAATACTTAACGGTAGTAGCAATTCTACCGACTTAAATGTTAGTGGAAACCATGGACAGAATGATGTTTGGTTGGTTAAGCTTGATTCATCAGGTAATTTAATTAACGAAAAATGTTTAGGGGGATCAAATAGCGACGCCTTTAATAGCTGTGTGAAATTTCCAAATGGAAATTTAATTTTTGCAGGAGGAACTACCTCCAACGATGGAAATGTTTCAGGAAATCATTCTACGAATACATACGATGGGTGGCTTGTGGAGACTGATACTTCTTTAAATATTATTCGTCAAAAATGTTTCGGAGGATCAGACAATGAAGGATTTAATAGCGTATCGATTACAAGTGATGGGGGACTGATTTTATCAGGTATTACCGCTTCTGTCGATGGTGATTTGGTTGGCATTAATAATCATGGAGGTGGCGACGTCTGGATTCTTAAGTTAAACAACTCATGGGATATTCAGTGGCAAAAATGTTTTGGCGGGTCGTATGATGATTATGGGGTAGGTGTTGTTGAAGTGTCATCAAACAAATTTGTAGTAGGAAGTTATGCCGGCTCCTTTGATGGAGATATTACTGCTCCTTTGGGCGGTTATGATTTTTGGATATTTGCGATAGATACTTTGGGCACGAAACTTTGGGATAAATCGTATGGTGGGAGTTCAGATGAATACTTAAATACCTTTATACAAACGCCAGATTCAAGATTTATTCTCGCAGGTAGAACAACCTCTCAAGATGGTTTTATTTCAGGAAGTCATGATTCAATCTTTGGGGTAAGCGATTATTGGATTATAAAGCTTGATAGTCAGGCAAATTTCTTGTGGCAAAAGTGTCTGGGCGGGTCAAGGGAAGATGAGGCTGGATCAGTCATTCAAGATTATGATAGTGGATTTATTATTACCGGCTTTTCTAACTCGGGGAATGGCGATGTTACAGGAAATCATGGAACTTCTTGCTTTCCTTATCCATGTGAAGATATTTGGCTGGTTAAAATTGATAGTGCGGGGTCACTTGTTTGGCAAAAATGTTTTGGTGGAAGTTTAAGCGATATTAGCTCATGTTGCTTATTGACCCCAAATGGAGATTATTTATTGCCTGGCTATTCATTTTCAGCAGACGGAGATATAACTGGTCATGTTAATTATGGAGAAAGTGACGCTTGGATTTTGAAATTATCAAACCAGCAAGTCGGTATAAACTCTAACTTATTTAAAACTGATAATATTGATTATTTTATTGATGAAGCCAAAATTCTCCACATAAATATTTTTAGCGATTATGTTAGTTCGGGCCGCATAGAATTAGTTGACCTATTAGGACGAACATTAATTTACAATGAAATTATCATGAACCATGGAAGTAATAATTTTCAAATTCCAGTTAGCAAATTGAATTGTAAAATATTTTTCCTACGTATAACTACAAAGTTTAGCATTTTTACAGGAAAAGTTGTAGAAAAAAAGTAACCATCCGACGAAGTACATGTGTGCCTTGAAGCAAATTATTTTTTAAAGGAAAAGAAAATGCATGCTATTAAAATGATGGTGGCAGACCCACCGTAAGCGCTGACAGACAGAGCTTACAAACCACTCAATGGTGCTTGTGTCCGAAAGGCAGAGGTGCTGAGCGATTGAGGAAAAGGCGAAGAAGATTCGTCAGGTAAGATTATGAGAGCTGAACAAAAGTAAATTACTGTTAAAACATCGATATCGTCATAGACCCTGTCAAAACGAAATATGCGTGTAGATAATTCGGAATTAAATTTAGCAGCGGTAATCTGGTGCCGGCTAAATGACAGGCGGTGTACAGGTAGCAGGAATCATAATCAGGCTTTTTAATGGAACAAGGGAACTTGCATGATCGAATGAATGTGAAGCACAAGCAGAAACCCTGTGAGGCGGAACAAGATCATGCAGGGACGGATTCAGTCGTAGTAGTGATGATAGTTTCCGAAAGGAAAAAGGAGCGAAGGGCTGGATCAGATCAGTTTCATAGTGAACAACAACTGTAAAAAGGATGATTGGTCATTATGAAACAAAGGAACATTATTGTTAGTACCTGATCTGAAAGAGCCGTGTGATGGGAGACTATCAAGCACGGTTCTGTGAGAGCCTTGTGGTGAAATTCCACTTGGCTACTCGACATAGTCATGCATAAAAGTAATGATTATGTTTTGCGCGGAGAAAAAGATTTTAGGGCAAGAGTTCTTCCGGTCGGTTAAATTTCCAATCGGGTAAGACTTCAAAAATATTCTTCAGCCATTGAAAAGGTTCCACGCCTTTTAGTTTCCAGGTACCCGGCAAAGAATAGATCATCGCTGCCCGTTGTGCTGCATCGTGTGATCCGGCGAAGAGATAATTTTTTCTTCCGATGGCAATTGGTCTGATGGAATTTTCGACCGGATTGTTATCTATCTCCGGTCTGCCGTCGTGTGCATAAAGCATGAGTCGCTCCCAACGCGGCAGTGAATAGCTGATGGCTTTCCCGATAGCAGAGCTCGGAGTTACAGTAGTGATCTTTTCTTTCAGCCACTGATGCAGGGATTGAAGTACCGGGACCGATTTCTCCGCCTTCTTTTGCGCAACTCCTGCTGTGGCGGACAAGTTTTTCTCTACCTTGCTCATGATATTTTTTTGAGCAAAGTAAAATGATGTCTAGGTGTAAATCAAGATGTACTTCGTCGGATGGTTACATTGCAGATAATATTTCTTTATGCTCTGGTATTGGAAATAGACCGGAAAATCGTTTGGCCAACTCTGAAAAAAATGACTTGGTAGATATCAATAAACAGAGATTTAAAGTTGTGCCAATACCAGCTACAAGTTTTGCCCAAATCGAAAGTATTACAGAGGGAGAAGTTGTAATGTTATTTGATCTTCTTGGAAATTTATTATATCAAGAAAGAGCCACGAAGGATTTCATGAAAATAAATCTTAGTAACCTTCCACCAGCAATTTATATAATAAAAGTTGGAAATAGAATTCCTGAAAAAATAATTAAATCTAATGAACCATATTAATCTAATATTTGGATTTAGTTTTCTTTTATTTGTACAACAAACTAAATCCCAGACTCCGTCAATAGTTTGGCAAAAATGTTTTGGGGGGACTGGAAGCGAGGCATTCTTTCTAGGCTCCGAGTTAAATAATGGCGGTTTTATTGCTACAGGAGGGACAACATCTGTAAACGGAAACGTGAGCGGCAATCATGGGAACGGAGATTTCTGGGTTCTGAAACTAGATGTTTTTGGCAATATGATCTCACAGAGGTGTTACGGTGGTAGCGATAACGAAGGCGGCCCCTGTTTCCCTCATCCTGATGGAAGGGTATCAATAGTAGGGACCACAAATTCCAATGACGGAGATGTTATAGGAAATCATCAACCAGGGGTGCCTGATGCCTGGCTTGCAGATATTGACACTAATGGTGATGTAATTTTTCAACGGTGCTACGGGGGCTCAGATTACGATATTTTTATTAGTAGTAAATCTACGCATAATAGTGGTTATATAATTGCAGGATCTACAGGTTCTATTGATGGAGATGTAACAGGCGGAGGACTTCATGGAAATACAGATTGTTGGGTGGTTAAAATAGATAGTTCTAGAAATATCCAATCGCAGAAATGTTTTGGTGGATCTGGTACAGATTTTTCTGTGGATGTTTTTACTACAGGAAGTTCTTATGTAATAGGTGGGAACACCAACTCATCCGATGGAGATGTGAGCAATTATTTTGGAGGTTGGGATTTTTGGATATTTAAAGTTGACTCCTTGGGTAATAAGATTTGGGACAAATCATATGGCGGTTCACAAGATGACTTCCTTTCATGTATGTTACAGTGCAATGACGGAGGTTATTTGCTATCTGGGTATACATTATCTGGGGATGGTTGGGTATCAGGTAGGCATGACACTTTGGTCTGGCAGATGGACGTCTGGGTTGTAAAAGTCGATAGTGATGGCGACTTTCAATGGCAAAAGTGCTATGGGGGTAATGGAGATGATTACTGCCATAATATCTCAAAAACATTTGATGGAGGATTTATTCTTTGTTGTACTACTACTTCAAACGATGGTGATGTTTCTGGAAATCATGGAATGTGGTGTGCACCTTATTGGTGCAATGATGCATGGATTCTGAATATTGATAGTATCGGCAATATTCTATGGCAGAAATGCATGGGAGGAAGTGATGGTGAAGAAGGTGATGAATGCATTCAGACATTAGATAGCGGATTTTTGTTTGTTGGCAGCACATTTTCTTTTGATGGTGATGTCACTGGCAGCTTTAATCATGGCAATGAAGATGCCTGGGTTGTAAAGCTTTCTCCAGCTACTGTTGGTATTCCTTTGCAGACTAATAAACTAACTAATCTATTCTGTTACCAATTTCCAACAAAACACACTTTATCTGTTAGTTTTTATAGCGACTTTACTGAACTCTCAGAACTACAAATTCTTGATATTGATGGTCGTGAAATTCTCAACATGAATCTCAAAATGAATATTGGTTTTAATAAATATGAAACTAACATTGGGTGGTTAAGTCATGGAATTTATTTATTAAGAATTTTAACAAAATCTGAAATAATAACTAAAAAAATTTTCATAGAATAATGTAAATATGATGTAACCATAAACCAAAAATAGGTGGTCATGAATAAATATCACTCTTGGTAGGAATTATATTTAATATTTTTCCTTCAAGTGATTTCTCAATCTACTTAAATTTTTCCTTTCCAAATTTATTTTTGAAGCAATTAAAATTTAATATTAATGTCTTAGCCCCCTAAAAGACTGTACAAATTACTAATTAATAATTTGTACAGTAAGCATCCGACCAACCACGTATAGTCATGGTTAAAAGTAATGATTATGTTTTGCGCGGAGAAAGAGATTTTAGGGCAAGAGTTCTTCCAGTCGGTTAAATTTCCAGTCGGGTAAGACTTCAAAAATATTCTTCAGCCATTGAAAAGGTTCCACGCCTTTTAGTTTACAGGTACCCGGCAAAGAATAGATCATCGCTGCCCGTTGTGCTGCATCGTGTGATCCGGCGAAGAGATAATTTTTTCTTCCGATGGCAATTGGTCTGATGGAATTTTCGACCGGATTGTTATCTATCTCCGGTCTGCCATCGTGTGCATAAAGCATGAGTCGCTCCCAACGCGGCAGTGAATAGCTGATGGCTTTCCCGATAGCAGAGCTCGGAGTTACAGTAGTGATCTTTTCTTTCAGCCACAGGTGCAGGGATTGAAGTACTGGGACCGATTTCTCCGCCTTCTTTTGCGCAACTCCTGCTGTGGCGGACAAGTTTTTCTCTAAATTGCTCATGATATTTTTTTGAGCAAAGTAAAATGATGTCTAAGTGTAAATCAAGATGTACTTCGTCGGATGGTTACGTAACATTAGAAAGGGTGATCAGTTAGTAATCATAAATACTTTAAATGAAATTCTTTTTAAAGAAATTTCGAATTCAGAACAATTCAGCTTTGATATTTCCAGGATTCCTTCAGGAATTTATTTTCTCCTCATAAATGGAGCCAATAGTAATAAGTTCATTAAATTAAATTAGGATGAAAAAAACAACTTTGATATTTTACTTTATATCCATATGTTCCACATGCTTTCCGCAAGCCCCTTCTATTCAATGGGCCAAGTGCTTTGGTGGCACAGACCAGCAAATGGCCAATGCATGTGTCCAGACAGCAGATGGCGGTTTTGCGGTAATTGGCACAACGTATTCAAATGACGGGAATGTATCCGGAAATCATGGGATATCAAATATCTGGGTCATTAAGCTAGACAGCTTGGGAAATCTGGTATGGCAAAAATGTTTCGGAGGTTCATTAGCTGAAATGGGATTCTTAATTAAACAAACTTTTGATGGGGGATATGTTTTGGTGGGGCAATCTGTTTCTGATGATTTTGATCTTGCAGGACATTTCAATTTTACAGATGATTTTTGGCTGATCAAGGTGGACAGCGCATTCAATATACAATGGAGCCATTGCTATGGTGGGAGTGGTGGTGAATGGCCGTATGATATACAACAGACCTCAGACAGCGGATTCATCATTGCCGGAAATTGTGGTTCCAATGACGGAGATGTTATTGGATATCACGGTGGCGTAGATGATGGATGGCTGGTAAAAACAGATAAAATCGGAAATCTTATTTGGGCAAAGACCTATGGAGGAACAAGTCGTGATGAATTTTCTTCAGTTCGTCAATTAAATACAGGAGGATATATAGTAGCAGGAGGTACTACCTCCAATGATGGAGATGTATCCGGTAGTCATGGTAACGGTGACGGGTGGCTTCTAAAACTTACAGACTCAGGAGAAATAATTTGGCAAAAGTGTATTGGGGGATCTTACGGTGAAGTTTTTATTATGGTAGAAATATTGTCTGATAGCGAATATGTCCTATCCGGCATTACTGCTTCTAATGATGGAGATATAAGCGGTAATCATGGTAATGCGGATGCTTTTCTGCTTAAGGCCGATAGCTCGGGAGCCATTATTTGGCAAAAATGCTACGGTACTTCAGATTTTGAAGGACCTTTTAATTCTAAATTAACAAGTGATGGTGGCTTTGTTTTTGTTGGCAGATCTTTTTCGAATGATTCGATTGCTCATTGTGATCATGGAGATTTTGATTTTTATACATTAAAAGTAGATAGCGCAGGTAATGAACTATGGACAGTATGCATGGGCGGATCTATTGAGGAAGAAGGTTACGGAATAACCGATTCAAGAGATGGCGGATATCTGGTGGTTGGAAAAACTGATTCAAATGATGGTGATGTAAGCGGGCGGCACTCGATAAATTACACAGACTATTGGGTGGTTAAGCTGGCGCCAATTGGCTTACAAATAGAAGAGAGGAACCCACTTATGGATTTCTCTGCATTTATTAATTATCCCGCTTTGCAACTACATTTAAACTTTTTTATGAATGAATCAGAAAACATTCAGTTGGAGGTGTACGACATTACTGAAAGGGTTATCTTGAAAAGCAACTTTAATACCTCTAATGGTTTCAATAGTCGAATCATTGGCATCCCCGATATCAGTCCGGGTGTTTATGTGGTACGCCTTTCAACAACATGGGGTAGTCAGACAAAGAAAGTAATAGTGGAGAAATAATTTTATGTCTGCAACCAGGTTGAAAATGCCTTATGTAGTGATCACCGAGTGCCCTTTTGAAAAAATTATACTAATTAAAGATCTCATGCTATAAAATAGGGAAAATGCATTGTCCTTTGAATTTTTTTTGGCTATAGTTCTTTCAATTCATTGAAGTTGTAATCGAGAAGAATTTCAAAAAAAATTTTCTGCTAAGAAAATGGTTTAACACTATTGAATTTGCAAGTTCATAGAAGAGAATAAAACGTCGATGCATTTATAACTGCTTTGTGGGAGTTGGGTACGTAGCTGATCAATTCGGTCAGTTTAAAATAATCTATACTATCGGTTTGGACTCCTGCTTATTCTTTCCAAATCTGCCATTCTATTTTCCGACAAACCATTTTCCCGTTTTCTTGCACGCTCTATGCTTCGGAATACATCTTCAGTAAAGCCAAGTCCTTTAAACCGAAATTTCTTCCCGTTGAAAATAATACCAGTTTCTATCCCACCTCTCTTATAGGTTTTCAAATTATTTTCTTTGAGAAGTTTTAAAAATGAGTCCTTTGAACGGGCTTTCTTATAGCACCCCAAAATTACAGCAGATAATTGTTCCCTGTCACTTTCCCTGCCTGTTCGTAGTTTGAACTGATATTCCTTTTCAGTTAAAGGAGATTTTTCTTTGCTCCCAAGCCGGACAACAGAACTTGATAGTTCCGGAAATTTTTCCTTTTGATAATTTTGGATTCCTTTTTTTAATTTCAAAAGTGCTTCTTTAGAAAGCCGTAGTGACTTCCCTGTTTTGTATTCAACCCCTGATGCACAAATATGCAGGTGAAAATGCTGCTTGTCAAAATGAGGA